>NZ_SCFL01000006.1:0-279672 GCF_007000305.1 Rhizobium sp. rho-13.1 | reverse complement strand
CCTGCTTGCCGACCTTCCAAACCGAATCCCAGCTGCCGAGGTCCGACCACAGGAAGGACGAGGGGACAACGGCGGCATTCGACGTTTTTTCCATAACGGCATAGTCGATGGATATGTCGGGGCTCTTGGAAAAGGCCTCGCTGTCGAGACGGGTGAAGTCGAGATCGCGAACGCCCTTGGCAAGGGCTTCCTTGGCTGCCTTGACCACGGCCGGTGCAAATTCGTTCAGCTCCGCCAGCAGTGGCGTCACCGGGAAAACGAAGATGCCGGAGTTCCAGTAGAAGCCGCCGGCAGCGAGCATCGCCTCGGCCTTGTCGACGGGTGGCTTCTCGATGAAGCGTTTGACCGCATGGGCGCCAGAGGCCAGCGACTTTCCGACTTCGATATAACCGTAGCCGGTGGCAGGCTCGGTCGGGGTGATGCCGAAGGTGACCAGCTTGCCTTCCGCCGCCGTGGCACGGGCGATGCGGATGCAATCGAAATAGGTGGCGTCTGCCGTGATCTCGTGGTCGGAGGCCAGAACCTGGATGATGGTGTCCTTGCCGAAAAGATCGTTGGCGAGCGTTGCGGCGGCGGCGACGGCGGGGGCCGTGTTGCGGGCAACCGGCTCGAGCAGCACGGCTGCAAGTTCGATGCCGAGCTCGCGGGCTTGCTCGGCCACGAGGAAACGGAACTCCTCATTGGTGACGACGATGGCCGCTTCGTAAAGATCCCTGTCGGAAACGCGCGACAGGGTGTTCTGAAACAGTGTCTGGTCTCCCACGAACTGGATAAACTGCTTTGGCGCCGTGGCGCGCGACAGCGGCCACAATCGACTTCCCTTGCCACCGGCCATGATGACCGGGACGATTTTTGCTGCCATGAATTCGATCCTCGTGTCTTTAATTGTGTACTTCGCGATCGTTTAGCGACGGATTGCGCTCCGTCAGCTAGATGTGAAGGGCAATGCATCTAGCATTTCAGGCTCTTAATTCCTAGCTCACAACCTCTCCAGCTATACCGAAAAGAGGAAAAAAGCTTGATTGAGTTGAGGGGTGCAACGGAGGTCGCAGCTCCCACCATCAAAACGAGTGCGGCTTTGCAGACGCGTCGCTGAAACAATTGATCAGGCCTGTTGTTTCAGCCGCATATTGAGCGTACGGTCGCCATAGCCGTTGCGCCGGCTCTCCCCGCGCTCATAACGTACAGCTCCGATCAGGCCATCGACTTCAGCCTCTATAATCAGTTCAGTACGCTTTCGGCAATAGCGGGAAGAAAATCGGAATCTCCACTCTTCGCGGCAAGCTCGGTAAGGGGTAATCCATCCTCGGTCATCGGGTACTCCGTTCGGTCAGGTTGAAGCTTCGCAACCCCACCTTCTCTGACGTGCCCGGTGCTCACCAAACTCCCGTGAATACCAGCGTGTATTTCCACCGCGATTATCACTCTAAGCACCTCCGAATTTATACCATCCCAGCGGACAGTATCTATTCTAACACTAATCTTGAGCTATGTTGTGTTTCGCGCTGATGCGTCTGACAGAAGTGTTTTTGGGGGTCGAAACCCATGCCTCCATGGCAGCTTTACCAAAACTTCAGGGCAAAGGCCCGGCGCAGTTGCTCCGTTTTGCGAGCGTTTCCGATAGAGGAGGGGGAACGCGTTAAATTTGAATTGATCAGATGAGGCTAGTGGTCTGCAGGCGGAAGCTTACCTTGACAGGGACGACGTTGGTCGTGTTTCAGAAGTGTTGGATAGGGCTAAGGCCCGATATACACGCCGCGCTATCGCGCAAGCCCACATCGGGGCATTATAATTATTAGGGGCCCTGTGAATGCGTATTCTTCATTTCTTCAAGACCTATTATCCGGATTCGTTCGGAGGAGTGGAGCGAACCATCCACGCCATCGCGAAAGGCGCGCTAGCGCAAGGCATACAGTCGGATGTGCTATCGCTTAGCCGCAACCCGCTCGCAAATGCGGTGGAATTCGACGGTCACACAGCGCACAAGGCAAAACTAGATTTCGAGTTCGCCTCTACCGGCTTTTCGCTAGATGTAATTTCGAAGTTCAGAGAACTCTCCGCGAAGGCCGATGTAGTGCACTACCATTTCCCTTGGCCGTTTATGGACCTCGTCCATGTGCTGACTCCGCCGGCAAAAGCGACGATCGTCACCTACCATTCCGATATTGTGAAGCAGAAGTCACTGTTGCAGCTCTACAAGCCGCTAATGCACCGCTTTTTGACGGGTGTCGATCGTATCGTGGCAACCTCTCCCAATTATCTGCAAAGCAGCGAGGTGTTGCAGAGATACCGCAACAAAGTTGAGGTAATTCCCATCGGTCTGGACAATGTTGATTGTCCACGCGCATCCGCGAAAGTGAAAGGCGACTGGAAAAATAGGTTTCCCAGGCCGTTTTTTCTGTTCGTGGGCGTACTTCGCTACTATAAGGGAATACATACTTTGATCGAGGCGGCGAAAGATGTCGACGCCGATATTTTGGTCGCTGGCGATGGACCTATGGACAGAGAGCTGAAAGCCCAGGCGACGCGTGCTGGCTTGTCCAATGTACATTTCCTTGGTCAGATAGGGGATATTGACAAAGCCGCACTTCTGGAGCTGTGCACGGCCTTCGTGTTTCCATCTCATCTGCGTTCAGAAGCCTATGGACTATCACTTGTCGAGGCGGCGATGTTCGGCAAACCTATGATCAGTTGCGAGATTGGTACCGGCACGAGTTTTGTAAATAAAGACGGCGAGACTGGGTTCGTGGTGCCGCCCGCCGATGCGGCGGCACTGGCGCAGGCGATGCGTGCATACCTCCAAAATCCCGATCTTGTCGTGTCTCATGCATTGGGAGCGCTAACGCATTATCGAAATGAACTGGGCTCGAAGAGCATGGTTCAACGTTACTGCAGCTCGTACGAAGATCTAATAGCTTCTTTTCAGGGGCGTCTAAAATAAAGGGCCCAGCGAATTGAAACATTGCCAGACTGCTGGCGGCTAGTTTTTTGCACAACTGGAGCGGACGCTGCCATTGTCGGACAGATAAAAGACTAGCAGTCGCGAAATAACGGTAGCGTTCTGATGTTCAGTTATTCAAAATTTTTCGGTGGCTCCCAGCACTTCTCCACTGTAGTATGGATCGTTCAGATAGCCTGCACCCCAGGATTGTGGTAGAACACTGGAAGAGCGGTGGTCTCGAGCTAATCAAAAGTGTGAGCGTATACCAAGGTTAATGCGCGTCGAAGTCCTTCGACTCGCACTTCGAGAGATAGAAACGCGTGGGCGTTCCGTAATCGACAACAACAATTAAGGTAATGGCCTGACGCCTGTGACCTTGGCTAACTCCATCCGCCGATATTCCGCGGCATGAGACCTTGAGCAATCGCACCAGACAGCTTATCCCAGCTTTGATGACTGCATACTTGATTTCAGATCCTTCTTAGGTCAAACAGGCGTGACTTCATTCGGGGGTATCTATGGCGCCGCACATATCGTTGGTCGTTCCTGTTTATAAAGAGGAGGGGAATATTCGCCCCTTCCTGGCTCGCGCAGAAGCCGTTTTTGAACGGATGGGCAAAACCTATGAGATAATTTTTGCGCTTGATCCTTCTCCCGATCGGACTGAAGAAGTGATTTTAGGCGAAATCGATCGCAACCCAAGAGTGAAATTATTAGTCTTTTCACGGCGCTTCGGTCAGCCTGCGGCTACCATGGCAGGCATATTGAGTAGCTGTGGTGAAACCTGTGCGGTTATCGACGTTGATCTGCAGGATCAGCCGGAATTGATCGAACAAATGTACAACAAGCTATCCGAGGGTTACGAGGTGATATATGCCACCAGACGCAGCCGTCGGGGAGAAACCTGGTTCAAACGATTGATATCCCACTTTGGGTATACAGTTATAAATAAGCTCAGCGATGTGAAAATCCCCCGTAACACAGGCGATTTCCGTATAATGACACGTCGTGTGATCGAGGAGCTTCGGAGCCTTAATGAAACTCATGGCTTTCTGCGCGGTCTCGTGGCTTACGTTGGCTTCAAACAGGGTTTTATCGAATACGACCGGGATGAGCGGTTTGCTGGGCAGGGCAACTACAACCGCTTGACAGGATCTCTCAAAATTGGCCTGAATGGCCTTATCAGCTTTAGCTCCCGTCCCCTTTTCATGATGTCGATTGCAGGGTTTTTCCTTGCTGGGCTTAGCTTTTTGCTTGGTGCATGGTATGTCATGCAGAAAATCATCGGCGTCGAACTCACGCCAGGCCTATCGACTACTATACTGGTCATCAGTTTCTTCTCCGGCACCCAACTTCTTGGTCTGGGATTGATCGGGGAGTACGTCGGCCGCATTTATGATGAAGTGAAGCGTCGCCCGATGTATATCGTTGATCGCAAAACCAACTTTTAGAGGTCACATCGTGTTCCCATTTACACTACCCATCCCTCGGGGACACTCTGCAGAGCCGGTCTGGAACGGTTCTGGGTTTACAATCGGGTCTGAATCGGTGCCCGTTTTGGAGTATAGTGAAAATTTTGAGGGCTGGTCTGACGATTTGACCCAGCTGCACGAAGAGGCCGCCGGTGATCAACATCCAATTGATGTTGCATCTCGTAACCACGCGTTAACCCAGATCGAAACGCACATGCCGAAGTCTGGCGCGGTTATCATGGACATTGGCTGCTCATCGGGATTCCTTCTCAAGGATTTGAGAAACCGATCCGGACAAAATTTTTTAATCGGTGCCGATGTAGTTAAAGCACCACTTCTCAAGCTAGCGGGGGAATTGAAAAGCATTCCGCTAATACGTTTCGACCTTCTGCAATGCCCCCTGCCAGCCCGGTCTGTCGATGCCATCGTAATGTTAAACGTTTTTGAGCATATTGGCGACGACGAATTGGCTATGCAGAAGGCCTTTGAACTTCTTGCACCCGGCGGCGTGTTGGTTGTTGAGGTGCCAGCTGGTCCTTCGCTGTTCGGACCTTACGATGTTCAGCTCAATCATTTTCGCCGTTATACAAGTGCCGAACTCGAGAGCAAATTGAAGGCCGCGGGTTTTGGTATCGTCAGCAAGTCACATCTCGGCTTTATCATCTTTCCAGCATTCGCGTTGGTAAAGCTCAAGGATAAGTTCTTTGCTGCGAGGGCAAAGCCACAAGTTGTGGCCGAGCAGGCCTCCTCTACAAAAAACAGCTGGCTGATGTCCAAATTGATGCGAATTGAGACAAAATACCTCTCACGTCGTTCTTTGCCGTTCGGTATCCGCGTAACCATGACCGCGATGAAGCCAGTGTAGCGGGGCGTGGATGACAGCTGGGAGATGCGGGGGGCGCCGGTTGACTTGCTCTTTTAGTTCGACACCTAGGCGAGGTTGACAGAGCTGGCATCTAAATGCGCGTTTGACTTAATTTGGCGTCATAATATACGGGGTTTGTTTGAGGTACCAATTTCAACACGTGTTGACGAGCGATCAGCTCTAAAAAATTGTAGCGACAGCCTCGCAACCGGTTGACCATGTTGAGAGAAATACATTTTCATAAAATTATCGAGATGAGTGGTATGCAAGACTGGGGGGCAGCGGTACGCGGACGGTCCGGTAATTGCGCTCAAGCTTCTCAATCGTACGTGTCCGAGTGGTGTCACCCGCTAACCGCTGACTGGTTATGTTCAATAAGGAATAAGCCCGGTTGCGCTCCTAATAAAATTTTTATTTAACGCCCACAATTTGAGATCTGAAAACTCTCGACATATTTTACGGTTAAGCTAGAGGTGCATACCGTGAATATGTGCACGTCGGGCTGTCAGCTCCAACATGGTATTGGTTAAAGAGAAGCGGCAATTGAGATTATTTTCTAATGAGCTGGCGCGGTATGTCATTGTTGGTGGCACCACCGCGATGATTTATTTCGGGCTCGTACTCTTACTGGTAGAAGTTTTCGGGCTTGATGGGGTTTTGCCTGTTAGCATTTCTTATATTGCATCGGTGACGTTTCATTTTTTTTCGAGCAAACTTTTTACATTTCGAGTAGCCAATGGAAACATATCGGGGCAGCTGATCAAATACCTAATAATGGTGGCTATAAATTACCTGGTGACAGCCGTTACTGTATTTTTGCTGGTCGACTACCTCCGATATCCTACCTATATTGGAGCAGGATTTGCGGTTGCAATGACGCTGGTCATTGGCTACGCATTGACGAAATTCTGGGTTTTCAAACTAGGCAGGGTTCACGGTGGCTAAGACATACGTTGTAACGGGTTGCGCTGGCTTTATTGGCAGCAATTTGGTTGACCGCCTCTTGCGCGATGGCAACATGGTGATTGGCGTCGATAATTTTTCGACAGGCCAGCGCCGCTTTATTGAGGGCGCGCTTACCAATACTAATTTTAAACTTGCAGAAATAGACCTGCTCGACACCAACGAATTGAATTTGGCGTTCAGAGGCGGCGAGGCGGTATTTCATCTAGCCGCAAATGCTGACGTTCGGTTCGGCACCCAGCACCCGCGCAAGGATTTAGAGCAAAACACCATCGCCACCTACAATGTGCTGGAGGCGATGCGTGCCAACAGTATCCGCAAGATTGCGTTTTCGTCGACGGGTTCGGTTTATGGTGAGGCACCAGTCGTACCAACGCCGGAAGATGGGCCGTTTCCTGTTCAAACCTCGCTTTATGGAGCCTCCAAAGCCGCTGGTGAAGGGCTAATCTCCGCATATTGTGAGGGCTTCAATTTTACGGCATGTATTTTCCGTTTTGTGTCGATCCTTGGCGAACGATATACGCATGGTCATGTGTTTGATTTCTATCAGAAATTGATGGCTGACCCGCAGCGGCTGCCTGTTCTTGGGAATGGTAAGCAACGCAAGTCCTACTTACATGTGCATGACTGCATCGATGCGATGCTTTTGGCGATGGACAGGGCAGATGGCAAGGTCAACATCTTCAATCTTGGCATCGACGGATATTGCGAAGTGAATGATTCAATCGGCTGGATTTGCGAAAGCCTCGGCTTGGATCCAGTACTTGAATATACGGGTGGCGATCGCGGTTGGATCGGCGACAACCCCTTCATATTCCTCGAAACCAAACGCATTCAAGCTTTGGGTTGGAAACCGAAATATTCAATCCGAGAGGGGGTCCTTAAGACGGTAGAATTCCTTAAATCAAACGAATGGGTATTCGAGGCGAGGGACTGACATGCGTATTACGGTGCAAGGTCTTTGGCATCTGGGATCCGTGACTGCCGCGTGTCTCGCGTCGGTCGGCCACGACGTTATTGGTTATGACGACGAGGTTGCGGTCGTAAACAGGCTTTCTAATGGAAAAGCACCGCTTCTGGAGCCTGGTCTCGATGATCTTCTTGCCTATGGTTTGGCGAGCGGCAACTTGTCCTTCACTACCAATAAAGCGATGGCCCTTCCGATTGCTGAAGTTTTATGGGTCGCTTACGATACGCCTGTTGATGAGGATGATTGCGCAGACGTAGATTTCGTAATGGCGCGGGTGACTGCAAGCCTGTCGCTGCTCGCGCCCGACGCCATTGTACTGATTTCATCGCAGATGCCCGTCGGCTCCGTTCATGAATTGGAAAAGCGCGCATTTGATATGGGTCGCCCAGATATCCAATTCGCTTCCTGCCCTGAAAATCTGCGTCTCGGCGGTGCCCTGAAAGTTTTCCTCCAGCCTGACCGCATCGTCATTGGTGTGCGCGACGACGTGACGAAAGCGAAACTGCACGCAGCACTGGTGCCGATCACCGAGAAGCTTGAATGGATGGGGGTGGAATCAGCCGAGATGACGAAGCACGCGATCAACGCGTTCCTCGCAACCTCGGTAACCTTCGCAAACGAGATCGCCTCTATCTGCGAGATGGTTGGTGCCGATGCGAAGGAAGTCGAACGCGGGCTGAAAACGGAGATGCGTATCGGCCCGAAGGCCTATCTTTCGCCTGGCGGACCATTTGCCGGGGGCACTTTAGCACGCGACATCGTTTATCTAGGCGACGTCAGCCGCGGTTCTGAGGTGGAGACGCCCTTATTGTCGTCCGTCAAGGTGAGCAACGATCAGCATAAGAGCTGGGTGCGGCGCAAGATTCTGGGTCTTGCCAAGGGTTCCAGTAATGTCAGCGTCGCTGTTTGGGGTCTGACTTACAAGCCAGGCACCAGTACACTGCGTCGATCGCAATCAGTCGAACTGTGCGATTGGCTTATATCGCAGGGCGCAACGCTTCACGTTCACGATCCTGCCGTTACAGAGCTGCCGCCTCATTGGAAGGGTAAAGTTCAGCGCCATGATGTCGCCCATACTGCCGCCGCCGAAGCTGACATTCTGGTTATAGGAACTGAATGGCCGGAATATCAAGAAGAGTTGAGCAATGTGTCAGCGGCTGCGCTCGCTTCTTTTGTCGTCATAGACGCAAATCGTTTTCTATCTTCCCAGGCGACAGCCCTTGGTGTCAGATATATAGCCGTCGGAAGCCAGCAAATGTAATAGAGGTTTTATCTTGAACGGACAATTGGCTGGCAGAATTGCCATTATTACAGGCGCGAACCAGGGTCTTGGTCTCGAAATTGCCAAGGCGTATGTCGGCGAGGGCGCGAGCCTTATGCTTTGCGCGCGTAATGCGGATATGCTTTCTCAGGTTGAGACCGATCTTAATCTTAACCTTGCACCTGGGCAGAAGATTGTCTCACATGTGGCCGACGTGTCGAAGGAAGCGGATGTAAAAGCCGTGGCAGCGGCCGCCTTTTCGGAACTCGGTGGCTGCGATATTCTCGTCAACAATGCTGGCGTTTACGGACCAAAGGGTAACATAGAGGACGTCGACTGGTCGGAATGGGTCCGCGCCATGGAAGTGAATGTCTTCGGTTCGGTCATGATGACAAGAGCAGTACTGGGCCATTTCAAGGCTCGCGGTTACGGCAAGATCGTTCAGCTATCGGGTGGCGGCGCCACCAATCCGCTACCTCGCATCAGTGCCTACGCAACCTCCAAAGCGGCTATCGTGCGATTTGCTGAGACGCTCGCAGAAGAAGTGCGAGGCACCGGCATAGACGTTAATTGCATTGCCCCAGGGGCGCTTAATACGCGGATGCTCGATGAGATTATAGAAGCGGGCCCTGAAAGAGTTGGTCAGGCCTTTTATGAAAAGTCTCTCAAACAGAAAGAAGCCGGCGGAACGTCGTTACAGGCTGGCGCAAATCTTGCCGTTTTCCTGGCATCGGCGAAAAGTGATGGTATTACTGGTAAACTGATAAGTGCTATCTGGGATAACTGGGAGAATTGGCACGAGCACCGGGAGGAGTTGGCCCGAACTGATGCCTACACCTTGAGGCGTATTGCGGGGCGCGATCGTGGTATTGATTGGGGAGATAAATAGCCCCCACGAAGTACGGCGGACATCCGGGCGACAGTATTTCTTGGGCTTGTACGCATCTCTGGTTACTCCACAATGAAAAGATCGCTTGCATGTGTTGCGCTGTTACGGCTATCGACTTGCGATATGCGACTGAAGGATGGTTCGTGAATGGCAGATAAGCGCTTTGCAGTGGCCATTATTGGCTGCGGGCTGATTGGTCAAAAGCGAGCCAGAGCTTTGGGGCCCCGCGGTAAGTTAATTGCCTGCGCAGACTCGGATGTAGCGCGGGCGAGAAGCCTCGCCGCAGCCGCAGATGGCGCTTTCTTTGAAGATTGGCGGGAACTACTCCGCCTTACTGACGTCGAAGTAGTGATAATCGCCACGCTGCACGATTCACTAGCTGAGATCACTCTTGCGGCAGTTCGGGCTGGCAAGCACGTTTTAGTAGAAAAACCGGCTGCCCGCACTTCGGCAGAACTACTACCTGTGATGTGCGCCGCTCAGGAAGCTGGTGTCAAGGTACATGTCGGGTTTAGCCATCGCTATCACCGCGCTTTGCGTAAAGCGAAAGAGATTGTTGGTAGCGGCGCCCTTGGCGAACTGATGTTCATCCGCGCTCGCTACGGCCACGGTGGCCGGCTTGGTTACGACCGGGAGTGGCGTGCAAACCCCCAGCTTTCAGGCGGCGGTGAGCTTATTGATCAGGGGCCACATCTGATCGATTTGTCGAGGTGGTTTCTTGGAGACTTCACAAGTTCAAGCGGTTTTGCGCACACTTACTATTGGGACATGCCTGTCGATGACAACGGCTTTATGCTGTTAAAAACTGAAGATAAGAAGGCGGCCTTCCTACACGTTTCCTGTACAGAATGGAAAAACCTATTTTCCATGGAAATATATGGCCGCGACGGCAAGCTGGAAATAAGCGGACTTGGTGGTAGCTATGGTGTGGAGAAACTGACCTATTACAAGATGCTGCCGCAGATGGGCCCCCCGGAAACATCTGCTTGGGAATACCCCATGGCGGATAATTCGTGGGAGGTCGAAATAGCGGAATTCTTTGAAGACATCACTTTGAATCGAGCCCCTGAGGCTGGGCTAAATGATGCGTTCGAGGCACTAAAGATTATTGAGAAGATCTATCAGGAGTCCGGTTATGATCATAGCGCGTAGTCCATTGCGCATCACCCTCGGTGGCGGCGGCACGGATCTTCCTTCCTACTATCGAGATCACGAAGGCTTTCTTGTATCCGCAGCGATCGACAAATATGTCTATGTCACAGTCATGCGACCGTTCTCGGAAGGCATTTATCTTAAATATTCACATCTTGAGCATGTCGATAAGATTTCTGACGTAAAGCACCCGATCATCCGAGAGTCTTTGCAGATGATGGGTTTCAACACTCCACAGATTGAAATTACAACATTGGCGGATATTCCGGCGGGAACCGGTCTTGGCTCATCGGGTAGTTTCACGACAGCCCTCCTAAAGGCGCTTTACACCCACCGCAAACGCCATCTCCATCAGGAAGAACTTGCAGAACTTGCCTGTCACATCGAGATTGACCGTTTGGGAGAGCCAATCGGGAAGCAAGATCAGTATATCGCGGCGGTTGGCGGGATTACTTGCTTTACCTTTCACAAAGATGACAAAGTCACAGCCGAGCCGCTCGGGCTATCCATGGATACCATGTTTGCGCTTGAGGACAACCTGCTACTGTTCTTCACCGGTTTTTCGCGTAGTGCCAGCGGCATCCTCAAGGATCAGCAGGTTAAGTCGCAAAAACACGATACAGAGATGCTCAAAAACCTGCACTATGTGAAGGATCTCGGGTATCGCAGCCGTGACGCCCTTGTTAGCGGCAATACAACGCAGTTTGGCGAGTTGATGCATGAGCATTGGGAGCACAAAAAGCGTCGATCTGGTGGAATGAGCAATCCTCAGATCGATGAATGGTATGACCTTGGTATGAAGAACGGTGCTGTCGGCGGTAAGCTTGTCGGCGCGGGCGGTGGCGGCTTTCTCATGTTTCTCGCTCGCGACCGGACCCAGCTACGACGCACTATGGCGGATGCAGGTCTTGAAGAAGTTCGCTTCCGGTTTGATTTCGAAGGCACGAAGGTGGTTTTGAGCTCATGACGATGACAGTTGCAATTCTCGCGGGCGGTCTCGCCACTAGGCTGCGTCCCATTACGGAGACAATCCCTAAGGCGCTCGTCGAGGTCGCTGGCAAGCCTTTCATATTTCATCAGCTATCCTACCTCCATGCTCAGGGGATCCGTAAGGTCGTGCTATGTATAGGTTACCTTGGCGAAATGATCGAAGAATCAGTAGGTGATGGGTCAAAATTTGGCTTGGAAGTCCTCTACGTCGCAGATGGCTCAAAACTGCTGGGGACAGGCGGCGCCTTGCGCAAGGCGCTACCACACCTGGGTGATGCTTTCTTCGTGCTTTACGGCGATTCATTCTTGCCAATCGATTTTACGTTGGTTGAAAAGGCCTATCACCGCAATGCCAAGGCGGCGCTCATGACCGTACTTAAAAATGGCGATCGTTGGGATAAAAGCAACGCTCTTTATGTCGATGGCGCGCTGGTTGAATACAATAAGCGCCAACCATCGCAGGACATGCAACATATCGATTACGGGCTCGGTGTTCTACAGGCGCGATCAATCGCGAATTGGCCTGACGAGGTATTCGACCTCGCCGACCTTTATCACAACCTATCGATCGGGCAGCAATTGGCCGGTTTCGAGGTCTTTGAACGTTTCTACGAAATTGGCTCGCATGCCGGTCTAAAAGAAACGGAAGCTTATTTTACAGAGGGACGAAAATAGTGACATACGCAGCAAAGCATCTCAAGGAAGCATCTGACATCATCGCCCAGCTGGATGTTGATGCGATTGAGCGCATGACAGATCTTCTAGTCACGGTGAAGGCTGAAGGCGGGCGCATCTTCTTCCTCGGCGTAGGTGGAAGCGCCGGCAACGCTTCCCACGCCGTCAATGACTTCCGCAAGATTGTTGGCATCGAAAGCTATGCACCTACGGACAATGTGTCCGAGCTGACAGCGCGTACTAACGACGAGGGTTGGTCGACGATTTTCATCGAGTGGCTAAAGGTAAGTAAACTTAATGCCAAGGATGTGCTTTTCATCCTCTCTGTAGGCGGCGGTAATCTTGAGAAGAACATAAGTCCTAATGTAGTCGAGGCACTCAAACTAGCGAAAAGTGTCGGTGCCAAGATTACCGGCGTCGTTGGTCGTGATGGTGGGTACACCGCGAAGGTCGCCGATGTGTGCGTTGTGGTGCCCACAATCAATCCCGAAACGATTACGCCGCATTCGGAGGCTTTCCAAGCTGTCGTGTGGCATCTGCTTGTTTCTCATCCCAAGCTGAAAGCCAACGAGACGAAATGGGAATCGGCGGGCCGCTAAATGGCAAAGGCTATTTTTCTTGATCGAGATGGCGTCGTAAACCGAGCGGTTGTGCGGAACGGAAGACCTTTTCCACCGGCTAGTCTTGCAGAGATGGAGATTTTGCCGGGGGTTAAAGAATCGCTGACAAGACTGAAAGCTTCAGGCTACTTGTTGATCGTAGTCACGAATCAACCAGATGTAGCGCGCGGCACGGCAACGCGTGAGACGGTGGAGGAGATTAATGATTTCCTTCTCTCTGCATTGCCTATCGACGAGTTTCGCACTTGCTATCACGACGGCGAAGACGCCTGTGACTGCCGCAAGCCGAAGCCGGGCCTCCTTTTGGCGGCGGCGGCCTCTCATCACATAGACCTTGGCGCAAGTTTTATGGTCGGTGACCGCTGGCGCGATACGGAAGCTGGCGATCGGGCGGGCTGCAAAACCATATTGATCGATTATGGCTACAGTGAAAAACAACCACTAACCGTCGACTACCGCGTTTTGTCGCTTAAAGAGGCCGCGGAAATCATATTGGGAGAGAGAACGTGAAAAAAATTGAAGACCTCAACGTCAAAATTTTCGCCGACGGCGCGGACAAAGCGGGGATGCTGGAAATGTATGCCAAGCCCTTCATAAAGGGCTTAACCACAAACCCAACGCTGATGAAGAAGGCGGGCATTACCGACTATGCTGCGTTTTGCAAAGACATTCTAAAGTCAGTAGCGGATAAACCTTTATCTTTCGAAGTGTTTTCTGATGACTTCGCAGAGATGGAAAAGCAGGCGCTCGAAATCGCCAGTTGGGGAGAAAATGTATATGTTAAGATACCAGTCACCAACACTAAGAGGGAAACCTGCTACGCATTGTTAGAGAGACTAGCCGCCAACAAGGTGAAGATGAACGTTACCGCGATCATGTCGTTGACACAAGTGCGGGATGTAGTGGCAGCTCTTGATCCGAATGTCCCGAGTTACGTCTCAGTTTTTGCAGGCCGAATCGCCGACACTGGCCGCGACCCAGTTCCACTAATGGCCGCTGCCGTCGAAATGCTGAAAGTAGCACCGGCAGCTGAGTTAATCTGGGCAAGTCCACGGGAGCTTCTCAATATTTTCCACGCAGATGCCGTCGGATGTCAGATCATCACGGTCACCAATGACATTCTGAAAAAATTGGCGCTGGTCGGTTACGACCTCGACGCATATTCGCTTGATACCGTCGAGATGTTCTACAAGGACGCCGTCGACGCCAACTTTAAGCTGTAAAAGGCGTGCGGACGTGAACACCGGTGCTAGCACCCGAATAGTGGTCAGAACTGCCATTCGGATGCTCCATCATCTTTTCATGGAATTAGCCTATTTTGGTTTGCCTTAGCCAGGATCGGGGTAAGGGTTCTTCGACATGTATAGGCCGGCAATAATCTGGTGCATTTCTATTGTTTCGGTCGCCTTATGCGGCCTCATTGTGTTTTCGATGCCATTTGCGCAAGAGTTCATGTTTAGCTCGGACCAGCTTGCAGTTCCGTCACTGGTCGATGATATCCTCTTTAACCCAAATTTCTCCCTAACATCCTGGATGATCCCGCGCGCGCCGTATGTCTTTCCTGATGCACTTGTCTTCTTTTTATTACGTTTGTTATTCACCGATAATTATCTCGCTGTGGTTGCGCAGTTGTTGCTGCATGTAGCGCTTATATTTCTTGCAGCTCGACTAGTCTTGAAACGTGCGATATTGGAAGTATCGAGGGCCACCTTCGCTTGGTACATTTTTCTCGGCCTCTCGATGTCGATATTGGCCGTCGCGCAATCCGGATTTGCGGGGCAACATTTCGATGCGTCGATGCCGATCCAGTTGTTCCTGCCGATTACCCACGGTACAGCAGCTGCCTGTGCCGTGCTTTCTTTTTGCTTGTACGAGCGTGTGATAGAGTCCCGCTCGCTACTTCTTCGTGCCGTATTTTTGTTCTGGTGCACGCTCGCGATATTTTCGGACAAACTATTCATTGTCTTCTTTGCGTTTCCATATTTTTTCTGCGTGTTGCTGGCGACGCCGAACCTTGAGGGTGTCAAGCGTGCTTTTGCCTTTACGGTCAACGTTGGTCTTGCCTTTGCTCTGGTCATTTATCTCGACAATCTTTTTACACAGCAAACAATCGACCCACTCTCCTTCCCAATCAAAGCGAGACTTGGCGTAATCATCGATCTATTTAAGAGAACCCCAATCGCCTCAATTATTATGTTCAGTCTCTCCATTCCTGCGTTTTACGTGGGAATAAAGCTGTTGCTGTCACTACCTAAGCGCGAGGCGAATTTCATAGATCAACGTAGGGCTCAAGGTTTTATCGTCCTAATGACCGGTGCCGGTCTGTCGGTAGGGCTTTTGCTCTGGCAGACGCCAAATTCAGCCTACTCGCGTTATATGGTTGGCATGCAGATGGGTGGGCTTCTAGCATCCGCGTTGCTTATATCTAGCTGGCGGAGGCGTATTTTGATTTCCTTCCTACTCTGGATGGCCGTCAGCATGGCTGCGATAGTTGTGGCATTAAACCTCCGGCCCGAATCTGCTTTGGGGCCGTTTGCGGAGCGGAAGCGAATAACGGACGGGTTGCGGGAATGTCGTGAACGGTTTGGGCTTCAGGCGGGCTACGCACAATATTGGCAGGCCAGGAAAATATCGGTAATGACAGAATGGGAATTTCAAATAAACCAATTTGAGCCGGACTTTCCGGTTCCATTTTTCTGGGGTAACAATCTTTCGTGGTTCTATTATAGGCTCGCTAGTGGACAGCAGCTGGTGTCCAATTTCATCATCGACGATGCCTTGCCTAAGAGCGAAATCTTTAGAATGTACGGAGTTCCATCCGTCCAGGCGGACTGCGGCGGCCTTCACGTCCTTGTCTATAACGATGCCACCGAACTCCAGCGACGTGTCCAGAAGATTATTACCGATCGCTATGCCTTGAAAGACCTGACGAGAAATTTTCCTCCAGACTTCTCACCTGTTGGTTGGGCACTGGGGGTTTACCAGTTGGCACAAGTTCCCAGGCAGACCGGAGAGCTAGACCAAGATTCAATTGTGGCCAAGTCACCACAGGACAATGCCGGTTTTGTAATGTATGGTCCATACTTAAAATTGCCGTCTGGACGTTATAGTGTAGAGTATTCGTATAGTTGTAGTAATAACGCATCACCAAATACGTTCGAAATTACTGCTGAGCTTGGATCTCGCGCGCTGCAACGGGTGCAGCTCCAAGCTTACGATCCCAGCTGCAATGGCACTCTTCAGCATCTGGCCCTGAAGTTCGATCTTGATAAGGAGACAGCAAACATTGAATTTAGGGCTTTCTTTGGTGGCTCGGGAACCTTTGAATTAGAGGAAGTTCGTCTAGACGCGGGAGAAAAATGATGCGACGCCGTGCAAAAGCCTAGGAAGACGAGATGCTCGAAGCATGTGATGCAGCCCAAGCCCTACGCACTCTATCACATCCGAGCGCTGTCGCTGGTCTGTGGATTTGTATATCGTTGTTGTAATTTCATATCAAACCACCTAAGCCGTCCCTGAGATGCCTGAGGCTCAAAAGGCGGAAGGACTCTTGTCGGTAGATGGATTACTTCGGAGACGAACGTGAAAAAAACAGCATTGGTGACCGGCATCACCGGTCAGGATGGAGCCTATCTTGCAGCACTTCTGCTGGAAAAGGGCTATGAAGTTCATGGCCTTGCACGCCGTTCTAGCAGCTCAGACGTGAACCTCAGTCGCCTTGACTGGCTCGGTATCACTAAGAATGTCAGAATCGTGGACGGCAATTTGCTCGATCTGTCTGGCATTATCCGCACACTTCGTGACATAAAGCCTGATGAGGTTTACAATCTTGGTGCGCAGTCGTTTGTCAAATCTTCTTGGCAACAACCAATTCTCACTGGTCACGTAACTGGCCTCGGTGTCGCCAACATGCTTGAAGCGGTCCGCCTCGAACTGCCCGATGCACGATTTTATCAGGCGTCATCGTCTGAGATGTATGGGTTAATTCAGGAGCCGATGCAGTCTGAGATAACTCCTTTCTACCCACGATCCCCTTATGCCGTTGCGAAGCTGTATGGTCATTGGCTGACTGTGAACTATAGAGAAAGCTTTGGTCTACACGCTTCAAGCGGAATTCTCTTTAACCACGAGTCCCCTCTGCGCGGTATTGAATTCGTAACGCGAAAGGTCACTGACAGCGTTGCACGTATCAAGCTCGGCGCAGCAAGCGAACTACGCCTCGGCAATATCGATGCCAAACGTGATTGGGGTCATTCCAAAGATTATGTTCGTGCAATGTGGATGATGCTGCAGCAGGACGTTGCAGACGACTACGTAATTGCCACTGGCCGAACCACAACTGTACGCGACATGTGCAAGATCGCATTCGAACATGCCGGTCTCAACATAGACGAGCATCTTGTTATAGATTCGGATCTCTTTCGTCCGGCGGAAGTAGATGTACTCCTTGGCAACCCCAAGAAAGCGAGAGACGCATTCGGTTGGGAGGCGACTATTTCCTTAGAAGATATGATCGTCGAGATGGTCGATGCGGATTTGAAGCGTCTGGCTCATTTAAAGACTGCATAGAGGCAATTCCCGATGTCAACGCAGCACAGGATCCTTGTTACCGGCGCATCTGGGTTCGTTGGCACTTGGCTGACGAGGGTCTTGTTGGACTTTTCCGCGGACGCCAATTTGGCGTTGGTGACTGCGGGACGCGGATCTGGGTGCGATATTAACCTAGATGTGACACATAATTCCTCAGTCGTATCGGTACTGCGCGACTTCCGCCCGACTGCGGTTGTCCATCTCGCAGCGATCACGGCTCCACAAGAAGCCCGAAAAAATCCTACTGAAGCATGGAATGTAAATTTTCACGGCACGATCAATTTGGCGTCTGCTGTATTGAGCGAAGTGCCTGAATGTAGGTTTGTGTTCGCCGGCAGTTCAGAGGCGTATGGGCAGGCCTTTGCGGATTCCGCTCTCGTCACTGAAAATAACGCGTTGAAACCGATGACTGTTTATGGGGCAACTAAGGCTGCTGCCGATATCGCTCTGGGACAAATGCATTTCGATGGTTTGCGTTCAATCCGTTTTCGTCCGTTCAACCACACTGGGCCAGGCCAGGCGGAAACTTTTGTTGTTCCAGCTTTTGCAAGCCAGATTGCTCGGATCGAGATTGGCCTCAAACCACCAGTTATTGAAGTGGGAAATCTTGCCGCTCACCGAGATTTCCTCGACGTGCGCGACGTCGTCAACGCTTATGCGCTCGCGGCCTTAGGTAAAGGTCGCAATGTAGAGGGTAAGGTTTTCAATCTGGCCTCAGGTAAAACTGTGGAGATCCGCACTATTCTCGAGATACTCGTGAGGTTGTCAGGCCTTAACATTGAGGTAGTCGCCTCGCCTGATCGAGTTAGGCCAATCGAAATTGAAATGGCACGCGGAGACGCTAGCGCAGCATTGAAATGCTTCGGATGGATGCCCCAGATTAACCTAGAAGAGACCATACAAGCAGTTTTGTCAGACTGGAGAGAGCGCGTCAATGCACAGTAAACATTACCGGGGTCTCTCATCGTGCTGAAGAGCCTCTGGCAGTATCGCTATTTCATATTATCATCAATTCGGGGGGAGCTGAAAGGCCGCTTCGCGCGCTCATATCTAGGGGGTTTGTGGTTTCTATTGCATCCACTTGCGCAGTCACTGATTTTTTCGATTGTTCTAGCTGAGGTAATGCGTGCGCGGATGCCGAACATGGAAAGCCCCGCAGCCTACCCGATCTATTTGCTGTCTGGGATGGCGGCTTGGGGATTGTTCAGTGAAATCCTCAATCGTAGTATCACTGTTTTTATCGAACAGTCGTCGGCCTTGAAAAAAATTGCCTTTCCGCGGCTCTGTCTACCAGTAATTGTTTGGGGGGGAGCAATAATCAATCATCTCTTTCTCCTTCTGGCGATTGCCGTAATATTTCTCTTTTTCGGACATTTCCCAGGTAGAGCTTGGATCTATATCCCCGTCGGAATTGCACTTATTTCCGCCATGGGATTTGGACTGGGTGTTTTTCTTGGGGTACTTAATGTCTTTGCCAGGGATGTTGGGCAAGTGATGACAGTCGTTATGCAATTGTGGTTTTGGTTGACGCCAATCGTATATGTGGAAAATGCGATGCCCGAAAATGTCCAATCCTATATAAAACTTAATCCTATGACGGGGCTCATCGCTATTTATCAAGATGCACTTTTGCTGAACAAGGCACCTGACTTCTCGGCCCTAGTGCCTTCTGTTGTAGTGGTTGCTGTAGCGGTGACCGCGTCTTTTGTTTTGTTCCGCCGGGCCAGTCCAGAATTGGTTGATGCACTCTAATGTCAAATGTCCTTATTGTTTCAAGTGTTAGCAAACGCTACGCTTCATACAAAAGCAATATGCACCGATTTGCCACCTGGTTTGGCGCTAGTATTGAGCCAGTATCGGAGTATTGGGCTACTCGCGACGTGTCATTTGAAGTCAAGGCAGGCGAAGCCCTTGCCCTTATCGGCCAGAACGGTGCGGGAAAAAGCACACTCTTAAAGATGATTACCGGTACTGTGCGCCCGACGTCTGGTGACATTACCGTATACGGCAGAATCAGCGCGATTCTTGAGCTTGGTCTTGGATTCAATCCAGAGTTTAGCGGCCGCCAAAACATCTATAATGCCGGTGGTCTGATGGGTTTTTCGCAAGATGAACTAAGGGCACTCATGCCATCAATCGAAACGTTCGCAGAAATTGGCGACTTCTTCGATCAACCAATCCGTGTGTATTCGAGCGGCATGCAGGCTCGCCTCGCCTTTGCGCTCGCGACGGCAAAGCGCCCGGACGTACTTATTGTCGATGAGGTTTTGTCGGTCGGAGATAGTTATTTTCAGCACAAAAGCTTTGATAAAATCAGGCAGTTTAAAGATCAAGGCAGCTCAATAATATTGGTAACGCATAGCCTCGGCGACGTTCGGGCTCTTTGCGACCGCGTCATTCTCTTGGACAAGGGTAAAGTACTTAGAGACGGGCTACCAGACGAGGTGGTGGATTATTACAATGCAATGATCGCTGACAGAGAAAATGCGAAAGCGTCGGGCGGAATAGAACAAGTCCGTGGAGATAACGGATGGATGAAAACCCGTTCCGGCACCCTTGAAATTTCAATTTCGAAACTCGTACTTTTAGATGAAGATACCCGTGCAGAGGTAAGTGTTGTTAGAGCAGGCCAACGCTTGTTGCTTCGGTTGGAAGCATCGACGAAAGCCATGATACCAAGCCTAGTTCTTGGATATATGTTGCGCGATCGAACCGGTCATTTGGTTTGGGGAACCAACACTTGGCATACAAAGCAGATTATTCATGATTTAGAGGCGGGACAAATCGTTGTTTACGAAACTCATTTCACATGTTCATTAGGCCCCGGCTCCTATTCTTTTTCTCCAGCACTGGTTGCATCGGATACCCACCTTGAAAAAAATTACGAATGGCAAGATAACGCTTTGGTTTTTGACGTCGTAAATACTGATCACGATACTTTCGTAGGGACCAATTTCCTTGATGCGAAATTTGTGATTAGCAGGGTGCAGTGATGTTCGTTTCTTACGCTCAGAACTTTGAAGACGCTATGCTGTGGCGCGCATTGAAACATATCGAAAGCGGCTTCTATATAGATATTGGAGCTCAGGATCCAGTTATTGATTCAGTAAGCCGGGGCTTCTATGAAGTCGGTTGGCGTGGCATACATGTAGAGCCGACCTCCGAATACGCTTCTAGATTGCGCGAGAACCGCCCGGATGAAGCCGTTCTGCAGAACGCAGTTGGCGATGGCATCGGCTCTATTCGGTTTTTTGAGTTTCCGGAAACAGGTCTTAGCACGGGAAATTCACTTGTTGCAGAGCAACATAAATCGCGAGGCTTTCGCTGTCAGGAAATTGAGGTAGACCTGATTTCACTGGATGCGCTCTTTGATCGTAACAAGACTAAACAAATTCATTGGATGAAAATCGATGTCGAGGGAATGGAAGGTACGGTTCTCGCTAGTTGGGCCGAAAACTTGGCTAGACCTTGGATTGTTGTAATAGAATCGACGGAACCTCTTTCAACGGAAAGATCCGAGCCTTCTTGGCAAAGCCAACTTATTGATCGTAATTACGAACTTTGCTATTTTGACGGCCTGAATTGCTATTTCGTCCACCAAGATCACTTAGAACTGAAGGTCGCGTTTGACACTCCGCCTAATGTGTTCGACGACTTTTCGCTATCTGGCACGGCAACTTCACTGATTTCGGCGGTTATGAAGAATCGCCTGGCTGAAGTACAGGCAGAAGCCGCGGTCCGCGAGGTTGGGCTCCTCGAGCAGCTATCTGACTGCCGGGACCGGGAAGTTGAGATTCAACAGGTGCTGTCTGAAAGTCGAAGACAAGCAATGGACCGGGAGCGCGATTTACTTCAAGAGTTGGAGAGTATACGTGAATATAACTCGAGCCTAAAGCATTCACTGTCTGAGAGTCAAAAGAATGCCGAATACTTTCATAATCGCTTGATTTTGATACACGAGAGTTTTAGCTGGCGGATCACAGCGCCGTATCGTGTGACGTCTAGGGCAATTAAAAGGACCTCAGGGCTGATAGGCAAAATAACGCTGCGGCTTCGCAATATCGTGACTCGATTTCCGCGCTCTGCATTTCGTCTAATCGGTGGAATCATCCAAAAGCACCCACGTCTTTATAATCTGACGCGTAGGACGATCAATAGGTATCCTTGGATCCGGATGCTGGCTACACGTTTCTCGGCAATTCAGGTTAAGCCAACTCTCCACCGTCAGGCGTTTCCAAGCGTTGAAAACAATCGTGATACTCACAGGCTCGCGCTGTCGAAAGAAGAGCTTTCAACAATATCCCGCGTGGCTCGCAGCAGAGCTCGCCAGTTCAGCATCCGCTAAGACAGGTAATCATGCGAATCCTTATTGACATGCAGGGCGCCCAGTCGAGCGGTTCGAGAAATAGAGGCATTGGACGCTATACTCAGTCCCTTGTCCGTTCTCTTTTTTTGAATAAAGAAAACGATGATGAGATAATCCTGCTTTTTTCTTCGGCTTTCTGGGAGTGTATTCCAGACGTACTTGCTGAAATGAACCTAGATTTGCGACAGGATCAGGTAAGAGTTTGGCATTGCAATAGCGATGTCAGCGCGCTCGATGGAACTCCGTCGGCACGTATTGCGGCGGAATTGTCTCGCGAAGCGTACATAAGCTCACTGGCCCCAGACGTCATTCTTATTACAAGTATATTTGAAGGCTCTGGCGACGACTTTGTACTGTCAATAGACAGATTTTATGAAAATATCCCCACTGGATTGATCCTGTACGATTTAATTCCGTATTTGTATCGGTCTCTATATTTATCTAATGCCGAAATGGAGTCTTGGTACGAAAGAAAACTTCAAGAAGTCCGAAAAGCAGACGTATTGCTTGCTATCTCTGAATGTTCACGTAAAGATGCCTTAAATTGCCTAGGCTTTGGCGATGAGGAGGTGGTTAATATTTCCTCGGCCGCAGAAGGATTTTGTAAGAAGAATATTGACGCGGATACTGAGGCGCTTTTGCGTGGCAAGTACGACATTCGTGGCGATTTTGTATTGTACACCGGTGGTATTGACCATCGGAAAAATGTCGAAGGTCTGATTGAGGCGTTTGCTGATCTGCCGAGTGAAGTCCTGATGAAGACGCAGTTGGTTATCGTATGCTCGGTACATCAATTTATACGCGAGCGTCTCACTTCATTGGCGTCAAGTAAAGGTCTTCGTTCTGGTTCCGTGATCTTAACTGGGTTCGTTTCCGAAGATGATCTAGTTCACCTTTACAATCTTTGCGATTTATTTGTTTTTCCCTCTTTATATGAGGGATTTGGCTTGCCTGTACTCGAGGCTATGCAATGTGGCGCTGTAGTAATTGGCGCAAATACGTCAAGCATACCTGAGGTGATTGGTTTTGAGCCAGCACTATTTGATGCATCCAATAAGCAGGCAATTGTTTCAAAAATTGTTATGGGGTTAACCGATAAAGCTTTTCGAGAAGCATTTAAAGATCACGCCCTGCAACAGGTCAAACGGTTCAGCTGGGATGAAAGCGGTCGACGTACATTAACAGCTTTGAGAAACGTGTTTGAATCACGGAGGTCCTCAATTGTCTCACGTCCATTGGGGAAGAGCGCGCGTTTGCGCATGGCCTATCTTTCGCCGTTGCCACCAATGAAATCCGGGATTGCGGATTTTAGCGCCGAGCTGCTGCCTGAGCTGGCACGCTTCTATGATATCGACTTGGTGGTCGAAGGCGTCACTGATTTTACTTGGGCTAACGCTAACGCTCGACTAATAACCAGCGATACGTTCTATAAGTGTTCTCATGAATATGATCGGATCCTTTACAATTTTGGTAACTCCGATTTCCATTCACATATGTTCGATCTGGCGCTGGAAGTGCCCGGTGTCGCGGTAATGCACGATTTTTTTCTAAGCGGAATCCACGATTTCATGCAAATCCGCGGGCTACGAAAAAATTCTCTCGTTGACGAAGTTTTTGAATCTCATTCCTATCCTGGGCTGCATTACTTGGAGGCACATAGTGTCGATGAATTAGTCGAAAGGTATCCCTGTAATTTTTCTGTCTTCTCCAGTGCTTTGGGAGTTATAACGCACTCTGATTTCTCTGTGAGTTTGGGCGCTAAGTACTTTGGGAGCAGCTTGCCGGCTACATGGAATACGGCGCCTCTGGCGCGGAGTGCTGTACCGCCAGGCAACCGAGAATTGGCTCGGGAAAAGCTCGGGGTGGCCGCTGGAGAACTACTTCTTTGTTGTTTTGGTATCGTCTTTCCTACCAAATCCAACCACAGACTTGTGAAAGCTTGGGCAAGATTGCAGGATGTCATTTCCCAGCCGGTGAACTTAGTATTTGTTGGTGCATGGAGTGGCGCGTATGGGATGAACATCGACAATGAACTCCGGAAAAATAGCAATAACGGCATAGGACGAATTACAGGGTGGGTGGATCAAGAAACCTATCGTGATTATCTGGCAGCTGCGGATATTGCAGTTCAGTTGAGAGGCATATCGCGTGGCGAAACGTCCGCGAGTGTTTTGGATTGCATGGCTGCTGGTCTTCCAACGGTTGTTAACGCGAATGGTTCAATGGCCGAACTGCCGTCCGGTACTGTCGTTATGGTTTCAGACGACTTCACAGATGACGAGCTACTTAACGCTTTACTAGGGCTGATAGAATCTCCGGATTATAGAACGGATTTGGGACGCGATGCGAGACGTCACATACAAACACATCATTCGCCGAGGCAAGTAGCGGTCCGTTATCGCGATATTATCGAGTCGGTATATGAATCGCCGCTTAACTTGCCTCACCGGCTTGGTCGTGCAATTGCGCGAGACGCGCCAAGTCTCACTGAAGCTAATGTCCTTTCTCTCGCACAAGCAAGTGCTCGTAATTTTCGGCCCCAGGCATGGCAGAGGCAAATCTTAATTTGCCCGTCTCACCAACAGAAGGTCATCTCATCCCAACAATTGAAGGACGCTTTAATGACGCCCTACTTAGGATATCGTGTCGATCTTGTGATGACTACACCTGAGGGCGATTTGTTTTATAATCGCTCGAAGGCGCTGGCTCTCCTTGGGCTTAGGCCCGACATTCTGTCCGATGAACCGATTGACCTGTATGATGTGGACATAATCTTTACAGATGAGCCCGACAGCGCATTCAAAAGAATGATGATCACAACCCCAGGTGTCGTGGTGAAGCCACTAACGGATTTGTTGACTTTTCTTTCCTCATTAAGTCAGGTAATTCTGAGTTGAAAATTGGAGTTGATGCAAGAAATCTTGTGCCCAGCCTTAGTGGGATCGGGCGCTATGTCATGGAAATGTGCCGTGCCCTGGGAGAGCAGGGTCACTCCCTTGTTTTGTATCTACCAGAAGCGCCCCGCACGCAAATACCATTGTTGCTAGGCTGTGAGGTTAAGATCTTTAACTTTGTGGGACCATGGCGTCGCGCGATTTGGAGTATGACGGCTCTTCCAAACGCTGCGAATAATGACGGGCTCGATCTTTTTTGGGGTCCCGCGCACAGGCTACCGAGTGGACTTGCCCGCAGCATTCCGACTATCCTAACTATTCATGATCTCGTTTGGCAAAAAGCTCCAAACACTATGCGGTGGCAGACATGGTTAGGGGAGCGCGCTTTTATGCGAGCATCGCTGAAACGCGCCGATTACGTTGCCGCCGATTCTCAATCCACTGCGGCTGACGTCTCGTATTTTTACCCCGACGCAACTGATCGTACACATGTTATTTACCCTGGTTTGACAGAGCTTCCATTGTGCAGTGAACCGCTTTTTATACAACCTGAGCTGCTTGGTACAAAATCGCACTATGCACTATTCGTGGGCACGTTGGAACCTCGCAAAAACCTTACGCGGCTACTTATAGCTTTCTCTTCAATCGCACCGCATATCGAAGGCCTAAAACTTGTCATCGCGGGCGGTCAAGGATGGAGACAGGGAGATCTATCGGCGCTCATTGCGCGGCTAGGAGTGCAGGAGCGCGTCATTCTCACGGGCCACATATCCGACTCTGAACTAGCGCAGCTTTATGCCTCAGCCGATTTTCTACTTATGCCCTCGCTGTACGAAGGCTTTGGATTCCCGATAATCGAAGCGCAAAGCTTTGGAATCCCGGTTATCACTTCTAATTGCTCGTCGATGCCGGAAGTAGCAGGGGATGCCGCACTTTTGGTCGATCCCGAAAGCACCGCTGATATTGCTGAGAGTATTCGGCGGCTAGCATCTGATGCGGACTTGCGTAGAGTATTGGGCGAAAGAGGAAAGAGCAATTCGGAGCGCTTCTCTTGGAAGAAGGCCGCACATGAGATAGCGTCGGCATTTTATACCAACCGTCAGTGAGTGTGACTCTCTCTGGACTTCCTTCCAGCCGACGGGTGTGAATCGATGGGGCCTGAACTGCCACTGAGAATTTCCTCAAGAATGGATTAAAGTCCGGCCTATTAAGGGACGGACGAATGAAGAAGCAGAGATTTACGGAATAGCAGATTATCGGTGTGCTGAAGGAGCAGGAGGCTGGCGCGAAGGCTGCTGATCTCTGCCGCAAGCACGGGATTTCAGAAGCAACATTTTCGAACTGGAAGGCCAAATATGGCGGCATGGAAGTCTCCGAGGCGAAGCGGCTGAAAGCGCTTGAGGACGAGAATGCCAGGCTAAAGAAGTCGCTGGCGGAGCAGATGCTGGATGCGGTCGCACTCCGCGAGCTTCTTGCAAAGAAATGGTAGGGCCCGCCGCCCAGCGTGACGCTGTCACGCATCTGAAGACCGTCATGGGTCTTTCCGAACGACGGGCCTGCCAGATCATATCCGCCGACCGCAAGACGATCCGCTATCAGTCGAACCGAGCGCCGGAAACCGAGTTGCGAGCGAAGCTGCGCGACCTCGCCGATGAGCGTCGACGTTTTGGATACCGGCGACTGTTCGTCCTGCTTCGGCGGGCCGGAGAGCCCTCCGGGGTCAACCGCATCTATCGCCTTTATCGCGAGGGAGGGCTTTCCGTTCGCAAGCGCAAAGCCCAGCGGCGTGCGGTCGGCACGCGTGCACCGATCCTGGTCGAAGCGAAGGCCAATGCCCGATGGTCTCTGGATTTCGTCCACGACAAGTTCGCCTGCGGAAGGAGGTTGCGCGTGCTCAACGTCATCGATGATGTGACGCGCGAAAGCCTGGCGGCGATTCCTGACACCTCGATCGCCGGTCGTCGCGTCGCTCGCGAACTGACGACCCTCATCGAACGACGCGGCAAGCCAGGGATGATCGTCTCCGACAACGGCACCGAACTCACCTCGAATGCCATCCTTGCCCGGTCGAAAGATCAAAAGGTCGAATGGCACTACATCGCGCCGGGAAGGCCAATGCAGAATGGATATGTCGAGCTTCAACGGACGCATGCGCGACGAGTTGCTCAACGAGAGCCTCTTCTTCGGCCTCGATCATGCCCCCAGCACCATCGCCGAATGGGCGGAGAATTATAACCATTTCCGGCCGCACTCATCGCTCGGATATCAGACCCCGGCAGACTATGCCGGGCTCATCGCCGCAACCGGCTCCAACGCTGCGCAAGATGAAAGCTTCGCGTTTCCGCCGGTTGCTCACACCGCACCATTTGGCGTATTCAAAGCCGCCGAGGCTCTAACCGCCGCTGGATGAAAGTTCAATGGCAGGTCAGGCAAGCAGGAGGTTTGCGATGGGTTCAGCGATTTCCTTGCGATCGGACTTTAACGGCGCCAAAATTTGGCTTCTGGCGCGACAGGCACGCGATGCTGACCAGACGCGTCGTCTTCTTGCCCTCGCATATATCTATGATGGCGGCTCGCGTGCCGATGAAGCTAGGCTCGGCAGCGTTACGGTTCAGATCGTGCGTGACTGGGTAGTACGCATCAATGATCGCGGTCCCAACGGCCTGATGGTAAGCGGTTCAGCTCAGGCGACGGGTACAGCAATCCCCACAAACTCCGATCCGGCCGTAATGGCGTCATAAATATCCTACTATTGAACAACTGTGGCCTGGGGTGTATCGACATCATAAATTATCAAACGGCGAGTGATGCTTTGGGAACCTATCGCTTAATTCTTGCTCTTCTGGTACTGTATTCTCATTCGTTCGGAACCATATTCGGCTGGAATCCTGGGGTTGTCGCCGTAATTTCATTTCTCATGATTAGCGGTTACGTAATGACCGCGCTGATGAGTAAAAACTATCCGACCGCACGTGATATTCCGGCTTTTTATCTTGATCGAGCGGCTAGGCTCTATCCGCAGTATCTTTTCTATCTCTGCTTGACCATCATTCTGGTCGCCACGGTTGGACTACAAAGTGATTTTGTCAGCGACCATAGACCGGCCAGCATCGCCCTAAATTTTGCGATATTGCCGCTCGGTTTTTATATGTTCGGCTTGGAGCATGCTCTTTACCTACCACCAGCATGGAGCCTTGGACTTGAGGTAAGCTTCTATTTGTTTTTCCCATCGTTTTTCCTGGCAAATGAGCGAACGAAATATATGATGGCAGCGGCATCTGTCGCGGTATTTCTTTTAGCATTTTCAGGTTCCATAAACACGGACTGGTTTGGCTATAGATTGCTACCGGGTACGTTCTTCATTTTCGCCATAGGCTCTTGGTTAGCCCGAGGAAACACGCGCGTAGCATTGGGGGCCACGGCATTGTTCGCGACCTTGCTCATTGTTTGTCTAATACCGTCTATTGGAGTGAGATCATACAATGCTGAGGTAGCGCTCGGAGGCATCTTGGGGGTTTTCGCTGTCTCGTCTCTTACTAGACTTAAAAGAAACCGTGTAGACGACTATCTCGGCAACATCAGCTACGGGGTCTTCCTCAACCATTTCATGTTCATCTTCATCTATCAGCGCTACGGGATAGGCTTGAACTTGTTTTTGCCCGTTTTTTCGGTGCTGTTGTCCGCCGCTACGTTCGAGCTTGTCGAAAGCCCCTCGATCAAATGGCGACGTCGCTTGAGACAAACACCTGTAAACGCTTTATAATCTGTAGTTTACTTTGGAAACTGTAAACATCCGAGGAGCGCCGTCTTTATTGAGTAGGATGATCTGTCGTTTTGTCGCTGGGACATTTTCCCTCCTCAAATCAGCTCGTCGTTTTTCGCATGGCTGCGCTGCAACAAAGTCTATTTAATGTGCGGCGAGATCGGCTATCTTTGTGCTCATCGAAGCGATGCTCCTCCTCCTCCCGCAAAGCTTCGAATTCAGGCGGCCCACTCCTCCTCCCAGGGACGTCTGTCGGAACAGCGGCTCTCCTCCTCGTAAGCTGTCTGTTCGGTTCTTTTCGAAAAGCCTGCCGCACCTCCTCCTCCCGCGGCAGGCTTTTTCGTTTTGGGACCATCGAGTCAGAGGCCGAGAGCGAGTTGCGGTTCTGCCACGCGGTCTTCCGTGTTCAGCGATGACAGGGTAACGCCCAGCAGTCGCACCGGACGTTTGAACGGGAACGCCGATGCTAGCAGAATCTCTGCGGCCTCCAGTACCATGTCGATATCCGAGATAGGCCCGGACAGGGTTTTGCTACGGGTCGCCTGGCTGAAATCTGAATATTTGATTTTAACAGTCACCGTCCTTCCCGTGATGGCGTTGGCCTCACAATGGCGCCAGACCTTTTCGGCCAACGGTCTCAGCTCGGCCTTGGCCAGATCGAGATCGTCGATGTCCTCGACGAACGTATCCTCGGCGCCAACAGATTTGCGGATCCGGTCGGGCCTGACCCGGCGTTCGTCGATGCCGCGGGCGATCCCGTAGAAATAGGGGCCGGACTTGCCGAAAGTCTGCTGGAGGAAGGCAAGAGACTTCGATTTGAGGTCAAGGCCGGTCTCGATGCCGTGCCGTTTCATGCGCTCGGCCGTCGCAGGCCCGACACCATGGAATTTCTTGACAGGGAGGGTCTCGACAAAGCCCGGGCCATTCTTCGGGGTTATCACCGCCTGGCCATTCGGCTTGTTCAGGTCGCTTGCCATCTTGGCCAGAAACTTGTTGTAGGAGATGCCGGCAGATGCATTGAGGCCGGTGACAGCCTTGATCTTCGCGCGGATCTCCAGCGCAATGTCGGTGGCAATCTCCATGCCTTTCAGGTTCTCGGTCACGTCGAGATAGGCCTCGTCGAGCGACAGGGGTTCGATCAGGGATGTGTACTCAGCAAAGATGTCCCGGATCTGCTGCGACACCTGCCGATAGACGTCGAAGCGCGGCGGCACGAAGATCAGCGCCGGACATTTCCGCTTGGCTGTCACCGACGGCATGGCCGAGTGGACACCGTAGGTTCGCGCTTCGTAGCTTGCCGCCGCCACGACACCCCGGGCAGCCGATCCGCCAACGGCCAGCGGCCGTCCGCGCAGGTCGGGATTGTCGCGCTGCTCGACCGAGGCATAGAAGGCATCCATGTCGACATGAATGATTTTGCGGGTTGGGGATAACGTCACGTCGTTCATGGCGGCCATCTGGGATTGTCGGCGAAACAAAAAGAGAACATAGCAGTGTTTCGACCGATATCCAAGGCGATTGACGGTGACTTGCCCGCTTGAGGCAACCTGTCGGCCTAAGGGACGTTGAGCCAGGTGACATCAGCAACAGGAGATAGCCGCATGGCCGACGACAGCACCCTGAAGATCCGAGCCACCTTCGCGACCCGGGCCGCAGCCGATCTTGCAGTCGAGCATTTGGTTCAGCAGCACGGCATCGCAAGGCCTGACATCTTCATCCAATCGACCACCAATGAAAACACCGTCGGCACGTCGCCATCGGGCGGAGACCTTTCACACAATGAGGGCGCGCGAGACGATGCGCCGCTTGGCGGCGAAATCGAGGTGTCCGCCAATATCGCCTCCAGCCAAGTTGCGGTTGTCCAGCGCAGTCTGGGCGAGGCGGGTGCCATTCGCGTCTCGGGCCAATAGGCGCCCAAGCCTTTGCATGACCGTGGCGAGTGGCTCTTCGAATGGGGAGGGGCACATCGAACCTTTCCCCGGAAAGATCAACCGCCTCCCGGTCGCATCCATGCCGCGACCGGCCGCGCCCGGCGTTTCGTCCAGGCACGCACCCACCGATTTTTTGCCTGAGGCCAAACACGGCGCAAACGGGGGTACGGCGCTGATTTGGCTCAAGAATCTTCTCCTTTGCTAAAATTGGAGGAGGATATTCCTATTTTATGCCGGCTTGACTCTCGCCGTTCGCCAGAACAGAACGTGAACTTCAATCGATGAAACGGCATGACGTCGTTCTGATGAGCACCACGAACCGAGAGGATTGCGTGAACGATGACGGCTGCAAGAGAGCACGTCATAGCCGATCTGCGCAGCCGCATCGCCTCCCTTTCGCGTGGCTCGGCGACGCCAATGGAAAGCCTGCCCTTCGGTGTCGGCGAGATCGACGCCGTGCTGCCGGGAGGCGGTCTTGCGCGCGGCGCTCTTCACGAGTTTGCAGGCGGTGGCGCCGGGGCCGTCGATGGCGCAGCCGCCGCCCTGTTCGTTGCCGGGATTGCGGCGCGCACCAAAGGCAAGATCGTCTGGTGTCTGACGCGTCCAGACCTGTTCTTCCCGGCGCTCGCCCAAGCGGGCCTCGATGCCAACCGGGTCATCTTCGTCGAGGGCGATCGGCAGGAGGACGTGCTTGCGTCCATGGAGGAGGCCTTGTCCTATGGCGGCCTCGGCGCGGTCGTGGGGGAGCTCGTTCGGCTGCCGATGCTGGAAAGCCGGCGCCTGCAGCTGGCCGCCGAACAGAAGGGGAGCTTGGCCCTCGTCGTTCGCAGATGGCGCCGGCAGACGGAAGCCAACGACTTTGGCCAGCCGACCGCCTCGACCACGCGATGGCGCGTCAGCGTGCTGCCGTCGGTTTCAATGCCTGTACCCGGCGTCGGGCGGGCAACCTGGTTGCTGGAGCTGATGCGATCGCGGGCCGGCGCCTGTGCCGAATTTGTCGTTGGAGCGTGTGATGACCAGGGTCGTATCGATCTACCTTCCGGATCTGTCGACGGATCGCATTCGTCGCGCGGCCGATCCCGCCATTCCGGTTGATCAGGCCATTGCCGTGATTGCAAAAAGCGGATCGAAACGCTGGGTGTCGGCCGCCGACGATCCGGCAAGACGGGCAGGCGTGCGCGTCGGCATGGCGGCCGAAAAGGCCCAGGCCCTGTTCCAGGGATTGCTGACGATCGAGGCCGACCCGCGGGCCGACGCTGCGGCTCTGGAGCGGATCGCGTTGTGGGCATTGACCCAATATTCGCCCATCGTCGCCGTCGATGCCGAAAACGGTATCGTCATGGACACGGAGGGTGCCGACCATCTGAAGGGTGGGGAGCGTGCCATGCTGACGGGCATCGCCAATCGGTTCGCCGCCAGGGGTCTGACGACGCGTGTCGCCATTGCCGACACATGGGGTGCCGCGCACGCCTGCGCACGGGCGATAAAAAGGGAGACGGTCATCATACCCAGAGGCGAGACCCTGCGCGCCGTGGAGCGCTTGCCCGTCTGCCTGTTGCGGCTCCCGGACAAGATCGTCGGGGATCTCAGGACCCTCGGCTTTCGCACGATCGGGGAGCTCTCCGTGACGCCGCGCGCGCCGCTGACGCTTCGCTTCGGGCCCGAGATCGGGCGACGCCTTGACCAGATGTTCGGTCGTGTCCGCGAGCCGATCGAGCCCATCAGGAGCCCTGGGCAGATTGCGGTCGCGCGCTCTTTCCAGGACCCTATCGGTGCGGCAGAGACGATAGACAAATATGTCGGGCGCCTGGTCGTCGAGCTCTGCGCCGAACTTCAAAGACAAGGGCTGGGGGTCCGGCGCGCCGACCTGATCGTCGACACGGTCGACAATGCCCGCCAGGCCATTCGTGCCGGAACGGCAAAGCCCGCAAGGGACGTGGCGTGGCTGACCAAGCTGTTCAAGGACCGCACCGAAAGGATCGATCCCGGTTTCGGCATCGAGAGGCTGACCCTTGTCGCCGTCCTGTCGCAGCCGCTCGAGGAGACCCAGACGGCATCGTCGTTCGTCGAGGACGGTGACGCGGATATCACGCCGCTTGTGGACATCTTCGGCAATCGCGGCCAGCGGGTCTACCGCCTGGCACCGGTCGCCTCCGACGTCCCGGAGCGCAGCGTCCGGCGGATTGCCGCCACCGCTGACGATATCGACGTCTTCTGGTCGCCTCAATGGCCGCGTCCGGTCCGTCTGCTTGCCCATCCGGAAGAGGTCGAGGTGATCGCGCTGCTGCCCGACCATCCGCCGGTGTCGGTGACGTGGCGGGGCAAGCGCCGGCGGGTCAAACGCGCCGACGGGCCCGAGCGCATCTTTGGCGAATGGTGGCAGCGCACGTCCGAATGGGCGGCGGTTCGCGACTACTTCATCGTCGAGGACGACGCCGGCGAGCGTCTCTGGATTTTCCGCTCCGGCGACGGTGTCGATGGCGGGACCGGATCCCACGCATGGTATGTCCACGGAATTTTCGCATGAGATATGCCGAGCTGCAGGTGACCACGCATTTCAGTTTTCTAAGGGGCGCCAGTTCGGCCCACGAGTTGTTTGCGACCGCCAAGGACCTGGGCATCGATGCGATCGGGGTCGTCGATCGCAACTCGCTTGCCGGCATCGTCCGTGCGCTCATAGCCTCGCGCGAAACAGGCGTGCGGCTCGTCGTCGGATGTCGCCTCGATCTGGCGGACGGCATGTCGATCCTGGTCTATCCGACCGACCGCGCCGCCTATGCCCGGCTGACGCGGCTCATCACCCTGGGAAAGGCAAGGGGCGGAAAGAACAACTGCGTTCTGCATCTGGACGACGTCGCGATGTATGCCGATGGCCTGCTCGGTATCCTGGTCCCGGACCTTGCCGACGAGACGTGCGCCGTCCAGCTGCGCAAGATGGGCGACGTCTTTGGGGATGGCGCCTACCTCTCCCTGTCACTGAGGCGCCGCCCCAACGACCAGCTGCGCCTGCATGAGCTGTCCAACATGGCCGAACGCCTCAAGGTCAAGACCGTCGTTACCAATGACGTGCTGTTCCACGAGCCGGGCAGGCGGCAACTGCAGGATATCGTCACCTGCATCCGCAACAACACCACCATCGACGCGGTCGGGTTCGAGCGGGAGCGTCATGCCGACAGGTTCCTCAAGCCGCCGGAAGAGATGGCGCGTCTGTTCCCGCGCTACCCGCAAGCGCTGCGGCGAACCATGGAGATCGTCGAGCGCTGTCGATTTTCGCTGGAGGAACTGACCTACCAGTATCCGCTGGAGGCCATCGCTCCTGGAAAGTCGGCGCAGCTATCCCTCGAGCACTATGTCTGGCAATGCGTGCCGGATCGCTATCCGGAAGGCCTGCCGCCAAAGACGCTGCAGATCGTCCGCCATGAGCTCGATCTTATCCGGACGATGGAATACGCGCCGTATTTCCTGACGGTCTTCTCGATCGTGCGGTTTGCACGAAGCCAGGGCATCCTTTGTCAGGGGCGCGGCTCGGCTGCAAATTCGGCCGTCTGCTACATTCTTGGCGTCACCTCCATCGATCCCGAAACCAACGATCTGCTGTTTGAGCGCTTCGTCAGCCAGGAGCGGGACGAACCGCCGGACATCGATGTCGATTTCGAGCACGAGCGGCGCGAGGAGGTCATCCAGTGGATTTACAGGACCTATGGCCGGGAGAAGGCGGCCCTTTGCGCGACCGTGACACGCTACCGCGCCAAGGGGGCGATCCGCGATGTCGGCAAGGCGCTGGGCCTGCCGGAAGATCTGATCAAGGCGCTGTCGTCCGGCATGTGGTCGTGGTCGCAAGAGGTGAGCGCCCGAAACGTGAAAGAGCTCAATCTCAATCCGGACGATCGCCGGCTGGTGCTGACCCTGCAGCTGGCTCAGCAGTTGATGGGAGCGCCCCGCCACCTCGGACAGCATCCTGGCGGCTTCGTGCTGACGCGTGACCGCCTCGACGATCTCGTCCCCATCGAGCCGGCCAGCATGAAAGACCGGCAGATCATCGAATGGGACAAGGACGATGTCGAAGCCTTGAAGATGATGAAGGTCGACGTCCTGGCGCTCGGCATGCTGACCTGCATGAGCAAGGCCTTCGATCTCATCCGCGAGCACAAGGACGAAGACCTGGATCTGTCGACGATCCGCCAGGAGGATCCGGCGACCTATGCGATGATCCGCAAGGCCGACACGCTCGGGACGTTTCAGATCGAGTCCAGGGCCCAGATGGCGATGCTGCCGCGTCTGAAGCCGAGGACATTTTACGATTTGGTCGTCCAGGTTGCCATCGTGCGCCCGGGGCCGATCCAGGGCGATATGGTCCATCCCTATCTGCGCCGTCGCGAAGGCAAGGAAAAGGTCGAATATCCCACCCCGGAACTGGAAGCCGTGCTCGGCAAAACGCTGGGCGTGCCGCTGTTTCAAGAATCGGCGATGCGGGTCGCGATGGTCTGTGCCGGGTTTACCGGCGGCGAGGCCGACCAATTGCGCAAGAGCATGGCGACCTTCAAGTTCACCGGGGGCGTGTCGAGGTTCAAGGACAAGCTGGTCTCGGGCATGGTGCGAAACGGCTACACCGCCGCGTTCGCCGAAAAGACCTTCAGCCAGCTCGAGGGGTTCGGATCCTATGGCTTTCCGGAATCGCATGCGGCTTCCTTCGCGCTGATCGCCTATGCGTCCAATTTTGTGAAGTGCCACTTCCCGGACGTTTTTTGCGCGGCCCTTTTGAACAGTCAGCCCATGGGCTTTTATGCGCCCGCCCAGATCGTCGGCTGTGCGCGTGTCCATGGCGTCGAGATCCGCCCCGTCTGCATCAACCAGTCCCGCTGGGACTGCACGCTGGAACGGATTGGCGATACGGGTCGCCATGCTGTCCGGCTGGGCATGCGGATCGTGAGAGGCCTGGCTGTCGCCGACGCCGCCCGGATCGTTGCCGCGCGCATGAACGCAGAGTTCGGTTCCGTCGATGACCTGTGGCGCCGGTCTGGCGTGCCCGCCGCCTCGCTGGTCGAGCTTGCGCAGGCCGATGCGTTCCGGCCGGCCCTGAAGCTCGAGAGACGCGATGCGCTCTGGGCGATAAAGGCGCTGCGCGACGAGCCGCTACCCTTGTTTGCCGCTGCCGCTGCACGCGACATGCAGGCCATCGCCGAGCAGCGCGAGCCCGAGGTCGCGCTCAGGCAGATGACCGAAGGCCATAACGTGGTGGAGGACTACGGCCATACCGGGCTCACGCTTCGCGACCACCCAATCGCCTTTCTCAGAAACGATCTGGCAAAGCGCAGCATCGTGACCTGCGAGGAGGCCATGACCGCCCGGGACGGACGATGGGTCATGACGGCGGGCCTGGTGCTGGTGCGGCAAAAACCGGGCTCGGCCAAAGGCGTGATGTTCATCACGATCGAGGACGAGACCGGTCCCGCCAACATCGTCGTCTGGCCGAAGCTGTTCGAAAAGCGGCGTCGAGTGGTGCTGGGAGCCTCGATGATGGCGATCAACGGGCGAATCCAGCGGGAAGGCGATGTCGTCCATCTGGTTGCCCAGCAATTGTTCGACCTGACGGGGGATCTTTCCGGCCTTGCAGACCGGGAGATCGAGTTCAAATTGCCGGCGGGTCGTGGAGACGAGTTTGCCCATGGTTCTGCTGGCGGTGGAGATTCACGCGATCGGGCACCGCCACCGAAACCGCGGGACATTTTTGTACGCCCCTTCCGAATTCCGCATGGCCCGGTCCATGCCGAGCCCGATCCTCAGCCGAGCCAAATCCCCAAAGCCCGCATGGAAGGCAAATGACCCGTCCCGGATCGATCCGGTAAGGTGAAGTGTTGGTGTGCGCCCTTGTCCGCCATGCAGGAACGAGGATATGATGCGGCGCACCATCACAGATATATGATCGGGGACGATAGCGGCATGCGACGACGCCCCCTATTTGTCGCCGCCCGTAGCCCTAGCTTGGAAAGACAAGGGGCGCTGTGTGAGCACTTTTGCGCCCCGATCTTTTCCAACGAAGCGGAGCCGACCATGCCAAGCCCAATCGATCTGGAACTGTCCCGCCGCGACCTCCTCATCTCATCTGCCGCGACCGTGGTGGTGTCCGGGATAGCGGGCAAGGCGGTGGCGACTGAACCGGCGGGGAGCGAAGCGACCTTCACCTCCAAGGTCTCGCTGAGCGTAAACGGAGACCGTCGCGAACTGGACGTCGACAACAGGACGACCCTCCTCGACGCCCTGCGGGAGCATCTTCATCTGACCGGCACGAAGAAAGGCTGCGACCACGGCCAGTGCGGCGCTTGTACCGTCATCGTCGACGGGCGCAGGATCAATTCCTGCCTGACGCTCGCCCTGATGCACGAGGGCGACCAGGTCGTCACGATCGAAGGCCTCGGCAAGCCCGGCGATCTCCATCCCATGCAGGCCGCCTTTGTCAAGCATGACGGGTTCCAGTGCGGCTACTGCACGCCGGGACAAATCTGTTCCTCCGTGGCGATGTTGGAGGAGATCAAGGCGAATGTCCCGAGCCATGTCACGGGCGATCTGACGGCGGACGGAAAGGCGACGCTCGCCGAGATCCGCGAACGCATGAGCGGCAATATCTGTCGCTGCGGCGCTTACTCCAACATCGTCGATGCCATCAGGGACGTTGCGGGGACAGAAGCATGAGACCCTTTACCTTCGAACGCGCCAACTCTGTCGAGGCCGCCGCCAAGGCTGCAGCCAGCAATCCGAACGCCAAGTTCATCGCCGGTGGCACCAATCTTCTCGACCTGATGAAGCTGCAGATCGAGACACCGGGCCACCTGATCGACGTCAACGGTCTCGGTCTCGGTAAAATCGAAGCCACGGGCGAGGGCGGCTTGCGCATCGGGGCGCTTGTGCGCAACACGGACCTTGCCGCCGACCAGACCGTGCGGCGCGACTACGGACTTCTATCCCGCGCGCTGCTGGCCGGTGCCTCCGGGCAATTGCGAAATAAGGCCACGACCGCAGGAAACCTCCTTCAGCGGACACGCTGTCCCTACTTCTATGACACCAACCAGCCCTGCAACAAACGCCAGCCGGGCAGCGGATGCTCGGCCATCGGCGGCGTCACCCGCCAACTGGCGATTGTCGGCGCCAGCGACGCCTGCATCGCCACGCATCCAAGCGACATGGCAATCGCCATGCGCGCCCTGGATGCGGTCGTCGAGACCGTGAAGGAGAGCGGGCAGACCCGCGCCATTCCGATCGCCGATTTCCATCGTCTGCCGGGCGACACGCCCCATATCGAGACCGTGCTCGAGCCTGGCGAGTTCGTCACGGCCGTCACCCTGCCCGCGCCGATCGGGGGTAAGCACATCTACCGCAAGGTTCGCGACCGCGCCTCCTATGCCTTCGCGCTGATCTCCGTCGGAGCGATTATTCAGCCCGATGGGACCGGGCGCGTCGCCGTCGGCGGTGTCGCCCACAAGCCGTGGCGGATGGACGCCGCCGAGGTGCAATTGCCGAAGGGCGCGCGGGCCACCACTGCGGTCCTCCTCGCAGACGCCCGCCCGTCCGACCAGAACCGTTTCAAGGTGAACCTCGTCGAGCGCGCGCTCGGTGCTGTCATCACCGAAGCCAGGGGTTGAGCCATGCAGTTCGATACGCCAGCAACGACCAATCCAATCGACCAGTTGAAGGTGGTGGGCCAGCCGATCCCGCGCATCGACGGCCAGCTCAAGACCACCGGTCGTGCGATCTATGCCTATGAGTGGCACGATCCCGCGATCCGCTATGCCTATGGCTATCCGGTGGGCGCGGCCATCGCCATGGGTCGCATCAAATCGGTGGACGCGGACGCCGCGAAGGCCGCGCCGGGCGTCATCGCCGTCGTCACTGCGCTTGACGTCGGCAAACGCAAGAAAGGCAAATTCAACATCGCCAATCTATTTGGCGGCGAGGAAATCCAGCATTACCATCAGGCGGTCGCGGTCGTGGTTGCCGAGACCTTCGAACAGGCGCGGTCAGCGGCCGCCTTGATCAAGGTCGATTACACCGAAGGGAAGGGTTCCTTCGACCTGAAGGACGCTATGGCCGGCGCGGTCGAACCGAAGGAGTCCAAGGACGAGCAGGATACGGCGGTCGGGGACTTCGAGGGGGCCTTCAAGGCCGCCGCCGTCAGTCTTGATGAACGCTATACGACGCCCGACCAGTCGCATTCGATGATGGAGCCATTCGCTTCGATCGCCGCATGGAGCGGCGATGAGCTGACGGTCTGGACCTCAAGCCAGATGATCAACTGGTGGCGCACCGACCTTGCAACCACTCTCGGTGTCGACAAGGAGAAAATTCACCTTATGTCGCCCTTCATCGGCGGCGGTTTCGGGGGCAAGCTGTTCCTGCGCGCCGATACCGTTCTTGCGGCTTTTGCAGCGAAGGCTGCGAAGCGCCCGGTGAAGGTGACGTTGCCGCGGCCATGATGGCCAACAATGCCACGCATCGTCCGGCGACCATCCAGCGCATCCGGATCGGGGCCGGGCGTGACGGCAAGATCACGGCCATCGGCCATGAAAGCTGGTCCGGAAACCTTAAAGATGGAAAGCCGGAGACGGCCGTGATGCAGTCCCGGCTTCTCTACGCCGGCGCCAATCGTATGACTGCCATGCGGCTGGCAACGCTGGACCTGCCGGAAGGCAACGCCATGCGTGCGCCGGGAGAAGCGCCTGGACTGATGGCGCTCGAGATCGCCATCGACGAGATTGCCGAGAAGGTCGGCATGGACCCGATAAAGTTTCGGATCGTCAACGACACCCAAGTCGACCCGGAAAAACCCGAACGACCCTTTTCGCACCGCAATCTGATCGGCTGCCTGAAACGGGGGGCAGAACGCTTCGGCTGGGATGCCCGCGCAAGGCCGGGATCGAGGCGCGACGGCAATTGGCTGGTCGGCATGGGCGTTGCTGCGGCATTTCGCAACAACCAGACAGTTCCGTCTGGAGCGAGGGTCCGCCTCGACAAGGACGGGATCGTGACGGTCGAAACAGATATGACCGACATCGGCACCGGCAGCTATACGATCATCGCCCAGACTGCCGCCGAGATGATGGGCGTGACGATGGACAAGGTGGGCGTCCATCTCGGTGACAGCCGTTTTCCCGTCTCGGCCGGTTCGGGCGGTCAGTTCGGGGCCAATTCCGCCACGTCCGGCGTCTATGCGGCCTGCATCAAGCTGCGTGAGGCGATTGCCCAGAAGCTCGGGCTGAATGCCAATGACGTCGCCTTCGAAAACGGTATGGTGCGCTCTGGCGACAGATCGGTTTCGCTGGCCGAGGCCGCAGGCTCCGACGGACTTGTCGGGGAAGACACGATGACGTGGGGCGATCTGTCGAAAACGCATCAGCAATCGACGTTCGGCGCGCATTTTGTCGAAGTCGGCGTCGATGTCGCGACGGGGGAGACCCGTATCCGGCGCATGCTCGCCGTCTGTGCTGCGGGCCGCATCCTCAATCCCATCACCGCACGCAGCCAGGTCATCGGCGCAATGACGATGGGCGCAGGCGGCGCGCTGTCGGAAGAACTGGCTGTGGACACCCGCAAAGGGTTCTTCGTCAATCATGATCTGGCCGGCTACGAAGTGCCGGTCCATGCCGACATCCCGCACCAGGAGGTGATCTTCATGGATGAGACGGATCCTATGTCTTCGCCGATGAAGGCTAAGGGCGTTGGCGAGCTTGGTCTCTGTGGCGTGTCCGCTGCCATCGCCACCGCCGTCTACAACGCAACTGGCATCCGGGTCCGGGACTATCCAATCACGCTCGACAGACTGATCGGTGGTCTTCCGGAGGTCGCCTGACATGCTGGTGGTGGTCGACTGGAGCCGTGGAACTGCGGAAGTAGAGGTCCTGAGGGTGAATGTCGCCGAGCTTCAGATGCCGCTGCCTGTAAGCGCGGCACGCACGGATGATCCCGGACAAGCCCTGGGCCTCGCCGAACAGTGGTTCCATGAGGCCGGTGGCGCTGGCAACCCTCCTTGAAATCGGCGGCGGGGCGGCAAAACGATGGTGGTGAGCACGGTGGTCAGATAGGCCAGCCTTAGGCAAGCGTTAAAACCTGGGCGAATGGCCCGCAGCCCAAGGAGAGCCGGCCGTGATCGCTGAGCTGCGAACCACGCGCCAAGCGATTTACCAAGGGTCTCAGCCGGCCGGTTGGAACAGGCTGCAAGCGTTTGCGCATCGACAGCGACGTATGTTCCGCGTGCCTGAATGGCGAGCGGTGAAAAAACGGACCCCGAGCGGACCCGTCTCGGCATTCTTTTCACTGTGGAAACCTAAGGCTGGGACATTGAGGTGTCGTGAAGTCCTATCATTCTGTTCAATTCAAACAGGAGCTGATCGTTTGACATCGGGATTTCGTTAGTCTTTCCAGTTGCTGATATCTCGGATTTCAGAACAACGTTCCGCCCGATTGGTGACGACCGCGCTGCCACGTCAGACATCTCGATGCTGCCTTCTATCCACTGCGAAATGAGGGCGACAAAGACCGGGTCGCGGTCGATCGGCGTCCCCCGAGCACGATACCTGTCGACAACACGCTCATAGGCAGCGCGACGTCTTTCCGTTAGCGAAGGTTCATTTTCCTCGTTCAAACCCATGGCCTTCCCTATGCGATCGTCAACTCGTTCGATAAGTGCCAATAATGGATTTCTCCTAACAGGACATTGCCGACGGCTATCGACGATCACATGCTTTCCGTCTGAACTAAAAAAAGGCGCGCCTCGAGAATTGGTGGCTTCCGAGTGGCGCGTGAATCGTTCCCTAACCTCTCCATCTAGGAGTGGTGCGTATTCTGATACGCCTGGCGAAAGGGTGGTAATGGCAATCGCTGTTCGTCAAGGGCGAGGCATTGTAAACGGCGCAGAATGACCGTGGCAGCGGGCCTGGCGCAAATTCACGATGCATCGACGCGGCTTTCGCCGGGGCACTGAGTGTGAAGATCAGGCAAGCCCACTGCTCCACATTCTCCTACGCGATGGTTAGCTCGGTCTGAAGGTCGATCCCGACGACCGCTCCTCCCGGAGACTTCGAAGGCGGGCCGACTTCGCCTGTGCTTCTCGTCGCCGCCTTTCCTCCTCCGCGAAGGCAATTTCCGTGGATTTCTCGGCAAGCATTCGCTTCTGCTCTTTCGTCAATTGAACCCGGCGCTTCTTCTCTTCCATCGTATGTCTCCGCTCGAATTATGAACCGAGGAAAAATGCAAAAGGCAGATTATGGTTTCGTCCCTTTTCTTTCTGTCCGGAACTGGACGAAACTCCCTGCGCCGCACCTCGGCAGACGTTCCATTGAGCGCCTCCGGTTCAAATGCAGCGAAAGCAGAGTTCACGATAAAATCGTCGTAAGGGTCTATTTTAATGATCGAAGTCTTGTGCCGAAGCTCCCAGGTCTGCTTTCGGACCCGCGTCATTGGAGGAACTGGGATCGAATAGTTGCGCCTTGCGTAGATGATACTTCATCTTCCACAGCACGAGATCGCGCGGTGACCCAAGCGACACAAGCAGCCATGTAAGTGCAACCGAGCCGACCGTCAGCTTCACCAGCGTCAGGTCTATCGAAGAGAACTCGGAAAGTGCTGCGTCGATATGCGCAGTGAGCTCCAGGTCTGGAACGGCCTCATAGGCGAAAAAGAAGTCCGAAGCCGACATTCGTGTCAGGACGTCGCGAAGATGTCCCGACGAGAAAAGCGCCGATGCGGGATCCGGGCCGACGTGATAGGGCTGTGTCTGCTCGTAGCGCCAGCTTAAAGACTGTAACCGCTGTCTTCCGTTCTCAGCTTGCGACGATCGGGTCTGTACCGCCAGCGATGAACTCCCTCGCAGGATGTCGCAGATTACCGTGGTAGCTGACTTCCAATCGGTTTCGTTTTCGAACATCGCGCACCTAGGTGATGGTTGCTGGATAGGGCAACAGTCTGCGTCCGGATTTGTTCCCGAAGCCTTCCGCCCAATCGAGCAGCTGTCTCAGCCCTCGGAGAATTCCGAACTTAGTTAACAACTGCCACCAGCCTCGATGCAATCAACGGGCGAAAACCTGACGGATGGTAATGGACCTTATCTTCGGGAGAGAGTTACAGCGAGAGCATCCAAGGGACACCCCGCTTCTTAATCATGGACAACACTCCATTATATCTTCTTGGCACGATCGAAGCGCTGAACTGGCTCTTCGAGCCGGGATGCGAGGTGATGATCACCGACATGGTGACGGCCGAAGCCATTCGTGAGCCAGGCGAAGGCTGGGATCAGAGACGAAACGCTTGAGCTTACGTGGTTGAGTGGCTGCAAAGCAAGCGAGACAAAATTACGGTTCTCAAAACAGTCGGAGGCCAGCGACACGAACGCGAGATGCTTCTTTGGGAAATGGCTGGGAGGCCGGATGACCTACACCCCGACTGGAGCGACCGCGGGGAACGAAGTGTCTTTTCCGCCGGCCAAGATCTCAAAGCTGCGTTAGCGCAAACGGAGGAAATCGTCGTGATCATGGACGATCGTGACGGTCGTGACGCTGTGAGAGCGATCCGAGCCGATATCGCACTGATGGGCACAAGAACATTCATCCGTTGGATGGAAGAAGACTTTGGCATCGAGTCAGCAGCGACAGCTTGGCAAGTCATACGTATGGCAACGGCGGGCACCGCCGACGAGGGCGAGGAAGAGGACCCTGTCTACATAAGACGGAGATGATTTGCGTCGCCCAGGAACTTCAAGGAAGTGGTGGCATCTGCTACCTAATTCCGCGAAACAGGCCCAATCGGCGCGCCTCGAACTCGAGATGACCGAAACCTCTCTTATGACAGACAAGAACGCGCGCGTGACGCGCTGCGCCAGATCAAGCAACGCAGCGTCCCGATTGCCATGGCCGATTTTGGCACAGGTAACCAAGGCGAAGTGGCTCAGCGCACCGCTGACCGGGAATGCCGGAACATTCCAGTGAACGTGATCCGCTTGTCTGTCATTGGGTCTCACCCTATCGTGCTGCCATGATAACCGATCCGCCACACGATGCCTTCTGGCACGCCCTAGAGCGATTTGCCGATGGCTATACGGAAGGCATGTTCGAGGGGCGACGATGGGGCGTGACCGTCAACCGCTCCGCCGATCGCAAACGCGTCTGGCTCTATGCCGAAGACCTGGCCGGATCCGACATGGTCAGTTTCAATCTCTATCGTCTGAATGACGCAGGGCTGACACTGAAGCCGTGCGAGATGTCATCCGACAAGGTCGTGACCTTCGTGCTCGGCTTTGTCACGGGACCATCGGCATCGACGGCAGCAGTCTCGTAGCGGATCGCGCCCTGAACCTGCCATTCGACCGGCAGCGACCTCTTCAGTTGCAGGAAGCGGCCCACCAGTCGGCATAGGGTGTGTTCTTGGCGAGCTTGCGATTGTAATCCGGCGCGCCATCCTCCCACCAGACGGGCCCTCGCTCTCCAAGGGCGATTTTGGCCTCATCGACCAGACTGCGCGCGGCAGTCGTTGCGTCCTTTTCCCCTTTGGCATCCCGAACGGCCCGACGGGCCGCCATCAGCTCGCCCACAAGTTGGACGCGCCTTGTCTCCTCCAGACAGGGATTGCTTTTGCGCCAGAGCCTGCCCCGCACCACGAAATACCGACCATCCGGCGTGTCTGGATAGGCGCGCTCGTTTTTCGCCATTCAAAGGGGCGCCGGCAACAGGTCTGCGGTTTGGCCGGGATGCCCGCCCAGTCCGCCGACTGCCGTGTATCGCGGCAGGACCGTCATTCTCTCTTCCGGAAGCGGTCGCTGGAGTTTCTTGGCCTCTTTCCAGTCTGCCGTCATCCAGATCTCGCATTCTTCTCGTGTCGTCAAAAGCACGGGCATGGCTTTGGGATGGATCGGTTTGACGATATCGTTGGGGTCGGTCGTCAGAAACGCAAAGATGTCGTGCTCGCCTTCGCGCGGCGCTTTGATCGGACCACGGGCACCGGTCCATCGCGTATGAATGCCTGCAAGGGCGAACACCGGCTGGGCCTCGTTCACGGCGAACCAACGCAAGCACTTCCTGCCCGTTTCTGGATCGGACACCTGTTCATATTCGCTGAACGCGGTTGCGAGAACAAGACAACGGTTTTCAACGCCAAGCCACTGCTGCCAATGCGGGATCCATGTCTTGCGAACATTGGTCACCCCCTTGTCCGGCTTGCCGCCAAGGTGGACGTCCGGGGTTGGCATGCCCCAGACTGACATGACCAGCTCCCGTTTGCCGTCGGGATCGATACGGATGATCGGGCCGGGACGGTCTGGGTGGACGTTGAGGGACGGAGGCAAATTGCCCTCGCGATATCGGGTGACATCGATAAAATCGCGGATGGCTTGCTGGTTGCTCGTCAGATTGTACAGATTGCACATTATGCTACCCCGGTGTCATCCTGAAGATAGTCCAAGAGTTATGTTCGGCAACCAAGGATGAACAAGCGCGATCCTCTCGTTTTGCCGTCAGCAGATAGGCCCTCCCGTGCTGAGCTTAAATGTCCTTGAGCCGCTTTGGTTCGGCGAGGTTCAATCGGCTCGCTTCCAGATCTTTCTCGGCACTACGGTTTCTATTGACCAATCCGACGGTCATTCCGCTCATCACAGCCGCCCCGCATAGACAGTGAAACTGCTGGGTCGCCGTTCTCATCTCGTCGAGAGCGTTCGGCCGAAGGCGGATCCGTACTCCTACTTACGGGTTTGGTCAGGCTTCGGTAGCGAGTTCGCATAATGCGCAGCTTCTCCCGAATAGGGAAAATCGTCACCAACTTGACGGTTGCCGTCATAAATTTTGAAGGCCGGTCCGGCGACCTCAACGATCTTATAGCCGTTCACATATTCGATTTCTGGCGTTTTCCAACCCACGGCAAACTCTCCTGACTGGGCACGCTGATCTCCGCAAATCGACAGGCGCTTGAAGTAGCGTCCACACGCCGCGTTAGGCCAAGCGGGCGTGCACGCCACGACCACAACCTAGGCGCTGTCGCGCTCATTGACAACACCCAATGGGCAGTGGATTTGCCCCCCTAGCGCCTGGCCGGTTGAACGTATTTCGGACGAACATTCCAGGGGAGGCCGGCGGTCACCTCGAATGGTCTCGAGCAGTTGTGCGAGATGCCATCCATGCTCTGCCTGGCTGGCGACGTGACGATTGAGCGTCTGATCTAGCAACCGGACCGGGACCGCAGTTGCGGCCTATTCTGCCTGTTCTTTGGCTTTGATGCGTTTTGCCATGCGCGCGATCGTCGAACTCGAACAGTGGGTCTTGTAGCGGATGCTTTCCCAGCTCTTGCCACCCCGAAGCATCGCCATGATTTCCTCGTTCCTGCGAGTGTTTTCGGGCCTGCCAGGGTATCGTCCTGCAGTCTTTGCATTCGCAATGCCCTGTTGCTGCCGCAACCGCCTATGTTCATGCCTCGTGCGCGCGGTCGTGGCCAGAGCATCCAGAACAGTGCTGTTGATAGCGTGGACTACCAGTCCGTGCATTTCGTCCCGCTCTGTCGACACCATCTTCCAAGAGGTCGGCAGGTCGACAGACACGATCAGCACGTCACGGGCGGTAATCTCGGCACGCAAACGATCCCATACCCCCATGTTTAAGCGCGTGAGACTATCGATTTCGCCGATAAGAAGAATGTCGCCCGGCTCGCAACCTGACAAAAGTCGGAAGAGCTCGGGCCGCTGATGTGACACCCCACTTCCATTCTCGATGGATGTGGATGCTATCTTCCATTTTTTTCGGGATGCAAATTCCGTCAGACGTTTGCAGGCGCGCTTTGCATCCTCATCCGTGGTGCTTGCTTGCAGATAGGCGTGAATGACCATGGGAAGCCGCTCGTGAAACTGTGTCGCGACTGGAAATACAGCTTTTCTCGCCTAAGTAAAAGGTGCTGATCAGCCCGTCCAAGCGTGAATGATGTCTATTCCTGAGGCTTTAAAAGCTCTGGCCTCGTGCTCGATGAAGCCAGATTATGAGCAACAGGTAGACATGGACTTTACACGCAAGGACAGCGCCAGATCCAGACACTGTTATCGATGTCCGGAAAGCATGAAAAGCCACTCTTAGGTGTCTAGCAGCACTTTCTTCTCTGAAATAAACTTCTCGATGTCAGACTTGCCTTTGACCGTCCAGAAAGATGCCTCGGCCTCGTAGTTGTAGCCCATAACTTCAGGGGGCATATCAAAGACTTTGAACGCCTCGTTATAGTCAGGCGCAAACGAGCAGGCGTAATAGGGAATGAGCTGATCGATATGATACGAAGGCTTCAGAAGCAGAGTGGACGTGAGGCTGCGAGCGATGGCCGAAGCCAGGCGGCGAGAGCCAGCGTCCGCGCTGTAGAAAACGGCAGATGCCAGCACTCGGTACCAAGGTCTCTTCTTCTGAGGGCGGAAAATAAAGCCACCGTCGCATAGTCTCGAGGAAGAGGTGAACATATCCCATGGAGACTTGTTCATCACCGCATCAACGTCTATCACCAGAAGCCTCTCAATTCCTCTATCAAGAATTAAGGGAGCAACCAAAAACCGAGCCGCTGTGTAGTAGACTTGGCGATGTTGCAGGCCTGCAGCCAGTTCGCAACGGTCTATCGTCACAGTCAGTCTGACCCATTTGAGGCTTGCCCGCAGCTTTTCCGCAGCCGCAATGACGCTTTTAGGGGGCTCGAGGAGATGGATATGAAGAGCCTGGCGTACGCCCAACTTTTCCATTGATCCAATTAAATCGACTGCGAATAAATTGAAGTAATTGCCGTCGCAGGCTGCAAGGATCACGTCCTTGCCCATCGCAGGGTCGGGTAGGTCGCCGTCCACGGCGTCACTGAATCTCGACAAGCTCCCAGCTCCATAATTCGGCAAGCGGAGCGCCTTCCTAACTATCCTGCGTGCTCTGAACTGAAAAATGGCACCATGACTTTTTTCCAATGACGTAACCAATTGCCTCTGCCTTGCAAATATCGACCTATCTATTCATACGGGTAGGTAGTCCTAGCTTAGGAGAATGTCACCCCTCTCTTCGCAGATGTCAGCCTCAAACCTCGAAGACGGCACGTCGTTGGGGAGGTCAATGGCGCCTGTGCACCGGTGTCGTCGTGTGCTGGCCGTTACCACTCGAGCGCCTTTGGGCTGCCATCCGTTCGCCCTTTTAGAATATCTCGAGTCTGTAGGCAGTGATCCATGCTCCAACCTGCTCACGGGCAAAACGGTAGGGCACGAAGTAAAAGTGCTTGTCGATATCGACATGTTAATCGAGGCCAGCCCGGCGTATCTACCACTCAGCGAAGACATATCGTTCGACCGGAGCGGTCGCAGGACGGGATAGTCAAACTCTTCAAAGGACTGGCGTCTTAGCCGCCAAGGAGTGGTCCCGGGCATCATCGGTGCGTCCAAGTACACTACGCGAGCAAGTTTCCGTCTATAATGACATACAGACAAATGAAACGCCGACATCTGACGCTTATGCTTTAGTCTGCCGGCAAGACGCAAGGCTGGTCTCGGTTACCGACCGGATCAATCCGCGAGTCAAGGTGTTTGGCTGCAACTTCGTCGACGCCGCGGTTTGCAGCTTCCGCATTGTTGCCGAACTTCTTAAACCAGAAGCCGGTTAGAATTGGCACGACGATGGACGTCACGATAATGCAGATCGCAACAAGTGCAGTCGCGCTTGGCGCAGCCGGCGCAAATTGCGGCGCGACGGCGACGATTGCGATCGGGTTGGCTGCGGCAGCACCGGCAGTGGAAGAGGCAGCAAGGCCGGCGGTGCCGTTTCCACCCCCTAAATATTTATCTGCGAGGATAAGCGGGATCCCGGTTAGGACAATGACGGCGAGCGCGAGAGCGATACCGAGGCCGGCTAGTGGCGACAGCAGGGTGTGCAAATCAATGGTGTTGCCCAGAGCAAACGCAAAAAACGGAATCATCAAGACGCTGCCCGGCGCAAACAGCACCCTGAGCTTTGCATCCAGATTGCCCAAAGCGAAACCGACGACAAACGGCAAGATGGCACCGATAAATATCTGCGGCTCAAAGTGTGCGACGCCGGATGCACCGAGAATGATCATGCTCATGAGCGGTCCGGATTCGATGGACGTCAAGACGAAGGCTCCTGCTTCTTCCTTGGTACCGTAGGTCTGCATCAACGAGGCATAAAGACCGCCATTGGTCATATCCATGGCGCAAACAATGGCAAGCACGGACAGTCCCGCAAATATGCCGCTCTGAACACCCTCGGGGGGAAGAATCAGGGATGCGATGAAGGTGACGATCGCCGCGGCAACGAATTTGGTCAGCACAATCGTGCCCGACTTGCGCAAGACCGTTCCGGTCGAGCTTAATTTGATCGATGCCCCCATGCAGAAGAACCAGACCGCCAGAATCGGGATGACACCGGTCATGATGCCTTGCGTAAAGCCCTTGAAATAGCCGGCTGCCTCGGGCGCAAAGGTTTTGCATACCGCGCCCAGCAGCAGGGGTACGAGCATCAGACCGCCGGGTATGCGGTCAACCGCGTCTTTGATCTTCATTTCATCTCCTCCCAGCAGGCGCTGCTCGCCCCGGCCCGATTTTAGTAGCGCGACCTTTCGCGCAGTCTCCTCCCGCGCGATCCGAGTCAATTCGGTAGTACACTACTTTTTGAAGCGCCTCTACCAGTCAGTGAGATCCAACCAGGGTGCGAAGACCATCATTGCATCAAATTCGATCTGAGGTTCGGCGGTTGCAGAATTTTTTCTTTCGGATTCAGCATTATAACGCATCTGTCCCAAGTCTTTGAGCGCTCGCGATTGTCGTCACTTTGCCCTCGTCAAGTTCAAGTGTGGCGTATTGGTAATTTTGGCCACGATGAACGAGAAAAAACGTCGACGCTCTGGCCGCAAAGTGGAAGCGCCGATCGCGCAAGCAAAGCTGAACCTGCGGTCGTCGGCGAATGCTTACAATTTCGGTGAACCCTTGATCGATCTACGGTAGCGCGGCGAGCCTCTATACCGGCTCTCCCACGACGGGGTGCCTCTTCCGAGATCTTCTTTTTCGGCCTTGAGGCCCCCCGACACCAAGTCGAGCTGTGCTTTGGAAAGGCCAAGTAAGCTACTATACGTTAGAGGCCGCGGTCAGAAAAATGCAGACGCGGCCTGGTTTTATGCTGAACCAAAACCGGCCGCGAAGGAGATCAAACCGCGTGGACTTTTGGAAAAGTGTGAAGATCGGAGCGTGATTCACTTTTCGTCGCGACCAAGATCGACCCTGTTGCTCAAGAGTAGGGTAGGGAAGCGACAGAGCTCGCATCCAAAAGCCTCTCTAGCTGAGACCAAAGCGGGAAAAATTTACGCTGCGACGCGCAACGTCATCCATTCCATAAGGCTATCGATCGCCATCGGCCTGGCGAATAAATAGCCTTGAAATGTATCGCACCCGATGCCGCGCAGGATGTCAAGCTGGCGAGTGTCTTCGACACCTTCCGCGATACATTGCATCTTCATCGATCGGCATAGCGCAACGACCGCCGCCAGTATTTCGCATCCCGACTCGCTCGCTGTCCCAATCACGAAGCTTCGGTCGATCTTCACCTTATCGATCGGCAGCCTGTGAAGATAGCTCAGGCTGGATTGACCCGTACCGAAGTCGTCGAGCGCGATTTTGATGCCGAGGCCGCGAAGAAGGCGGATTGATTGCTCTGCAGCATCGAAGTCACGCATGACGGCGGTTTCCGTCAGTTCCATGATGATGCGGGAGGGCTCAGTGCCGGATTCGAGGATCATTGCAATGATGCCAAGCACGGTCTCTGAGGACGTGAGGTCATGGGCAGACAGGTTGAACGATAACTTTATTCCGGCGGGAAGCCGTGTGAGATGCGCGAGCGCCTTGCGCAGGAGCGTCAAGGTCAGCCGGTGGATGATGCCTGCCCGCTCGGCAAGTGGAATAAAGATATCAGGGCGGACAGGGCCAAGAGTCGGACTGGTCCATCTGGCCAGCGCCTCCACTGCCCTCATCTCGAAATTCGGCCCACTGACGATTGGCTGAAGGTCGAGCTCCATTTCGGTCTCGAGATCGGCGGCCTGCAGTGCCGCTTCCACGGCGCGGTCCGACCGAATGAGCCGCTCGTGCTCGCTTGAATAGAGCACGGCAAAACCGCGTTGCTCGCTCTTCGCTCTGTAGAGGGCATAATCAGCTTGGTCGTAGAGTGTCATGGCGCTGACGACCTCGGACGTCGACGTAGAAAGACCACAAGATGCTCCGATAGAGATGACGATATCGCCAAGCTTGAAAGGCACCAAAAGAGCTGCGCACATCCGGTTCGCAAATACCGTCGCCGCTTCTCCGTCCATTCCCAGAAAGAAAGCGAATTCATCGCCTCCAAGACGTGCCACCATTGCTTCAGATCCGAAAGCCACCCGAAGTCGCTCTCCGGCGGCTTCGAGCAACTGGTCTCCGACGATGTGGCCATAGGTGTCGTTGACCGCTTTGAAGCGGTCAAGATCAATAATTCCCACGCAGATCCTGCCGCCCCTGTTACCATCCAGTCCGATACGGCCCGACAACTCCGAGAAGAACAGCCGACGGTTTGGAAGTCGAGTAAGGGGATCCGTATGCGCGAGAACCGTCACCTCACGGTTTAACCGTTGCGTCTCGGCCTCCGAGCGGACCAGTCGAACGAAGCCGCGATGACTGTTAAGTAGGACGCGGATCATCACGATGGTCACAAGCAGGATATTCAGGGCGATGGCGATGTACACCGCATCGCCAAGCGAAAAATAATAAATGAGATAGGGAATAGTCACGATGGCAGTCACGGCCAGAGCTGCCTGGGGAAGGTGGATCAGGCAAAAGATACATCCAATGACAGTAATTGCGATAAAGATCGCAACGTGTGCCTGTTGGTGGTCACCCCCGTAGCTGCCCAATCCCAAAGACCAGGAGATGTAGACCGAGGCCATCACACCGCCAAGGACAGTGGTCCTTCTGAGCGTCTGGATTGCTTCGGCCCCATTTAAAGCCGTATCAGGCTTTTTCAGCCAGGCAATAAGGCGCAGAATGCTGGCGGATACCAGAACCAGCGGAATCCATACGGTCATCCAAGCAGGGGCAACGTCAAGATGAGTGTAGGCGACCGCAACTGCGTTCAAGCTTAGCAGAGCATAAAGCAGAGGAATTTGGCCCTGGAGCTCGCGGCATTGGGCGATCGCCAGCTCGGGCTGCTCTTCGCGCAAGGTGAGCCAACGAAATAATCGCATATAGCTAAGCATGGCATCCTCATTTTTAGATGAAGATGGCAGCTTCGCGTAAAATCATTCCTAATATACTGATGATAATTACAAGAATAACAGGTTTGGAGAGCAATTCATGCGGTATGCAGCTTGTGTGTATGTGGCTGCAATGAGCGAACAAAGTTGCAGGTGGCACATACCAAGCTCAGCGATTCCACCGCGTTTGTCGTCCCGGCCTATATCGTGCAACAGTACGAAATGCCGTTCGATGCGCACGCTAGGTCAAGGAATTCTGTGCATTTAAGCGCTAAAAGCTCTTGAACATCAAACATGGAAAGCCGCTGCCATCGCCAATTTTGCAGGTGTCTTCCGCATCTCTACGCTGTGACCTTCCTATTGGAGCGGAAGAGCGGGCTCTATATCCAAAACTCCGATCTATCTGACACAGAATTAAAGGCGCCTCCGTGTTTTTAGACAACCTCGTTTGGCCGAAAAAGCGGCCAAGGACAACGGCGTTCATCTGATACCAAAAATAGTTGCTCGCCGTCGGGTACAAACGCTGAAAAGGCGTTCTTATCGTCACCGAAAATTAGGCAATGTCTTGTATTTGTCAAATTGTTGCGTCTGGAGAAGAATAATGAACCTCGCCCGTGTCATAGCCTGTGTGACTTTAACGTTCATCTGGTTTTCCAGTGCAAACGCAGGATCCCTTCCAGAGGCAAAGAACGAGACGATCCTGACCATCTCCGGAAACATCGAAAACACAAATGCAGGGCTGGATGCTCAATTCGACCGCGATATGCTTGAAACGCTGGGCCTAGAAACTGTCGAAACGTCAACGCCGTGGTATGATGGCAAAGTTCGCTTCGAAGGAGTGTCACTCCAAAAGCTGATGACCCTTGTCGGCGCCAAAGGATCGACTGTAACTGCAATCGCACTTAATGACTATAGCTGCGTAATTCCGCTCGAAGACTTTAAAAAATATCATGTCATTCTCGCCCTGAAACGAGATGGAAAATACATGGCGATTCGAGACAAGGGGCCATTGTTTATCGTGTATCCCTACGACAGTGATTCTCAGCTGCAAAACCAGCTTTATTACACACGGTCGGCCTGGCAGGTCGCCAAGCTAAGAGTCGAATAGAGATTAAGCGTGAGATGGATCCTGGGAGCCGTCATCTGCGGCCTGATAGTAGCAACGTGCTACATCGCCACCATTATCGCTGCGCAGCAAACAGGTTTGCAAAAATTTACCCGGTACAACGATTCTTGGACCGTCAATCAAGCGTCTGTCGAGTATTTGAGGCTCGAACGCAGTCTGGCTGCTTATGCTTTAGATATGACAGATGCAAATAGAGCAGACGCCCGCCTCCGCCTCGAGATTGCGATTGGTCGTATTCAGCTTCTCCAGCAGGGCAGTCTACGCGTTCTCATTGAAGGCGACCGACACAACAGAGCCGTGTTCGAGGCGTTCAGAGCAACGCTTCTGAGCTTGGATGAACGGTTGGAGCATCTGGACAGGGCAGGTGTGCAAGCTGCTCTTCAGTCGATGGGCAGGCTCGATTCGCCTTTGATGGGCCTTGGCGTTGCGGCAACCGAGTATGGCGCAACCCTTCTTAACGACGCGCAGGCACAAATGCGTCATCTTTATTTCATTCATATCGGACTTGCGTCAGGACTTATTCTATGTGGCGTCGTGCTGGTGATCTTTCTGCTTCGTCAAAACCGGCTGCTCGGTCGCGCCCACACCCGCACGGAGCGATTGGCAACCGATCTTCGCCAGGCAACGGAAGAACTGCAAAATCAGAACCTTCGTCTTGAACACGATGCTCATCACGATGCACTCACCGGTCTTCCCAATCGCGTCCTGCTCAGACAAGACCTGGAGCTACGGCGGGCAACAGCGCATAACGAAGTATCTTCTATTCTTCTTCTTGATCTCGATGGGTTCAAGGATGTCAACGATACGCTCGGGCACGATATGGGTGACGTGCTCCTCCAGGCTGTCGCGGCGAGGTTGAACCGTTTGAGCCATGGCGGCGATACAGCTTGCCGTCTGGGTGGGGATGAGTTTGCCGTATTGTCCACAGGCTTGACCCGGGAAAAGGCATTTGATCTCGCCAATAGCATAATCACAAAGATCGCCGAACCGTATCAGATCGATCAACTGCGAATCAAAATCAATACATGTGTCGGTATTGCTTTTTCGGATGATGTGTCGACGACAGAGGAACTGTTGAAGCAAGCAGATCTTGCCCTCTATGAAGCCAAGGCGCTCGGAGCGGGGCATGCATGCCTATTCGATCCTCAGATGCAAGTACGCTTGCAGGAGACGAAATCCTTTGAGATCGACTTGTCACGGGCTCTGGAACAGGGCGAGATGGAGGTCTACTATCAGCCCCAGGTCATAATGGCGACCCGCGACATTTGCGGCTATGAGGCGCTGCTGCGATGGAAACACCCGACACGCGGCTTCGTCTCGCCCACGCTATTCATTCCGGTCGCTGAGAGGATCGGATTAATCCACGAACTGGGGGCGTGGGTTCTCAAGACAGCGTGTGTTGAAGCTGCGGCGTGGGGACGCCTCTCCAAGATTTCCGTCAACCTTTCTCCAGTTCAGTTTCGTGGGGTGAACCTCATCCAAAAGCTTGCGGCCACCCTCGACCAGACTGGGCTTTCCCCCGACCGGCTGGAATTGGAAATCACAGAATCTGTGATGCTTGACAAAAATGAACAGACGCTTGAAACGCTACGGCAAATAAAGGCGCTCGGGATCCACATCGCAATGGACGATTTCGGTACCGGTTATTCGTCGCTTGGTAGCCTCAGCAGCTTTCCCTTCGACAAGATGAAAATCGATCGATCTTTCGTCCGCGACGTTACGACATCGCCGAGTGCTTTGACGATCGTTGAACTAGCGATAGGGGTAGGCCGCAGCCTGAGCATGACCACAATCGTGGAAGGCATTGAAACGGAGGAACAATTCGAGTTGCTGAGGCGGCTTGGATGTGAACAGGCCCAAGGCTACCTGACTGGACGGCCCATGCCTGCTTCGGAACTTGCGTACCTGCACTCCGATCACGTAGAAGGGCAAAGATTGGTAGGCAAGGCTTTATAGTGGAATTGGGAGTGTGCCGGCATGGAGCTATTGACCATACATGGAATTGACGTGCCGCTGGCACCCTGCGAGGTTTCTCCTGTCATATGGTTGGCGCTTACCAGCGGCAGTTATGAAGCAAAAGAAGCACGGGCGGTTTTCAGGGCTGTTAAACCGGGAGACCGGGTACTTGAACTTGGGTCAGGCATTGGCATCATCACGTCGATCATCGCGAAAATCGAAGGGGTATCGGTGTGGGCGTTTGAAGCCAACCCAACCACTGCACTGCTGGCACAACGAGTCATAAGGGCTAATGGTCTCGACAATGTCATCTTTTCGCAGGGGCTTCTCACAAACGGAGAACCAAAAACCTGCAGGTTTTACGTACGCAAGGACCTTTGGATGTCATCTATGGATGAAAACCAAGGGGCCTACGAGCACGAAATAGAGCTTACATCTGCCAACATTGACACATTCATCATGCGCAATCGTATCAACGCCCTCGTTATGGACATAGAAGGAGCAGAACGGGATCTCCTACAGAACGCCGAGCTGCCAGGGATCGAACGCATCTTCTTGGAACTTCATGACCATCTATACGGGTTGTCCGGTATCCGCGACATTACGCATGCGTTGGCGCTCAAGGGCTATGCCTATGATCCAAGGGGTTCGCAGGGTCATTGCGTTCTGTTTTCAACAGACGATAGTCCACGCCAGTATGACCCTGAGATTTGAAATCAGTGAACAAAAGCAAGATGGCCAAGCCACATAGGCCGGCCTTCGCTGTAGCCAAACCATGGACTTTACGCTTGTATTAACTACGCCGTTGGAAGCAGATGATATTGTCCGGTTGTATCTCCCGCCATTAGCATTTCGTACATTCGATATCCCACATATGTGATTGGTATGTTTCGGGGGTGTTGTGAATGTTCAGGGTATTGACGTGTCTTTCGGGTGAACACGATCTTCGTCTGGTAGTGTTGGCTGGGATTTTGTGCTTCCTGTCGAGCTATGTCGCGATGATGTTGCTCCAGAGAGCGCAGAAAACCGGCGGTATTGCCCGAGGAATCTGGTTGGCGACTGCTGGCGTCGCCGGTGGTTTTGGCATCTGGTCGACGCATTTTATTGCCATGCTCGCCTATGATCCCGGCGTCGTCGTCGGCTACGAGGCCTACCGCACTTTCCTATCCCTGCTAATTGCCGTTGCGACGACTGGAGCCAGCGTCGCCACAGCAACCTACTTGCGCAGTCGTGCCGGTTTTCTGGCTGGAGGCAGCCTTTTTGCGCTCGGTGTCGGCGCAATGCACTTCCTCGGGATGTTGGCGATTGAATTCCCCGGCAAGATCACGTGGGACCGTGACCTCATCGCCGCCTCGCTGCTCTTAGGATGCCTATTTTCGATGGCCGGCTTCTCCGTCGCCTACCAATGCGGAAATAGCCTTAGAAGCAAGCTGCTCTCGGCAAGCATGCTGACGCTTGGCGTCGTTAGCCTGCATTTCACTGCAATGGGTGGGGTCAATATCGTCCCGGCCGCAGTACAGCTGGATCGTTTCAATCTTCTGTCGCCAATCGTGATGATTGTGACGATCGCCAGTGTCTCACTTTCACTTTTGGCATCCGGCCTTGCAGCAGCTCTTTTTGCTGTTCGTGCGGAGAACGCCGCATCTGCGAGCAACGCAAACTTCAAGATGCTGATTGAGGGCGTTACCGATTACGCTATCTACATGCTCGGTCTTCAGGGTCATGTCAGCAGCTGGAACGCTGGCGCCGAACGCGCCAGCGGATATACCGCCGCGGAGATCGTCGGTAAGCATTTTGCAATTTTCTATTCACAGAAGGATCGGCACAACGGGATCCCGGCGACCGCGCTGGACATCGCAAGAACCAGAGACAAATTCGAGGGAGAGTATTGGTACTATCGCAAGGACGGCACGTGTTTCTGGGCACATGTTGTCATCAATCCAATTTTTGCGGACAATGGCGAACTGGCTGGTTATGCCAAGATTATCAGGGACAAGACTATTCACAAGGCCGACGCAGATCGCCTTGCCGCGGTTATGAGAAACCTTGATGTCGCCCTGCAAAATATGTCCCAGGGAATTTGCCTATTCGATGCGAATGAGTGCCTGGTACTGGCCAATGAGCGCTATAGCGAGATATTCGGCTTCCCTCCCGGTTTTATCGTCCCGGGCCTTCGCTATCGCGAAATCGTCGAGCGTGGCTATTCCCTGACCGATGCTTCGCCTGACGTCTACGGTCCGAAAGCGTCGCACCATTACGACCGAAATATGGCCGTCGTACGGGGTGGCGAGCACGGCGCCATAATCCATAGACTTTCGAGCGGCACCTCGGTGCAGGCAAATTACAATACTATGGAGAGCGGCGCTTGGGTCGTCACATTCGAGGACATCACTGCGCGGCTATTGTCCGAAGAAAAGATCTCTTTCATGGCCAGCCATGACGGCCTGACCGGTCTGGCCAATCGTGCAGAATTCAACGCATCTCTCGCGCAGGAGCTTGTTCTTGCCCGTCGAACCGCGGCCCAGCTTGCGGTCATCGTTATCGATCTCGACAAGTTCAAGGAAATCAATGACCAGCATGGACATGCGACAGGCGATCAGGTTCTGAGCGTGCTTGCCGACCGCATGACTGCAATGCTCGACGACGACGAATTTGTTGCTCGTTTCGGAGGCGACGAATTTGCAGCGGTCAAGCGCTTTACTGAGATGGTCGAACTGCATGACTTTCTCGCTCGGCTGGAAGCCTGCCTGTGCGCCGAGATCCACGTCGAAGGTTTTGAGATCAAGCCCGGTGCGAGCATGGGGATCGCGCTTTATCCACAGGATGCTGACAGCGCTGAGTTGTTGCTTGGTAATGCCGATCTGGCGATGTACAGGGCGAAAGGCGCTTTGAGGCAGTCGGTCTGCTTCTACGAAACGGCAATGGATGAGGCGGCGCGCGGCCGCCGCGCACTGGCAAATGATCTATGGGCGGCCGTTGAGAAGAAACAGTTCCACCTGCATTATCAAGTGCAGAAATCGGTTATGACAGGCGCCGTTACTGGTTACGAGGCCCTGTTGCGCTGGAACCATCCGGACCGAGGGAACGTGCCGCCGATGGACTTCATTGTTCTGGCTGAGGAGTGCGGTGCAATCCTTCCGATCGGCGAATGGGTGCTGCGCGAAGCTTGCCGTGAAGCGGCTCGTTGGCAGCAGCCGCACAAGATTGCTGTCAACCTCTCGCCGGTGCAACTGATGAACACCGATATCGCCGCACTGGTTCATACTGTTTTGCTCGACACGGGTCTGAACCCGGCACGCCTCGAACTTGAGATCACCGAAACATCGATTATAACGGACAAGGATCGCGCGCTACACGCGCTTCGACAAATCAAGCAACTCGGTGTCTCAATCGCCATCGACGATTTCGGCACAGGCTATTCGTCGCTTGAAACCCTTCGGGCCTTTCCTTTCGATAAGATCAAGCTTGATCGCAGCTTTATGGACCAAGTGGAGACAAGTCCGCAGGCCAAGGCAATTGTTCGCGCCATTCTTGCCCTAGGTCAGAGCCTCGAAGTACCTGTCCTTGCGGAAGGCGTGGAGACGCGAGTCCAGCTCGACATTCTTTTGTCGGAGGGATGCAACGAAGCACAGGGCTACTTCCTTGGCCGACCAAAGCCAATGCACGAGGACGCGGACGCCGATCAGACAATAACGCCCGAAATGGCGGCCTAGGTTACGAGATGATCGAGGCTGCATTCCTTTGCGCCTCATGAAGCGTCACAACGCGCAGTCCTGAAAGAACTTTGGGGATAATGACCCCCATCCTGCCTCGCGAGGACGGGTTACTGACATCGATTGACGCAAAACACCAGCTCCAACCAGCGCGTTCGGCGGGCCCATTGTCAGACTAGCTTCCGGTCCCCCAGCTTAGTGTTCCGCCTCACCGAAAAGGCGCGCGCCTTCGTCTGTGACAATTCCGACCGTTTCCTGCAGTGCAATCGTGGCGCTCCAGTCGGGTTCGCGCTCATTGAGCAAGTTCAAAACCAAATGACGATCGAGCGGTTCAAGCGTCAATTTGAAAATTGATGTCTCCGGCCAAGGCTCTTCTAAAGAGCCACTTTCGCACAAATCGCGCCGATGTTGACCTGCCTCTTGAAACGCCTTGTCCAGCGTGTCGCAGTACGCGAGGAGCGTAGTATTCGAGGGGCTAATTGGAAATGCCCACACAACCATAGGTTCAGGCATGGCAAATATCCTTTCGGGCGCGAAGTACTCTCAATGCTTGTATCTATAGAACGGATATGGCACTTAGACCAAGAGGAGAAGATAAGCGTCCACTACTTTGCAATCGCCTGTCCTCGCGACCAGAAATGGTTGTATATCCTCTATAAGGCGCCTAGACTAACTGGCGGCCCAGAGGGTTTTACTGGAGGCATGAGCGCCGGCAACCATGCAATGATAGCCGGGGCCGCCTCTGACGGCAACCCGCAGCATTTGGTCAAGGGTGTGGTCAAAGCATGTATCAAAGTAGACGCCCCTGGCACGAGCTAGCTGAGCACCGCTAGCACCTGTTAAAATCACCCACCTCTTTTTGAGGCAGCCTCTAAGTAGTGCGGCCGTCTGCGCAAGAAGGCAGTCTCGCGCGACGAGCGGTGGTCGGTGGTGAGATTCCAAGGTTGCCCGCGCGAATTGTGCGACGAGACTTGCGATATGGCGGGTGTTGGGAGAATTCCAGCATTTCGGCCGCTATGCGTCATAATCGGGCTTCAGGTCCACCCGATACAAAACTAGCTGGCTCGTCCCTTTTTCCTGACACGGGTGAGCAAATCTCGTGCGTGGGCGAGGGGTCCCACTGCCGATACGCGTGAAAATGCTTTTGCGTTGCTCAGTTCGACGGGGTCATGTCTGCTTGCTGCATCACACACAAAGTGGCTGGCAGCGCCTAAACACATGGGACTGTCATATCAAGGCGCATGATCCAACCTCATCAGGGCGACTAACGAGAGCGTGCCCAGTTTTATATCCGCAGTCAGGTAGCTGGAGACTTCGCGCTCGCTGTTGGTAACTAGGGCAGGTGCAGCCTTCATCTTCGCGGCTATATCGCTCGCCAGTCCTACTCGTTGACCGCTGTCGATCGCGGTTCTGACCTATTCGTGTGGCGTGGATGGCGAGCAGCCAATCTTGATAACGAAAGATGAAACGGCAGCCCAGCCGGATGGATGCTCGGCTTCGTGGTCGAACACCATCCCACCGGCCCTAGCGCCGACTTCGGATAATTTTGTTTGTTGTCAACTCTTGCGGCAAGTAGCGATCTGAAGTTGACCTGATTGAAATTTTTATTTGACGACATATTTTAATCCACGCAAACGTAGGAGCTGACATGGCCGTAGGGCTTGAAACCAACGCCCTGACGGGCGTGGCCGGATTGGACGATGTCCTTTCAGGAGGACTTTCACGCGATCATGTGTTTCTGCTGGAAGGAAATCCCGGCACAGGCAAGACGACAATCGCACTGCAATTTCTCCTCGAAGGCGCCAAACTTGGAGAAAAGTGTCTCTACATCACACTCTCCGAAACGGATTCAGAGCTGCGGGCGAGCGCCGCCTCGCACGGGATGGTTATAGATGATACCATTGAGCTCTTCGAGCTCGTCCCGCCGGAAAGCCTGCTCGATCCGGATCAGCAGCAGAGCCTTTTGTATTCTTCGGATCTCGAACTCGGTGAAACGACTAAGCTAATCTTTGACGCTTTCGAGCGCATCAAGCCGAGCAGAGTTGTCCTTGATAGCCTTTCCGAAATCAGGCTTCTGGCGCAGAGTTCGCTTCGCTATCGTCGTCAGATCCTGGCTCTCAAGCATTTCTTTGCCCGGCAGGGTGCAACGGTGCTGCTGCTCGATGACATGACGACCGAGATGATGGATAAAACTGTCCACAGTGTGGTCCACGGGGTCATCCACCTTGAGGAACTAGCTCCAGATTATGGCTCCGAGCGCCGGCGGCTGCGGATCATCAAATACCGCGGACGGGCATTCCGCGGCGGATATCATGACCTTGCCATCAAGACAGGTGGAGTAGAGGTGTTTCCGCGACTGCGTGCCGCCGAGCATCGAACTGATTTCGCCCGTAATATTTTGCCGACCGGCAACGCTGAGTTTGACAGCCTGCTTGGGGGCGGGATCGAACGCGGATCGAGCACGCTCCTCATTGGCCCTGCCGGCACGGGAAAGAGCACGTTTACCTTCGAGTTCGTCAAGGCCGCCGTCGCCCGTGGTGAAAAGGCTGCAGTTTTCATCTTCGACGAGGAGCTTGGCCTACTTTTCGCACGCATGAAAGCGATGGGCCTGGATCTCGAGGGGTTGAGCGATCAAGGCTTTGTTCACATAGAGCAGCTGGACGCCGCTGAGCTGTCGCCGGGGGAGTTTACTCGTCGGGTTATGGACCGGGTCACAGAAGCCAATGCAAAGACTGTGATCATCGACAGCATCAACGGCTACCAGTCTGCGATGCCCGATGAAAACGCCCTCATCCTTCATTTGCACGAGCTTCTGCAGTACTTGAACAGACAGGGAGCCAATACGTTCATCACGGTTGCCCAGCATGGACTTTTCGGCGACATGAAATCTCCGGTGGATGTCACCTATCTGGCCGACACCGTCATACTGTTGCGTTATTTCGAGGCTGCCGGGCGCGTCCGCCGCGCGGTCTCCGTGATCAAGAAGCGTGCCGGTAGGCATGAGGACACGATCCGAGAATACCGGATCGACAATACAGGTCTGAGCCTCGGTGCGCCGCTCTCCGGGTTCCAAGGTGTGTTGCGCGGCGTGCCAGTCCTCACCGATGTTTCCGAGCCTCTCATGGTCATGACCACCGGAGGGCTGGGCAATTCCTGATCGTTTTGCAGACGCGATCATACTTGCCCCTGGCGGGCGGGATGCAGATGTGGCTTCTTCGCTCCTTTCTGCCGCAAAGATTGTGTGCCGGTCGGCTGGAGACCTTCCTTCCTTCGTTGCAGCCCTTGGCGACAAAGTTGCCTTTGGAGTGCTGACAGAGGAGACGGTACGATCGGGCGACTTGAAGCCGCTCGCCAGCTGGATTGCAAACCAGCCGAGCTGGTCGGACATGCCGTTCATAGTGTTAACGCAGAGAGGCGGCGGCCCAGAAAAAAATCCGGCTGCGGCGCGTCTTTCTGAAATTCTCGGCAATGTAACCTTTCTGGAAAGGCCGTTTCACGCCACCACCTTTATCAGCGTGGCGCGCACTGCCATGAAGGGCCGGCAAAGGCAATATGAAGCGCGTGCGCGCCTAAACGACCTTGCAGATGGCGAACGGCGTTTGCAGGCCGCGCTCGAAGCGGGGCGTCTGGGCTCTTGGGAACTGGAACTCAAGGCAAACCGGCTCACGACTTCTGAATTATTCCGCACAACTTTCGGACAGCCTAAAGACGGCCCGCTCTCTTACGAACATTGGTTGGCGACTATTCACGAGGACGACCTGCCGCGACTGAAACGTGCAATATCTCTGACAGTGGAGACTGGCAGGGACTGCGAGATCGACTTCCGCTGCATCTGGCCCGATGCCACCCAGCACTGGGTCGATGTGCGCGCGCAGCTTTACCGGGACAGGAACGGTGGAGCGCAAAAACTCGTCGGCATTGCATCCGATATTACCGAACGCCGCGTGGCCGAGGATACGCTAAAGAGCGTCAACGATCTGCTGGAAGAGCGCGTATCTCTGCGAACAGCCGAGTTGAAAGCAGCCAATGCGGGGTTGATCGAACAGGTGGCCCAGCGGGAGAGGGCGGAAGAGCAACTCAGGCAGGCTCAGAAGATGGAGGTCATCGGCCAGCTCACCGGCGGTGTCGCCCACGACTTCAACAACCTGTTGATGGCCGTGCTTGGAAACCTTGATCTCCTTCGCAAGCATTTCCAGCACGATCCGAAGGCATGTCGCCTGATTGACGGTGCTATCCAGGGCGCAAAGCGTGGCGCGGCGCTGACACAACGCTTGCTTGCCTTTGCGCGACGTCAGGATCTGAGCGTCGAACCGACAGACCTCGGCAAGCTGGTGACCGGAATGGAGGATTTGCTCAAGCGATCGGTCGGCACGACGATAGCAATCGAGGTTCTGCTTGAAGACAACCTGCTGCCTGCAATGATCGATTCAAACCAGGTCGAACTCGCACTCCTCAATCTCGTTGTCAACGCGCGGGACGCCATGCCCTCCGGCGGAGTAATCAAGGTTCGCGTTCGCGGCGAAGAAATACGAGAAGTTTCCAAGGATCTCACGTCAGGGCGCTACCTCGTTTTATCGGTAGAAGACACCGGAACCGGAATGAGCGAACAGACGCTGATGAAGGCAGTCGATCCGTTCTTTTCTACAAAGGAACTTGGAAAGGGAACAGGCCTTGGCTTGTCGATGGTCCACGGGCTTGCTCTGCAGCTGAAGGGAAGCCTGCGTCTCACCAGTGCTGTCGGTCACGGAACTTTTGCGGAGCTGTGGCTCCCCGAAACTTTCCGGCCGATATCTATCGATGACGCTCTCGAGCCGGGTGGCATTGGCGTCACTCGGGCGATACGGATCCTTATGGTGGACGATGATGCTCTTATCGCCATGGCCTCGGTGGACATGCTTGAAGATCTCGGTCACGAAGTCGTGGAAGCAAATTCTGGTGCTGATGCCCTGAAGTATCTGGAATCAGGCAACACGTTCGACCTAATGATCACCGATTATTCCATGCCTGGTATGACCGGTGCTGAGCTGGCCATGGCGGTACGGGAAAAGGTGCCGGGGATGCCAATTCTCATAGCAACTGGATACGCCGACCTCCCAGCTGGTAGCGGGATGGATCTTCCGCGCCTCGGCAAGCCTTACACTCAGGCACAGCTCGCGGCGGAAATCGGAAAGGTCTTGCATCGCGGCTGACCGACGCTGTAGCGAGACATTAAGCCGTTTACAGAGATGACCCTATCAACGTGAGGAATAGAAGCGTCGATCATGGGTATCGGCATCGGGATCCCTCGCCGATTTACAGCATGTGAGCGTGACAGGCGGATAGGGAAACAGCGGCACTGGACGATTTTTTACCTGTTGCACCGCAGGCCATCCATTAACAGACCGATTAGTCGATGGGACCGATCACGCCAATCAGGTGCGTCGGGGATGGAGTAAATGCTTGAGAGAGCATGCAAAAGGTCCGTCGTGTCAATATCACTGCGCACCGCCCGCGATTGGGCTGCACTCTTCAAGAGATCGTCTAATGCAGATCTCAGAACACCAGAGCCTTCGGCAAACAGCGCCGAGTTCGAGGTCATCAATATCCGCAAGCTGTTGGCCATGCCGCGTTTTGTAGCGATATAGCCCACGAACCTGCGCATCCATTCCTCAAGCGCCGCATCGGGTGCATGGGTTTTTGCCAAGCCGCCGGCAGCAGCAGCCAACATTTCCAATTCGCGTCGGTAAACAACCTCCACCAAGTGCTCACGGGTCGGAAAATGTCGATACAGTGTACCGATCCCGACGCTGGCCCGGCGAGCGATGTCCTCAAGTGAGGTCTCGACACCATTCTCGGCGAACGCGTCCGCTGCAACCTCGATCAGCCGCTCCTTGTTCCGGCGCGCGTCTGCCCGCAACGGAGGTTCGCTGGTCGGCTCTTTTTTTGGCTCGGCCGAGGCCAAAGGCTACTCCATCATTTTGCACTTGACGATGACCAGGAAGTCCCTAGATTAAACGGAGGCGCCTCCATTTTACGCGTCTCTTCCTCTTGTAATGCACGCCGGCCTGTCTGTCAGGTCGAAAGTTCTATCGATTGCTTCACCACGACGACAGTGAGAACCCATCATGGCCGGAACGCTTCAAATTTCATTGGACATCAACGGACAATCACGCGAACTCTCCATAGAGCCGCGCGTCACTTTGCTCGACGCGCTTCGCGACCATCTCTGCCTGACAGGCACCAAGAAGGGCTGCGACCAGGGGCAGTGCGGTGCTTGCACGGTTCATGTGGACGGCCAAAGGGTGCTCTCCTGTCTGACGCTCGCCGCCCAGGTGGAAGGTCGGCAGATCTCGACGATCGAGGGGCTGGCTGGGAAAAATGGTGAACTTCACCCAGTTCAGGCAGCTTTCGTGGATCAGGATGCGTTTCAATGCGGATACTGTACCCCTGGCCAGATCATGTCGGCTGTCGCCTGCATCCGCGAAGGCCGAGCCAGATCCGACACCGAGATCCGAGAATACATGTCCGGCAATCTCTGTCGATGCGGTGCCTACAATAGCATCGTCGCCGCCGTGCGCAAAGCAGCGGAGACTGGCGCATGAGAGACTTTTCCTACGTACGTGCGACCTCCATCGACGAGGCGCAACAGGAAGTCCAAAGCGGTGCGGTCTTCCTTGCAGGGGGCACCACGCTTCTGGACCTCGCCAAGTGCGGCGTGGCCGAGCCGGAGCGCGTGGTCGACATCACGCACCTTGCTGGGCTGGACGGGATCGACGCCGATGACACGGGTGTCAGCATCGGCGCTCTTGCTAGGATGGCGGCCGTCGCAGACCATCCCCACATCCTTTCCCATTTTCCGGCCGTGGCACAGTCTCTCTCGCTTGCCGCCTCCGCACAGCTCAGAAACATGGCGACGATCGGCGGCAATCTTCTTCAGCGGACCCGCTGTTCATACTTCCGAGAGCCGGGCGCCTTTACCGCGTGCAACAAGCGGAATCCCGGGTCAGGCTGCTCGGCCATCGGCGGCGTGACCCGCAACCACGCGGTGCTCGGCACGAGCCCAAATTGCATTGCCAGCTATCCGGGCGATCTGGCAATCGCCCTCGTGGCCTTCGACGCCGAGATCAAGATCGGCGAGCGAAGCGTGGCGATAGACGAATTCTTTCTGCTGCCAGGCTCGACGCCGCAAAGGGAGACTTTGCTGGAAACCGGCGAGATGATTACGGCCGTGACGATCCCCGCCTCTCCGGCAGCACGAAATTCGACCTATCTGAAAGTCCGCGATCGCCAATCTTACGAGTTTGCCGCATCGAGCGCGGCCGTCGGTATCGAACTGGAAGCGGACGGCAAGACGGTGCGCGATATTCGTATCGCGCTCGGCGGTGTTGCAACAAGGCCCTGGCGCGCACGCGCGATAGAGGCCGCACTCATCGGCAAGGTTCTCGATGTTGCATCCGTGGAAGCCGCCAGCCGGCTTACAATGGAGAATGCGCTTCCGCACGGCGGCAATCAGTACAAGATCAAACTCGCGCCGCGTGTGGTCGCGCGCGCCATTCTGACCGTGGGAGGTCTTCTATGACGATAATGGAACCCCGCAAGCATGGCGATGCTTCCGACGGCATGATCGGCGGACGGCATTCGCGTTTCGAGGGCACGGTGAAGGTTACCGGAGCCGCCACCTACGCGCTTGAATATCCGTTTGAAAATCTAGCGCATGCAGTACTACTGCAGAGCACAATTCCGGCGGGTCGGGTCCTTGCGGTTGACACTGCACAGGCGAAGGCGATGCCTGGCGTTCTGCTGGTTCTCACGCCTGAGGATGATTTTGGACTGAAGGTCGCCTCCGACTGGTACGGGAATCGCCCGGAAAACCAGAACTACAATCCCCTGCCACGCCAAGTTCGCTTCAATGGCGAGACCATCTGCGCTGTTGTGGCAGAGACGCGGGAGCAAGCGTCGGAGGCAGTCAAGCTGATACGGGTTACCTACGAAGAAACGCCCGCAGTGATGGGCCTCGACGACCCCAATGCCGGTCAGGGCAAAGTCATGGATAATCTGACGTGCAAGTGGGGAGACGCAGAGTCGGCGTTCGCCAGCGCACAGGTCAAGATCGACGTCGTGTACCGAACGCCACGGGAATTCCACGTTGCCATGGAGCCGCATGGGCTGACGGCGAAATGGGACGGCAATACGCTGACTGTGTGGGAGCCAAGCCAGTGGGCCCAGGGAATGGCGCGCAGCTATGCCGAGTGGTTCGGCTTGCCGCTTGAAGACGTCCGGATCATATCCCCATTCATTGGCGGCGGGTTCGGCTCGAAAGGTGCAGCGCTTGCCTACGGTGCTGTTGCGGCTGTCGCAGCAAGAAAACTCGGCCGTCCGGTAAAGCTCGCGGTGACCCGACCGCAGAACTTCACAAGCTACGGTGGACGGGCGGCGACGCGCCAGCAGATTTCGCTAGGAGCGACCAACGACGGGCTGCTGCAAGCGATCATCCATCGCGGTGCGAGCGAAACGTCAGTTTATGTCGACTATCCCGAGCAGACGGGCGCAGCAACGGCAGTGCTTTACAAGGTGGAAAACTTCAGCTCCGAACATCGGGTAGTCCCCGTCAACACTGTGACGCCCGGCGCGCTCCGCGGCCCAGGCAAGAACCCCAGCGCATACGGCATCGAATGCGCCATGGAGGAACTTGCCTATGAGATCGGTATGGATCCGCTCGAACTGCGCCTTAAGAACTATGCCGACCACGATTACCAGTCCGGAAAACCCTGGTCGACGCGTCGCCTGCGAGAGGCCCTGACGGAGGGCGCGGACGCTTTCGGCTGGTCGGGACGCAGCCATCAGCCTCGGTCCATGCGAGAGGGCAGGACATTGGTCGGCTGGGGAATCGGGTGCGGCACGTTTCCTGTTATCCGGGCGCCAAGCTCGGCGATGATACGCATCCTTGGCAACGGCCGCGTGGAGGTGATCAGTAGCGCCATCGATATGGGGCAGGGAACCTATACGATCCTTGCCCAGACAGCGTCCGACGCGCTGGGCGTTCCCGTCAGCCAGATCGATGTCCTGCTTGGCGATTCGCGGATGCCGGGATCGGCGATTGCCGGCGGATCAATGCTTGCTGGGTCGATCACTGGTGCCGTCCACAAAGCAGCGATCGCTGCGCGTGACGAGCTCATCGAACTTGCACTCAATGACGCCAATTCACCCCTCCGCGATACCGGCGCAAACACGTTGACGCTCATCAACGGACGGCTCGGCTCCGCGCGAGGCGGCGAATACACGCTTTCGGAATTGATGTCGGCCCTTGGAAAAGAACATTTGGAAGTTCTCCGCAACACGCTCGATGACGCCACACAATCGGCCGCCGACCACAAGCGAGCTTGGACGACAATGGCCGGCGTCCAAGGGCCGACCATGGGCGACCATTCCATGCACAGTTGGTGCGCGCATTTCGTCGAGGTGAAAATCGACGAGGATTTCGGCACGGTTCGCGTTTCTCGCATCGTATCGGCCTTCGATTGCGGTCGTCTCTACAATCCACGACTTGTGGAGAGCCAATGGCGCGGCGGGATCATCATGGGCATCGGCCAAGCTTTGCTCGAAGAGGGCCTTGTCGATCGGCGCAACGGCAGGCTCGTCAACAATAATGTTGCCGATTACCTCGTGCCGACCAATTCGGATGTCCCGGATATCCAAGTGATCTCTGTCGGTGTCCCCGATCTGGATGCGTCCGCGTTGGGAGGAAAGGGGGTCGGTGAAGTTGGTATCGTCGGCGTGGCGCCCGCGATTGCAAATGCTGTCTTCCACGCGACGGGAAAACGAGTTCGTGATCTCCCCATCACCTTGGAAAAGTTGCTCTAGTTTCAGATTGTCAGTCCAAGCGATGCCGGACGCAAATCCAGCGGTTGCTCAATTCGATGAAAGGTCTGCAGATGTTGAGCTCATGCAGCGTCACTGCGCCAATCGTGCCTAGAAAGGCTCTTATGACCGATGACGCCATCAAAATAATGGAGTTTGCTGCTCAATCCTTCGATGCTGGACACGGAGTGGCCTTTGCCACGCTTGTTGATATTCGCGGAGGATCCGCGCACCCGCTCGGATCCCACATGGCGATCCGCGATGACGGCTTTTATTGCGGTTTCGTGTCCGGCGGATGTACGGAGGCGGCGGTTGCATCGGAGGCGATGGAGGCGATTTCGAGAGGTTGCGATCGCAACCTTCTGCTGGGGGAAGGATCGCCGTTTTTCGATATCGTCCTTCCCTGCGGTGGCGGCATTACGGTTGCAATCCATGTCCTTCGTGAGAGCGTGGCCTTATGGTCCATTCTCGCCAGGCTTGGAAAGCGGCTAACGGCAAGCCTCTGCTATCAACCTGACACCCAGCGGCTGATTGCGACAGAGACGTTCGAGCCGACAGGCTGGAGGGGACAGACGTTCATCACGCACCATCGCCCGCGTGTCCGGGTAGTTCTCGCCGGCCGGTCGGTCGAGGCCGATGTCACCGCCAGAGTCGCGACGGCTGCAGGGTATGACATCTATTGCTACGACGGTAGCGGGCCGGCGCTTTCACCAGAAATTATCGATGCCGACACGGCTGTATCGCTCCTCTATCACGATATCGATTTTGAAATCCCGGTCTTCGAGGCGGTGCTGCGTTCTAGGCCGTTCTACGTCGGTGCGCTCGGGAGTGCGCGCACACATGCCAGACGTGTTCAACGGCTGGAAGAACTCGGGTATAGCCGCGGCGAGATTGCCCGGATCAAATCTCCGATAGGCCTTTTTAATAAGGCCAGAGATTCACAGTCTCTGGCGCTCTCGGTTTTGGCCGATATTGCCGCACGGCGGCTCTTGGAGGAGCAATGAAGCCCTCTAGGCTGATCGAAAGTCACTTAATCGTTAAAGTAGTCGTGCCACCTTACATGTTCGCCGCGTAGGGTTGTTGTGATAGCGCAATAGCTGGACGCTTGCTGAACGGATTGGTACCTCGACTGCTCCATGGCCTCGGGAAGGGGAACGCCACGATTGGCCGCCTCGGTCAGATAACCCGATCGCAAGCAATGCGCCGAAAACTCCCCAGCCTCCAGCCCAGCCAGCGCGGCCCGGTGCTTGACGATATCATTGACGGCCTTCGGATCGAGGGCGCAACGGGAGACAGCCCCACCGAGCACTGGTCTCGGCCGCAAACGACACCGACGATCTCAAGAACGCCACGCCAGCCCAGCCATCAGCGGTTCTGAACGGCCTGAAGGACGCTATCGGCGTGGTCGAGCAGGGCCAGGGGAACGCCACAGGTCTCGAAAACGCGCTGACCGGTTCGGAACCGACCTATCTCCAACTTCTCCAAAGTCTCACCGACGCCATCTCGACGACGGCGGGCACCAACGGGTCTGCGCTCCGGCAGTTTGCAATTCAAAACGCCGCACTCGTCGACGGACTGATGGCAAATACCGCCTTCACGCAATCGGTCGGCAAGCTCATCCAGGTTGAATACATGATCGCGGTCGGAGCCGCCGCAGCGCTTCCGGTGGCGCAAGATCTCGCCGCCATGTGCAGCTTGGGAGTTCAGGCCTGTGCCGCACAGGCTAATGTAATCTTCCAAGACATCGTCGCCTCAATTCTTGAGCTTGGCGGCACTGGCGTCGGACTCGCCGGCATCAGCGCGCTAGATAAGGAGGCTGTTGATCAAGCGTTGACGAAGGCTGCTGCAGAAAATATCGCTGTCGATGTTGGCTTCGACACCTCAAATCTTGAGAGCAAGCTGAAGAGCTACCTGCTCGATTCGACTCATCCGCAAAACCAGGGCAAGGCAAACTGGTTCAGTCAGACCCTAGGGTTTGATCAAAGCAATTGGCAAGACTTGGCTCCCCAGCTACGGTTCGATCCTGCAACGGCGGTGTCCACGAAGACTACCCCGTGCGGCCAGACATTCGAGCAAACCATACCGATTACCCTCGCCACCGGGAACACGATCGACACCAGAATTCTTCATGAAAGTATACGCTTGAACCAGAGATAGGCAGGTAATTTGCCCGCGACTTTGGGCTCGTACTTGCGGCCAGGAATGCGCTTGTAGGCCTGTTGCCGTAGGTGAAGAATTTATGACCGCGTTGTCGTCGATGGCCAGTCCATCCGTTGTAACGCTCGAAGACGAATGATCAGGAGCGCGTTGTCGGATGCTTGCGACGGCTTAACGCAGACATCAACATCAGCCGGTGCTTGGTCGCTCGGATTGTTTGTCTTTTCACGGTTGAAAACTTTGGGAAAGATTACTGACATGCCTATCCACCTCGATGAATGATCCATCTCGAGTTAACAACGATCTGAACGCGGGGTTCCGAGATCGACAGATTTTATGCTTGTGGAGAACTGCAACGCAGGGGGTAGCTTATCTTCCGCGTCTTACGTGACGATCGTCGGGAGTAGGAGACATGGTGGCTGTAATAAACCTTAATTCCATTACTCAGTAGATAATTGCTCAACAGATAATGTCCCGGAACTAATCATTCTAAAAGTTGTTTTGAGAGCAACACAGCCATGAGGGCCAGCAATCGTGGAATGCGTCCGGGTGCTTCGGTCGCGGCTGATGTCTCGGCACTGTAGGATCGTTCGGTCGTATTGCTGGCGCGGCTGCGGCGTTGCCCTCTCCAATCCAATGAAGGAACGGCCAAAATATGAGGCCAAGACGTCTGGTTGTTATAAGTGACTTTCAAAGTGGCGAATATCTCGGTGGATCGGTTGTGCCGGTTTCAGAGTTCTACCAGCAATGGATCTCGGGCAGTCGTGGGAAGAGCCCAAGAGGCACCGGTCGGCCGGATCACGTCGAGGTAAAGGGTGGCTATATCGAGAGGTTGCCGCTCGCTGCCCTGCACAGCGGCCTTGTGGACTGCGCGGAGATCTGGACCCACTGGCGCGGAGAGACGCCGCCGCTTGATCGGGAGGACGCCGACAGCCCCTGGCTTACCCGCCGGTCCTTTCGGCTGGATGGGCCGGATGCGCCTTTCGCCTCGAACGACATGCTTGCCCACATAAAAGCCTTTGGACCGCCGGACATCCTTTGCGTCTGGGGGCTTGGGGTTAGCGAAGACATTCTTCTCGCCTGCCGCGACAGTTTCAAGATCTACAATTCCATCGATGCGCCGGCGCTTCGCATCCCATTTGAGGTCAGTCGCCATTTCGATCTCGTGCTGACCGGCGCCGAATGGCAGTCCGAGGCAGTGCTGGCCCGCCATCCGGAAATGCAGACAGCAATCATGCCGGTCGGCCCCGAATTCGCATCCGATCTGACGTTTCGGCCGCTACCCCTACCAAAGGTCTACGACGTCATTTATGTCGCGGCAGCACAGGCTTACAAGCGTCACGACATCTTGTTCGATGCGCTGGAGAAGATGCCGCGCAGCATCCGGACGCTGTGCGTCTTCGGCTACGGAGAGCTTGCGGACGACCTGCGCCACCGAGCCGACACATCGGGTCTGAACGTCGATTTCGTCGGGCCACCCGGTGTGGACTTCGAGGAGGTCAATCGGCTGATGAACCAGTCCCGCATAGGTGTCGTGTGCGGCATCGATGACGGAGCGCCCGCCATCCTCACGGAATATATGCTGGCCGGCATCCCGGTGCTTGCCAACGATGCGCTAAGCTGCGGACTGCAATACATCACCGATCTGACGTGGGCGACAGCCAGCGGCGACCGATTTCACGAGGGCATTTCCGATATGCTGGCACGCCTGGATACCTTCACTCCGCGCGAGATCGTTCAGGCAAACTGGACATGGCCTCACACCATCAGGAGGATCGCGCCATTGCTGCAGAATTTCGACAGGGCGGCTTTCCACCGTTGGAACTAAGGGATTACTAGCTGGTTGCAGGTTTCACTACTTGAAGAGGAACCCCATGAACCTGCTGCATCCCCTACCGCGCACCTCGGAATCCCGCATTCTCGACAAGGCCCCCCTTGTCTGTTTCTCTCACCTCCGGTGGGATTTCGTGCTGCAGAGACCGCAGCATCTGATGCAGCGATTTTCACAGCAGCGCCAAGTCTTCTTCTTCGAGGAATACATCCCGACCGACCATCATCTTGCCTATATCGAGATCCATCCGTTTGCCGGCACGACCGTCAAAGCGGTCCGTCCGAGGATCCCCCATTGGTGGACCGAGGCGGATCGGCAGGAAGCGCTTGGCAACCTGCTGGACGAACTGCTCGAGCTGCATGGTGGCGTGAAACCCATCCTCTGGTACTACACGCCGATGATGTACGCCTTTTCCGCGCACATCGACGCTGCGGCTGTGGTTTACGATTGCATGGACGAACTTGCTAATTTCAAGTTCGCACCCATGCAGTTGAAAGACGCCGAGAGGGCGCTGATGGCGCGTGCGGATGCCGTGTTCACTGGCGGCTTGAGCCTTTATGAGGCAAAGCGGGACAAGCATGACAACATCCACGCCTTTCCCTCCAGTGTCGATATCGAGCATTTCCGCGCCACGCGCAACGGCATGGCGGAACCGGCGGATCAGGCAGCAATTTCGGGGCCGAAGCTCGGCTATTACGGGGTGGTTGATGAAAGGCTTGATCTGAGCCTCATTGCTGCGGTCTCCAGGGCGCGACCGGATCTCTCGCTCATCTTTCTCGGTCCTGTCGTCAAGATCTCTGATGAAGAACTGCCGCGCGCGGCCAATATCCACTATCTCGGTCTCAAGTCCTATGCCGACCTGCCGGCCTATCTTTCCGGCTGGGACGTCGCTCTCATGCCGTTCGCGCTGAACGAGGCGACACGCTTCATCAGTCCGACAAAGACGCCGGAATATCTCGCAGCAGGACGACCGGTGGTCAGCACCTGGGTAACAGATGTTGCACGTGCCTATGGCAACCTCGAGGGAGTTTTTCTCGCCAACGGCGCGAAGGAGTTCGCTGACGCCTGCGACAGGGCGATTGCGCTGGCCGGCGAGAGCAGCGACTGGCTCGGCGACGTGGATGCGATGCTGGTCCGCTCCTCCTGGGACAAGACCTTCGATCTCATGTCGGAAATCGTGGCACAATCGATCTACTCTAGCGCCAGGAGGCAGGTCCACCCGTTGACGCATCATCCCCTCGCAGATGAGCTCGGCGCGACAGTCGCGGTCGGGGGCAAGTAATGCCCCGCATTCTTCTGGTAACCGACAGTCTCGATCCGTCGGGAATGGGAGAGCACATGCTTGCCCTTGGCCGTGCCATGGACAAGCGATGGGACGTGACCCTGGCGCTCTTGTCGGGAGAACGAAGCCCGTTACTCACCCGCGCCCTGCGGCACGGTCTGAGCGTAAAACGCCTCAACTCGAAAGATGATTTTGCAACCTGGCTGGGCGGAAAGCCCTTTGATCTCCTGCATGTACACGCTGGCATCGGTTGGGAGGGGCATTGGCTTACCGCTGCGGGAATAGAGCGCGGCATCCCGGTCGTCCGTACCGAGCATCTTCCTTACCTCCTCACCGATGTCGAACAAGTGGACGAATACCGCCGACAGATCGAAGCCATCGGCCACCACATCGTCGTCTCAGACGCCTCCCAGGAGAGCTTTGTCGGTCACATCGCTGGCGACAGGCTGAGCGTCGTCAGGAACGGCATATACCCGCTTCAGCCGCAGGAATCTGCAACCGACGTCAAATCAGAGATGGATCTGGATGGCCGCACTGTTCTCCTCACGGTGGCGCGGTTTTCGACCCAAAAGGATCACGCGACGCTGTTGCGCGCCATGCCGGACGTTATCGCCGCTCATCCGTCGGCCACGCTGCTTCTCGTTGGCTCCGGCGATGAGCAGGAGGCCACCGAGGCGCTCGTCTCGACGCTTGGGATTTCGGGCCATGTACGCTTCCTCGGCCAGAGACAGGATGTCGCAGACATTATGAACATCGCCGATCTCTTCGTGCTTCCATCGCGATTTGAAGGCCTGCCGCTGGCGGTTCTCGAAGCCATGTCGCTCGGCATCCCCGTCGCAGCCACACGCGTCGGCGGCACCGTAGAAGCACTCGGCGAGCATCACGAACTCTTCGCCACGGCGGGGGACCCCATATCCCTCGCGGCGGTCATTAAAGCGGCGCTTTCCGACCCCGACCGGGCAGCACGCACGGGCGGAGCGGGCCGCGCACGTTTCGCGACCAACTTTTCGGCAGCCCGGATGGGAGCGGAAACGGCCGCAATCTACGACCGCCTTCTGCAGGAACCTGCAATAGCTAAGCAAAAGGATACAGCCATGAAAAAGACGCGTCTCGCCTTCATCGGCGTCGGAGGCATTGCGCAACGGCATCTGGACATTCTCGCCACTTTCGAAGACGTTGAATTGGTGGGCTTTGCCGATCCCGACCTCGAACGCGCCGACCGTGCCGCCATGCGCTTCGGTACACGGTCTTTCCGGCACCACAAGGACATGCTCGACGAGCAGCGCCCCGACGCGGTCTATGTCTGCGTACCGCCTTTTGCGCACGGCGAACCCGAGCATGACCTGATCGCGCGCGGGATTCCCTTCTTCGTCGAAAAACCTGTGTCGCTCGACCTTGAGACGGCAGAGGCGATTTCGGCAGCAGTGGCGGCAAAGGGCCTCATCACGGCGGTCGGCTACCACTGGCGCTATCTTGACACCGTTGACGAGGCGCGGACGTTGCTTGAACACAACCCCGCGCAGCTGCTGTCCGGTTACTGGCTCGATTCCACGCCGCCGCCGCAATGGTGGTGGAAGCAGGACAAGTCCGGCGGACAGATCGTCGAGCAAACAACCCATCTCCTCGACCTCATCCGCTTCCTGATCGGCGACGTCAGAGAGGTCTACGGCCGCGTCGGACACACCGACAGGGCCGAATTTCCGGGCCTCGACGTGCCGACGGTGACAACGGCAAGTCTGACCTTCGAGAGCGGCGTGATCGCCAACATCGCCTCGACGTGCTTGCTCGGCTGGAACCACCGTGTCGGCCTGCACATCTTTGCCGACCGGCTCGCCATCGAATTGACCGACCGCGACATCATGATCGACACCGGGCGAGGACGGCCGACCCGCGGCGCCGACGGCGACCCGGTCTGGCGCGAGGACCGCGATTTCATCGATGCTGTCAGCGGCGGTGAAAACCGCATCCGTTGCCCCTATGGCGATGCCGTGGCGACGCACCGTCTGGCACTCGCCGTCATGGCATCTGCCGAGAGCGGCGAACCCGTCCGTCTCGACATGCCGGAGATCACGCGGCCGGCGCCGGCGCCCCTGCAGTTCCAGCCGCGTCCGGAAGCGCATCACGGAATGCCGCCCGGCCACCGCATGATCCGCTCGCTCGGCGTCGAGGGACCAGGGCGGCCCTATTTCTTCGAATACGAGGAGGGACCACCGTCCGATGGCCAGGTGAGGCTGGAGACACTTTTCAGCGGCCTGTCCGCAGGGACGGAGCTTACCTTCCTCAAGAACACCAACCCCTATTTTCGGTCGCGCTTCGACAGTGATCGTGGCGTGTTTGTCGGTAACGAAGCAGATCTCCACTATCCGGTCCCGTTCCTCGGCTACATGGAAGTCGCGCGGGTATCCGAATCACGCGCGACGGGTTTTGCCAAGGGCGCCATCGTCGCCTCCGCCTATGCCCACAAGACCGGCCACACGGCCAACCCCTATCACGACGTGTTGATCCCAATGCCTGACGGCATCGATCCTCTCCTCGGCGTCCTCGTCGCCCAGATGGGTCCGATCGCCGCCAATGGCATTCTGCACGCCGACGCATTGTCCTATGGCGCCCATGTCCCGGCGCTCGGGGCAGGCATTAAGGACCGGCCGGTTCTCGTCATCGGTGCTGGCACCGTCGGGTTGATGACGGCCCTCTTTGCGCAAGCGCTCGGGGCGTCCGACGTCGTTATCGCCGATCCCTCCGATTTTCGCCGAAGCAAAGCGGAGGCGATGGGCCTGACGGCGATGACCGAGGACCAGGCCTGGAACCACGCGAAAGCCCGCTGGCATGATGGAACTATGGGGCGCGGTGCCGATATCGTCTTTCAGACGCGTGCCCACTCGGACAGTTTGCACACGGCCCTGAAGGCGCTGCGTCCGCAGGGTACTGTCATCGACCTTGCCTTCTACCAGGGCGGTGCGGATGCTCTGAGGCTCGGCGAGGAGTTCCACCACAACGGCCTCAACATCGTCTGCGCGCAGATCAATCGCGTGCCGCGCGGCCTTGCCCCCTTGTGGGACAGACGCCGGCTCGCTCTGGCAACGATCGACCTGTTGAAGGCGCGGGGCGGCGACATCCGTGAGCATATGATCACCCATGTCATCCCTCTGGACGACGCACCGGGCTTTCTGACCGACCTTGTCGAGAACAGGCCAGACTTCCTGCAGGTCGTCTTTCAGGTGGCCCAATGAGTGCGGGCGCGCCCCCAACCAGGATCCTGTTCGTCTTCGCCTGGCTCGTCGTCGGCGGAGAGGAGACGGAAGTGCGTCTCCTTGCCGAACACCTTGATCGGCGCCGCTATCGCATCGACGTGGTCGCCTGCTTCCGCAAGGAGGGGATGCCAGAGCAAACCCATGATCAGCTGCGCGCCCTCGGTGTAGACGTCGACACCGCGCCTTACCAGTTGTCGTTCGATGATACGGTCGGCTACCTCGCCGAAAAGGCAGCGGGCTACGACATCGTCGTCTCCTGTCAGAATGTCGCGGACATCTATCCGGCGCTCGAGCGGATGCACCTGCGACCGTTGCTGATCGAACATGGCGGCCTGGTATCGGAGGCGCTGGCCGGACCGAAACACCTGACAAGCCGCTATGTCGGCGTGTGCCGGTCGATCCGAGACGCCGCAGCGTCGAGCATGCCGGGGCGTGAGCAGCACGCCATCGAGATCCCTTCGATGGTGGATCTGACGGCGTTCGAGACGACCCGTCGCGCTCACTTGCGCGCCGGCCTCGGGATTACGGACAGCCAGACGCTGACCGGCTGGGTCGGGCGCCTGGACCCAAAGAAAAATGTCGCCGATTTCATCGAGGCCGCGGCACTGGTCTCGGCCGAAGATTTGAGCGCCCGCTTCGTCATCGTCGGCGGCCCCGATGCGTTCATGCCGGACTATGCCGATGATCTGAGCAACTTGGCGCTTGAGCGCGGTCTCGGCGGCAAGCTCGTTTTTCTCGGCGACCGCAAGGATATCGCCGAGCTGCTGTCGGCATTCGATATCTTTGTCTGGCTGTCCAAGGGCGAGGGCATGCCGCATGTGATCGCGGAAGCCGGTGCTGCTTCGCTGCCTGTCATTGCGACGCCCGACAACGGCGCGCTGCAGCAGATCGATGATGGTATATCCGGCCTTTTCGTACCCTACGGCGATCCCGCCTCCGTGGCCAGAAAGATCGCCGAGCTGATCGCCAATTCCCAAATCCGCCGCCAGCTCGGCTCGGCTCTTCGCCGTAAAGTCGAGGACACCTACTCCGTCGCAAAGGTACTCCCGCAGTGGGAGCAACTTTTTGCGGAAGTGCGTGCCGAGCGCAGGCCAGCGGAACCCACGAGCCTCTTCAAATCCTTCCTGCAGGGCGGGTTTGAGTGCTCCACTCACAGATTGCGGCCACGCGGAGGCGAGGTTTCAGGCCGGCGGCTAGACGTGATCCAGTCAATCGGACACGACCGATATGCTGAACAGGATTACCGGCAGCTGGCCGGCTTCGGGATCCGTACCGTGCGAGACGGCTTTCGCTGGCACCTCATCGACAGTCACGGATGTTACGATTGGTCAAGCATTCGGCCGATGCTCAAGGCGGCGGCGACAACAAAGACCCAGGTGATCTGGGACCTGCTCCATTACGGCCTGCCGGACGACGTTAACATCTGGTCACCAGCATTTGTAGACCGTTTCGCACGTTTTTCTCGGGAATGCGCGCGCATCGTTCGAGAGGAAACCGACGAAATACCATTTTACTGCCCAGTCAACGAAATCTCGTTTTTTGCGTGGGCCGGGGGTGACGCCGGATACCTTAATCCATTTGGCAATGGTCGAGGGTTCGAGTTGAAAGTACAGCTCGCGCGCGCCGCTATCGCGGCCATGGATGCCATCCTCTCAGTAGATCCTCGAGCCCGCTTCGTCCACTGTGATCCGATCATCAACGTCGTCACCGACCCATCGCGACCTTGGGAAGCCGGTGTGGCGGGCGGTCACCACCAATCACAATTCCAAGGCTGGGACCTGATCTCGGGCCGCATGTGGCCACAGATCGGCGGAACAGAACGCTATCTCGATATCATCGGCGTAAATTATTATTTCAACAACCAGTGGATCCACGGCGGTCTGCCGATCGATCACGGCCATCCTCTTTACAAGCCCCTCAGCAAGCTTTTGGCGGAGACCTACGCCCGCTACGGACGACCTATCCTGATAGCGGAAACCGGGATCGAGGATGACCGGCGCGCATCGTGGTTCCAGTATGTGTCGGACGAGGCACAACGCGCACGCCAGTTGGGCGTTCCTCTGGAAGGTCTTTGTCTTTACCCTATTGTCAATCACCCCGGGTGGGACGACGAACGACCCTGCAAGAACGGTCTCCTGTCGTCGCACGTCACGCCGACGGGTCGTGAGGTACATCAACCCCTGTTGGATGAATTGAAAGCGTCACAAATACGAAGCGCAACAAGCTCTTGGTGATCAGCTCGTACGCTTCGCCAGTCCACGCCCCGGCTCGCGGAGATTTCCGCGACCCGGGATAGTTCTATGTTTGCTTGGCTGTATGATGGCCGTCCAATACGCAGCTATCCGCATTCTTTCCAATCCGCCAAAATCAGCCGTGGCAGTTGATCCCCGGCCTACAAAAGTCAGGCTTCGGCGTTCTGATTCACGACCTTAGTCGCGATCGAGGTCAGAGCGATGTCTGTCGCCTGCTCCTCATCGAGCGTCGTCTGAAGCAATTTCGCCGCGTCCTTCATACCGAGTTCAAGCGCCCAGGTGCGCAGCGTGCCGTAACGCGACATTTCATAATGTTCGACAGCCTGCGCCGCGGCGAGCAAGCCTGCATCGAGTGCCGGGGAGCCTTCGTATTCTTCCATGATCTCAGCACCTTCCTCGGTGATGCCCATCATCGCATCGCATGTCTTTTGCTCCGGCTTCTTGCCGATAATCTTGAAGACTTCTTCAAGGCGCTCGACGTGAATTTTGGTTTCAGCGAGGTGTTTGGTGAAAGCGTCCTTGAGCTGTTTGCTTTTGGCGGCGTCATGCATCTTGGGGAGGGTCTCGACGATCTTGTTCTCGGCGAAATACACGTCCTTCAGTGTGTCGTGAAACAGAACGTCTAGGGTCTTTGCTGCTTTGGCCATGGTCGGGCTCCTGGTACATGGGGTTGCCTCGCCGCTGCGGGGTCGCCGGGCGGCTGAGAGGTGCGATTGGAACGGGCAAATATGATACTGTTCTCGATGATCTGGTGGCGACTATGCCGGACGTTGTGATCGCAATCACAGGTCCGTGATATTTGAACTTGCGGGAGAGTGGGATGTTCCGCACTGAGCGGAACCTCGAACCATTTTTCTCAGGCGTGAACAAGAAAGGCGGATGCCATCACTCATATGCCAGCCAGTTCGTACCGAGATGATCAAACCGGATTGGCGGTAAATTGGGGCAAAAGGTGGCGTGATCCCGAAGCGAGATTGCGAGCCACACGTCCCGATGCCTGGCGAATGGGTTCCGAAACCAACCCCAGGTCGACATCTTCTTCCTGCACCCAAATCCGATTGTGTGAAAAGTCTTTGCGAGCAAGGTGTTGTTCAGCAATGGCGAGATACAGTCCGGCGTGGCTTGTCAGGTTCTCGACTGTCGCATCGAACTGGTGGGTTACCGCCTCCAGAGCTTCACGTGTTACGACGACAACCCAGAAAAGCTCGCCATCGGTCGCGAGAAGATGACCGTTCTCGCCGACGACGATCGGTTGGTGGCTCAATTCCAGGGTCATCTCGCTTCTCCTTTACGTTAGGCGCGGCGGCCGCTATCGGCGTTGGCCTTGATGCTGTTTCTCAGGGCGTCCATGATGTTGATAACATTGCCGGAAGGGGCAGGGGTCGCCACAGCAGGCTTCGCCTTCACGGTCTTTTTCAACGCCTTCTTCTTGAGCGCGATCAACTCCAAAAGTTTGCCCTGCACAGGATCGACGACCATCTTCGGGTCCCATGGTCTGGTCTGCTGCTTGATAAATTGCTGGACGAGAGGCATCATCTCGGGATCGGCGACCTCTTCCCCGACGCTCACGAAATAGAGGTCTTCGTCACGGATTTCGTCTCCGTAGCGTAGAGTCCAAAGCACGATGCCCTTGCCACGGGGCTCGAGCATGACCATCCTCTCCCTGCGAGAGATCACCAGCTTTGAAATTCCAACCATCTTTTGCGCCGCCATGGCGTCCCTAATCACCGAGAAAGCTTCCTGGCCGACCGGGTCTTCCACCGAAAGGTAGTAGGGCGTCTCCAGCCACACCCACTGGATCGTGTCTCGCTGCGCAAAAACCTTGATGTCGATTGTCTTGGTGCTCTCAAGGGCGACGGCGTCGAGTTCGTCTTCCTCGAGCATGACGTATTCGTTCTCGCCGCGCTCGTATCCCTTCACCTCGTCGCCATCGGCTACTTCCTTGCCCGTGACTGCGTCGACATAGTGGCTGACGACCCGGTTCTGGGTTGTCCTCGACAGGGTATGGAACTTAACCTTCTCACTCTCGGTCGTCGCGGGCATCATCTGCACGGGGCAGGTGACCAGGCTGAGCTTGAGATAGCCTTTCCAGTAAGGATGTATCGATGCCATGGCGGTCCCCTATCAGCCGGCGCGACGTTGTGAGGCGGAAGCAGCTTTGGCTTTCGGTGCGGTGGCACGGGTAGCCGTCTTTGGGCGCTTGGTGCCGGCATTGCCGTTCGCGGCGGTCCGCTTCGGCGCGTTCCCGGCGGCTGCCAGCATACCAGCGCTCTCTCGCAGCGCTTGGAGGAGATCGGTCGGCTCAGATACCTTGACCACTTTCGGTTTCGGTAGCGTGCGGCCCTCCATCTTGGCCTTTACGAGTTCGGCGAGCGCGCTCTCGTAGCGATCGTCAGCTTCGCTGACGTCAAACGTTCCCTTTTTGGTGCCGATGATGTGGGAGGCTAACTCCAGCATCTCTCCCTTAATCTCCAGCTCAGGCATGTCCTCGAAGGCTTCCTTTGATGAGCGTACTTCGTAATCGAAGTTCAGCGTGGTCGCGATCAGTCCTTTGCCGTGCGCGCGGATAAGGACTGTGCGCATCCGGCGGAAGAGGACAGTCTGCGCGATTGCGGCGACCTTGGCCTCTTTCATGCCGTCGCGCAGCAGGACGAACGCGTCCGCTCCCATCTTGTCGGGGGCGAGATAGTAAGGCTTGTCGAAATAGACGTCGTCGATCTCCTGGCACGGGATGAACGAGGTAATCTTCAGCGTCTTGTCGCTCTCGTGGACAGCAGCGGCCACTTCCTCGGGCTCAAGCACTATGTACTGGCCGTTATCGATTTCGTAGCCTTTGACCTGGTCGTCGCGCTCTACGGTTTGGCCAGTCTCGCTGTCGATGAACTCGCGCCGAACGCGGTTGCCCGTCTTCCTGTTCAACGTATTGAAGGCGATCCGGTCGGAAGCAGAGGCGGCGGTATAAAGCGCCACCCCGCAAGCGACTTCGCCGAATTTGAGAAAGCCCTTCCAGTTGGCTCTAGGTGCTGCCATGACGCGATACTCCAACTCACAACTTCCGCGAGTCAATCGAATCCGGGATGATTCGTTCCGCGTCAAAACGAATCAATTTCAGCGATTTGCAGCATGTCCAGCGAAGAATTTGACGTCCACAACTTAGACCCATGAATCCAATGCATCTTTTCGGCTCGACGTGCGTTTGCCTCGACTACAACCACAGTGGAGTCCCTCATGCTCAAAGCGCGATTTGATCAAAGCCGAAGCCGACAAGCGAAACGTCTGCTGCGATAAAGGCCGTCGGTTCAAGGAAAGCCCTCGGCGTCGGCCAGTCATTGTGTGCAGACGGGTGGCACAAGGAAAAGCGGGACGCCCAACTCGGAAAGGGAGACTAAGGTGACCATAAAGTCAGCAAGTGAAGATCGCGACTTACAACGTGAACGGCGTCAACGGTCGACCCGACGTTCTCCTCGATGGCTGGAGACGACGTCGCCCGATGTCGTTTGCCTGCAGGACCCCAAGGCGTCGATAGGCTGACGTAGAAGATGAGCGTCTCATTAGCGTCATCCCAGCAGCGGCTCGTCATCCTCCTGCATGGGATGGGTGGAAGCGGTTCCTCCATTATGCCCATTGCGGGCCCGTGGCGACGGACATTGCCGAATACGCGGTTCGCCGCTCCCGACGCTCCCTTTCCTGGGGCACAGGGTGGACATCAGTGGTTTCGAGTGGATGGTCAGGAGTTGCGCCCGGATCATGTCGATTTCGTCCGTGAGGCTTTCGACGAGCTGATCTCGGAAGTGGTAACACGCGAAGGCTTCGAACGCGCGCTTGACCGCGTCGCGTTCGTAAGCGTCTCGCAGGGGTCCCTTATGGCCCTAGACGCGGTGGCCTCCGGCAGGTGGCAGATCGGAGCGCTCGTGTCCTTTGCGGGGTTACTACCACTTCGTCCGGCGGTGATGTCGAATCGTATGCCTATCCTTCTGATCCACGGACAAGACGATTCCAGCATACCAGTCCAGGCCTCGAAGGCGGCCGCCGGGCAGTTGCGGACTGCTGGCTTCGACGTGGAACTTGAAGTTCTGCCAGGGGTTGGCCACACGATAACCCCTGAGGGTGCGGAGATAGCCCTTGCCTTCCTCAGGAAGCAGCTCGCTTAGGACCATCGACCGCGTCCCAGCTCGTCTTATCTCCTGTCTTCATTTTCAAGCGAACAGGTCTGCTGTCTTAGGTGGCAGTCCTCCAAGGCCTCCCACGGCTGTGTACGGCGGCAAGACCATCATGCTTTCCTCGGGGAGGGGCCGCTGGAGCTTCTTCGCCTCCCACCACGGCGCGGTCAGCCAGAGTTCGCACTCTTCTCGCGTCGTCAGCATGACTGGCATTGCCTTCGGATGTATCGGCTTAACGAGCGCATTCGGTCTGGTCGTCAGGAATGCGTAGATGTCATGCTCGCCGTGCCGGGGCGCCTTGATCGGCCCTCTGGCACCCTTCCATCGCGTGTGAATGCCAGCTAACGCAAAGACGGGTTGATCCTCGTTGACGACGAACCAGCGCAGCGGCTTCTTGCCCGTGGTCGGATCGGCAACCTGTTCATATTCTGAGAACGCCGTCGCCGGAACCAGGCAGCGGTTGCCTATGCCCAGCCACTGCTGCCAATGCGGTATCCATGTCTTGCGAATATTGGTCACGCCTCTGTCGGGTTTGTCCTCACGATGGATCTCCGGCGTCGGCATGCCCCATGTGCTCATGGCCAGCTCGCGCTCGCCACTGGCGTCGAGGCGGACGATTGGGCCAGGACGGTCGGGTGTATGTGTAGCGACGGCTCGAGGTTGCCCGCACGGAAGTGGGTAATCGAGATGAGGTCGCGGATGGCCGCCTGGTTGGTGGTAAGGTTGTAGAGGTTACACATCGCGCCATTCTCCCGTTCCCTTCGGAGATAGCTCCGGACGGCCATTGATCAAGCGCGACGCCTCGGCCTCCAGCCGGCGGCTCGACCCCAATTGATGCAGCCGTAAATGCAGAGCTTCTGAGGTCGGCCGGACTATGACCCGGACCGCCGTCTATTCTCTGGAATCCAAAGTGGGTCCTCGGACGGCGAGAAGAGTTGTGCGACCCATGGTCTTTCTAAGAGAGGCGCCGCGAAAGGCAGAGCGAAGGAAACAAATGGCAGCTGTCACGTTGAGCTGAGGTAGTCACAATAAAAATGGTGTCATATTGACCAACGACGAGAAGCCCGCAGGCGACATAAACGTCTCCAGCTTGAGTGCATTGTCGCCGAGCGCTGACCAAAGAGAACTCTACACGATCGCGTTCGAGCGCTCGCGGACACCCATGGTGATGGCCGATGCTGGCCAGGGGCAAAACCCGATATTATTCGCCAATAAGGCTTTCCTCGAGCTCACGGGTTACGCCTTGTCTGAAGTCGTCGGCAGGGACTGCCGTTTTCTCCAGGGTCCAGCGACATCCAAAAGCGCTACCTCTACTATAGGCGCGTCCATCCGGTCGGGCGTCGAGGTTGCAGCGAATCTGTTGAATTACCGAAAAGACGGCAGCGAATTTTGGAACGAGCTTCACATTAGCCCGATCCGCAATGACGAAGGCGAGATCGCATACTTCTTCGCTTCCCAGATGGATGTCACTGAGTTGCGTCGAGTGGCTGGCCTGGAGGCCTCTGAGCGGCGTCTGCTCAGAGAGGTGGATCACCGCGCGAAAAATGTTCTCGCTGTCGTCAATAGCATTGTTCGCCTGAGCAAGGCGACCGACCCAAGTCGTTATGCAAGCGCGGTCCGTGATCGCATTCAAGCGTTGGCGGACGTCCACACCCTGCTCGCCGAGAAGGGATGGGATTCCATTTCACTTGAAGAAATTGTTCGTCAGCAGTTCACGGCATTCGGACCGCATGCGGTCCAGCTTGAGGGACCCGGCATCGGTGTTGAAGCGACTGATGCGCAGCCCCTTGCGCTTGTTCTCCACGAACTGGTGGCAAATGCGACCAGCCACGGCGCGCTAGCCAACGAAGCTGGCAATGTGGAAGTTCACTGGAGAAAGGTTGAGCCAGGTGGTCTTGAAATTGATTGGCGGGAGAGAGGACCCGTCGTTCCTGCCGCCACCAGAGCTGCTGGATTTGGCACAGCCTTAATTGATGCTTTGGTGGAAAAGCAGCTTCGAGGAAGCATCAGCCGCGACTGGAGGACTGAGGGCCTGTCGCTGGTAATCCGTCTGCCCAGTGAGCGACCGCTCGGTACCGCGCCGATTGTGGGGTGAGTGGTCGGGCTGCGATCTTATTTGGAGGGTTTGCGATTGGGCGGATTGAACATCAGCCGCTTATCTCGTAGCACCAAATGGTGTAGAACTCGACACTGCAACGGATGCCTGTCACGACGAAACCCAATTCAGATCCTAAAAAAGACGTTCGTTTTTCTGACGGGCAATCTCCAGCGCTTGTCTGAGATGAGTCAGACGGTTCAGCCTATTCGATGACGAGTGCGAGATCTCGCTCCGACAAGCAGGACAGCATTCGGTCTTGAAATGGAACTGCCTGCGCCAAAGTTCACCAATCTCTCCTTTTTGCGGCGAAAGCCCAAGGAACTCACAGGCGAAGGAGCCCTTGCGTGAGCGTTGGCAAGTATACTATGCCGTTCGATATTGATTTAAATCAAATACATTCGTCCGAATTTTCAAAAAAAGACATTTTAAAGCAGGCATTGTAGTTTAAAGCAGAATTTTAGTCGCATATTTGCGACAGCGGACAAATACAGTTTTATTCAATACTGAGACAATTAACCTTCGCGGGCCACGCTCAAACTCCCAGGCGCACAATGCGCCAAGACAGAGGAGCGACGGACTGTGCGCATACGATCAATCCAGCTTAAAATTGCCCTGCTCGCGGGCGTCTGCGTCGTTGCGGCAAGCGGCGCATTGGTAGGGTATAGCATCATATCGGCCGCCAACAGTAAGGCATTCGTCGGTGAACACGTCGATACACTGACGGAAGACAGCACCAAGAACCATCTCAAGACATTAGCTCTTGCGCAGGCCGCGTTGATCAAGTCGCCGCTCGACATGGCATTCGACTCGGCGCGTAACATGGCCCGGATGTTCGAGATATCGGCGAGCAACGACAATGGAGCAGCGACGCCGGTTGGCAAACGCCGCGCTGAATTCAATGCCATCCTTCTCAACGTGCTGAAGGACAATCCACGCTTCAACGGCACATACAGCGCCTGGGAGCCCAATGCACTTGATGGGCAGGATCAACTCTTTCGCAACAAGCAGGATGTCGGATCGGATGCGACCGGGCGATTCCTGCCTTACTGGACACGGAGCGCCGATGGCAAATTGGCTGTCCAACCCCTTGTCGAATACGACAGCACAGCGCTTCACCCCAACGGCGTCATGAAAGGTGGATGGTATCTTGGCCCGAAAGGCGGCGGTGACGAAAGCGTCCTGGACCCATTGCCCTATGTCGTTCAGGGCAAGAACGTCTATCTGGCGACGATGTCGGTTCCCATGACCATCGACGGCAAGTTCGTCGGTGTTGCCGGAGCCGATTTCGATCTCACCTTCGTCCAGAAGCTTGCGGAAAATGTAAAGGCATCGATCTACGACGGCAAAGCCGCTGTCGACATTGTCAGCTACAAGGGCCTTGTCGTCGCATCCAGTGATCATCCGGATGCAATTGGCCGCCCGTTTGACCAAATAAGCTCAGCGGCCATGTCGCAACTCCCATCGATACAAGCCGGCCGCGATACCGTCGAGGGAAATGCCGAGACGTTTACGGCTCTGTCACCCATCGTCATCGGCCGGACGAAAACGCCATGGTCCATTATTATTCAAGTCCCGAGATCGGTAGCAATGGCGCAGGCCAAGGCCCTCACATCATCGCTGGCAGACCGTAACCATGCCGACACGCTGTTCCAGATTATCGTCGGCTTCATCATTGCAGCCGGCGGCATCGCGGCGATGTGGTTCGTGGCCCGCAGCATCGCGTCTCCCATCAAGCAAATGACGACCGCCATGGGCCGATTGGCGCAGAGCGATGTCTCCATCGAAGTCCCCGGCCTCAACCGGGTCGACGAAATCGGTGCAATGGCTGCCGCCGTCTCTGTCTTCCGAGAAAACGCGATACAAAAAACAGCAATGGAAGAAGAAGCACTGGCCAATCGCTCGATGAGCGAACGGGAGCGCCTGGAACGTGAAGCGGAAAAGGCACGTGAAGCGGCGGAATCGCAGTTCGTCGTCGATTCCTTGGCAGCCGGGCTCCAGCGGCTGGCTGACGGCGACGTCGCCTATCGGATTTCGACACCCTTCGCCGCCCATCTCGACACGTTGCGTCTCGACTTCAATAACTCGCTGACCAAACTGCATGAGGCGCTACAGGCAGTCATGGAGAATGCTCGCGGCATCGACGGTGGTGCGAATGAAATTCGATCCGCCGCAGATGACCTGGCAAAGCGGACCGAGCAACAGGCGGCCTCCGTCGAGGAAACAGCGGCTGCCCTGGAACAGATCACGACGACGATGCGTGATTCCACGAAGAGGGCGGAAGAGGCAGGCGTTCTTGTCTCGCGCACCAGAATTGGTGCGGAGAAGGCCGGGGAAGTCGTGCGCAACGCGGTGCATGCCATGCATCAGATCGAGAAATCCTCCGGCGAGATCAGCAATATCATTAGCGTCATTGATGAAATCGCCTTCCAGACCAATCTGCTCGCGCTGAATGCGGGCGTGGAAGCCGCGCGCGCTGGAGATGCCGGCAAGGGCTTTGCGGTCGTCGCCCAGGAAGTGCGGGAGCTTGCACAGCGCTCTGCCGCTGCCGCCAAGGAGATCAAAGCGCTCATCATCACATCCGGAGAGCAGGTGCGTACCGGTGTCACCCTCGTTGGGGAAACGGGGAAATCCTTGGAAATCATGGTCGGCGAGGTTCAGAAGATCAACAGTCACGTCAGTGCCATCGTGGAATCGGCGCGCGAGCAGTCGGTCGGTATTCAGGAGATCAACACGGCCGTCAACACGATTGACCAGGGCACGCAGCAGAACGCCGCCATGGTCGAGGAGTCCACGGCTGCCAGTCACAGTCTGGCCAGCGAAGCCGACGCTCTGAACAAGCTGATCTCGCAGTTCAATCTTGGTGGTCATGGGCTGATTCATCAACCGGTGCGGCTGGCTTCGAACAACCCACGCCCGGTAGCGTCGCCCGCAAAAGTGCTCGGACGCAAGATTGCCAATGCGTTCGGCGCGTCTGCGGAACAGTCCTGGAAGGAGTTCTGAGATCACTGCCGCTGGGCATCTCGTTTGCTCAGCGGTGTCCGCCCGCACCAAGCAGCAGCCCCGCATTTTCTATAAGGGTGGCGCGCTGTGCTCATCCCAAGGTGAAGGAAATGCTGAAACATATCGGCGAGGATCAGCTGTGAATCGGAATGTCTACGCGTCGTGTTCATCAACACATCAAAAGGGTTGGATGTCTTCCCTGTGGTCGCGGGGCAGTCCGAACCCGGTGTTCCGGGTCGAGCGGTCAAGACATCCTCGGCGTCGAGTGGTCGGAAGATCCAGATCCTGACCGCCGATAAAATTAAAAGGATATTGTCCTGTGGAAGAGCATATGTGACGGTGTCAGCGGTGGGGCCGCCGTTACGGTCGAGACGGTTCTTCCCATCATTGAGGAAGTCACGGAGTCACTGGATATCAATCCTTCCATTCCGATCCGCATGACCCGGATAAAAACGACAAGATAAGGCGACTTTCCTCCATTCCCTGGCCGTGTCGTCTCTTAGGATCCGCCTGCCGGAGGGCCGGCCACTTTCAATGCGTGGGGCGGTAGCGCCCGGACCTCCCTTCGCAATTTGAGGGCTCTGGTAAAGAGTTTTCGAATTTCTTGCAAAGTATTCCAAGACCTTTTCAGGTCCGACTGCTGGTCGAGGATCGTCGACAAGTGGGGTTAAGCAGCAGCCAATATTGAGGTCGGTAACCGAACAGTGAAAGTCGTCCCCTTCGGGCTACTGGCGGTCGCCAACGTACCGCCAAGCTGTTTTACAAAGGCTTCAACGAACCGGGAGCCGAGACCAGAACCTTCAACCTTCGACGCAAGGCCAGATCCATTATCGCTGACGGTGAGCGTGACTTCGCCGTCTCTCCTGTGAAAACCGAGATTAATTTCGCCCCTACCTTTGGGGAAAGCATGCTTTATTGCATTCGTCGCGAGTTCATTTGCAATCAACCCAATGGCGACAGCGTGGTCAGGTAGAATGCTGAGGGGCTCTGCCGCCGATGTTACGGTAATGTCGGATGATTGTCCCAACAGGCTGGATTGGACACTTGCACTTATACCCTCAAGGTAGGAAGGCATCGGCACCGGCCCAAGCCTGCTCGATTGGGCGATTACATCGTAGAGCTGAGCGACCGCTGAAATTCGTGCCTGCATTGCCTGGTAACCTAGAACACAGGGTTCGCCTGCCCGCTTCAGTTCAAAGGCAACGAACGCGGAAATGATCTGAAGACTATTTTTGATCCGGTGCGCCAGCTCGGCTGCCAACATATCTCTGTGACGGTCAAGCAGGACCTCGTCCGTCGCGTCTTCGAACACGACCAGCAACCGTGTCATATGATTGCCTGGACGATATACCTTGCGGGCGTTCACTTTGAAGATACGGCGACCAATTCCGGGAAAATCGTCCTCGAGTAGGAAGCCGTCCATTACTTCTTGGTGAGGAACCACTCGCTCCAATAATTTGCGCAGGGCAAAGGTATCCCACTGTCCCTGACCGAGAGCTTCGAGCTTTCTCCCGACAACTTGGCTTGCGGTGGCATTGAAAAGAGCGAGGAAAGAGCGGCTTGCTGTCACCACGGACATATCGGGCTCGAGGATGACCAATGGGTCCCGGATCGTATCAACGATATTTTGGGCGATGCGCCAGTTTCGCTCTGCCTCGATGTGACTGACCCGCGCCTCTGTCACGTCATCGATTGCCAGCAGCAGAAAATGGGAGCTATCTCCAGAACGAACCAGCTTCTGAGCATTCAGGAGCATCACCTTGCGTCCGATGCCGGTAAATACGTGGTCGACCTCGAACCCTTCGACGGAGTTTTCTGTGGGGAGAACTTCCTCAAGCAGACGCTTCAATGCATCGATATTCCATTGTCCATTTCCCAGATCGTAAAGCTTGCGACCAACCGTGTCCGGTTCGCTCACCTTAAACATCGCATAGAACGCGCGATTGGCTGAAACGACCGTGAGATCGCTGTCGAGGACCAGTAGGCCATCTCGTAGAGTGTCGACAATGTCTTGAGCGGAGATGGCGCTCATCGTGAAGTCCTGCATAATTTCTCTCAGCGTTGAAAAGAAGCAACCATATGATGGCGGATTTTGGATACGCGCAAATGACACCTCAGCTTTTTCTCGCTTGGTGGCGGACGCGGCGCACTCTTGAATACGGCCACGAGCGCCAAGCCTGGCTTAAGTGTGCATCTTCACGCAGTGCCGGACCGCCTTTCCCATTTGGCCGGTTCCGGTAAAGGGTTTTCGAACTTCTTGCGAAGGCTTTCCATGACGTCTTCGACTGGAATGCCTGGTCGAGGATCGTCGATCGCCGCCTGGATGACACGTTTCAGCAGCTCGTTGCGCAGATCGACATGGGGTTCCAGATCACGCGCTTCGCCCAGAAGGACGAAGGTAGCCTCGGAAGGATCCACGAAGGCTCCTCGTTCTATCCGGTCGAGGAGCCACACCGCGAGATCGGGCGGGAGGTAAGCCTCAAATATCAAGCCTCCAGCTGCCGCTTGATCGCGAAGGCGCATTGCTTGCTCTACCGCGTGAGCTTTGTCGGCTGGATCGGGCCATTCGGTTGTTTCGCTCATGATGTCATGCTCTCTGTCATGCTTGAAAATATCTATCCACGTCAGTGCAACGTTGGCTTAATCATTGGCAGCATTTTTACGGTGTCGCTGACCATTTTGTGCAGTCTTCGCCAGTCGGGAAGCTCGTGCTGGTTCACACTTACCGGCATTCCGGTCAACAGCCAACTGGCACAGGTTATCTCGGAAGTCCTATGCTGCCGGTCCAGCCCGTGCATGGCGAGCACGGTTCGCGCGTCTTGAACATTTGATGCCGGCCGAAAGTAGAATACCCGCACGTGCCGCCGAGCGCCCGCAGAGGGATCGAAGAATTGGAAGCTGCCCTTGCAGCTTCCATCCCCAAATCCTTCGTGATGACCTCTGCGGCTCTAAGGCGTCAGCGCGTCTCCTCCTTCAGGGCCGGACCTTCGCCACCGATTTCCAGATAAGGCGGTTGCCCGCGCAGTCCGGCTGTATCTCCGGCTTCCGCTCAGTCTGGGCATGGTTGAAGACCTGATGGCGGCGCGTGGGATCATCGTCTCGAATCAAACAGTGCGCCGGTCCCAGAGGCCCACGTTCAGGGGTTGTAAGACCCGGCTCAGATCACGCCCAAAGACGAAGAGCCCGTTCCATCCTGTCTGCTGCAAAGGTAACGATGTACGCAACGACCATATAGACGACCACGGCGATCAGGAACGCTTCGAGGTAGTAGAAATTCAAAGCGGCCGTCAGCTGGGACTGCGCGAAGATATCGACAACCTCGATAGCGAAGCCGAGGGACAGCGCCTTCATGATGACCATGATCGAATTGGCAAGATCCGGAATTGCTGCAACGATCACCTGCGGAAACATGACCCGCCGAAACACCTGGGTCTTGCTGTAGCCCAAGGAATAAGCGGCATCAGCCTGGCCGGTGTCGAATGAATTCAACGCACCCTTCACGACCTCGGCCTGGAACGCTGCAACGCAAGCAGTCAGTGCGACGACCAGCGTGACCCAGTTCGGCGTAGCATGGCCATTGTAATTCTGACCTACCAAAGACGCCAAAATCCGGGAGGCTGGTGGGAGGCCATAGTATGCAAGGAAGATCACGATCACCATCGGGACGCCTTTAAAGGCAATCTTATAGGCGACGACGATTTCGCGCAGTACCGGGATCCGTCGATATTCGATCATCGCAAACAGCCCGCCGATGATCGTTGAGCACAGGAAAATCACAAGCGCCATGGCAAGTGTTACGGGAACGGCGCCAAGGATGTCGTAGAGATCAGGCAGCAGGACTTCGGAATCGAACATGTGGACCCTCTCTTCGATCAGACGCTTGGCATCAGTGTGGCTTTGAGCGGCGCGGAATTGGGCGTAAACTTGGCGTTTCGCTTCTCGAAGGAGCGTACGATCAGCCAGGCCGCCAGGCAGAGCGTCGAATAGATTACCGCCAGCACAAGGTAGGTCTCGAACTGGTACTGGTTGTAGTCACGTTCCATGACCAGATGCGCCGTTGCCATCACGTCGGCTGCCCCGATGTACATAACGAGCGCAACGTTGTGGATGAGGTAGATGATGGAGTTACCGTAGCCGGGGAGGGCTATGTGCATCGCCTGCGGCCCGACGACCCGTGAGAGCTTTTGCAGGAAGCTGTAGCCGAGACTGTCGGCTGCATCATGCTGGCCGCGGTCGACAGCCAGATATGCCGGACGCAGGACCTCCGAAAGATAACCGCCGTGGTAAAGGCTTAGAGCGACCATAGCAACAAACGTGGCCTTATGGACTGACGGAGAACCTGCCTGTCTCAGCCGCAGCGTTCTTCACAAGTAGCTGGGTTCAATTTGTCCAGCTCTGCGCAGCGGGCGGAGTTGGACGCGAAACACTTTTGCCCCTTACTCGTTTCCTTCAAAAACAACGGAAGGAGGCCGCAGATTGCCCAGATATTTTTTCGACCTCCATCGTGTCGACAGCGAGCTTTTCGACGATGAAGGCACAGAGTTTGGAAAGCCTGATGATGCGGTGATAGAGGCTGAGGTAGCTATCCTGGAGTTTTTCGTCGAAAGCTTCAAAATGAGCAAAGAGTTTGATCTTGTGGGTATCCGTATCTGCGACGCCGCCGGCGTTTTGGTTCGAGAGGTTTCGAGCCGGGACATTCTCGCGAACCTAATCTCGCCCGAGGTAATTAGCATTTAAGGCTAAGGAAATTTAGTCGTTGTGTTGGGAGCTGCGGAAAATGCGCGTTGAACCGCCTCGGGTTGGCTAGACGTATCGGCTCGTCACCATCAAATGCTCATACTCACGCTCTGGCACGCCGTAGCAGCCACCTGCGATTTTAAGGATTCTTTCCCGATCGAGAATACGTAGGTGCCCTCGTGTCGCTTTTATCAAGCGATCACCCTCCAGGATTTGAATTGCCTCGGTTACGCCGGTGCGGCGTACCCCGAGCATCATCGCGAGAAATTCGTGTGTCAGCACGAGATTATCGCCATCGGTGCGATCGTGGTACATCAGAAGCCACCGGGCCAGACGCTCTCTGACGGAATAGCGGCCGTGTGCCAAGGCCGACTGGGCGATTTGAATTTTGCAGTACTGAACATACCGCAGGAGGAACCAATGAAGGCTCGGCACATCCTCCAATGATCGAAGGAATTTACTTGCGTCCATTTGAAGCGCTGTTCCGCCCGCCAGCATGAGCGCGCCATTTGGCGTATGAAATGAACCCAGAATGACGTGCGCCGCCGTCATGCCCTCCCAGCCAATATGCCCGACCCCGATGCCCTCATGTTCAAGATCTGCGGTCGTTACAATGGAAGCGATGCCACTTTCCAAAAAGTGGACATGTGTGGTCTCCGTGTTTGGCCGCACAATTATATCTCGAAAAGCGAGACCGACCGTCTTGAGATGCGGCCGAATGCGCTCGAAGCCCTCGGCAGGCATCATCTTCAGGAGACGGTTTGTCATTGCATCTTGGGCGAAATCGGACATGGAGGACCTTCCGCAGGGAACAAACTTCCCTCAGCCTCTAATTGCGTCAGCGCGACAGCGGTAATCGCAATAGGGGTGCCGCCATATGCATCTTCTCACCGCCAATAGCGATCCGATTTTCGCAAATCGCAGGTTTTCGTTTACTCCATCGATTGGGAGATCCGCTAATATCAGAGGTGGCTTCAATTTCCATTTGAGAGTGATCCCCAAACCTCCGCAGCCGTTGAGATCGGAAGCTTTGACTTCAAGACCACGCAAGGCTAGTCCCGGCCAGCCGCTTAGCATTTACTCTATTTTATCACGAACGAGCCGAGCATCACCTACGAGATGGCCAATCTTTTGCGGGCGCGGGCGAGGCTGTTCGGAAACCGCCGCGCAAGTCAAAGTGCAGCAAATCTGCGCACTTACACCATATGTCCGCGCAACTGTGTGTGAAGCGATATACGCGTGTTCGCCGCAATATTGTCGGCTGCAAGATTCACCCATGTTGCCCCGCGCAACCGTTCAGGCCTTGCAAATAATCGGCGCTGTTGCATGTTCGCTCTGACTGGAGGAAATCATGGCCCAGCTTGCGCACCCCGTTCCCGACCCATGCCTGCCCGGGCAGGAGAGTGTCTGGTCTTTCCCAAGGCCAAGCATCGCCCAGCCGGCGCGCAATCACCTGAAAATCATTTACAACGGCCACGTTCTTGCAGAGACCACTGCCGCCGTGCGCACAATTGAAACAAGTCATCCGCCAACCTATTATTTTCCGGCCGCGGACGTCGATCTCTCGTTGCTTCGCGAAAGCAGCAGCAGGTCGATCTGCGAGTGGAAAGGACAGGCACGCTATTTTGATATCGTTTCTGGCGACAGAATAAGCCGGAACGCGGCTTGGGCCTATCCGCATCCCACGACATCCTTTGCCTTGATCAAGGATTTTATTGCCTTTTATCCGCGACCCATGGACCTATGCCTGGTGGATGGCGAGGCCGTCGTGCCACAGGCCGGGATGTTCTACGGCGGATGGATCACTTCAGCCGTGGCCGGCCCGTTTAAAGGCCCCCCTGGGACCGAGCGCTGGTAAATGAGTTCAGATTTCGTCAAGAATATGGATTTTGCTACCCACTCATTTCGGGCCGAGACCTTGTATGCTCTGTCGGGCAGCTTCTATCACAATCGGGATTGAAAGGCAGTCCCTTGGAATTGAAGCGCATATGTGGCCGCCAGTAAAAGGGCGTTGTCATTTCCAACAGTGCGGCGCAATATGTTGTCTTTCCGTGTCGAAGGTCTACGAACATGAGGGTTTGTATCTACAAGACCGATGAAGCTCCCGACCTTACGATGTTTCTTCGTGAGGGATACGCGATGCCCTGCACGGAAGAGAGCAGCTGGACGCAGTTAAAGACCATCACAAGGGGCGAAGTCAGTGATGAATTTCTGGCCCAGATGCAGCGCACCGGTCACTGTGTAGTAAGGCTTAGTCAAGTCTCGTCGAGCGATCGCACCGGTCCGACGCCAAACAAGAACCAGAGGAAAGCTAGCATCTATCATCTGGGCAGCCTTCCATCGTTTTTCCGTAGAATGCTGCATAGCTGAGGATTCAACTCCCGTTGCGCATGTTCCTGGCTTCGCAGGCCACTTGTCCGAATCTGGTCAAGACCACTCAATAGGCCATGTTTCAGCGGACAACCTTCCGCGCAGATTACCAGTCTTCGGTGCCGCAATATGTGAAAGCGCTTCGCTCCAGCATTTTAGCAAGCTTCCAACGATCCCTCCTTCCGAAAGGGCAGTTGTGCGCTTTGGCGTTTCGCTGATCTAAGGTGGCCCTTCATCTTTGATGGGCTTGTTTACCCATGAAATCCGTTTCGGTACGCGTTAGGGCCAACGCCGACGTTCCGCAGAAAGGCACGTCTCATGGTCTCGGTCGAGCCGAAGCCGCACCGCGTCGCGGCTCGCATCACGCTCGCACCATCCTCCAGAAGCCGGCGCGCGCTCTCGACGCGGAACGTCTCGATACTCTGCGCCGGGGTGCGGCCGGTACATTTTTGATAGCGCCGCGAAAAAGACCGAAGGCTCATGCCTGCTTGATCGGCCAGCACGCCGAGAGACAGATTATGGTCGAGACATGTGGTCATGCTGTCTCACTTCGACGTCGTCGCGAAGTTGATTATCCAAGCCGCAAAGTAATTTGGTCGTTGGGGCTACGCGCTTAGCGAGGGATTAGAAGCTTTCTCTGGTCCGTCCGCAAACGTAACGTCGCAAGAAGACAGCCGACGTTACAGCATACCAAACGGGGGCAGGAGTTGCTACCGATAGCCAGTCGAGGCACCTTTCTCGGCGAAAGCTTGGGTCTTGGGCGCAGCGGTCTATAGCGCCGGACAGGTCGAACGCTGTTCCGGCGTAGCGGGCATCGCAGCGTAAAGTTGCTCATTCGCCTCCATAACAATGCTGGCGACTAGTGAGGATGCGCTATCGATGTTCCTAAGTTGCCGCGTTTATGGAGGCATAGTCGCCGCTGAACTTCTGGTCAAAGCAACGTTTCCCGGTCATGGAGACTTTGAAGCTGTCATGCGGGATACGAGACGTCTGCGCAGCAGCTAACCTTCCGCGCAGTGAGAATGATCGCTGGCACTCCCGGTCAGAGAGTGCTACGCCCTTTTCAAGGGGCAGCCATTTGGCGACGATCCCGGTGAAGGAATCCAAAAATGGCTGATACGAATTTTCGTCCGCTGCACGACCGCGTCGTTGTGCGCCGTGTTGAGGCTGAAGCCAAAACCAAGGGCGGCATCATCATTCCGGACACTGCCAAGGAAAAGCCGCAGGAAGGCGAAATCGTCGCTGTCGGCAGCGGCACGCGCGACGATAAGGGCATGCTCATTGCGCTCGACGTCAAGTCCGGCGACCGCATTCTGTTTGGCAAGTGGTCCGGCACCGAAGTCAAGCTCAACGGCGAGGACCTTCTCGTCATGAAGGAAGCCGATATCATGGGCGTCATCGGCTGATCTGAGCCGCTTTCTTTTTTCATTTCTTTTTTAAAGACCATTGAGCGATACGCTCGGAGTTTCTTCCTATGGCTGCTAAACAAATCAAATTCGGTCGCGACGCACGCGAAAAGCTCCTGCGCGGCGTCGACATCCTCGCTGACGCAGTAAAGGTCACGCTTGGTCCTAAGGGCCGCAACGTCATCATCGACAAATCCTATGGTTCACCGCGCATTACTAAGGATGGCGTAACGGTTGCCAAGGAAATCGAACTCGAAGACAAGTTCGAAAACATGGGCGCCCAGATGGTCCGCGAAGTTGCTTCGAAGACCAACGACATCGCCGGTGACGGCACCACGACTGCAACCGTTCTGGCCCAGGCCATCGTCCGCGAAGGCGGCAAGGCTGTTGCTGCCGGCATGAACCCGATGGACCTGAAGCGCGGCATCGATCTTGCCGTTGCCGAAGTCGTCAAGGACATCGTCTCCAAGGCCAAGAAGATCAGCACTTCGGACGAAGTGGCCCAGGTCGGCACGATCTCTGCCAACGGCGAAAAGGAAATCGGCCAGTACATCGCTGAAGCGATGCAGAAGGTCGGCAATGAAGGCGTCATCACAGTTGAAGAAGCAAAGACTGCCGAAACCGAACTCGAAGTCGTCGAAGGCATGCAGTTCGACCGCGGCTACCTCTCGCCTTACTTCGTGACCAATCCAGAAAAGATGGTTGCCGAACTGGAAGACGCTTACATTCTCCTTCATGAGAAGAAGCTCTCCAACCTGCAGGCAATGCTGCCGGTTCTCGAAGCTGTCGTCCAGACCGGCAAGCCGCTCCTCATCATCTCTGAAGATGTCGAAGGCGAAGCTCTTGCAACGCTCGTCGTCAACAAGCTGCGCGGCGGCCTGAAGATTGCTGCTGTCAAGGCTCCTGGCTTCGGCGATCGCCGCAAGGCAATGCTCGAAGACATCGCCATCCTGACGGGCGGCACTGTGATCTCCGAAGATATCGGCATCAAGCTCGAGTCGGTTACGCTCGAAATGCTCGGCCGCGCCAAGAAGATCTCGATCACCAAGGAAAACACGACGATCGTCGACGGTTCGGGCCAGAAGTCCGACATCGAAGGCCGCGTCGCGCAGATCAAGGCCCAGATCGAAGAAACCACGTCTGATTACGACCGCGAAAAGCTGCAGGAACGTCTTGCCAAGCTCGCTGGCGGCGTTGCCGTCATCCGCGTTGGCGGTGCGACCGAAGTTGAAGTCAAGGAAAAGAAGGACCGTATCGACGACGCGCTGAACGCAACGCGCGCTGCCGTACAGGAAGGCATCGTCCCCGGCGGCGGTACGGCACTTCTGCGCGCATCTGTCGTCCTCAACATCAAGGGCGCCAACGACGACCAGACGGCCGGCATCAACATCATCCGCAAGGCTCTGCAGTCGCTGGTTCGCCAGATCGCAGAAAATGCTGGTGACGAAGGCTCGATCATCGTCGGCAAGATCCTCGAAAGCAACACCGACAACTACGGCTACAACGCCCAGACCGGCGAATATGGCGACATGATCGCCATGGGTATCGTCGACCCGGTCAAGGTTGTCCGTACGGCTCTGCAGAACGCAGCCTCGGTTGCCTCGCTGCTGATCACCACCGAAGCCATGATTGCCGAAGTGCCGAAGAAGGACTTGGCTGGCGGCGGCGGAATGCCAGACATGGGCGGAATGATGTGATCATTCGATCGGTTAGATAGTGGGACCACAAGGGAGAGACATGGAGACATGCTCTCTCCCTTTATTTTGAGCGATACAGGGCGATGTGTGAGACGACACTGAATAGCCAAGCCTGTTGAAACGGGAGAAGTGAGATTGGACTGAGTGCCCCTTCGAAATGCTCAGAAGGTTTAAACCCGCAACCGGGCGAACCCAGATCAATTCGGATGTCATAATGGTGCGTTCCATAATTTAACATTGAGCCCGGCGATGCGATAAGGGTTTTTGCCTAGGGCCGCCAGATCAGAAATACAATTTCGTCTGGGGGCATACGCTCATCCGGCGTACTGCTGGTCCGTGCCATGATCCATCCAATCGACCACCTTGCCGTCTAGGGCTTCGGCGATAGCGATGTGCGTCATCGCATTGCTTGCCGTTGCGCCATGCCAATGCTTTTCGCCAGGCGGAAACCAGACGATGTCGCCCGCCCGGATATTTTTGATGGGGCCACCCTGGCGCTGAACAAGGCCGACGCCGCTGACGACGATAAGGGTCTGGCCCAGCGGATGGGCATGCCATGCAGTGCGGGCGCCGGCTTCGAATGTGACTGTCACTCCACCAACCCGCGCATCGCCTGTGCCGTAAAACGGAGCGTCGATGCGAACGGTCCCCGTAAACCATTCGGAGGGGCCTTTAATGGAGGCATCCGAACCGTTCCTCTTGATTTCCATCTTTCCTTCTTCCAATTTTATCTATGCCGTTACGGCAGCATTATTTGATGAGTGCCAATTTATTGGATTTCGGACTGTGCGTATAGGTGGTAAAAACCGCATGCAGTCATAAGGAAAACCGATAAATGGCGCGGACGAACACTGCTACGGTTGGACAGCCAGTTATTGCGCATGAACTGCCAGATGTTTTCGACGGGGTTCAAACCGGGCGACAATCCGTGAACACTACGGCCTGGTCGAACTTCAAGGGCGCTGGTGAAAGTAGGCAGCCACGACCGGACGTATGATTGCCACCCGCCTAGAGCTTGGACAGCGACTTGAAAGGGAATATGGCCACCCAAAGCCCGTCAACCTCGCCGGTGGGCGGTTCGCATCAACGCGTTCCAATGGTCTTGGCGACACGGCTCCTGCCGCTCCTTCGGGGTGACGTAGGAATTCCACACTCGGTTAACTTACAGCGCCTCAGCACCGGCAGTCGAACCCCACAATGCGAACCAGCTCGGATGCATAATCATCAGTGGTTGACCGCGGTAATCACCTGTTCAAACAGACAAAAATAGACAAAATACGCATATAAATATACATAGTGTGAATATTGATATTAGATTTCTACTTATACAATCGAATTAAGGAAACTTTATACTGTCGACTTCATCATAATTGGTAGAGAAGGCGCACGTGGAACACAGACAATGTGCGCGGCCGCATTCAGGCAGAGAATGCATTTCGCATGCGATGGAGCCAACTGGACCCGTCAACATTGGAGCTCGTGATGAAATTGAACCTTTTCGCCGGCAGTACTGAAGCGACAGCTGTGCTCCATGCACTGAGCAAGTGTCTAGCAATCATCGAATTCAAACTCGACGGTACGATCATCACGGCCAACGAGAATTTCTGTCAGGTCCTAGGATATCAGTTGTCGGAGATTGTCGGAAAGCATCACTGCATCTTCGTCGATCCCACAGAGGTCAGTACCCAAGAATACAAGGAGTTCTGGACGAGGCTCGCAAGAGGAGAATTTGATCGCCGCCAATACAAGCGCATCTCTAAAGGTGGTCGAGAGATCTGGATTGAGGCTTCCTACAATCCGGTCTTCAGGCGCGGAAAGCCATATAAGGTCGTGAAGTTTGCGACGGATGTCACTGAGCAGAAGCTCAGAGCCACGGAAGATAAAGGTAAGCTCGATGCGATCTCTAGGGCGCAAGCGGTCATAGAGTTCACGCCCAGCGGTGACATTCTAACGGCGAACGAGAATTTCTTGAAAACCCTCGGCTATAAACTGGCGGAAGTGCAGGGCAAGCACCACTCAATGTTTTGCGAACCCAGTTACACCAACAGCGACGACTATCGCCATTTCTGGTCGAAATTGGCAGCAGGCGAGTTCGTCTCAGATGAATTCCTGCGCATCGGAAAGGGAGGACGGCGCGTCTATATCCAAGCGTCGTATAATCCGATCTTTGATATGAACGGCAGAGTTTTCAAAGTAGTCAAATTTGCATCAGACGTCTCAGAGCGCGTAAATAACGTCGAGCAATTGGCGGGTGCCCTGCAAGCCATGTCTGCCGGAGACCTTACGCAGGAAATCCCATCACCTTTTATTCCTACATTGGAGAAACTACGGAGCGACTTCAACGAGACGTCATCTAAGCTCCGCACGACACTTCAAACAATTTTGGAAAACGCCGGGGCAATTGCTGCAGCGTCGCAGCAGATCCAGTCCGCCTCCAATGATCTGTCCAGGCGGACTGAACAGCAGGCGGCTTCGGTTGAACAGACAGCCGCTGCCTTGGAGGAGATTACCACCACCGTAGCGGACTCAAGCCATCGAGCTCAGGAAGCAGGCAATCTTGTACGCCGGACTAAAGAACATGCTGAAATTTCTGGAAACGTTGTCAATCAGGCTGTCGACGCGATGGGGAAGATAGAGAAATCGGCGGGTGAGATTGCCAATATCATCGTTGTTATTGACGAGATCGCGTTCCAGACAAACTTGCTGGCTCTAAACGCAGGTGTCGAGGCCGCGCGCGCTGGCGATGCTGGCAAGGGCTTTGCTGTTGTTGCCCAAGAAGTACGCGAGCTAGCTCAACGCTCAGCTAAAGCTGCCAAGGAAATAAAAGACCTGATTAGGACGTCGGACGCGCACGTCAAGAATGGCGTCGGCCTGGTGGCTGATACTGGCAATGCCTTGCGAGAGATCGTAACTCAGGTTGTCCAGGTTGATGGAAATGTCAAAGCCATTGTGGAAAGCTCAAAAGAACAAGCAACGGGCCTGAAGGAAATCAATATTGCGGTCAACACTATGGACCAGGGAACGCAGCAGAATGCAGCAATGGTCGAACAGACGACAGCCGCGGCGCACAGCCTCGCAAGGGAGGCTGAACAACTATTCGACCTTTTGGGGCAGTTCAATATCGGTACCGCTGCTAAGAGCCACCGTCCGCCACTCGCAGCGGCAACACAGATATCGCGACCAGCAATATCGCCTGCGCGCCAGATGACAGTCAAAATTGCAAAGGCCTTTTCTGGAAATTCTGCGCTTAATTCAGATCGTAGTTGGGAGGAATTCTGACTCCTCGGGCAGGCTGGCAGAAATCCGATCTTTAAACTTAATTTGCTCAAGCGAACAACATAGCCGGGAGCTTACACACGTGAGCTAAGCAGGAGTAAATTTGCCCTCTCATTACCTTATGAAGGATGAATGACAACAATGGCAACGATAATTCCCTTTCCGCGCTCAAGCGAAAGTGACAGACCTCTGAATGTAAAGTCCAACACCTTCGACCCTGCCTTAAAAGATTTTGCGAGCCTGGTCGATGATTTTCAAGACAACCTGACTTCGATTCGAGCGCATTTCATAGTATTACAAAATAAATTCGATTTAATCGTCGCGGCGGAAAAAGATGCTCAAGCGAATTAGTCCCGAAAGAGTTCGCCCTGGCATGTTTGTTGAAGCTGTAGAAGGCGTATGGCTGAATGCGCCATCTTTGGCACGTCGTTTCATGGTCTATAATGAAAATGAGGCTAACGTTCTTAGAACGAGCAAAGTGAGCGCAGTTTTTATCAATACCGCGTTGGGCTTGGACATGGGCCGCCCCGACTGCGAATCAGAGGCGGCGATCTCCGCCTCCGTTGTGGTGACACACAATTTGACCACCAAAGCGATGAGTTCTCGCTACCTTAGAGAGCTACGATCGGCGTTAAAGACACTCAATGAAACCACAGCACTTCTGCAGAACGTCTTCGAAAACGCAAGAGATAGCGGCGACGTAAAATACGAAGATGTGGCTACGATCGTGAGCAAGATTGCAACGTCGATGGAGCGGAATCCCTCGATCTTGGTCGGTATTTCGAGGCTAAAGGCTAAAGATGACATAACATATATTCACTCGATCGCCGTTTCTGCATTGATGATAAGGTTCGCCCGCTACCTCAAGCTCCCTGAGGACAAGGTTCATGTTTTGGGCGTGAGTGGTCTGGTCCACGATATAGGAAAGATAAAGATACCGACTGAAATTCTTAGTAAGCCAGCGTCTTTGACCGATACGGAAATGAGCTTGATGCGAGACCATCCTTCTATCGGACATAAGATGCTTTCGCGACAAAGCAGCATGCCGGATTTAGTTCTCGATGTTTGCTTACACCATCATGAGCGGATAGACGGTACAGGCTACCCTTTGGGGTTAAGTGGGAAGCAAATCAGCCTTGAAGCTCGGATGGCGACAATCTGCGACGTCTACGATGCCGTCACCTCAGTAAGACCATACAGAGCTCCATGGTTAGCTTCTGAGGCAGCATCATGGATGCTGGAAAAGACTAGTTATTTTGACCGAAGGCTCCTATTGCTGTTTCTACATGGGGCAATGCGCACCTAGTAATGGTCTGGCGCTCGGTCCCTGGCGACAAGCAAGTAGGGCGAAGGACTCGAAACGACGATCGCGCGTGCGGATTCGTTAATGTACGAGTGTTGGCAAGATTTACGAAGGCCGGCCGATACTGCGCTTTCCGAGTCAAGACTCCTGTAAACATCATGGGAGTCGGCAAGGGCTCTCCGTATAAACCCATCAATAGGGCACATGATTTCGAACAATGTTTTATCAATCAGTCCTTCTCCGTGACGCTTTAAGCAGGTTCCATTTAAGCTTCTATCTGGAAGGTCAGCAACATTTCTATCTTCGTGCTCGGTGTCGTCGTGATTGATACCCTGTTCAGCTGTATTCAAAAGGCGATCAACATGCTTTTCGCTGCGCGGCGCACCACGTACGAAGCATTACAAGCCATCAGGAAGAATCTAGAATCGCTAAATATAACCAATACCTTAGCAGCAGTGTCGGTCTGCATTTCTTCCCAGAGATGGGCCGACATTTGTGTCCTCAAGCAGGATTGGATTGAATTGTGCCTAATTTATAAGTTGATTGGTCCAAAAACCGCTTCGATCGCTGCTTTCATCCTTTCGATTGTAAAGGGTTTAGCAAGGACGTTATTGGCGCCGAGTGCGGCTGCTTTCATAACGAGCGCTCGGTCACCTTGTGAAGTGAGCATGAGAAAGGCGGCTTTTTTGGTGCGAGGATTATTGCGAACCGCCGCTAGGAGCCCTAGGCCATCCATTTTTGGCATGTTGAAATCTGAAATTACCAAATGGTGCGGCTGCTGCGCCATAATTCTTGCACCTTGCTCGCCATCAACCGCTACGGTGATTTGTTGAAAGCCCAGTTGTTGCAGGGCATCGCCCAGCAAAACACGGCTAGTGAATTGATCATCGACTATCAAGACCTTCACTCTTTCCGCAATGGACATATATTTTTCCTTCTTCACGTCAAAAGCGTACTTCGCAGACAACGCTGCTAGTGACGGATGTGCTTCACGCTTGAGGCACTTCAAAAAATGAGAGATGGCTATCATACCGTCCGCCAACGTGAAGTATGTGATTTCCCTTGTTGCGAGTTGGAGGAACTGGGGGAGCCAGCCTTGTTGCACGCTCTTCCTTTTTACCGTGAAAATGTTTGATTTCGGTCGGACGGGAGGGCGGGAAAGTCAAGCCATCTACCGGGAACGGTATTTCAGCTTCTCCGAACGCCAACGGGATGAAAGGTGGAAACCGGAAACCGGAAATGGCAAGCTCCATTTGTTCTCCTTTGTGAAAAATCATCGCCATCGGAGATAGGGCAACTACAACTTGAACCACCTCATTGGGAGTAAGTCTCAATTCGCGATGCATTGCCAGTATTGGATTAACATCGGTCGATCGTTCTGGGTCGAGTTCACGGTAGCTAACCCTCAAAAGGCCTGAGCAGGCGTTGCCGTCCGGGGGGCCTGGAAGCAATTCTTTCAGCCGCTTCACCAAAGATGGACGTTTGCGCACTGAAACCGCGATATCCATGTCATCAGACCCCTGAGCTTCCACCCAAATCCGCAGCGTCATGTAGCCGCTGATTTCCGTGTCCCGATCGAATTCGAAAACGAATTTCGTAAGGCCGCCATCAGCATCGTGGGAGACGGAATTCTCGGATGCCATGGGCTCAAGCGCCAGCGTATCGCGCTGGAGAAACAGTTTTTTCTTCACGGCTCTGTCCGGTGGGAAGCTTGTCTCTGCCCGATCGACGATGTCCTCTCCCCCTGGGTCGAGCACAGCCATCCGAATGACCGGTGTTGACGGCCAGCCGTTATCGATAGCTTTTGCGTAGTGATCAAAAAAGCGGCGCAGATCCTCGACATGTGCGGGATCGTAATAGTCTGTCCATTCCTGAGTATTATGGATCCTCAGCCATTTCTTCGACGTTCCAATATGTCGCCAGGCGTCGAACGTGCCGACAGTATGTGCCATATTGGTGTAGCTGGCGACAATATATGCTGGTACGTCGATCCGCTCGACCCTGGCTCGCCGGTCGTGCCAGTACGCATTCATGAACGGATTGTCGAGCAGGTTTCGGCTTTGATCTTCAATGTACCCAGTGCCTGCAAGCGACTGGGCAATAATCTCGCCGAACACCATCGACACCGGTATGCCGGGCGCAGGGCTCTGCTCTACGAGCCCCTCCCACGGCGCAATTGCCACAAGGTGGGGCGGGCGCTCGGCAGCAGTAAACCATTGCGACACAGCGAGCCAGGAGTTGCCCGACATGACCACTTTGCCGCTACACCAGGGTTGCTCTGCAGTCCATTCGATGAAATCGTAACCGTCTTCTGCAAGTTGGCGGCCCCAATAGTTGATGTTTCCTTGCGACATTAAAGCGCCACGGGGATCAGGATTTACGACGGCGTATCCATGCTGGCACCAATAGGCAGGGTCAGCTCCTTCGAACCTCTGCAGCTCGGAGACAAGGCTCAACGCGACACCTTGGCGACTCGGAAGATCATCAAGCCACTGGCCGCCGAGTTCTTTGCCATAAGGGCTCCAACTAAAGATTGCTGGTACTTTTTGATCGCCGACGGGCCGAAAGATATCAGTATAAATCGTCGTACCGTCACGAAGCTTCATCGCCACGTCCCGTTCAAAGACGATGTCAACGGGCAATGGCTTCGCGCCTTCACGACGGATGGTCCCAGCCTTCAACGTCCATTTGCCTGGATTGAAACCAAGATACCGTGCCCTCGGCGCTGTGGGGGGGAGTAGCTTACGGTACTTGAGTGGAAATAATCCGTCCGGAGAATCCGGTGTGGGATAAACTTTGGTAGGGATTACCACGAAATCTGGTTCTGCTGCGCAAACCTTATCGATTCCCGTCAGTCGTTCTGAAAGAGATACAACAGTTATCCAAGCTGCTATTCGTGATGCGCTTGCTAGGAGTTTGCGGCGAGAAATGAATAAAGTCACCTTGTTTATCCTTTCAATCGACTGAAGCGGCGATGTACATCATTGCTTATCGAGGCAATCAGCATTATAGATAGAGCTCTATCATTATAGATGACCTCTATCAACACTAAATCGGGAGAGCGGGTTGCAGGAGTTAATGGGAGATGAAAAGAATTCAGAATTCTCGCCGCCCCTTGGCTATCTATTGCGACAGGCCGCGGCGGCTCATCGACTAAAAATGGATCGCGCGCTTGCCGACCTCGGGATCACACCGCCGCAACTACTTGTAATGACGCTAATTGCCAACAACCCCGGCAGCTCTAACGCCGACATTGCTCGGCTAGCGTCACTGACGACACCGACCGTGACCGTTATCCTCAAAAATCTTGCCGTTCGAGGAGTGTTTCATACGAAAAGACATCGAATTGACAAGCGCATCAAATTGCTACAATTGAGCAAGGACGGCGAAGTCATTTTGGCGGAATGTCGAAAGCGAGCCGTGATTGTCGAAAAAGAATTAGAGTCGCAGTTGGTGCCTGCTGACATCAACGTAATTAAGAAGTGGCTACAATCGGCTTCGGACGCGGAGCCACTGAGCGATTGCTAACAAGCAACGGAAAGTACCGATGGCTGTGAAACGTCACTACATCACGCGCCGCGACACGATCAGTTCCGGCCGCGATCGCCAGCTCTGGTCATCCGTTAAACGCCGCCGACGCCCACTGTCGACAGTCTCCACCCGGCTGAAACGCACCGAGTTATCGCTTGTGACACCGCGAAAGTACTGTCTATATAGACAGAAAATCCCCACGATCACGCAAATCCTCTGATCGGATGAGCGCGGTGACAAATGCTTGCGTTCAATTGCAACTCCAGTATTGGCGCGCAAATAGCTAGCCTGCCAACAGCGAGGTTTATTGATGATAGACGTCAGGCAAAGCCTCGTCACAATTTGCTTTTCAATTGAAGCGGCGTCACCCCGAAAGCACTCTGAAATTCGGAGCTAAACCTATGAACATTTGTAAAATGCCAAAGTCGAGCGACCTCTTTGACAGACAGAGTGGGATCAGCCATCAGCGACCGCCGCGCGCCGTCCAACCTTAGTTGCCTTTCATACTGACTGATCGTCATGCCAACGAACTGCCGAAAACCATATTGCAGACCGCGTAGACTAACACCACAAATATTTGCTAACTGGTCGACTGTGTGTTCCTGATGTGGGCATTCTCTCATGTATTCGATAGCGCGCCTTACGTGCCGGGGCGCTACAGTTACGTAGGGTTGCGAGAGACTGTCCGAAAAATTGTGTGGCCAAGCCTCAAGCACAAGATCGACGATGGCATTCGACATCTGCTTTGCAGCAATTGGTGTCTGGTCTATCATGGATCCGAACGCGCTTTCTGACAGGAACGCATTGATTGCCGCGATGCTGTGGATTTTGCCGCTGCCTCTATCCACAACAGATTCAAATGTCACGGTAGCGGTTATCGGTCGGTCCAGAAGCAGGGACAGGCGCTCGATGATCAGTACTCGGTCAACAGATAGCGTGGAATTCCGTAATCCCGAACAAAATCTTATGCTCTGGATTGACTCTCCAAACGATGCGGTTGCGAAGTTGGCGTTGGTTTCGAGAGGATATCTTCCCGCTCGGATTTGAACATCGCCGGAGGCAGGAAACATGAAAAAAAACGACGGCGCCTTATTCTCTATGGCAATTTCGAAGCCGGCCTTGAATTCGGTGGTATTGAAATCGATGCCCGGCAGCCGTCCGAAGACCCCTTTCATGTGAATGGTTCCGTCGAGGTGATCGGGCTCGACATGGCATGGAGAATACCTCCTGGCAAAAAACTCTGCGACTTCCCCTGCGTCGCGGTTAACGAACGACAGGACGGAAGATGCCACTTTGTTCATATCAGTTTACCAAGAAAAGCAGACATCAAAGATAGATCGCAACACAAGACAGACCCACGATCGCGGGTATTCTCTGGATCGCAGATTGGACATATACGAACTCTTGTTTAAAGGCCGAATTTTCATTTCTCACAGGATAATTGTCAGTCAGGATGGGATCCTTTCGATGAAAACCTTTATTTACAGCATATTTTCCACAGTACTATTCAAATCCTCCTCATGCCGCAGAGCAACAATGAACAACTAGCCCATCCGCAGTGGCCGATGGACATAAACTTACAGGACTGGTCAACGATCTGGTTCCAGGAAGCGCATCAATGCTTCACAATGTAGCCCCTCAATCGGGGAGACCACTGGGAGATCAGAATATACGAATTGGTATGGATCCGTCAAAGAGTGTTTTCATCTGCATGGGGTGAACCCTGACGAACAACGAATCTTGCGCAGAAAGCTTTCGCGACAGCATGCTTGAGCTCGCAAAGACGGGCGGTTTCGAGGCGCGCACATGGTGGCGAACTGGGAATGGTTACACTTCTATGGCGACATCAACTGAATTGTTGCCTCCTGGTCTACGGGACGAGCGGCTGGATGACGTGGGCCGCCCGGGCACTGGGCAGCTATTTCACCTCAATTTCCCGCGCAAGGTATTGCAAACTTGTAGCCTTAAAAGTTGGCTTTCGGGCGGACAAGGAATCCACAAAACGAAGCCGCTATACAGTCTGCGCATATAAAAGGAGGGAGCTTCTCAAATTATATTTTTATTAAAAACTTCAACTAATAGTGTCTCTTATAAGATTAGATTTACGCCTTCGACTTCTATTCGCAGATACAGTCTATCGAATTTGAGGGCCCTGTAAGGATCTGTCTCAATATAATTCCATATTAGATCGGTTTCAGAACTATGGTCGCCAAAACCTCAATCTATCGAGAGGCCAAGATGCAGCAAAACTAACGAAATTCTCATTTTCCTCTTTGGCATAAGAGGCGTATTTTTACGTGAATCTCCCCTGTAAGACATAAGTGCAAGTCTTCATGATAAAATTCGAGCGCAAGCGCATGAAAAAGAACGAGTTTCACCGTAGCTATTGACGCGAGGTTGCTCACCCAATCGACAGGTATTCAACCTGTCGCAATAGTTGAAGCCTTGCAATCTGCGCGATTAGAAGTTGCGCAGAAGAATCTCTGGATTCCAATCTATTGACCCGTCTTGAATGCCTACCGTGGGTTGGCACGCGAGTGAAACTTAGTCTGTTTAATTGACGCGAGACCAAGTCTCTTCCTGCCAGTCCTTCACCAACAGCACAACGAACCATTCCGTATAAAGGTATACGATCGTGAAACGACCTACTATCAAAACTGCCTTACCTTCCGTTCTTCTGCTGATGGGCCTCATCTTTGTGGGCTTCGCCACCTATGCCGTGAACCAACTGGAGGCGATCAATGGGAATGTTGCCGATATCGCCGGTAACTGGCTCCCTAGTGTGACTGCATCAATGGGCATGAACGTCGCGCTGGGTGACATGCGCGTGGCATATAGAGATGATGTATTGTTCACGTCTAAGGAAGAGATCGCTAAGGCAGAAGCGGCGATAGCAGCAGCGTCAACGGACTTTCTCGATGCCAAAGCGCGTTATGAGAGCTATCCGATGACCGATCCTGAAGTGGCAGCGATAAAAGAAATTACTGAGACGTTTGGCCAGTATCAAAGTGCCGGGCGGGATGTTATCATCGCATCGAAGGCAAACAATGACGCACAGGCAACCTCACTTCTTTATCAGAAAATGAATCCTCTTGGTTCTGCAATCGGCGATGACATCGATTTTCTTGTCAATTTGAACGCGAAAGGCGCAGCAAAATCCTTCAAGGACAGTCAATCTGCCTACAGCACCACGTTAACGATCACCTACATCGCTATTGCGGTGGCGCTTTTGATCATCGGCGCGTCGATCTATTTCGCCTTCTTCGGGATAGCGCGTCCGATACAGGCTATTACTCGCTCCATGACACACCTTGCCGCCGGCGACACTTCCACGGAAATTCCTTTCGCAGGGCGCGCCGACGAGATCGGCGAGATGGCAGGCGCGGTAGAAGTCTTCCGTCAGGCAGCCGTGAGCAACAAGCGCCTGGAACAAGAAGCCGAAGCCAGTCGTCTGCAATCGGAAAGCGACCGAGTTCGTCTAACGGAGGAAGCGGAAGCGGCGGCTCAGCAGCGCCTTCATGAAGCGACCGCAGGTCTAGCATCCGATCAGCGTCGGCTGGCGGCTGGCGAACTTGATTTCCAGCTCAACAGTGCCTTTGCACCGGACTTCGAAGCCTTGCGTCATGATCTGAATGGTGCGATCACACAATTGGGTGAAACGCTGCGGGCCGTCGCTCACGCCGCTACGCAGATCGATAGCGGCTCGCGCGAGATCAGCCAAGGTACTGAAGACTTGTCGAAGCGTACCGAGCAGCAAGCTGCCTCGCTGGAAGAGACGGCAGCTGCTTTGGATGAGATCACGGTCAATGTCTCGAACTCATCAAAACGCGCTGAAGAAGCAAGAGGCGTCGCTGGGCAAGCAAATACAAGTGCTGCCCACTCTGGCAAGGTGGTCGCCGATGCTGTCGGTGCGATGCAGAAAATCGAGCAGTCCTCCAACCAGGTCTCAAACATCATCGGTGTCATCGACGAGATTGCGTTCCAGACCAATCTTCTAGCGCTCAATGCAGGTGTCGAAGCCGCCCGTGCTGGGGATGCAGGCAAAGGCTTTGCTGTCGTCGCGCAAGAGGTGCGGGAACTTGCACAACGGTCTGCCCAGGCTGCAAAGGAGATCAAGGAGCTGATACGCAATTCGTCCGTCGAAGTCCAAAGCGGCGTCAGGCTGGTCAGCGAGACCGGAGAGGCGCTGAAGACCATCGAAAGCTTTATTGTCACTGTGAACCAGCATATGGATGCAATTGCCACTTCCGCACGCGAACAAGCAGTCGCTCTTGCCGAGGTCAACACCGCCGTCAACCAAATGGACCAGGTGACCCAACAAAACGCTGCCATGGTTGAAGAGAGCAATGCAGCAAGTGCCAGGCTTGCTGGCGAATCCCGGGGTCTTCGCGAACTGCTCAGTCAATTTCAGCTCGGCGGCAACATGGCATCGCAGACTGCGGTGCTTCGGCAAACAGCCTCGGCCATGGCTGCACCTCGGCGCGCTTCGCCTTCAACAAACCGGGCGGCTTTGCGCGGCAGCCTCGCTTTGAAATCTGAAGCATGGGAGGAATTTTGATGCTCGGTTCTGGTAGCAAAAGCCTTAGTGCAGGCGAGACACTGGAGATCATTGCTTTCCGCTTGCACGATCAAGAGTTCTGCGTGCGCACGACGACCATCCGCGAGATTCGCGGATGGGGACCGGCGACGCCTGTTCCCCGTGCACCTGCCGAGGTTTTGGGTGTGATGAATTTGCGTGGAACAGTCATCCCGATAATCGATCTGGCAATGAAGCTCGGGATGCGCGCCACAGAGCCGAACGAACGCAGCGCGATTGTCGTCGCGGAGGTCAATGGCATGGCAATGGGGCTGGTCGTCGATGGGGTTTCTGACATTCTGACAATCGCTTCATCCTTGCTGCAACCGGTCCCCGAGATGGGCGCGTCTGCATCAGCTGATTGTTCGGACGGGATTATTACCCGGGAGAGCGGAATGATCTGCTTTCTCAATCTCGAGCGGATGCTTCAAGTGACGACTGTAGAAAATCAGATTGCGGCGTAGCTACCGCGTTCACTGCCATTAGCACCGCCGCTAAATTTCGTCAGATAGGTTGAATTTCTCGTGGGAAAAGAGTCATGCCGCAGTGCAGGGATACCGATCCGCACGTCATAGAGAGCCGGATTGTCATCCGGTAGCGAGGGTCCCGAAATGAGCTTCTTGATGACCGGCTCCAACAGCGATGCCATCGTCTCCTGTCTAGACAGATCCCAGGCTATCATAGAATTCCGCATGGACGGAACCATCCTGCGGGCCAATGCAAATTTCTGCTCTGCATTGGGCTATGAGCCATCGGAGATAGTCGGCAGGCATCATCGTATCTTCGTCGATCCGGTAGAGGTGGTCTCTCGGGAATATCAGCAGCTTTGGGAGAGCCTGCGGCGCGGGGAATTCCAACGCCGCCAATTCAGGCGCATAGCCAAGAGCGGCAAGGAAATCTGGATTGAGGCATCTTACAACCCGGTGCTGAAACGAGGACGCCCTTTCAAGGTGATCAAATTCGCCACAGACATCACCGCTTCAAAGCTAAGGTCGATGGACGACGCGGGCATTATTACCGCACTGCAAAACACCCAAGCTGTGATTCAATTCAATCCCTTGGGGGAAATCCTCGACGCAAACGATAACTTCTGTAATGCGCTCGGCTACAACATCTCGGAAATCCTAGGAAAACACCACAGAATGTTCTGCCCTGCAGACTATGCGAATTCCGAAGACTATCGCCAGTTCTGGCAAAAATTGGGCCGAGGCGAATCGTTCGCAAATGAATTTCTGCGAATTGGCAAGGGCGGCAAGGAAGTCTGGATCCAGGCAGCCTATAACCCGATCATCGACACAAATGGTAAGGTCTGCAAGGTAGTTAAAATCGCAACCGACGTCACCGAGCGGATGGGAGCTTTGTCATCCGTGGCGGGTGCATTGAAGGCGCTTGCCAACGGTAACCTGATGCAGAACCTTGAAAAGCCATTCGTACCAACAATGGAGGCGCTTCGCCAGGATTTGAATGAGGCGATCGCTAAACTGCGGTCTGCGATGCAATCCGTCGGACACAACGCAAAGGTTATTGCATGCGGATCGCGCGAGATCCGGATCTTTGCAGACGAACTGGCCCGACGCACCGAACGGCAGGCTGCAGCGGTCGAACAGACCGCAGCAGCACTTGAAGAGATTACCAGTACGGTGTTGGATTCGAACCGACGCGCGGATGAAGCTAGGTCATTGGTCGCCTCCGCTAGTACGGATGCCGAGCGCTCCGGTCTCATCGTTAAGAAAGCGATCGTAGCGATGGGCGAAATCGAGGGTTCCTCTCAGAAGATCTCCAACATTATCGGTGTTATCGACGACATTGCCTTTCAGACGAACCTTCTTGCCCTCAATGCTGGCGTTGAGGCCGCGCGTGCCGGAGAGTCCGGCAAGGGGTTTGCTGTCGTTGCCCAGGAAGTCCGCGAACTGGCGCAACGCTCCGCCAAGGCCGCCAAGGAGATCAAAATTTTGATCAACGCGTCTGGCGAACACGTCAAGCGCGGTGTCACATTTGTCGGGGAAACGAGCAAATCGTTGACGTCGATTGTTGGCCAAGTCAAGGAGATTGACCGCGAGGTTGAGGCGATCGTCAAAGCCTCGAAAGAGCAAGCCATTAGCCTCAAGGAAATCAATCAGTCTGTCAATATGGTGGATCAGGCCAACCAGCAAAACGCGGCATTGGTGGCAGAGTCAACTGCTGCTAGCTATGGTCTGGCGCAGGAAGCGCAGGCACTGTTCGGCTTACTTGGCCAGTTCCAGGCCGAACTTCCAACGAATAACCCCGCCGTGCAACCAGACAATACAGCATTCCACCAGCAGCATCGCCTGCTCGCGCTTTGATGACGAGGCTGAAAATGGAAATGCCCCCGAAGCCAGCAAGCCCTGCAGAAAAGAAGGAAGAATTCTGAGCTGGCATCGGCGGCACGGCCAATTGGAAAAAAGTCAAAGCAGCACGTCACAATGCAAGGACTTTTGGGCGTTTCTCCGATAGCTCGGCAGGTAACCGAATTTCAAAAATGTTTTGCCGACGTTAAGAACATACGTGCCTCGACGAAACTCAAGCTGTTCACCCGAAATTTGCCTATTCTGATGCGAAGCCGGCAAGACATTTCGAATTCGTGCCAGCGACGATTTCGGCGTGTATGCTGCTAGTCGCGTGGTCAAGCATGAGTTCTTTGCGCAGGGGTGAAGAAAGTTTGCTTTCGCGTGCTCTCGCCGGATAACTCGTTCCGTTACCCGTTACCCGTTACCCGTTACGCGTTACCCGTTATCCGTAAGCCGCAGCATTTGTCGTATATATTGCATGGTCAGCTTTCCTTTTGCATGGCATGTATCCCCTCATGGATATCGAGGCGATACATACCAAGGTTGCCGACCTAGGAGAACTTGAGTGCCAGAGACTAGCCGAATAATGATCGGAATGGGGGCAGGTTTCTGAGCCGGATCCGCATTCGGACTTTTCTCCGAATTCAGGATGACCATGGGCACCAGATCGGGCAGTTTCTCCGCATTCATCTCTGCAAAGCTACTCGCATAGCGAATTTCGACGGTGAGGGAATTTATGGTGAGTTCCAGTCCAACTTTCCTATGGAAACCCTTTTTATATAACTCATTTGACGATCTGTCAGACTCTCATAGCGCAGTCTGGTCGAAATATACTGCGAGTGCTTCGCACCCATGTTTAGACCGAACTCCAATGAACGTCGCACTGCTGCAGCGCTGATCTTGCCGTCGAACTGCTTGTTTCCCGTCTTCGAACGCCGGCAGCTCTCGCCTCGGGTGCGGCGCTTACCAATCACGCAAAATCGTATCCGAATTATGCAGATTTTCAGAATACTAACGGCCGACTAACCTTTAATTTACGACGTGATCCCAAATATATATGCACCCTCTAATCTGGGAGTTTGCTGTGCGTTTCAGAGACCTATCGGTTTTGTCAAAAATCCTCGCCCTTCTAGTGCTGCTTGGGGCCGTTGCCGTCGGCGCCATGGCCCTGACCGGCGAAAGACTGAAGGAAACCGACCGTGCCTATGGCGATCTGATCGACGGCAAGGCGCGAGCGGCGGGCCTTTACGCTACTGCAAACCGCCAATTGGCGTGGACGGAACGATCGCTTCTTCAACTGATCTGGTCAACCGCGCAGGACACCAATGACCTCCACAAGGCAGAGTATATCGATGGAGCCAAAGCTTTCGAATCACTTCTCGTGGAGACAAGAACCCTTCTTCCGCAAGAGGCGAACGAAATCCAGGGGTTCGAACAACGCTTCCATGCCCCGTTCTCCGACGGTTGTGACAAGGCGATGTCGATGGGAGCGGCATCAACGACACTCGAAGGCAACGCCAAGGCGATGGCAGAAATGAATCGATCCTGCGCGCCTGAACTTGCTTTGCTCGCCAAGGACATCACGGCATCCTCCGCACTCTTGCTCAAGGATGTGGCGCTGGAAAAGACCGCAATCGGACATGCGACACACAACATGATCCTCTTGACATACGGGCTCGTTTTGGTCGGACTGGCTGTCGGGTTCGGCATTGCCGTGGTTGTAGCGCGAAGCGGCATAGCAAATCCGATACGGACGCTAATCAACGTTACCGAGACAATGGCGAAAGGCGTTTTCAACGTCACCGTTCCGGGCGTCGAACGGCGCGACGAACTGGGCGCGATGGCGCGTGCCGTCGAGGTGTTCCGTCAAGGGCTGGCAGAGACCGAAATGTTACGCTCGTCACGAGATCAGGCCACGGCAGCCGAGGCAAAACGCCTGGAAAAGCAGCGCATGGCGGAAGCGGAAGCTGCAGAACATCTCAGATTCGCCACATCAAATCTGGGAGACGGCCTAAAGCGGCTCGCCAGCGGCGACCTGTCGTTCCGACTGACGGATGCGTTCGCGCCAGATTTCGAAATGCTGCGTCATGACTTCAACCGCTCTCTTGAACAGCTTAGCACAACTCTGTCTCGGATATCCAGCTCCATTGCCACCTTGGACAGTGGAAGCCGCGAAATCGCCGACGGTGCAAACGATCTCTCCAAACGCACGGAACATCAAGCAGCGTCGCTGGAGGAAACGGCCGCTGCACTGGACGAGATTACCGCCAACGTCAGCAACTCGACCAAGCGAACGGAAGAAGCCCGCTCCGTCGCTGCGCAGGCCAATCAGTCGGCAATCAGGTCGGCGGAAGTGGTGACACAAGCTGAGGAAGCCATGCGAAAAATTGAGGAGAGCTCACAACAGATTTCCAATATTATTGGCGTTATCGATGATATAGCGTTCCAAACGAACCTTTTGGCCCTAAACGCCGGCGTCGAAGCCGCGCGCGCGGGCGATGCGGGAAGGGGATTTGCAGTAGTCGCGCAGGAAGTGCGCGAACTCGCTCAGCGCTCGGCCAACGCGGCAAAAGAGATAAAAAACTTGATCCAAAATTCCTCGACAGAAGTAGAAGGCGGGGTGAAGCTGGTGCGGGGTACTGGCGAAGCATTGAAGACAATTGCCGGGTACATTGCTCAAATCACGACTCAAGTTGAATCGATCGCGATATCGGCGAAGGAACAGTCAGTGGGTTTGGGGGAGGTCAACACTGCGGTCAACAGCATGGATCAAGTTACCCAACAAAACGCGGCCATGGTCGAGGAGTCGAACGCAGCCACATCGTCACTGGTGCAGGAAGCAGCCAAGTTGCGCGATCTCGTCGATCAGTTCGATCTCGGTAACGTTAGCGCTCCGCAGGCTTTCACGGTTAGAATGAACGGATCGGCCATGGCCGGAAGATCTCTCCACCGGTTGGAAAGCAGATAGCCGATCGGCTATTTGCGTGGTTTTTCCAAGAGCTGAAGATCTACACAGATCAACTTCGGCGGGCATTCTAAACGCCTAAATGCAAGGCGGCTCTCTGGCAGCAGGTTGCAGGACATGGGCAAGAGCACAAGTGTAAGGCTCAGAACCCCGATTTGTTGGGAGCGGATAATGCGTGGACAGCCTGCCTTTTGGGAATTGGATGATCGTTACGAGCGGCTGAGTGCCGTCGGCAATCCCACTGAGCCCGCCCGACATTTTAACGTGACACCACAGGCGGGCAATGAGGGCCTGGCATTCCCAGGAGCGGAACTGTGCATCCACCCGAGCCGGTTCTTGTCCTCGCTGGACTAGCGCCGGCGGCGTTCTACAGACGTGATCACTCCAATCGAATGCTTCGTCATAGGACTACTCCAACTGTTTGCGCTAGGACTTCCTATGTTCCCATCAACTTCGCAAGACGGCCTTCACCGGGGGCGCATACGTCTTGCGGGCGCAAAAAAGTTATTCCGTTCAGTTCAGGGGTTCGAGTTTGGATTCCCAGACCTTGGACTCGCGCCTTTTTTGCGATTGAGCCCGCGGGGAGGATGGGACCTCACCGCGGGCTCTGTTGGCATCGCATATCTCCGGAAGTCATTTTCCGAAACATACATCGTTTACTAGACTTACGAGGAGATCAAACGGAAATACGCAGTGAGCGCTTAACAGCCGAGATCGACTTACCGGAGCAATGTAGACTTCATGTCAACATTCCACACCCCGAGTTTTGGCAATCCAAACTTGCCTGTGGCTTTATGAAAACCCGTATGGATATACGAAAAATGCATAGCATGCCTCAATAGTGCAATAATGTCTGCTAAGTCCACGGCTTGGGACGCGACCGCACATTTCTCTCTTTGAAATGTTATACATAGTGACGCATTGCTGGCCAACGCAGCCATTTCTTAGGCGGCATTCGCACCTCTGCCGTTACCCCTTGGCGTAGCCTTTAGCCCGTGGTTCAGAGAGGATTTTATGTCGCAACCTCAAACTTTGAGCGTGTGTCCGTCCTAGGGGTCGTTCTCGCATGGGACAGAGGCCAGCACCAGCCCCTCGAGATGTCGGCTCTGGAATTGACGCAAGTTGCCATTTGCAGGAGCAGGACATGCGAGGCAGTGATATCCAAACGGCGGGTCTGTTTTCTTATTGGAGCTGCGAAGCACGCGTTCCAACGAACGATCCCCTGCCGCAGTCCGCGCGATTTTAGACGAGGCGTTGGAAGTTCTGTCCCCAAATTTCGAAGCTATGTTTTCAGGCGACGATGGAGGAGGTGGGCAAGCTCCAGCAGAGGCCACTCCATTTTCACTCGAGAATCGATACGCGTGCAGGAATGGCACCTATCGGACAATTTCCCAGACGGCTGTACCAGACGACGGCTTCATCCACGCCGTCGGCCGCGTGACCGAGGAACGGTATGTGGCGGCAACGCTGCGCCAAACCGAGCTAGCATTGCTTCAGGCCCAGAAGATGGAAGCCATCGGCAATCTGACGGGTGCTGGAACCCGCATCACGACGTCTGAGCCAATCTCCAACGTCAAAACCTGCACCTTCGGCCCGTCGGAGGCCAGCTTCGGCAGCGGCAACCGATTGACAGGCTCAGGCGCATCCGGAGCGATTGCCAGAGGTACGCATGCCGGCTCGATACCATCGTGCGCGGACGGCGTCGTTGCCGCCGCAAACGGCAGCACCAGAATGCCGTCGCGCACCTGACGTCGCCAATCGGAAAGCTGGTTTGCTATAACGCCGTGACGGCGCGCGACCTCAACAACGCGAACACCAGGCTCAAAGCTTTCCGCCACGATCCGCGCCTTCACATCATCCGGCAAACGCCGGTTTCCGCGGCGCGGCTCGACAACTTCGTAGCGACCAACAAATCCATCATCTGCCATGCAAATCTCCAGATACAACTGAAAACCTTCTCGCATATGCAGCGAGCTCAAAATACACCAAATCAAATGGGGCGGAGACGGCGCTTACGCCCATCTCGACTTTCGTGTCTGCTGGTGACGGCATCTATATGGTTGTTGCAGGATCAATACAGCCGTTTCATGTGACGGAAGGCGCCATGAGTTGAGCACGCTGATATTTGCGATAGATTGGGCGAGATGGCTGATGACAATTTCCTTTTCGGGAATGACGGCAATCATCTGCCCTTAGTGCCCGTGAGCGAAGTATCGAAAGGGTTGCATGTCTTTGCGGTAAACCGATGGCCGGGTATTTTGTGCTTCGCCCCTATGACCCATGGTCCAGCAAATATAGCCATACCCGTTGGAACCGTCGAATGAGTGCAGACGGCGGTTTCCAACGGGGAAGTAAGCATCGCGCCCCTGACGCTCGAACTCACGCGAGTCAGATCACTCGCCGAGGTACTTGGCCTGGAATGCCTCGGCGGGCGCCTAGAGAAAGCCACCAAGATTACAAGCTTTAACAGTCGTGAATATCAAGGCGCGACCTGATCCGGGGATTTAACCGCCACTCCGAACGACAAGAAGTGTTTCAAGTTCTTAGTGATGATCGTCAAATTATGAACACTTGCAGTGCCAGCAATGATCGCGTCTGCAGCGCCAGGCCCATATCCTGCGGATATGGCTTTTGCTTCCAACCTGCCGGACTCAAGTGCGACAACATTGTCGATAGGCAGTATGTGATCGCCGTTTCCAGCGATTAGCCCCAGCAGCCAGCTTCTTATCCCCGCCGCCTTCGCTGTGGCGCCTTTCGCCTCTAACAGCCGAATGCCTTTTTCGATCTCGTGAATTGTCATTGCGGACATATAAATAGCGTCTAGCTGGTCTTGCTCATCAGCCCACTTTGAAAAGCTCTCGGACGCGTCGGCATTATATGGCGAAAACAGTGAGATGGCGTTTGTATCGAGGAGGAACCTCACAGGTCAACGTCACGCGAGGGGGTTGGATTGCGAGCGAACACGTCCTCGTCGAGATCGACCGGAAATGTTTTCAGGTGTTGAACAAGACTAGGGCGATCCTTCCGGAGTGCCTTTTTTGCCGCCTCAGCGGCTCTCACGCTGACGAGGACCGCGGTGGCGCGCCCATGCCGCGTAATTGTCACGAACTCACCGCCAGCAGCTTGGTCAATTTGATGCGAGAAAGACGCTTTCGCGTCCTTTAAACTAACCGTCGACACTATGGCCTCCTCTAAATCGGGTCACAAGTGACCTATTTACTCATCAGCCCGCATAAAATCAAGATGGTAGTGGACGAGGCAACTGGGGTGCTGCACTGCGAACACGAGGGATCGGACGTTCAGGCCGAAGGTTATATCGAAATGATCTTCGGAAATGTCTCCAAGGGGTGCGTATTCCGATAGGCCTGCATTGACGACGAGCACGTCGATCCGGCCTCGGTCAGACCGGATCTGCTCAAAGACGCGCTGAAGATCTGCGTCGTTGCTGGCGTCTGCCTGGATCGTGGTGATGCTAGCTATTCCGCCTGGGTCTGGTTCGCTTTCCGCGCCCTTGCGGCTGGTCGCGTAGACTTGTGCTCCCTCTCTGGCGAACCTCTCAGAAACGGCTCCGCCGATGCCACTGACACCGCCCGCAACCAGCACCGAAGGTGATCTGCAAAGGATGCCTAATGGTGATTACCAGAGCGTGCGCAATGCGCGATCGATGAGCAGGGGCCGGTAGTCGGGAGAAAGCCAAAATTGAACTGCTAGCCCAAGATGCCCTCCCGTCAAGCTCGTCTCCCAATTTTTCTTGACGACAGTGATCTAACATGATTGCTTATTGCCTGCAAAAGTCATTATTTGAAACTGTTTCTAGAAGGCAGCCATGCCCATTTCGAACTCACCGGTGATCCTTCTCAACGCCCTTGACGACGTAGGCGTGGCGCGTGCCATGGTGAGGGCTGGCGCAGCGACTGGCATTGACGGCCTTGTCGCAGCAGATCAGATCCCGCGTGGTCACAAGATCGCAGTACGTGACATCCCGGCCGGTCAAGAAATCCGAAAGTTCGGCCAGTCGATAGGGATTGCGACGCAATTCATTCCAGCCGGCGGTCATGTGCACCTCCACAATCTTGCCGTCATCGAATCCGAGCATCAGCACCAGTTCAGCGTCGATATCGAGGAAAGGGGCATGCTGCCCGAGACGGCGCGCCGCACGTTCTTGGGCTTTGATCGTGGCGTAGGCGGCATCGGCACACGCAACTTCATCGGCATCATCACAACGGTGAACTGTTCTGCTACGGTTTCCAAGGCGATTGCAGAGCACTTCAACCGGACTGGTGGGCTTGAAGGTTACGACAATGTCGATGGTGTCGTTGCGCTAACCCATGGCGGCGGCTGTGCGATCAATACCAAGGCAGAAGGCTACCTCATGCTGATCCGCACTCTGCAAGGTTATGCGCGGCACCCCAATTTCGGCGGAATCCTGATGATCGGACTTGGCTGCGAAACCAACCAGATCGGCCCGATCCTCGAACACTTTAAGCTGGAGGAAGGCAAGCGCTTGCGCACCATGACGATCCAGCACCTCGGCGGCACACGCAAGACGATCGCGGCGGCCAGCGAGATGATACACGACATGCTGCCGGAGGTGAACGCTGCGAAACGCACGCAACAACCCCTTTCCGGCCTGAAAGTGGCGCTGGAATGCGGTGGTTCTGACGGTTATTCCGGCATTTCCGCAAACCCGGCGCTGGGGTACGCATCCGACCTAATCGTGCGCAATGGCGGCACTTCGGTCCTCGCTGAAACGCCGGAAATTTATGGCGCCGAGCATCTGCTGACCAGTCGTGCTGCAACCCCGGCCGTCGCAGAACAGCTGCTGTCGCGGATTGATTGGTGGCGTGATTACACAAAACGAAACGGCGCTGAACTCAACAACAATCCATCGCACGGCAACAAACTTGGCGGATTGACAACAATCCTCGAAAAGTCATTGGGCGCCGTTGCTAAGGGCGGCACCATGCCGTTGAAGGCCGTCTACGAGTATGCCGAAATCGTCACTGAACCCGGCTTAGTCTTCATGGATACGCCCGGATACGATCCCGTCGCGGTAACGGGCCAGGTGGCCGGCGGCTGCAATGTCATTTGTTTCACGACCGGCCGCGGTTCCGTCTCCGGCTTCAAGCCTGCCCCCTGCATTAAGATTGCGACCAACAGCGAAATGTATGAACATATGCAGGAGGATATGGATATCAACTGCGGTGGCATTGTTACCGGCGAGGATACGATCGAGGCTGCGGGAGAGCGGATATTCGAAGACATCATTGCCGTCGCATCGGGCAAGAAGACACGGAGCGAAATCTACGATTACGGCGACAACGAATTTGTTCCGTGGCAGGTCGGCGCGGTGACCTGACCAGCGAATAGATCAAACGATGAAGCTGCAATCGTCCGGCTGACAAGTTTGCCGCACGGTCGCGGCTCGCTCGACAACCTTAGATTTGGACCCGTGGATATGGCTGCGCATGGCCAGCATCAGCCCATCCTTGTCGCGACGGCGCATCATGCGGAAAACGGTGATATGCTCGGCCAGAAAGGGTTCGTATTCTGGCATCTCCATCCGGATACCGAGCACGTGCTTGCTCAGCGTGAGAATGCAGTGGGTGCGCTGCAGAATACTGAGAAGCTCCTTGTTCGGGCAGGGCTGGATGCTGCGAACATGCAGATCCAGTTCAAGATCATACATAATCGCGGACGAAACATTGGGATAGGTCTCGAGCGTCTGCGAAAGGCGCGTTAGCATCCTGTCGATATGATCGTCCGGCACCGCATCCATGGCGCGTGCAAGCGCCAATGGCTCGACTTGCTCGCGGACTTCGTAAAGATCGGTGATGCGGCGGCTGTCCAAGGGAACAATAGACCAACGGAAGCTGTCATCCTTTTCCGTGATACCCAGTGTTTCAAGTTTGACAAGCACATCTCGAGCGACGGTGCGACCGACCCCGTAGCAACGGGCCAGCTCCAACTCGTTGATACGAAAACGCCCGAAAAAAGATCGATGGACAACGATTCGCTCCACATCCTCGTAAAGTGCCTGCCATGCAAACAAAGGCCTGTCCTGCGCATCAACGAGGTGTCCGAGGCTTTCTGTGATATTGACGCGCTTAATCTTGGTTCCAGCCGGGCCGACGACAAAACCGCGGCCTTCGAAGCGGTTAATCAGGCCATCTGCTGCAAGGAGCCTTAGAGCTTGGCGGACAGGAGCTCGGCTGCTGCCCAGAAGTTCGGCGAGAGGGCCTTCCAGCAAGACGGTACCAGTGGAGACGCGTCCGCCTAAGATGTCATCTTTCAATTGGTTGTAAAGTTCCTGGTAAAGGCTCCGCTTGCGCATGGCGTTGACGGGTTCAAGATCTGAAACGGTCATTCCGGCCGAGATCCTCCTTCCCTCGTTCTTTTAACGTCAGATGAAAAGACGGCAAATACTCGAAAATCGACAGAGCGACAATCAATGAGAATTTTTAGCAGTCTACGCATTTCTTCCAAGAGGAGCAATAAATTCCAAATTGTTAGATCAAGGAACCGATAACAGCGGCGAAGTAAGAAGACCGCCGAGAGTTCCAGTGGTAGACAAGGCGTGTGAGTTTTCCGGCATCAGACTTCAAAAAACACCTGCTCGCTATTTGATGTCCAGTCCTGATCAACGCCCGCCGAGTTACGCGCCGCCAGATGCAGATCGCCGGATCGAAAACGCTCAGCGCATTCCTGAGGACGAGCGCGGAGCTGATGCTTGCGACGTTTCGGGATATCCGGGTGGAGGGTGCGGCTGACGGTGTGGAGTTTGACGTCGATGCGCGTCGTGTCGATCGTATCCGCCAGCGACGCCTTTGCCTGCCGCAGCTCGTTCTGCTCCTGTAGAGATTCGACTTCGGCGATCAGATCTCGTTCCTTGACTTCTTCTCCAAGCGAGGCGTTGACGGCCTATAATTACCCCGTGACCTGTGCACCAACCTTTGCCGATCGGGACGGTTCCAGAATGCCGTTGGCGTTGACTGTTTCGGTAAGCGCTCCAGGAGAGCACCAACTCTGACAGCTCGATTGACATCCCGATCGCTGAAGACCATTTGATTAGCAATGCATGAGTCTCTGGACGCAGTTCCTTCACCACAAGGCCGCCGCACGGATTATCGAGGCGGCGCAAGTCTCATTCGATTGAATAGACGTAAATTAATTCACGCGAGGCATGTGAAAACTCTCACTTCTTAAAGTGGAGTTTAATGTAAGATTTATAATGTTTGCGTCGCGTCAGGTTGGTGATCCTTGCGCGTTTCGCGCGGGGAAAGCAACAATCATGAGATTGGCTGCCTGCAGGATAGGATTGGATAGGATAGGATGTCTATGGCTACGAGACGATACCAATCTGTTTTGAACATCCAGGAGGCCGCCGCGCTTCTCGATGCTATGGCGAACGCCAACAGACTCCATATTCTCGATATACTTTGCCGAACCGAGATGTCTGTGGGGCATCTCGCCAAAACCATCGGCCTCAGCCAGTCTGTTCTGTCACAACATCTCGCAAAGCTTCGGAGCGCCAATCTCGTCCAGAGGCGCCGTGATGCGCGAAATGTCTATTACTCATGCAATTCTGAGCCGGTCTTAAAAATTCTCGACATACTTGCCGAGGTCTTCGACGACGACATTAACGAAGCTCGCCGCATCGCCTAAGAGGCTGCGGACCCTGAAGCAGTTCGACGCCGAACTGACGAGCCTTGGTTATGAAGGCCAGTACAATCCAGTGCAGCGTTCGCTTGCAAGTGGAGCGCCGCTTTGCAGATCGAGCTGCAGGCGATTGGCTGGAACGTTCGCGCCTGGCGAAGCATTTCAGTTCGTTTTGTCGGAGGACTGGGCGATCATTGGAAGCGAGCGAAGAGAGCTGCAGGTGGCGCATGCCAACCTCGGCTATTCCAGAGCGTTGGTCGCCCGGTCATATCCCGTGCAAACGCACGAGATGCTGTTCGTTGCGCACGCTAGCTCAGGATGTCTGCGCGTTCATGCATTAAAAGTTCTTGAACACCAAACATGGAAAACCGGCGCGCTCCACAATTTTGCAGGCGTCTTCCGCATCTCTACGCTGCGTCCTTCCTATTCGAGCAGAATAGCGCGGTTTATATCCAAAATCCCGATCTATCTTGCGCAGAATCAAAGGTGCCTCCGTGTTTAAAGGGGCCGGCAACCTGGCAGAGATCCGTGTAAATAACGCCCGCGCAGTCACACTATTTGGTGCTGCTGCCAATTGTGCTCCCCACGGCATCCAAACACCTTCAGATTGATCTGCTGGCTCCACGAGACGTCGTGTGGCAGCAAGCGCGACGCAGGCATCCATGAACGCGCGGTGTTCGTCAAGTGGCGGAAGGATCAGGTCGCTCGGCGAGCGCCTCCACTCGTCTGCGGTGTGCCCCGTGATCCCAAAAACATAGTTCCTGGATTCCAACGGTAAGCCTCCGACAAGCAGGAATGTCGAAACACGCTGCTCTCCAGCATTATAGGCTGCAGCTGCGAGTCCAAGATTACCGAAGCGGGTCCGAAGCTTCATCAAATATTGGGATGATGCCCGGAGGGCCTCCAATACATCAAAGCTGTCCTTCAGACCACGAAGCGCTGCGGTAGCCGGCATGAACTGCGCTATGCCCTGAGCACCCTTTGGGCTGATTGCTTCCGCCCTAAAACGGCTTTCGCGCCATATTAGACGTGCAAAGAAGTCAGGCGGTAGCTGGCTTCTCGTCGCAAAGGTTTCCATCGCGCTGCAAATGTCGCGGTTCAAGCTTCCGGCATGAATGCAAAGTACCCGACCTGGGGCGTCAACCATCGAATAAAGACAAGCCGGGCTGGCTCTACCTCCCCACGCAGCGACTGTAGATAACTGAATGAAAAGGCAGATGGTAAGGGTTACGAGACCGGCTGGGGCGATGCGCCTTATCAAGGGAAGCTCCCCGAACCTTGCACCGCTTTTCGAAGGTGGATCTGCGGTTGAAACCTAGGCCTTATCTCACTGCCACAGTCGACGCATTCGCGAAATAATGCAAAGGGAAAATACGACGTAAGCGTCTAGAAGGCTCTCACCGCGCTAGCTTTTTCTTTCCCTAAATGGGACAATGGAACTCGCGCTTGACGCCTGTCAGTCTGATAGATGACTGGTTCTATGGGGCTTCCTGAAGGGCAGAACATTGCTCTCCTCGAAGTCGTCAACCAATGGTGCCAGTCTCGGCGCAAAAACCGCTAGCAGAACAAACATCGACGACGCTGCGGCGGGAATACTAAGTAGTGCGATCATCGCTAACCCTAAAAGTGTTCTACAACACGGAAGAGCAGACCGTACGTCTTGAACCTTGCGCCAAGCCGCACGAGGAGACATCTTGTGCGATGTCTGCTCGATCGACGTCCCATAAAAGGCGACGGCATTGAAAATGGCAACAGTATGAGATCTGGCATGCCCCTCGTGCAGAACGAAACTCCATCTCGCTACGTCCTCCAAGAGCTGCGAGATTAAGCACCTATTGCGGCCCACAGAGATCGCGTCGTTCTGCGCGGCGCGCGGACACCGTCCCTGTCACAGATTGGCCGACCACCCGCCGCTCGCATCATCTGGCAAAAGCAAATATTTCCGATAGAATAGAGTATTGGGTTTCGATGGGGTGGCTGGAAGATATCTCGGTCAGAATAACAGGCATCACTTGACATTCCGCAATATTTTTGGAGTAAAGTTATTCCGGTATGGTTGACTCCATGAGTAATTAATCTTACCCGATTAAAATAATGACACTGACATGCTTGTGTGTAGCCAAAACTAGTTCCTAGTGAACGCGGCTAAAAATGTCTGAAAAGCTATCCATCTGTTTTTATGCAGGAATGTGTTGTGGATGAATTGACGCAGGAGTTGTATATCGCGTCGCGCAAATTGCAGGAAAGCCCAGTGGCAATCCGGGTTTTTGCGTTTACACAGGGAGCCACCAGTTGGGACGCATTCGCTCAAAGATGCGAAGCGTCTTTCCGTTGCGCCTTTCATGCATCCCGGATGTGGCAGATTGACTACAACCCGTTGATGAGACTGGTGCGGCTGGACATTATATTGTGTACCGCCGATGATCAGGTGAAAATCGGTCAATGTGCGGTCGGAATTCGTAAGAGCGACCATGTGTTCTGCGATGCCATTCAGGTGCTCCCGGACTATCGGCATCTTTGGTCGTTGTCGATGCGGGCGGTGCTTAGCCATCTGGGAGATGGATACTATCGCTATGGATCTGACTGGTGTCTGGATAAATGCCGATCTGCGGAGCTCCACGCGCTCGCTGGAGTGTCCGTCATATCGACAGCGGCAGTCGATATGATTGCGATTGATTTCAAGCGGTGGGAGAGTTTTGATGCTTTTTACAAGGAGGTCAGCAAAAATGCCCGGCGAAATGTCCAGAAAGCCGAACGGTCCTATCCAGGCCTTGATTTTGCAATCCGCCGCCAATGGCAGATTTTCTGCGACCTCGTTCCACTTGAGCTTTCTAGACTTCGCCTTTTTAAAAAGAAGCGTATTTTGACGTCGCGAGCGAGCCTGGTCATTCGGTCGTTGAGCCGGGTCCTTACCACCTCAAAGTTTAGCTTCACCGCTCGGAACGTCAGCGGTGACAAAACGCTGGCTCGCTTTATGGGAATTACGTTTGGACCGATCATGTTCTTCATGGAGGCCGCAGCGGCAGAGGATCACGGCAGTGGTGCCGCGTCGCACCTTCTAAAGTGCATGATAGAGACAGCTTACATGCAGACGACTGGTCGCGGCATGTTCGTGTTTGGACCTGACAATCACGAAAACGATGCGGACCCCGTGTGGCAGGGACTTGCGCGTTCGAGGTTGCAATGGCAAGCCAAGTCGTATCCGATCTCGGTCGTTCAGTGTCTGTTCAAGAATGGCGTTACAGATGCGGGGTTGAGTGAAGGGCGGCAATCAGATTCTTCGTATTTTGTGACAAAAACGGAGAGATTGAATGGCCTGGACACCCTTCACCCTGCCTCATCATGATAGAAGCCGCATGCGCTAAGGCTTGCTGGTTATCTGCTTTCCTTAGTGGATTACATGAAGGTATACAAAATCACTACCTTAAGCTTATATCTTGCAAGGGAGTAGCAATTTAAAGATTGCCGACGGTGCTGCCCTCAGAATAGTGCCGGATTACTAGGGGGGTATCGGAAAATGCGCGTTCTTCATTTGGCCAATCATTGTCATCATGGACATGGAAACGTTCACCTTGCTGTTGATCTAGCCTGCATTCAGGCGGCGAGTGGTGACTTTGTGGGCTACGCGAGCCATGGGGGCGAGTACGAACAGGGTCTAAGCGCGATGGGGGCGCATCATATTAAACTTATGCAGCGCGGCAAAAATCCATTTAAATTGGCGGCTTCGCTTGTTTCTCTTTCGCTTCTGGTAAGGCGGAGTAAGTATGACATTGTCCATGCGCACATGATGGCCGGCGCGATCTTTGGTTATTTCGCGACTAGATTTTCAAACGCTAGGCTGGTCACGACGGTCCACAATTCCTTCGACAAACATTCGTCGATCATGAAACTTGGCGATAGGATCGTTGCGGTCAGCAATTCAGATACGGCCCGCCTTCGTGAAATGGGCTTCAAGAAAAGTAAGGTTGATGTGGTACTGAACGCAACACTGGGCGGCTTCAGGACAAGCCTTTTACCGGATAAAGCCGTATTCGAAAAACCGCCAGGAATACTTATAACGACGGTATGCGGCCTTCATGCGCGAAAAGGTGTGAACTTTTTAATCAGCGCTTTCGCTGTGTTGGCGGCGAAATATGAAGTCACACTTTGCGTTGTGGGCGATGGACCCGACAAAGACGAGTTGGAAAGGCAAGCCGAAAAGCTTGGCCTAAGCGGTCGCGTTAGATTTTTGGGTCAGATCAACAATCCAGCCACCGTGCTAGCTAAAACGGATATATTTGTGCTGGCGTCCCTAGCTGAACCATTAGGTCTCGTAAATATCGAAGCCCGTAGCGCTGGATGCGCAATAGTTGCAACAGAGGTCGGAGGGATTCCCGAAGCCCTCGATGAAGGGCGGGCCGGGTTTCTGGTTCGGCCAGGCGATCCAAAAGATCTCACGGAAAAATTGGAAATCCTTTTGAGAGACCCTGAGTTGCTGTCGCAGATGAAAGGGCGCGCCTCGTCGAATTTGGATCGGTTTTCCATAACCAACCTATATTTAAACTATAGTGCGGTCTACGGCAGAGCCCTCACGCGCTCAGCGGGTTCTTTGGGCACTTTGCGATAGCAAGATGAGGTTTCGAGAAAGCAGCATAGCCATCGTTCCGATCACTCAAACCTCCACCGAGGTGGTCGATGCTGCCGGGATGGCGATGGATCTCTGCGTTACCGCTCATGATCGCGACGGATGCACCCTCCTGCGCCCCAGCCCAATCTTGAATAGACACGCACTTCTCGGTCGAGAGCTAAGCCCAGGAAAATGCCCGATGGCTGCAAAGATCGCCTGAAGATGGGCTGCGTCGACAACCGTCGAACTGCCGAGCGTTATGAAGGAGCGCCCTCGCAAACTGCACCCGGCAACGGAATTAAATTCCGTAAAGTGCATTACCAAGTCTACTCTATAGGGATTTAAACCGACTTTGCATTCCCGCCAATGGAATAAAACAAGTAAGCGCCCCTGAGGTACAGGGGCCCCAAAAAAGCAAGCTTCCAGCTAGGCCATAAAAATACAAACTGAAATAAAGGAAAAAGAAGGTACAGGATGCAATACACGTTCTCATTATGATCGCGCCAGGGTCTCCACCACACCTGCTAATGAGGTCGTCAGTCTGCATCTCTGAGTAATTGTACATTTTCATAAGGCTATCTATTCTGCGTTGCTTCGGAGTTCTGTCTTGAATGCTCAACGTTCCGGAATTGCAGGACTTATGCTTCTAATTGAATTGATGGAGTTCGCCATTTCATCAGATAAGCGTTTATAGTTGGGTTTGTGACGGCTATCGCTGCTCTATCCGAACAACAAAAGCGCAACGTAAGCTTCCTTTTACGATTATTCTTGTCCATCGTGCAGGCTAATATACGAAGGAAGAGTGAATTATGTCAATTTTAATCGGAAATTAAGCTTGAAATATTAAGACTGTGCGATAGTGTGAGCTCCAGCGTTGTGCCAATATTATTCGGTCGGAGGTTTGCATGGCTCCTGTATTGGCACCCACATTGGCGGTGGTGCGCTGTGGAGACCAAAGTCTTCATGAAAGTTGGTGCGGAGAAGGACGGCAATTCGATGTGGCGGTAAGTTACTTCGGAACTGACGAAATAAAGCTATTTCCTGAAGCAAATTATGTGCATCGCGGCAAGGGCGGGAAGTGGGACGGGATCTATGGCTTTTTTAAAGAGCATCCTGAGGCACTGACAAGTTACGAGTACTTCTGGTTTCCAGACGACGATATCAGGGCTACGACCAATGATATAAATCGACTGTTCGCGGCGGGTCGGAGTTACGGTCTCTTAGTGTATCAGCCATCTTTGGACAGCAATTCCTATTATTCTCATCTGATCACGCTTCAGCACCCGAGCTTTGACCTGCGGTATAGCAACTTCGTGGAGATTATGGTGCCGGTGCTCAGTCGAGCGATTCTGGCAAAGACCCTGGAAAGTCTAAAGGATTCCAAGAGCGGTTTCGGAATGGATTTCGTTTGGCCAAAACTGGCGGTTGAACTTAGCGGAAAGCTCGAATCCGTTGCTATTCTTGACAGCGTGACCGTCTGCCATACACGTCCTGTGGGCGGAAAGTTGCACCAGTTCATCAAAAAGGTCGGGGGCAACACCGCAAACGATGATCTGGTCTCCACCCTCGGCCGGACACGCATGAAGCGTGACTCGTTGATCAATGGCGTCGCCGTGCCTCGCATACGTGTCTTATCTGGTGTGGATATCAGCGGAGCTCATCTGTCTGGTCCACGACTTTCGGTGCGAATTGCGGGCGATCTCATCGGACGGTACCGCAACGCGGTCCAACCCGTCTATCTGACGGCAGCCGTCAGGCACGCGTTGAAGTCGCTTACTTTGCCGATCGCTGCGCCAGATCGGCCGATGGCATCTGAACCGTCATGATGCGCAAATGGTCAAGGAAAGACTCAGCTTCTGACGCCGTAACAGTCCTCGACACCTTCGGCGGTTATCGTGGCGTGGCTTCACTGAAAAGGACAGGCAATGGCCATAATTCGTCCTAACAGATCGAAAACACTGAGCACTGCCGTCTTTGAACTAAATGATCCAGTTTTGGTAGGGACCACGTATCCTGATGAGATCGTCATTTATTGCGGTTCCTATAGAGAACTATGGCGATCTGTGATTGTGTGCGCGGTGCTTGTCGCTTGTTACACAGCCAACATTTCGGCTCAGCAGCACGGTTTTTTTCGCGAGAGCGATATGCTAAACCATTGGGTGACAGGTCTATTTTGTGTGTTCCTCAGCATCCTGGGGTGGTCTGTGGGCAAACGAAATCCGTGGAAGCCACTCTTCACAGTGAGGACCGACGGGATCGTCTACCACCGTTTCTCCGGTCAGATTATTTATTGGTCGTCAATCAAGCAGGTCACGCTGCGCGCAGCAGGGGTCGCCTCACAGGCCTCCATGATCGACATCCTCATTAAAGATGAGGCTGACCCGATCCTTGTGCGAAGAGCGACTGTGAAAAGCGCGTTGTTTTCTCATGTGCCGGGAAAGCCGAATATAAGTATTCCAGACCAGCCGATAGGTGGTTTGCCTTGCACGGATTTGAAAAGCATGTTGCTTCGGGCACACTATCAGCATTCGCATCCAGATGTCGACGCCACCAATGTCGTATCGCTTTGCGCGTTTCGATCGAAGAAAAGCCAACTGAAATCTCTTCCGGAGTAAGCCTCGTGTCCATCATCGTTCGAGTTGCATTTCGTTTCTGCTCACATCGTGGTCCGCTGCGACGTCACGATCATGGCATGGGTGCTCAGCGACAACGGGGGCATCGTGGTTAGTTTATGTGGCTGGAGTGAGATCAATGATCGTCGACGGCAAGCCGCGTTTTAGTGTCATTATTACCTGCTACAACTATAAAGATTATGTAGCCATTGCTATCGAGAGTGTCCTCAATCAGCCAAGTGCTGATTTTGAGCTCATTGTGGTCAATGACGGATCGACCGACACATCGTGGAGTGTCATCAGCCGCTATTCAGACAGAATAATAGGAATTAACACCGAAAACCGCGGCTTTATTTCCGCGTGCCTTACCGGTCTCGCGGCGTCCCGAGGTCAATACGTCCTCTTCCTCGATGCTGACGATATCTTGGACGAAAAAGCTCTTCTGACTGTGTCCCCCTATCTGGAGCCCGATGTCACGAAAATTCAGTACATGCTGCAGCCCATAGATGCACAGGGACAAGAGATAGGGGACGCCTTCCCGCGTTTGACTCCCGATTACGACAATCGAAAGATGATCGAGAGTATCAATCGTCACGGATATTATCCTACTCCGCCAACCTCAGGCAATATTTACCGTCGCGATGTGTACCTGACGATTGGCGCCATCGACTACGATTTCGGAATTGATGGCATTGCTTACTTAGCAGCCCCTTTCAAGGGCCGGGTGGTGCACATTGATCAAGCTCTGGGACAATACAGGATCCACAATAACAATATGTCTGGGTTTGGTTCAAGTTCTCACCTCGGGATGGAGAAGACGATGCGGGTATTTCGATTGCGCCTTGCACATCTTGAAAGGCTGAGCAGGGACGGAAAACTCTTGGACGGCGCGATGTTTGAGATGAAGCCTGATTATTTGTATCTGGTGGAGCATGAGGTTTTTGCGCAAATCCTCAAGGGACAACGTATCGATCTCCCCCTTCTTCGTCGGTATTGTCAGCAGATTGCGCAATCATTTTCGAGCGTCGAGACCCTGTCTCGATATCTGGTCGCCGGCTTGTTATTTCTGTTGCCCAACAGTGCTGCGCGAGCCATTGTTGAGTTCAGGATAAATCCTAAAAAAAATTCGCCGCTACGCACGATGATCAAACGGCTGTTTCGGCGATGATCCCTGTTTTTACAGGCAACTTCGACTACTCGTTAGAAACGCCGAGTTTTGCAACATGCTTTTCGGCTGCGGGACGCGACTGACCCTTGCTATCCGTCGGTAAGATAAGCCCGGCGCCAATGGCGACATTTAAAGCTGCGTAGTCGGTTGCAAGTTGCTGGACTGCAGCAGCCAGATTTTGCTGGGCATTGGTAACGGAGCGTTGTGCGTCAAGAACATCTAGTAATGAGGAAGCTCCGTCCTTATAGCTTGCCGTCGACAGCGATACAGCGTCGCGATAAGACCTAACCTGGGCACGCAGTGCTGCTATTGTTTGCGGGTCGCGGTTGACGGCCACCAAACCATTTTCGACTTCTTCGACGGCGGTAAGCACAGTTCCTTTCCATGTCAGGTAGGCAACCTTGGCGTTGGATTCGGCGATTTTTACGTTTGCCCGCAGCAGGCCACCATCGAGAATTGGCAGGTTTAAGGCCGGGCCGAAAGACCAGGTGGTCAAGCCTCCGCCGCGACCGGCCGTATGGATGTAAGAGGGGGAGATACTGCCATTGAGTGTGATGCTGGGTAGCAGCTGGGCTTGAGCGATTCCTATCTGTGCGACAGCGGCGGCGAGTTGTCTTTCATCACGACGCACATCCGGACGATTGCGGATCAAATCCGCTGGGACACCCGCAAAGACTCCACCTTTGTATACTGGCTGCGTTTCGCCGCGTTTCATCAGCTCAAGAATTTCGGCTGCTGGCGCGTCAAGCAAGGCCGCGATGTGGTGAACCTCCCGGCGATAGCTTACTTCCAAACCGGGAACTTCCGAAAGTGTCGAGTTGACCAGTCCCTCCGCCTGAACAACATCCAACCTCGAAGCAGCGCCGGCAGTGAGCTGGAACTTTGTAAGGTTAAGCGTGTCTCGTCGAGATTTTAGGTTTTCCCGGGCGATCGAAATACGAATCTGATAGTAGCGCGCATTTATGTATCCGGTGACCACGTCCTGCACGTAAGCCAGGCGGGCGACATCGACAGTCGCAAAGGCAGCATCGAGCGAGTCCAACGCACCCTCACGGGCTCGACGGTACTGCCCAAAGAAATCGAGTAGCCATGAAGACGTTGCTCCCCCGCGAGACGTACTGGTGCTGCTCGCCGCTGTGCGGAGATTTCCCGTTTCACCGCTTATGGTTTGGTCCGCGCCAACTGCGATGTTTGGCAACCCACCAGATCCAGCGACGACGACATCACCTTGGGCTGCGTTGATCGCCTCAATCGCAGATAGAATGGTAATATTCTGAGAGAGTCCCCTGGTGACAAGCGCCTCCAGTGTCTCGTCGCTATAGGCGCGCCACCATTCCCTGGAGACGATACCATCAGAAGATCCGGCGCTCGGCTCTGAAAAAGTGGCCGGCAAAGGCATGATTGGCGGCTTATAATCAGGGCCACTGACGCAGCCCGAAAGAACCAGGAGGATGGCAGGAGCGCACCTTGAAATAAAAACCACGCCAGATCCCCCAAAAGCTTGTTTCAGCGAGGAGATCGCACCGTTCTGGTTATCACCACCTGAATCGTGTTGCTGCGCCTCGAATCGAAATTCACAAAACCATTCGCTCCGTCAATGAAGCCATTAATGGGTTAATAAAACGTATCATTCAAGTATGGAATCACAGAATGAAAGTTGTAATTCAAAAAAAACCTTTGACGGAATTACACAGTCGTAGCTGTATATAGCATATGGTGAGTACAGATAGTCTAGAAGATGGAATCTAGCCTTATTTCTAAACATGAGATATTTTGAATATTGTAAATCGTGTTGCGGGCATGCAGAAAAGCGGAAGGCGCTGCAAGCTGCGTTTCGCATATAGCCATGGTGCACGCGTTACAAAACGGTAAGCTGGACGATATTTTATGCCAAATATTTCTCGTGGTGTGACCGAAGACGGCGCTTAAACTGTCATGAGCAGGTCACGGGCACCATTATTCGCACCCCGCCTCTTTGGAATTTGATCAGTCATATTTCGCAGTCATTCTATTTCGAATGAAATAAGAATTCAATTGCCCGTTGATTTGCACTAGGGGTAGATAAGATAATAGCTCTGGAACTTGCGGAGGCACTCCTCCTCAAGGTGCTGAGTTAGACGTTATTTTGTGAAAAATGGCCTGAAAGAACATTCTATTACGGTAATTTATCTTTAGGCGGAGTTTTATATCGCTAATGTCGTCAATCGTCGTAAATAAAAAAATAAAAATATTATATATACAACAAAATACTAAATCATTTGCCGGCGTGGAACACGTTGTGGATACAGTTTGCTCTGAGATTAGTCGCAAGTTTGGTGCTTCGATCGAATTGGATGTGCTCTACACATCCGAGCACAAGAATAGACCGAAATCCCGTCCCGCTTATAATGAGATCACCCGCATCAGTCGAAATACTCTTCATATGATGAAAATTTGCCGGCGCACCGTGTCATGCAAGGACTACCAGCTCGTCGTCGTGCCTCAGATAGAACCTGCAGTTCTAGTGATGATCGCGTGTCTTGGTATCCCTCAGCGTATCGCCGTCTATTTGCATGGAAATCCGCATAGGGAATGCAGTCACTGGAAGGCGAAGGTGTTATTTTTCCTCATGAAGTTCTATTTTTTGCGGCACGTGTCCGACGTTTTTGGAACTTCGCCGCGGCAGTTGGAAAGCTTTAGAAAGATGTTTGGCAGTGAGGTGCGCCAGACCTGGCTGCCAAATCCCGTCAGACGGTTCGACGATCAATCGAATTGTGCCATCGATCAGGACTTTGTGACCTTCGTCAATGTGGGGCGCTTCACCCACCAGAAGGGGCAGGATATTCTGATATCTGCATTCTCGGAGTTGGCAAGAATACGAAAAAACGTAAGGCTGAGGATCGTCGGATACGGAGAAGACGAGGCCGCCTTGCGCCAGCAAGTTTCACAACTGAACATGCAATCTGTGATTACTTTTGACAATCTTCCGGACAATCCAGCTCCCGCGTTGTCAGCGAGCGATGTTTTTGTTTCAACATCGCGCTGGGAAGGATGGTCGTTGGCGATTTGCGAAGCTCTGCGATTTGGCATGCCGGTGGTCTCCACTGATTGTCAGTTCGGTCCTAGCGACATCCTCACCGACGAAAAGCTGGGACGTCTGGTTCAGGCTGATAAGATTGAACAACTGGTGGCCGCTATGGCTTATTACGTCGACAATCTCCGCTATGAGAAAACGTATTCAGATTATCGGAAAGCTTATGTTTCTCGCTTTGACGTCGATCGGATCGTTGATGTCCATGCAGCGGCGATACTGACAGCCGCGGGCAGGGCACCAGTGAAAATGGGAGACGTACCGGCGTTCTAGGCTCGGTGATCGGTTAGAAAGTGTGAAAGCCGGTGGCGCAGGTTTGGCCGTCCCTCGAACCAATTGGCAGAGCAAGGCTATCGAGCCCTCTAGTCGGCCATCACATGAAACCGGTGAGAACCGATAATGAGGTAGCTAAGACGGTTGGCTGACCGTAGTCCAATCGTTGACGGAGACTTTGGCATTGGCAAGTCAATTCACGGTGGGAACGTCGTCCGAACGCTCCGACTTCCAGGAAATCTAATCCTTTTTAGGCGAACAAAATGTTCATTATTTCAAAAGTCATTTGGATACTTCTGCAACCTTTTTCTCTTTCTCTCATTTTTTGCGTCTTCGCACTTGTTGCCATCTGGTTCCGCAGACGGCGGCTCAGCTTGTTGCTTGTCCTGGTGCCGGCTTCCATTCTTCTTGTCGCTTTGTTCACAACGACCGGGGTTGTCATGGTTGAAGCTTTGGAGGATCGCTTTCCGCGCCCTTCTGCTGATCCACTCGATGTTCAGTGCGCCATCATATTGGGGGGTGGTTTTACCAACGACGTTGATACAGTCCGAGGGGGATACGAAATGACGGATGCGGGGGACCGGTTTGTGGAAGCACTCCGACTGGCCAACAAGTTTTCTGCTATGCGCATTATCGTATCAGGAGGGGACGGTTTTATTACCGGCGGTTACTTGGGAGATGGAATTATCGCCGAGAGGATGTTCACTGTCTTTGGAATCAAACATGACAGGCTACTGCAAGACAGCACATCCCGCACGACCTTCGAGAACGCCATCAATACCAAGAAACTCCTCGAGGCCAATGGTTTGTCCCACTGCCTTCTCGTTACCTCTGGCTTCCATATGCCGCGGTCTGTTGGTATATTCCGTAAACTGGGTATCGATGTGATACCATGGGTTACCGATTATCGCACAATTGGAACGGAGAGCTTGCGATTTGACATATCTCAGCCGGAGGCAAACGCATCACTCCTTGGCGTGGCTGCGAAGGAATGGATAGGCATGGTTGGCTATTATATGAGTGGTCGAACCTCTTCGCTCTACCCAGGTCCTAGTCAAAATCAGTAAGAGCGGCGCGACACCAATAACGGTCTTAGTTCAGGTGTAGACCCGGACATAGTCGACGCGCATGTGGGCCTCATAATCGTTTGGATCTAGCTGAGTGGGATAGGGAACGTCGGCCCGCAGCGCCAATGTTAGTATCGGCCAGTACACATCGTTGTTAGACTGCATCTCGGCTGCTCTTCCGATCGTCCAGTTTACAGGTTCGAGGGTTTTGGGGTCGATAACTGGCTTGCGCTCGAAATAGAGCCTGAACTTTGCGTCTTTCACAAGAAGTCCGTAGCGGAAATATCCCTTGGTGATGTCGACGTCGGTCGGAACGCCAACGCCTTGGTGATGCTCGTTCGGTTGTCCCCATTCGTGCAGGTAAGCCCCGTATAGATCACTTTCCGATCCCTTTTGCTCGACGATGTCGAGCTCGACAGTGGTCTGTGGGTGAAGAATGCTTCTGCCGTTCATCAGCCAGAATGCGGGGAACGTCAGGAAATGGGCCGGAAACCACATTCTTGCTTCGAAATATCCCTCTCGCCAGCCCTGCAGGATTGTCCCATCGGGCTTGGCTGTCTGAATGTTCCCAGATACCCACTGATATTCTGGATTATCGTTGCCATAATAATTTGGCACATTCATTTTGCGACCCAGATGACGGACCGACATTTGCAATGCCTTGCCATTTTCTGTCGAGGGGTCGTCAATGATCGCATATGGATTGTAGCCATCTTCGCCGTTGATCCGACTGAACGCTGATCGTCCATAAAAGCCTGTATCAGATGTGCTTGGTTTTGCGCCGGCGTACCATATGGCGGGATCCAACATGGCAAAGTTCTCGTCAAATGTCAGCGACATGTCCTTGGTGGGGTCTTCGGTTTCATCAGCTTGCACATCAGTGCCTATCATGATCAAGGTGCCTGCCGCTGCAAGCGCTGCCGATCCAATCAACACGTCGCGCCGGGATTTCAAAACTGCCATCGTATCCTCCAGGTCTATCAGTTTCATTTTGTTGCCGGGTACGTGGAGCCGCTTACGATCGGCGACTTGTCACGCAGGGCGCTCTTGTAAACGTCGAGCGTTTCGGCAGCCACGCGCTTTATAGTCATGCGCTCAATGTTGAACTGGCTCTTGCGTTGCCATTCCTCAACCAGCGACGGGCTTTCAAATAAACATCTAAGTACTCTTGCCCAACCGACGATATCTCTCGGCTCGACAAGCAATCCTGCCGCACCGAACTCAATCAACTGCGGTATGCCATCGACGTTCGCTCCGATGATTGCACACCCCGCCTCCCGCGCTTCCGAAAGCACAAGGGGCGCGGGGTCGGCATGCGAAGGCAACGCGAAAATATCCGCACTTGCCATCCAACGGAAAGGATCATCTTGTGGACCCATAAAAAGGATGGCGCTGGCGCACTCCATCCTTGAAGCCATGTCGCGATATTCTTGCTCGAACGGCCCGCCGCCAATCACATACAGCCTCGAGTTCGGGACATCCCGGTGCGCTATTTGGAACGCCTCGAGCAGATCTGGGAGCCCCTTCCTGGGGTGCAGGCCGCCGACGAAAAGGACGTTGGGAGATTGCAATGCCAATTCAACATGTGTTCGGTTCCCGGAACGGGCACAACCGATTGTTCCGTTCAAAACCACACGCAGGCGTCGAGCACTGATGCCACGCTTGATCATGGAAGCGCCAACCGCGTCGCTCACCGCTATGACGCGTGAACCCAACCCCATCAAGATAGCACTTTTCTCAAACTCATTGTGGACAGTTGTGATGAGGGGAACGCCCGCGATCTTGCACACCGGCCATGCGAGCACTGCGCTCGTCATCATATGGGCGTGAACGATATCAGGTTGCCAATTTCGGACAAAAGCGCGCAAGGCAGCAATTGACCTGAGTGCGGACAGGGGCGAGCGCTGATGGGAGAGAGTGGTCTGAGAAACCGAGTTTTGAGATAGCAGCTCATCGAAATCTCCGCCCCCGCTGGCCAAACAGACATTATGTCCCAGCTTGGCCTGAGCGCAAGCAAGATCCACTGCTGCATGGACATGGCCGTTGGAGCGATTTGTGTGATTGAGAATATGCAATATGCGCAAATACGCCTCCGGGCATTTTGTGGTGATTGCTGGACTTTCAAGCCACGTTCGGACTGCCGCCACGTCAGGTCAGAGAACCGGGCGTAAATTGAAGCAAACGGTTAAGCTGCTGGACGGAGCGCTTCTTCGGCCTCCACAGTTGAAGATCGTGCAGTGGGTTGATAATTGAACCCGCCTTGTCGACCGAAAGATTCAATGCCGAATACGCGCAGTTTTTCTATTGCCTCTGCTGCATGTTGGGCGGCTCCCCGTCTGTAGATAGGATAGGCATGGCTAAGCACGCGGGCGCCTTCCAATCTAAGCTCGCCTTTGAAAAGGCCGTTTTCAGAGACGTGTTCACGAAAATCTGCTTCAGCGCTCTCAATCGTACCGCCTGCGTGATGGGCGATGACCTCGGCACCAAAATACTCTCGAGCGTCAACCAGGCCGTAAAAATCCGAATGCATAGTCAGCCGCTTCCAAGCGCCTTTGTACGAGAAATTGTAGATAATTGGCTGGCGGAAACCGCGGTCGCCTTTGAAACTGAAAAACAATCCGATCAGCGTTATTGTTTCGAGAGGAGGGCCGGGGTCCAAGCCGCATAGTGCGACCGTCCGTTCGATCGGAATGGTAGATATAAGTCTGCTGGTGACGACGATCCGATCTTTCGTGCGCAACCGAAACTGACTTCCGGCTTTCTCAATGCTTCTCATTTGCGCCGACAAACTGACAGCGACCCCCTCGGTCTCAAGCTTGTCAACAGCCACTTTATACAAAGCGCTGAAGCCGGCTTTCGGCCTGGCCAATTGCCGATTTGGTTTGCCCGAAGGTCGTCGCGGGAGCAACCGCGCTAGTAGCTTTCGCAACGACGCGTGCTCGCTGATCCACATCATGCGCTTTTTGGCCAAATCGATATCGATCTCTGTGGTCGAGATGCCGTAGAAGCGCTGCATGTACGACTCCAGCCCAGAACGTCCCAGCAGGTATTCCCCTATCCAGAAGCGCGCAAAGTCGTGCGCATTGTCCATTCGCCGCCTGAAGAGACGAGAAAAGATGACCGATGCGAATATCCTGACGGTGCCCACGGGGCCACTACCAAAGATGTCATCGCGGATCGAGATTGGATAGCTCGTCACCATTCCCTGTGGGTTCAATCGCGCCCACTCCGGCTCAATTGGTAGATACAGAGATAGCAATTCTGGGAAATAGAACAGGAGCGGTGAATCATCCTGGAAAACTAAGCTGCCAATATCAAAAGTATAACCATTTGAGGACCAGTCCAGGTGGTTTCCACCAACGTGCTCATAGTCGTCAATGATGAGAATGTTACGGTGTCCTTGACGCGATAAAATGGCCGCCGATACGAGCCCCGATATTCCAGCACCAAGTACAACTGCGTCAAATTCTTCCTCAAGGAAATAGGATGCGCGGTCCTGATGAATAAGGTTGTCGGTCATAAAACGTCCCCGCTCCGCCGCTAAATTTATGATATCTCAAAAAAAAGAATTTTAAAGTCTAATTGGCAGAACAGGCGAGATATCTGCATCGTTGTTGAATTTGGTTCTGATCGTAGCGCACTATTTGTCCAAATATCCGAGATTTTCTTTGACTATGGCTGAGCGGACCGATTTTATATCCTGTAGCCTATATGTAGGAAAACGTGGTACGTCTTGGTGATGCATTTCCAGTGTTCTTCGACGTCTCCGTTCGTACTTGACTGATATTTTCGCGATCAAAGGATGGATAAGTGCAGCGCCAACGCCTTGATGCCCCCAAGTCCAAAGCTCGATTGCGGGTGACGGCCGATTTTCTGCCGGTAGGATACTCTCTAGAAAGGTCGCTTTCGAAGATTGGCCCTGCTTGCTGTTTTTCGCTCAGCATTGCCCGACGCTCTTTTGTGAAAGTAACGTTGCGTGGCTGCGTTTTGTCACGTGCCAACCAAGTGAGCCACAATGCTTGCCTTTAAAGCGGTTCAGGGTGCTAGCTGGCTAATCGTCTCGCGGTTCGCAGGAAAAATAGTCGACTTCTTTACATTGCTAGTTTTGGCACGGATTTTAACACCATCGGACTTCGGGCTAGCCGCCTTGGGTATGTCTCTTGTTGCAGTGGTGGACACTGTGCTCGAGATGCCCGTGACCCAAGCGCTATTGCGCTTAGACGTAATCGATAAGACGCATCTCGATACGGGTTTTACGTTGAGCATCCTGAGAAGCGTACTGATTGCGATCATCATCTTTTGCGCTGCATGGCCCTTTTCATTCTTCAATGATAACAGCGCGCTTGTACCCCTTGTCGCAGTTTTGACGGTTGGCCCCTTCGTCAAAGGTTTCAACAGCCCCGCGATGGTTCATTTCGCGCGTGATTTGGACTTTAGACGGGCCTTCATGATGGAGTTCAGCGGCAAATTTTTCTCATTCTTTTTGACGATCTCGATCGTCTTATTGGGCGGTGGATACTGGGCGATTGCTGCGAATTTTGTGTCAAACTGCATCATTTCGGCAATCGTATCCTATGTACTGGCACCCTACAGGCCGGCATTCTCACTGGCACGCTTCTCAGACTTCTCGAGTTTTATAGGTTGGTTCAGTGGGTCTCAGCTTGTCTCCGCATTGAATTGGCAATTCGACCGCGTTTTCATCGGAGCGGCCACAGATAATGCAACACTTGGCCGATACGCGATTGCAAGCGATTTGGCTGGGTTGCCATCGCAGAGTGTGATTGGGCCTGCCATGCAGTCTGTCATGTCAGCATTTTCGCGTATTTCCGGGGATGTGGAGCGTCTCAGGCTCGCATTTTTAAAGACTGCCCGTTTTGCGATGTTGATATCGTTGCCGATCTGCGTGGGGATTTCCCTGACGGCAGATCTGCTGACGGAGATATTGCTTGGTGCAAAATGGCAAGGTGCTGCGCCGGCACTGAGTATCCTCGCCCTGTCAGTGATCACGACGCCGTATTTCCAAACCCTTTATTCGGTGGGTTTGGCGGTGAATCGCCCAAATATTCTCTTCAAACTAAATGCCATAGACCTGATGTTGCGGATTATTCTAATTTCGACGGGTATCTTGCTCTACTCCTACATAGGCGCGAGCGTAGCGAGAGTGCTCCTGTCTGTCATCATGTTCGGCTTCTACGTTTTGGAGGCTCGCCGATTGCTGTCGCTCAACATAGTTGTTCAGTTAAAAAATCTCTGGAAAGTGGGGGCAGCCAACGGGTGCATGGCGGTCATCGTTCTAGCATTGCGTTACCAACTTGTCGGGTATCCATTGAACCATACCGTTGAGTTGGTGATGGTGTCTGCGGCTGGAGCAGTCGCCTATACGCTTTCCCTTCTGGCACTGGGGATGAGACTTTCCGTCGGCCGCGGCAGGTTCGAAATCATTGACCAGGCATGAAGCCCTGCTTGACCGCGAAACCGGTTGACGTGACCGCTAGTGTGGTCGGCCAGTTCGTCCGTCGGGGCTGATCGTTTCACCCTAGCGGGGACCGGAATTCATTGGGTTGAAGCCGCCAAAACGCTTCATTACTTTTCCGTTGTCCGAATTTCGATGGTGAAGTAACGCGCTAACAAGCATAGGACAAGGAATAGTTAGGGTCGATTTGAAAGCCCCGGAATTTCCTCAACTTGAAAAAGCACTGTTCAGGGCGCTGCATCCACAAGCACACCGCGCTGGTAGTTGGTTGTAAGCATAATCTGACGGGCAGTGGACGCGGGACGTCGCGGGCTGCGTCTTGAAGCAGTCGAGCGAGACAGCATTCCTTCGATCAAGGTTTCGTCTGTCATCTGGTCGAGCGCCACCACCGCAGCATTTTGCTGGTTCTCAGGTGGCGGTGGCTCGCCTTTACTACGCCTTGGCACGGTTAAGGACGGTCCCAATTACATTTGCTCCGGCCCTGCGCAGTTGTTGAATTGTGTCAATGGCCTCATCGATTGTCGTGCGTCCCTCAGTAACGACCACCACAACAGCATCAGCATGTATGGCCAACGCCAACGCGTCTGTCGATCCTGTCAGCGGTGGCAGATCTAACAAGACATCGCTGGAGATGCGAGCTGTTTCAATGAGACGAGAGACTCGACGATCTCTGAAGTCGGCGAATAGATTTGATTCCGCATTCTTCGAGTGAATAGGGAGGACGGCGATGTCATCACAGTCGCCATGTGTAAATATGACTTCCTCGGGCTTCACGTCTGCGATCAAGATGTCCGCGAGATTCGTCGCCATGGATGTCTCTTGCGAGGCATTGTCAGGCAATTCGTTCACATCAGCTTTGAACAGTGTGACATGGCGGCCGCTATGGCTGATCAATTGGGCCAAACTCAAGCAAAGTGTCGACGCTCCGCTCGGTGCGTCCCAGCTGGCTATGGCAACGACGACGCTTCGTTCGCTGCGGACCGACGAGCAAGCAATCTCGATGGACGTTCGAAGATTGCGGACTGCAGCAGCGTATGGACTGCGGGGTTGACCAACAACCATGGCAGCTCTGTAGCCATCTGACCGCCAAGTTGCATTGCTGCGGCTACCTGCATCCGGAAGGATGCCGAGGCAGACTACACCCGTCTCTCGTGCCAACTCCTTGGCACTGCGAATTTTGCGGTTGAAGGCCAGGTTAAGTGCAAGGCTGAACAACCCGATCAATAGACCCAGCACTCCTCCCAAAGCGATGATGAGTGAGGTCCTGGGGCCGGACGGGCTCAACGGCGCCAAGGCTGCGCCAATGACGCGGGCATCCGCGTCCGGCGTTCCGATCGCTGGTAACGCTCCGTTTTTGATCGCTGTTGTGGCAGCGTCAACCTGCGCGTTGAGTGCATCGAGACGCCATTGTAAGGCCTCGGTACCGGAGATTGCCATCTGCAATTTAAAGGCGACGGATTGCAAGATGTAGGCTGAGACGGCCGCATTCGCTACAACTGCCGGCAAATCTCTCTCAGAGGATGAAAAGTCTATTTCTATGACATAGGATTGGCCAAGACGGCGAGCCTCGATGTGTCTGGTAAAGTTCAAAAATGCCGCCTGGCGAGCATCAGTTGTCTTTCTAAGCTCTTCCTCTACCCCCAGGCCGACAGGGGTGGGAGTGGCCTCTGCCATGTCGAGTGCCGTGGAAGTCCAGGGAAACGCGGACCTCAACCGGCTTTCCGCCACAGCCCTTAAACTGGAGAGCATTACGCTCACCTTGGATGGAGGGCGCGGACCGAATTCCGGATTTTTCTGCAGTTCGAGCGTGTCGAACACGGTACTCAAAAGACGCTCGGAACGAATGATTTGCAATTCACTGTCGGCGCGGTTCAAATCGAGCCCCTGTGCACCGCCGTCCTGACCAGACACGGCAGCTTGGCGCCGAGGTTCCAGGAGAAGGGTCGCCGTCGCTGTGTAAACCTTCGGAAGCGAGTGCGCATAGACCACTCCGAACGCAAGACCGACTGTGGTAAAGACGACAAGTTTATATTTATGACGAGTTGCAAGCACCCCAGCTGAGCGTAGAAGTGCAAGTGGTCCTTCGTTGACAGTTTCTGCGGGGGTAGTGTCAAAGCGCCATAGTCGCGAAGCGCGCTCCCAAGGTTGCGGACTGTTATTCGTCATCTCGACTTCGCTCCTACATTGACTTTAAGCGTACGGCTTGCAGAGGACAGCATTGCGGCCTTCTCAGGCGTGATTTTCCCACACACCACATCTGCGATGGCAATCAAGTTGCCCTTGGCTCGCCCGCGTCGGTCAATAAACGGCTCCGGCTTCAGGGCTTTTACGAAATTGCTCAGCATGTTTGCACCGATGTGCGTAAAGACCCGCTTTGACGACATGGTACCCTTCAATAGGAGATAAATGGGATTGGCGATCTGAGAGTAGCCGAGGCGGTCTCCTGCGACGCGGCCGCTTTTGACTCCCATATGGACGCCGAAAGCATCAGCGCCCTTGACGAGCCGACCGCCCGGTTTTGCAATGGCTGCTGCAAAATCCCGGTCCTCAAGCCAGCCATACAGTACCAACCGCTCATCGAAGCGCGTGTCGCCAATGGCGCTGACGCGAAACGCCATATTGCAGCCGTAAGGACTGTAGGGCTCTATCCATGTCCAATCGCAAGGCGGGGCGGAATCGATGAGACGGAGGCCCTCGTCGAAGGAGACGGCATCTCCAGTGATGCCGTCTTTGAGGACGCGACCGGTAAAGCCAATGACCTGGCTTTCGTCGCGAAACGTCGCGGCGGCCTTCCTAAGCCATTCTTTATCTGCGATGAAATCGTCGTCGAAAAAAGCCACGATCTCGGCAGTCGGCGGCAATGCGCCAAGCGCGGTGTTTCGCTGTGCGGCAAGACCCGGAGGGCCCGTCAACACGGTCACCGCCGGGTTGTCAACAAGATCGCCGGCATCTGCAAGATTGACGCATGAGACGATCAATGCCTCAGGCGCAAATGTTTGCGTACCAAGCAGATATTGAACAGTCGCCTTCACAACCTCAGGCCGTCCCCTTGTCGCGACAACCACGGCCGTGCGGGGAAGGCGTGGCTGCGGTGGATTATAGGATTGTGCCTGCGACGAGGGTCTCTCGAGCAAATCGAGATAAACTGCAGCTGCGTCGCACCATCGAAAGCGTTGCGCTTGCTCGTGACCGCGCCCGACAAGATCGGTACGCAATTCGGGCGAAAGCACCAGGGCCCGAATGCTGTCGACCCAAGCCTTAGCATCGTTCGGGGACGCCATTAGAGCTGCATCTCCACAGACTTCGGGCATGCTGGCACAGTCGGACGCGACAACCGGGCAGCCGCGCGCCATAGCTTCGATAATCGGAAGGCCGAAGCCCTCCGTAAACGATGGAAAAGCTAAGCAGAGGGCATTGTCGAGTAGATAGGCTAGATCGTCGTCTGTCACGCGCCCGATAAATTTTACGTTGGGCCGACTTTGAAGAATGTCGGCCGCGTAGATTCCATCTCCGCCACCGGCAACCACAAGATTGATTCCAATCGCATCCAGATCTGGCGCCGCATTGACGAGCAACGACAGATTTTTGTGGCGCGCCCGTGATCCCAGAACCAGTACAAACGGACGTCCTGTCGTTGCTTCCAGGACTTGAATGAAGTCAGGTGCAATCTGGGCTTTTGCCGGATCCCATTTCAAGGCGTGTTCATGTCCATTGGGAATAACGGCAATATCTTTGAGGGAGACGGGCAAATGCCGTGCGATTTGACGGGCTGCAGCGTGAGACACGGCGGTGACGCGGGCTGATCGTTGCGCCAGCACCGGCTGCAGTGTCTGATAGGCTGCGCGGAACGTGCGCCCGTAGCTCTCGGGGGACGCAAAGACATTTGCGTCGTGAATACACAGGATTTGATCGGTCTTTAAAAGCGGCGCCGTGTTGCACAGGTTCAAAAGACGCCCCTGGCATCGCACTGGCAGTATGATTTGCTCCCAGGAGTGGCCAGCGAGTGGGCCAGCCTCAATGAGGCTCAGATTCGCCAAGCCGAGATCGCGAGCGCCCCGTGGCGATACAATCTTCACGCGCTTCGCAGATGTCGCCAACAACTGATCCAACGCTTTGACAACATTTGTCGCGTACCGCTGCACGCCAGTTGCCTTCTGGACAAGGAAGCGACCGTTGATCGTGAAGGATGCCGTCTCACTCATGACTTAACTCCTAGGAAAGGATAGGGTATTGCGGCTGTCCGTGTCGCGCGCTCTGGCTCTGCTGTGGCTAAGGCTGCCAGCAGATAGAAGAACAAGCCTTGGTCAATTGCCGAAGACACCAAGAGATCTCCGAACATCAAACCTAGACAGCCATTACGGGCCGAAAGCCGGACATCTGCGGTAAAACTTCCAGGAAGGCCGCGGCGCTTGAGCAAAGCACCATAGGTAAAAGCGCAATAGAAAAATAATCCCGGTAGCCCGACATTTGACAGCAATGCGAGCAGCAGGCTCGAAGTACGCGCGGTCCCCAGACCAACACCCAAGTAATAGCTATCTACAAAATTCTTAATGCCGAGCGCGTTCCAAGAATTGCGTTCAATCCCTGAATCGGTTGACGCTTTACCAAGAACAACGAGGTCGGCGTAATTGTAAACGATCTTCGACAAAACAGGGTCGATAGCGACCCAGAGGCAAACCGCCAGCATGATGATGGGAAGGAAAATAATTGCCGCTGTTGTTAAACTGCGAGTCTTCTGACGACCGCTCAACGACAGGGCGGTCACATAAAGAAGAACGAGGATCACAGGAGCGCCGGCCAGGCCTGTCGATGACGTGGACAAAACGACAAGGATAAGCGAGATCAAACCGGTAAGTCCGGTCAAAAAAGGGCGTCTGCCACACAGCCAAAGCGTTGTGCAGAAAGCAAACGTACCAAGCGCCGTGCGTGCGAACGATGACGTTTCGGTAAATGATCCGACGATGCGCTTGACACCTGCAACCTGTTCATCCGTATGAAGCGTGTATCGTGCGTTTCTCATGAAGCTCAGAACCGCTTGAGTTCCCGTGCTAAAGGTTGCGATATCGAGAAAGGCGAATACGACAATGAGCACCGAGCAAGCCAGCAACCCCGCGACAAGAGAATTGAAGCCTCGATGAGTTGATGCAACGGCAACGGTGATGGTAAAACAAATAAAATTACCAACCATGTAAACGCTTTGCGTCAAATTGCTGGACACAGTGGTCAGGGGAACGGTGGATCGAGTTTCGCCATAGACTGTGCTGCCAAGCGGCACGATCTGTGTAGCGCCTTCCAACAGGCGCGGTAAAAAGTAGGCGCTGATCAGTCCGTAGATGACCAGACCAGCAAGCCAAAAGCCAGGCTCGGAGGGGCGCAATGCCTGGACAAGGGCGCGCGCCTCCTCGCGCCGGGTCATGACACCCAATGCCAGAAAACCAAGAATAACGTGGCCTGGTTGGATATTCGCTGCGCCAACGAGCATTGCCGCAGATGCGCCGAAAATCGAAGCGATGGCCGCCGCGATAATTGTTGTGTTACTTCCCCGAAGGAGGCAATAAAATCCTATCAAGATCGTTGCAATGCCGATCGGCTCGACACTCATGCCAGCACACGCAACGGTGTCGCCACAGACTGATGGCGAAGCCAGAAATATCTGCTGAAATGGTTTCGAACCACCGCCATCAACTGTACTCTATTAAACACGATATTTCAGGGGTTCGGTGAGCCTCACGTCGACGCGTCCATGTCTGGTGAGACATGCCTGTCAGAGGTCGACATCGGTTCACCTCTATCGGTAGTCTTTACGCTGCGACCACGCGCCGGCCGTAGCGTTTATTTATTGGTCGTCGTACCGACCGCATGGCACGACAGCGTTGGTCTTTGACAGCACTTGTTCTTGAGAGCGAAGAGGCGGGAAATGGTTGTCATCTCCCATGCTCAATAGCTGCCACGCGTACTGAGAACGGCCGGAATAGTTTTTGCCATAATGACGAAATCGCCAACTAAACTTCGCTCTGCCACGTAGCGAACGTCAATTTCGACACGCTCGGAATAGCTTGTCTCGCTTCTGCCGCTCACCTGCCAGAGACCCGTCAATCCCGGTCGAACGGCTATGTAGTCAGCAATGTGAGGTCCGTAGAATAAAGTCTCGCTTTGTGTGATAGGGCGAGGACCCACCAAACTCATATCCCCACGAAGCACATTCAATAGCTGTGGAAGCTCGTCGATGCTGCTGCGACGCAAACTGCGCCCAAATGCCGTTACCCTAGGGTCTTTCTTGAGCTTTCGACTCGCATTCCATTCTGCTTGTATCTCTGGATTATCCTTCAGGTGCTTCTCCAGGACCTCATCGCTGTTTTTCACCATAGTGCGGAACTTGAAGCAGTGAAACGGCACGCCGCGCTTTCCGATGCGGCGATGGGCTATCAGGATAGGCGCCCCTTGGGTCGCCAGTAAAATCAGGGACACCATTGTGATCAATGGCAGCAACGCCACCAGAGCGATTAAGGCTAAAAAGGCATCTATCAGGTATTTGAAGAAACTTCCAAATCTATCCTCTGCTTTTCGGTGATCTACAGTTACCGGCGGCGGGATAGATGCAATATTCGCAGTAGGCTCCTCCGATGCGTCAAAGCCAGTGATCAGATCGACGCTTTTCATTCGATACTCCTCAATGAGCCAACGCTAACCACCTACGGAGGCTCGGCTTTACACTCTGAAGATAGGTTAACAAGTAGTAAAGGGTTTGACAATAACATAATTAAACAGCATCATTTCCTCGCGACATTTAAACGTAGGTATGCAGTTAATCAAAATTCGGAGTCGTCCGATATATTTAGGTGAAGCAAACTGAATATGTTCTTGGATGAAGTATGGTTTATGGTCCTTTTGCTTCATATTCGCGAAGCACAATTCAATAACATAATCAATGGGGTTGCGTTTGCGTGTAGCTATAATACATTACTGGCTTGTTGGAATGCGTGGTGGCGAAAAGGTCCTCGAAACACTCTGCAGGATGTATCCATCTGCTGATATCTACACACATGCATATGACCCAACGGTCATATCAGAAGTAATAAAGAGTCATAAAATTGTCACTACATTTATAAATCGGCTGCCATATTCTACTAAGCTATATAAAAAATACCTTCCATTGATGCCAATGGCCTTAGAGCAACTTGATCTAAGTGAGTATGATCTTGTGATAAGCAGTGAATCGGGGCCAGCAAAAGGAGTTCTGCCTATGCCGGGCGCGGTTCACGTCTGTTACTGTCATTCCCCCATGAGATACATCTGGAATATGTATAATAAATATTATGAGAGCTCTGGATTGGTCACGCGAATGCTGATGCCTCCGCTTGCTCACTACTTGCGCAACTGGGATGTTGCGACATCTAACAGGGTCGATCACTTCTCTGCTAATTCCGCAACCGTTGCTCAGCGTATCAAAACTTACTACCGGCGCGACGCCCAGGTAATCCATCCTCCTGTTGATACCAATGCATTCAAGGCGGCCGCCATGCATGATGTCGGCGATTATTATCTGATGGTCGGAGAACTGGTCAGTTACAAGAGGCCGGATTTGGCCGTGATTGCCTGCAACCTCCTGAAAGCCAAGCTTGTCGTGATTGGCGGCGGAGAGATGCTCGAGCGAATAAGAAAACTTGCTGGACCGACTGTGACTATCTTGGGGCCGCAACCGTTTGACGTATTGAGGCACCACTATGCCCATTGCCGCGCGCTCATCTTTCCAGGGGAGGAAGATTTTGGGATTGTTCCTGTGGAGGCCATGGCCAGCGGTCGTCCTGTTATCGCCTACGGGAGAGGAGGGGCGACAGAAACGGTTATCGCGGATGAAAGCGGGGTCTTTTTCGATGTCCAGACCACGGAGGCGCTTATAGACGCCATCGAGAGGCTCGAAAAGATTGATTTCAATCCCGCCGCTGCTGTCAGGCGTGCCGGAGACTTCACCACCAATGCCTTCGTGGAGAGGTTTGGCGCTTTTGTCGATGAGGCGATCAGTCCCGCTCGTGCGATGAGGACGGCATAAAGATGCTGATTGCGAAGATTGCCAAACATCAAAGTTCAATTGGGGTGTAACCATGCGTTCAGCAGTTTGGGAGAGAGCCACGTCTAACGTCTTGTTGTTGTGCCAGCCATTGCGACGGCTGCGTATAACCCCAACCTGGCGCCTGCTGCTTGGATCGATTTTCGGCCTGGCGATCCTAAGTGGGTATTCTGCCCTCGCGGAAGATTACATCCTCGGTCCTCAAGATAAATTGAAGATCCGGGTGTTCGAATGGCGACCGGTAACCGGCACCGCATTTGAATGGGTCCCGTTGAACGGCGAGTTTGTTATCTCTGCCGCAGGAACCCTGTCGCTGCCGATTGTCGGAGTGGTACCGGCGAGTGGGCTTACCGTCGATCAGATCTCAGATTCGATTGGCGAGCGGTTGAAGAACCAAGTCGGTATGCAAAAGCGACCAAACGCCTCGGTTGAAGTGTCGGAATATCGGCCGTTTTTCATCGCAGGTCTGGTGACCAAGCCTGGAAAATACGCTTATAGTCCTGGCCTGACGGTGGTTCAGGCGCTCTCCATGGCAGGGGGGATGACAGGTCCTGTCGATGTGAACGTGATGGGTCTGCAACGTGATGTGCTCACAATGCGGGGTGATCTTCGTGCTTTGAATATCGAGCGTTTTGGGCTCCTTGCCCGCCAAGCGCGGGTCGATGCCATCATCAACAATCAGCCTTCCGTTGTCTTTCCTCCAGAACTAACGACCCATTCGGGTCAGGCAATTGTCGATCGCATCATGAAAGAAGAGGCAGACCTCTTCGATACACGCCAGCGGTCGATCAGCGCTGAGATCGTCGCACTCAATGAAGCAAGAGTTCTTGCTTCGAACCAGATCGAGGCGCTGCAGTCGAAAGCCACGTCCCTGGCAAAGCAGATTGACTTGGCCAGTAAAGATCTTGGAACCGTCAATAAGCTGGTATCTGCCGGACTGAGCGTGTCGGCGCGATCCTTGGGCGCCAGCCAGAATCTGGCAGACCTCGAAAGTCGAAGTCTTGATGTTTCGCTGGCCAATTTGAAAGCCCAGCAAGACGTTGCGAAGGTTGATCGGGACATAACCGATTTACGCAATCGCTACCGTGTGGATGCGTTGACCGAAGCCGCGGACGTCAGGGCGAAGATTGGAGCCAATGCTGAGAAAGTGCAGACAACGCGCGCGCTTTTAGACAATATTGCGCTACAAGCGCCTATGGTCGCCAACTCAGCCGTGGAAGACGGGTTGCAGTCATTTGAAACGACGATTGATCGACTGGTGAGCGGTCATACCAGGACCCTCGCGGTGGGCGACAATGACGCGGTCGAACCCGGCGACCTCATCCGGGTTGAAAAATTGCCCGAGACAAATCTCGGTGCGCCGCAGACAAATTCTCGCAGGCCGGGCCCGTCAGACCAAAAACGCGACGGCTTTTAGAACCGGTCTTCTAAGTTCATCGATTTTTATCGCTGCGCGCGGGCAGAGATTTGCATAAATCGGGCGACTGCTATAGACAAGATTGCACTGCTATTGTTGGCGGGTCTCGGAGCTAACTGTTGATGCATTGGAGTTTCTTAGTCTGGATTTTGGTGGGCATGGTGTGCGCCATCAGACTTCCAATACTCCATTTCACGCTTGTCGTGATTGCCGGCGTTTGCGTCTATGCAGTCCTTTTTCAGTCGTCTTATGTTTCCGCCGGACAATTGTTGGTTTGGTGCCTCATCTACGGCGCGCTTCTGCAGTTTGGGTATGTGTGCACACACTGTATCTTCTATCTCACCTACATCAGAACGGCGGTCAAAGAACGACGCTCGTCCAGTCAAAAAAATCGGTCCGGATCTTAGCCTGATTGAATGTGCTGATCGAATATTTCCAACGACACATGACAAAATCTTTTTCCTTCCCAATCTGGTGAGGATGTCATCTGTGCTCCGTTAAGCGCTCGATAATAGCCACCCTTAGCCCTTGTTGGTTGCGATGGGAATTGACAACTGGCCCCACCGATATTGTCTTGAAAGACAATTTGCCGGTCAAATCACACAGTCTGACCGTCACAACCATCTGGCACCCGGTAGAAGGCAAGGTGACGCGCGCCGCGTTAACGGATGGTTTTGAAGAGGTCATTTTTGTCCAGCGAGCGCCTGACGCAATCGAATGCTTCCCACTGAGGAAACGCCGATCTCATATAGGCTTCGTCCGGAATCTTGTGATCTTTTCCCCAGTGCGGTCGGGCTGAAAATGAGCGCATGAGATCCTCGAAAGGGCGCAGGATCTCATCTTGTTCGCTTCGTTTAATCATCCAATAAATATTGAAACAGACAGCATCCTGGCCCGCATTTGGGCCAAGGTAGGACAGGTTATTGCCCTTGACGAATTTCATTTCCATAATTTTTCCGAAGTTTCTGCTAGCAAATTGACTTGCTGCGATACGATCCACAACACGCTCCCAGTCCTTCGTGTCGACCGAATATTGCATACTGATCCGAACGTCACTTTTTGATCGTGCTTTTGTCGCCGGCACGTTTGAGCGTATTATGTCTTGAGCCAAATGCACAGCCGGGCGGATTATCGATCTCAGCATCGACTGCCGTCTTGGCTCCCAAACTGCATTTCGGTGGCTGACATAGGGATTGAAGCCCTCATGCCTATCTTGCCGCTCTTCCAGGCAATCGACCTTTATCTTGTTTGTGCCGAGCGACCAGTGGACCCAGACGTGCGAATATCGCGACAACACGGCAGTGCGGGTCGCCATAAATTCGTCGAGGTCGATCTCAAGTTTGGTGTAGCGGACCCACGGCATATCAATTGCTTGAAAAACGACTTTGGTGATCACCCCAAGCATGCCGACTGAGACCCTGGCCGCACACATCTCGGCCTCAGACACCAATTTTCTATCGAAAGTCTTGAGCTCACCGGAGGCAAGCACGACGTCCATCGACACAACGAAATCGGACATCGTACCGCTCCGGTGGTTTGTGCCGTGCGTCGCCGTCGCCACCGCACCGCCCGCTGTCATTTCTGGAAGAAAAGCGAGTGATGGTAGACACAGGTTTCGCCGACCGAGCGCGCGTGTAATATCGCCCATGCGCACGCCGGCGTCGACCGTTATGGTCTTTGCAGCCCTATCGATGACACAGAGCCTTCGCAATCCATCCAATTGCAGAGAAATTCCATTTGTGAAAGAGTGTTCAGACCAAGAGTATCCAAGGCCCATAGGCCGAATTTTCAAACCGGAAGATGTCGCATAAGTCACAGCGCGAATGACATCATCTATAGATCGCGCGTGTATTACCTTGGCTGGATAGAAAGTCTTGAAGCCATCATATATATATACCATATTTTATCCAAATACAGAACTACGATTGCGACGAATGAAGAAACTTTCTCGAAGGTATATAAATGAAATTGCACCGTCTACATAAAATCTGTGCGCCTGAGAAATTTATTTAACTATCCCGAAAGATCATGCAATAAAGATGAAAGCGCATTCATCTTATATATTGTTTTGCCTTTCGGCGGAATATTTCCGAATAGTATTGCCAGCTTTTTCTGATCAAGTGACACGTTTTGATATGATATTGAGTGTTCCAGCATGCCGACCGCTGGCAGATTTCCAACTCTTGAAGACTATTTATTGGGTTGTACTGCGAAGGGTTCCGCCCGATAATTTTATCCTGTAAATCCTGTAAATCCTGTAAATCCTGTAAATCCTGTAAATCCTGCACCTCGCGCGTCGATGGGCGACCTTGGCCTATTACGCTCGCTGCTGCCAACCTTTAAACTTTGCCCAATGCGCGGCAGAGTTTCACCGAAGTCGGCGAGATCGTCATCCTTAAATGGATGCGAGAACCTTTGTGGTCCCAATGGAACCATTCTTTCGTACCGTCAGCGTGGACTGTCCGCAGGTAAGTGGCCTCACATGTCGAATTACGGTATTCTCCGCGAAAGTTTATTCATTGGTGAGACAAAGCCCCTTCACGCCGCCAATGTCGGCGGCAGGCTGTGGAGTAACCTGCCGTATCGGACGAATGGCGATGATTATCGACGACACACTCGGTGGGTGCTTTAGCAATCAATCTTCAGCGTGGTCCTTTGCCAGCGCTGCGACAAGACCTATGATGCGCTTTCTGATTTCTGACGATCGGATGCTCGAGAACGCACGGTTGAGATTGCTGCCTTCAATGGTGGCAACGAATTGCGTCAAGTCCCTGAGCGGGGATATCGCATCGCCATCGTCGTGATCAGGTTGCTGCTCATTTCCTTCAAAAAAATAAGAGACGGGGACTTCGAGGATCCGAGCGATGTTGCTCATACGACTGGCACTGACGCGGTTGGACCCCTTCTCATATTTTTGCACTTGCTGGAACGTGACGAACAAACCATCAGCCAAGACAGTCTGGCTCATTCCCTTGATCCTGCGCTGCAGCTTAATGCGCCTTCCGACCTCAATATCGACCGGATCTGGTTGTTTCGAACTCGCGGTCAAATGATCTTTTTCCTTTTCAGATCGACGGTCAATCGTTATCGATTTATTGAATAGCCTTGGAATGAGCAATGATTCTTATGCCGTTCATGCATATCCCGGCCGAAATTCTCCGAGTTTGTTAAGAAATACCTTGGTTATTATCTCAGTCTAGCTTGACAGATATGCAGGGCATTTGCCCTTACGACGATCGTTTCGTGGCTTCATCGAGGGCGTTCTGTGCCGTCATTATACGCTTACTTCAGAAGCGGAAACATCAGGGTCCGCACGTCCCATCCCCGACGCTCTCACTTTTGACAGGTCAGCCGCAGCACACCAGGAATGCGATGACCATTCCGAGAGCGATAATCGCAACATTTGCAGAAACACCTTCATGGCGGACAGAAATGCAGGGCGGGCCAGGTTGCCGCGCAGCCGCGGTATCGCAAAAGCACAGTTGCGAAACAGGGATCAACGGTAAAGATGCCAAGATGAGAGCAACAGTGCGGTTTTCGTTAGGTGATCGGACTCGTTGACTTGGAGACGTCGTGCTTGATCCCTATGTCTTCCCATTCGGCGACGCCGGCTGAAGGCAATCTCTATCGCGAGACCTTCACACGTGTGCCGTAACGAGGGTGGACTTGTCTAGCAATAAAAAGTTCGCTCTCAGTGCTGCGTTCCTGTGTCGTCAAAATTTCATATTTGCTTTGAAACCATTGTTAGCGAAGGGCCGTAGCTATCGCTGTATCCATGACGGATACGCGCCATCGGCGTTAGGGAGAGGCCTTTATTCGAGGGGCCAGAAAAACCGGGAAGAATTCCATGATCAAGTCCACACTACGCATAGTCGCAGTCGCGGCTACGCTTGCAGCAGGCACCATGCTGGCACATGCCGAAAACCCAATGGTTGGTGGCGCGGCAATGTATGCTGACAAAAACATCGTCGAAAACGCTGTCAACTCAAAGGACCATACGACACTGGTTGCAGCCGTCAAAGCGGCGGGCCTCGTCGAAACCCTGGAAGGTAAAGGGCCTTTCACCGTCTTCGCACCAACCAACGAAGCCTTTGCGGCTCTGCCGGCAGGTACGGTCGACACGCTCCTGAAGCCTGAGAATAAGGACAAGCTGGTCAAGATCCTGACCTGCCACGTGGTTGCTGCCGACGCCATGGCGGCGACCGTCGAAAAGATGATCAAGGACGACGGCGGCAGCCACAACATCAAAACCGTCGGAGGCTGCGTGCTCACGGCAAAGGAAGACATGGGCAAGCTCACCCTGACGGATGAAAACGGGACCGCCGCTACTGTCACCATCGCTGACGTGAAGCAGTCGAATGGTGTCATCCACGTCATCGACAAGGTACTTCTGCCAAAGATGTAGTCCCAAAATTGGGCGCATTCTATGCGCCCAATTGCCAGGGCCACGCGTGTCGCCCGGACTCAGAGCCGCTTAAATAGCTTGCGGCGGTTGCCCTTCTCGATTTTCATTAGGATCGAAAGGAGATGCTGCCATGAATATTTTGCGGCTTTTGTTGGAGGGCAGTTGCGCCAGTGGCTGGAGTGCCGGCAACTCTGCAACAATCACCGGCGCTCCACTCTCGATGGTCACTTGCGACCGTTCCGATCTTGTTGCGACGGGCGACACGACATCGGCTGAAGATCGCAGGCTTGATGTGCGGTCAAACTTGTGCAACGCTCGCTACCTGCGAAGTGTAGATGAGCCGACCACTCGACTGCCAGGCAACATTTGGTCAAGGCGTGGTCAAAGTGTCAGAGATAGACGCCCCCGGCACGAGCCTGCTGAGCACCGCCAGCAACGCTATCGTCCGTACCCACGTTACCTGCGCGCGAGATACCATCTTGATCACCGGCCTGTCGTCCTGAATTCTGTCTGCGAGCCTGGCCATCGCTGCCCTGCCCCTGGCTTGTGCCGGGTTGTTGCTGCTGCTGGCCCTGGGGGCTCTGCTGGTTGTTGCTCGATGTTTCCGGCGCGGTGTAGGTCACGGTCATGCGATCGACGCTGTAGCCCTGCTGGCGCAGTGAATCGATCATCGCGCTCTGGTCGTTGCTGAGCTGCCTGTAGGCCTCGGCAGAATGGACCTTGAGATCGACGGAAAGCTGCTCGCCCGAAAGCCGCATGGTTGCGGTGACAGTCCCCAGATTATCCGGGTTCATCTGAATTTTCAGAGTGTTCATGACTTTGCTGGCACTGGTCGTCGCCGATGCTCCGGTCAGCGCAGCATTGGGCTGCATGGCCGCTGCCCAGTCCTTGTTGCCCGTCAGCGAATTGGCGACCAGTGCCGAATTCGAGCCATCGGCGAGGCCGACGAAGCGTCGGGAGTCGAGGACAGTGACGGTGGCCCCGGTGTCGCCGCTTGCCGATTTGATGTCGAGCTGAGGCGTATCGTCGGCATTCCGGCTCGCAGAGAGATCCAGCGACTGTACCTTGCCACTCGCCCGGTCGACGTTAAACGTTACGGGGGCGTCACCGTCGGTAGATGTGCCGGCAACGGCATTGCCCTGGCCAGCGCTGCCCATTGACGGCGCCAGCATGGCCATGCCCACGGCAACGGCGTCGCCGCTGTCGTCCGCGGCGTCGGCCGGAAGCGCATTTGCAACAGAGGCCGCGCCGGGATCGATCTTGCCATTGCCGGTGTGGAGCTGCCCGGCTGCGGCAAGGACGCTGGCGGAGGTCTGCGCGGGGATGGCAGCGGCCGACAAACCGGCTCCGAGCAGCGACAGCACGTCGGTCACGGCACCGCTGGCGGCATTGGGGTCGGATGCATTGGCATCGGCGTCCTTGCTATCGTCGGCGGCAGCGCCGCTTTTGCTGCCCTTGACGCCGGGAAGATCGCCTTTGACGGGCGTGGCTGGCTCGCCTGTCGCCGCGCCGGCAACGACATCGGCCAATTGCTGGGCAAGTCCAAGTGGCGAAGTTGCCTCAAGATCGCCCGCTTTCACCGAGGCTCTGGATGTCTGGTCGTTGACGGCGTTGGCTGCCGCGGCGAGAAATTGCGCGGAAGCATTCACGCTGTCATTGCCGGGCCATTGCACTGCAACTGACGGGAGTGCCAACGACGTTGCATTCGCCTGATTTTGATCGCCTGATGCGCTTCCTGCAGCGATGGCCTTTGCATCGCCCGTTGTCGGCGTCGTCAGGTTTTTGCCATCCTGATCACTTGCCGATCGGTCGAGAGCGTCCCCGAAGCCATGCGGGTCATCACTCTGCCTCCCGTTGCCGCCAATTCCATTCTTTGGAGAATTCACACCGACTGCGCACGCCGAACCCGTTGCCATGCTGACGTCCGCCATATCTTTTCCTTTTTTCCCCGGAACTCAACTGCAGAAAAGCGCACACATGGGCATGTGTCTAGGATGACTATCAAAGAAGGATCCCGCCGGTTCGACGTTGCTAATCGAATTGAACCGCTGTTGCGGGCTCCTTCATTCTGTCGCAAACGCTATTTGCCATTTGTGATATTTGATGCGGTTGCCTCATTCAGGCCTCTGCCTCAGGCTTAATCCTTAGAACTTGCGTCAGGCTTTGCGCATCATGCGGATGCCGAGAGGGTACATCCTGAGGTTGAGGAGTTTTAACGAGCGCCCGTGGCTGGGGACGTTCAGATACAATATTGGCCCCTCCCGCGGCAGTCACAAGAGGCCGGACGTGATCCGACCTCGAGAGACAGTTCACGCGGCGGCATAGGGCGGGTAATCGATGTAACCGTGGGCATCGCCACCGTAATAGGTAGTGCGATCCGGTGGGGTCAGCGGCCAGTCATTTCGCAGCCGGGCCACGAGGTCCGGATTGGAGATGAACGGCTGGCCGAACGCGGCCAGATCGATCGTGCCGTCTGCGATCAGCTTGTCGGCGCGCGCGCGTGTCATGTTGCCAGCCAGGATCAACGCCGTGGCGGGAAGGCTCTTGCGGAAGTCGCCGAGCAGACGAACGATGCTGTCAGAGACCGTCTCTCCGTTGGTGTCCTCGCCTCCGACGTAGCCCGATTGGTCCATGATATGGATGTAGGCGATGCGCCGTTCGCCAAGCGCCGCGGCCAGTGCCGAGTAGGTCTCCTCGATCTCGCCGTGATGCGGCATGTCGAATAGCTTGCCAAAGGGCGACAGGCGGATGGCAACACGCTCGCGGCCGATCCGGGAGATCGTGGCATCCACTACTTGGAGCGCGAACCGCAGACGGTTTTCCATCGTGTCGGCGGCGTAGCGGTCCTTGCGATCGTTGACCTCGGGGTTGAGGAACTGCTCGAGCAAGTAGCCGTTGGCGCCGTGGATTTCGATGCCGTCGAAGCCTGCTTCAATGGCGTTGCTGGCGGCATTGGCGAAGTCGCCAATAACACGCTCGACCTCCTCTGTCGAAAGCTGGCGTGGTTTCGTTGTTTCGATAATGGCCGGAATGCCGTTCTCATCGTATCCAAAGGCGGTCGCGCCTTTGGCGATTTTCGAGCTAGCGCTGACGGGATCGATGCCACCTGCCTGGATCGAAGGGTGGGACACACGGCCGACATGCCATATCTGTGCGAACATCCGGCCGCCCACGGCATGCACGGACTGTGTCACCAGACGCCAGCCGGCAATCTGCTCGGGCGTGAAGATGCCGGGATTGAAGAGATAGCCCTGACCCTCACGCGAAATCGGAGTGCCCTCGCTGACAATCAACCCAGCTGTGGCACGCTGCGCGTAATAGAGGGCGATTGTCGCGTCGGCAGCATCGTGTGGAGCGCGCGAGCGGGTCATTGGTGCCATGACCACCCGGTTGGCAAGCTGCGTTCCGGAAAGATTGAATGGGGTGAAAAGATCTGTCATGCGGTGTCCTCGTTTCGAACTGACCATCTTTATAACGCCTGTCGCGCAAAATATTTATAGGCTACAGTTCCGATCATTGCGGAAGAAAGGTGGTTTATGGCAGAGCCCGTCGATAGTCTTGCCTCGCTCCGAGCGTTCGTAGCCGCAGCCGACACCCGAAGTTTCAAACTGGCGGCCCAGGAGCTCGGACTTTCCTCCTCGGCAATCGGCAAGGCCATTGCGCGGCTGGAGGGACAATTGGCGACGACGCTGTTCCATCGAACGACCCGCACCATCTCGCTGACCGAGTCGGGCGCCATCTTCCTGGTCCGCGCCCGCAGAATGCTGGAAGAACTTCACGCCGGAGAAGCAGAGTTAGCGGAAGCGGCGGGAAGCCCACGTGGCAAGTTGCGCGTCAGCCTTCCTTTGACCGGCTCGCTCTTTACCAGGGCGCTCGCGGCGTTTGTCGCCGAGTACCCACAGGTCGAACTCGATCTGGACTACAGCGATCGCATCGTCGACGTTGTCGAGGAAGGTTTCGACGTTGTGATCCGGACCGGGCACACCGGAGACTCCCGGCTGCTTCACAAAACCCTCGGTAGCTTTACCTGGCTCCTTGTGGCAGCACCCAGTTACCTGGAGAAGCACGGAGAGCCGAGAGCGCCAGGGGAGCTTTTTGACCATGTCTGCCTACGCCAGAAATTTTCGTCCGGACGTATAGCCCCGTGGCCGTTGAAATCTGCGCCGGGACAGCAGGTGCCGGTTAGTCTGAGCGCAAGCGTCATCGACCCGCTCCTCGATCTAGCTCAGCGCGGCGGGGGTATCGGATGTTTTCCGGAATTCCTCGTGCGAGAAGGGCTGGCAAACGGACGGCTACGCTGCATTCTTGAAAATGAGGTCGACCGTAACGGGGTCCTGACGATGTTATGGCCAGCAAGCCGTTTTCGTGTGCCGAAGGTCCGTGCTTTTGTGGACTTAGTGTCGAACGAGGTCAGGGCGGAAGTCGCTGGTGCTAAGCGGCTTTTACTATGAAGATCCCGACCTTATGTTTATTGCACTGGTGCTCAAGAGCTAGCGCCGTCAGACCTTCTGGCCTCGGTCCGGACGGCCAAAGCTTTGCGCCGAACCCGCTACGTGCGCCGGCATGAAGACGGCCGCTTCTTGGCTTGGATGTCGCCGGCGGTGATCGAATACAGCACCATCTTAAGCCAAGCTCCAGAGCTGCCCACCCTTTAAGATCGAGCGCCCGCACCCGTAAATGACCACTCGGGGTTTTGGTATCCCTGCTATTTCCCAACTATTGCCCGATTAAATGCCTGATGACGGAGCCCTGGAACGGAACGGCTCATAACTGGTTGTCCGGTGACTCAAAAAAGGAATATGCAATGACCAAGCATGACGAGACGTCGCCACCAAAATTATCCCGCCGGGCCGTCGTAGGCGGTGCTACTGCAGTCGTAGCCACTGTGGCTTTGGCATCACGCCAAACAAACGCGGCGCAACCATCTACCGCAAATCCGACTGAGGTGAAAATCAGCAACCCGACAGAGCTCTATCCAAAGCCACCGTTCAAATCGCAGACGCAGCCTTGGCCTGGCCTCGCTAGCAAGATGGATCCCAAGCCAGATCATGGCGAGACTAGCTACAAGGGATCGGGACGTCTTGCCGGCCGCAAGGCCCTGATCACCGGGGGAGATTCCGGCATGGGGCGCGCGGCAGCCATAGCGTTCGCGCGTGAAGGTGCAGACGTTGCAATCAGCTATCTGCCCGATGAGGAGCCTGATGCCCGTCAAGTCATAGAGCTCATTAAACGAGAGGGTAGAGTAGCAGTGGCGCTACCCGGCGACATCCGGGACGAAGCGCGTTGTGGCAAGATTGTCGAGGAGGCAGTGCGCCAGCTTGGTGGGCTCAATATCCTCGTCAACAACGCCAGTCGACAACAACAGCGCCCGTCGCTTCTCGATCTCTCCAGCGAAGATTTTGATGCAACGATGAAGACCAATCTCTATGCGATGTTTTGGCTGACAAAGGCGGCGCTTCCGCATCTGCCAGAAGGATCGGCTATTATTCAGACAACGTCGGAACAGGCTTACGACCCATCCGAAGACCTGGTCGATTACGCGATGACGAAGGCTGCGATGATGTCCTTCACCAAGTCGATGGCAAAACAGCTCGGCCCGAAAGGCATCCGTGTCAATGGCGTCGCCCCTGGACCGATCTGGACACCGTTGCAGGTAAGTGGAGGTGCCACGCAAGTCAAACTCATGTCCTTCGGCGGCAACACCCCGCTTGGCCGGCCTGGCCAGCCTGCCGAATTGGCGTCAATTTACGTCCAACTCGCCGCTGCCGATGCGAGCTATGCGACTGGTCAGGTGTACGGGGCAGCCGGCGGCAGTGGCCAACCGTAAATGCAGGGGTAGCAAAGAAATCAGCTGCCAGTCGATCTCGCGGCGGAAGAGCGCATCAATGTACTGGTAGGAGACCGATTTATCGGGACGATAGAAGGTCACGTCTACCCTTTTGCGCATGCGCGGCATCAGCTTGATCACGAGTATGCGCGCCAGCCAGAAGACGGGTTCGCTCTGACACTGCGTGTCGGGATGCAGGGAGTCCGGCTGGACGGTGGAGCGGTTTTTCAGGAGGCCATCGAGGAGATGGATGGCCTCCCAGACGCCGTATGGAATGAAGGTCATGAACAGCGCAATGTAATTGTCGGAGATATAGTGGTAGGCAATGCCACCGTGGGCGCCATAGCGTATGTGCTGCCAGACCAGCAGATTGTTTTTGCGCAATAAAATGTGAGTGCTATCTGCGATCACCGCCTGACCGGCGTCCCACAGTTTCGGCAGCTCGAAACGGTCATAGACATTGATCAGGTAGGTCATTGGAGCCTCGAGCTTGATTACATCGATATGCTGGGCATTGAGCCAGCGCAGGGTGTCGGCGCTGGCGATGCCAATGGCATAGCGGGCGGTCTGGAGATCCTGGCGCGCTTCAGCAAACCCGCCAGCGTCAGGCGGCCGGAAGCACCCCGCGCTTTGCCGCGGATAAAGACGAGTTCGACTTCGCTCAGACCGTATCGGCGTTCCAGCTCCTATCGGGTGAGACGCTCGTCGGAGCGAGGGTAGGCAGTGCGGTCGATCGCTGTCATAAAGGTGTCCGGAAAAGGGTATGCCGAAGGGGTCGTGGAAACTGCCTAAATCAAGGCTGCGGGGCATAGCGTTCCGCCGTCCGGAAAGGAATACGTTAAAGGACGGCTTAAGCCGGCATCCACACCGCAGCAAAACCATTCGGAGCTCTATCTGCGCGTTTCCAAGCCCGACCAGAAACCGGACCTGAATGTGACGGACTGCGAGCTTATGCCGAGCGCGCCGGTCTCGATATAGTCGGAGACTATTGCGACATCGCCGTCTCGGGACGCAAGGAAGGCCGCCGGAGGCTCAACGCCCTGATGACCAGCGCCCGCAACCGCGAACTCGATTGTGTGCTGGTCTGGAAGTTTGACCGCTTCGCACGCTCCACGCGCCATCTCCCTACCGCTCTCGAAGAGTTCGACCATCGCTGCATCCGCTTTCATCAGCGTCCAGGATCAGATCGATACCGCCAGCCCGATTGGCCGGGCCATGTCCACCATCATTGGCGCCATGGCCGAACTGGGAGCCATCCCTGTTCAGCGAGTGGGTCACAGCCGGAATGAAACCCGCCGCCGCCCGCGCAAAAACATCTTGGCCGGCCGAAACTCCTGCGCGGTTGGTCAGAGAAATCGAAACGCTTGCGGCCTTCACCGATGACCATGGAGGACGGTACGCCGGTCCTCGGCAGTCTGGAAATCAAGGGGCGGTTCCTGGTTCTCATGGTCAATTCCGCCCAAAGGGCGCGGAGAGGCATCGAGCTCCTGCAGAACGTTCTCGGCAAAATGGTGCACACGCCGCTCACCAGCATTCAGACCATCGAACAGGCTAAACAAGCCTACGCGGGTTGGAAAACGACAGCTGACGACATCCCATTGGAAGTCGCCGCCACTCGTGCATGACAAGCTCGACAAGCAGTACCATGCCATCCTCGACGAGCCCGTTTGCATGCTCGGCAGCAAGTCCCCGCGTGCCCCCGCCGGTACCAAGGTCGAGCGCGAAAAGGTCGCCGAGTGGCTCAAATATCTGGAAACTCAATCCGCCAGCATCGGCGCAGACGACCCCATGGGCACTTATTATTTCTCATGGGTGTGGGCAGAATTGAGAGTCGAGGATCTCAGGCGATGAAACCAGCAGCCCAAGGTTCTTCTTGACCGGTCTTACATGTATCCTGCTTCTACCCTGATTTCGATCACTTTGACCTCGGCGGGAGAGGCGGCATTTTCCGCCACCGCGGCGGGGAACGTTTTGTAAATGCCTCAGCCGCTCAGCATGCTGCGCATGATGCCTTAGGCGAGCCGAGAGCTCGCGGCAGTCCCTCAAACGCAGTTGGCGACCCAGGGTCTCCTAACGCATAGAGACCCGAAACGCGTCCCAAATCCACTGAGCCAGATCACTAAGACGCCACCGCACAAGCCCATCCAGATATGGCGTGGGGCCGCGCTCAATGCTTTGTGCAAGGGCTGTGCGCTGGTCTTCATTCAGCAGTGACGGCTTGCCCGGAGCCGTTTCGTTAATCAGCCCGTCGGGACCGCGTGCGTTGAGCGTACCAGCCAGTTGCGCACGATCTGAACTGTCACACTGCCGATCCAAGCAGCATTTGTGCGAGAGCCGCCGAGCACGATCGGTATCTCGCCTCTGCCGAGCCAGACGCCGCAACCCATCCCCGTCATCGTCTGACCGCAAAGAAATCGCCGAACCCATCGCAAACCCCTGTTTCGCCATCGATACAGGCTCGCCGGATTTTGGAAATCCCAAGATTCTGCATTATTAAAGGTCGGTAGAAGTCTGTGACATCGATAAAAAGACCGCGGATGCCGCGTCATGAGGCGTGGTTTCGACGCGCTTCGTCCAATGGATGACAGATGTCATCGGGGTGACCAGGAATCGACGAGGCGCCATAGCTTGGAGCTCAGTTCAGGCTTAATCATGAGACACTCCGAGGGCGATCGCATCTGCGACCTCTATGCAGCGATCGGAGAGCGTCGCGGTCGCAACCCGCAGGTAGTTGCCCGGCAACAGCGAAAACTTGGCTCCGGGATAGACGGCGATCCCGCGTGCCGCAAGAGTGACCATCGCGAAAGCTTCAGATGAAACAGGAACCCACGCGCAGAGGCCGCCGCCGTGTGCTGCATCTATGTTCCGATCCTGCAGCGCCTGGACGAGGTCACCACGCCGCTGTGCATAAATCGCCTTGGCAAGCTGCAGAGTTTCTTGTGTTGCCGGATCGCGAATCAGCCAAGCGCCGGCGGCCTGCAGAATGCGACTCGTCCAGCCGGCGCTAAAACTGCGGTAGGACTGGATCTGTTCGACGATCGCCTGTGAACTCGAAAGTACGGCAAGACGCAAGTCCGGTCCGTGCGTCTTTGAAAAAGAGAGGATGTGGATGACCCGCTCAGGAAAGAGATGCCCAAGCGACTGCCGAGGCTGGTCGGCAATGTCGGCAACACCATCGTCTTCGACGATCAGCGTATCGGTGTGTCGAAGGATTTCGGCTAGGCTGCTCATTCGCTCGGCGCTGACGCTTTGGCCGGTGACTGAGTGCACGCGCGGCTGGAAGACGAAGGCTACGGGGCGGTACTTCATAGCTGCCTCAAGGGAGGCGGGCAGGGGGCCGTGGCGATCGCATTCGACGGGAACAATGCGGGCACCACGATCTTCCAGAATGTCTAAAAGTCGCATGGCGGTTGGATTCTCGATCGCTACGGCGGCGCCTGGCATGACCAAAGCGTTCATCATCGTATAAACGGCGTTATAGCCGCCGTTGGTTGCGAGAAAAGCCTCGGGCTGGTAGGGCCAGGTCTCCCGGACGGCGGCTTCCAGTTCCGGCAAGATACGGCTGCGTTCATAACTGTTCAGATTCTCTGCGGATGCCCCATAGACCATCGCTTCGGTGAGCTTTGGAAGCAAGGCTATGTCCGGTACCGCAGCCGTCAGGTTCAGCACGTCCATGCCGTAGTTGCCGGAGCTTGCAAGCCGTTCAGGCTTTGCGATGAAACGATCGCCGCGCACCCATGTGCCGTTGCGTCCGCGGCCGCTGATAATTTTCTGGCGTCGCAACTCGCTCCAGGCTTCAGAGATCGTCGCGGGGCTGATACCGAGCGCAAAGGCGAGATCGCGGATGGCAGGCAGCTTGGTGCCGACGGGCAACGCGCCGCCGCGGATGAGCGCGCTGGTCTCGATCGCAATACCCCGGATCGTCCGATCGGTTATTTTTTCAGCAAACCAAACTGCATCCCGAATTTCGCTCATTTTTCCATCATATTTAATGTTCAATAACGTAATAACATTTGATCAGCTTGATTTGAACATTTAATCATCGGCCTACAAGAATAATTCTGAGTGGATACCGATGACGATTACTCTTCGACTTGCCCTGCGTGACTGGGACTATATGACGCCCCTTATCCTTGGCGATGTTTCGTCGTCGAAGCTCGATATCAAGGTCGAGCGCGTCGGCACGCTCATCCCCCATGTCGGCAAAAGCGATACATGCGACGCGGCTGAAATGTCGTTCAGCCGCTATGCGCAGTTTTGCCTCGACGGTGAAAAGAGCGTGGTGGGCATTCCGAATTTCATCATGCGCGGTTTCCGCCATCGTTGCGTTATCACCCTAAAAAACAGCCCAATTACCGAGTTTTCGCAACTCGCCGGCAAGCGTATCGGAGTAACCGGCTGGCGTGACTCGGGCAACACATGGACGCGTGCCGCTCTTCGCCGCGAAGGTGTCGATGTCCAAGACGCGATGTGGTTCGCGGGGCGACTCACCGAGGCGCACCCGATCACAGATCGTCTTGATGGCTTCGGACGGGAAGGTCGCATCGAGGCAGCTCCTGGCGAGCGACCCATGATTGATCTCTTGATGGAGGGCACGCTCGACGCCATCTTCACACCTTTCATGCCTGATGGCTTTTTTGCCAAAGACTCCCCCTTTCGCCAGCTTCTTTCCGATTTCCGAAGCGCCGAGCGTCGATATTTCAAAGAGGTGGGATATGTGCCCGGCATGCACCTCATCGGCATCAAGGCAGAGATCGTGGAAGAAAATCCTTGGATCATCTCCGAACTGAGTGAGGTCATCGACGAATCCCAGCGCGTTTGGTTGAGCAAGCGCCGCAAATATGCCGATACCTCGCCCTGGATGTTCGACGAACTGCTTAAGTCCTCGCTTGAACTGCCGGAAGGTTGGGACGCCAGCGGCCTTGCCGCAAACCATAAGATGATTGTCGACTTCGCCGGCGAACTCCACGCGCAGGGCATCCTGCCGAGACAGCTTTCACCGCTCGAACTCTTCAAATTCGACACCGATGGCAGCCGAACTGCCCTCGCAGTGTAACTTCGATCACCAGAACGGCCATCAAAAAGGGGAACGACCATGTCGCTGAAAACAATGACCTCCTACCTCGCCTTGGCAGGCATGATCATTTCGGGCGCCGCGATGGCTGAGGACGCGGCTTTGCCTAAGCTATCGGTCAACGCGGACCTGCATGCCAAACTTCCTGATGCCATCAGGACGTCAGGAAAGATGATCTCGGTCAACAACGGTTCGTTCCCTCCCTACGAGATAGTAACCGGCACCGTGATGACCGGTGCCAGCGCCGATCTGACTGAAGCACTCGGCAAAGTGCTCGGCGTCAAGATCGAGCACGAAACCGTTGGTGGTCTTCCGGCATTGCTAGCCGGCGTGAATTCCGGCCGCTACCAGTTCGCCTTCGGGCCGGTCGGCGACTACAAGGATCGTGAATCGTCCAATGACTTTGTCGATTGGGTGCAGGAATTCGTTGTGTTCGCCGCTCAGAAGGGTAACCCAAAGGGTATCACCTCACTGGATACAGCCTGCGGGCAGCGTATATCGGTCATGGCAGGCGGATCTGCCGAGCGGGTGATCAAGGCTCAGTCTGACAAGTGCAAGACCGACGGAAAGAACGCTGTCCAGGTACAGTCCTACACCGACCAGCCGAGCTCGATTTTAGCCGTCCGCTCCAAGCGCGCCGATGCATTCTTCTCCTCGCAGGCACCGCTCACCTATTTCGTGAGTCAGGCCAATGGCCAACTCGAACTGACCGGCATTGGACAGAAGAACGGCTTTGAGGATATTTTCCAGGGCGCCGTCGTGCCGAAGGGGTCGCCGCTCGGTCCGATCATGGTGGATGCCATAAAGGTGCTGATGGACAACGGCACCTATGCCGCAATCATGAGGAAGTGGGGCCTCGAGAACAATATAATCAAGGCGCCTGGCATCAATCTCGGCGGACAGCTTCCCAAATGAGCACGAATATCGAACCCCATGCACCGCCTTCGGGCGGTGCAGACTTCCGCGATGTCGCAACGGCCTACACACCGTTAAGGAAAGGGCGCCTTGCCCTTTGGGCGGTCATCGCGATCATTGTTGCGGATTTCACCTGGATCGTCGCCAACAATAAGAATTTTGGGTGGCCCGTGGTCGCCCAGTATTTCTTCGATCCAACCGTCATCAGTGGCCTTTATGTCAGCCTTGGGCTGACTGTGATCGCCATGGTCATCGGCGTCGTGCTCGGCCTGTTGATCGCCATCATGCGAATGTCCGATGACCGGCTGGCAAGCGGTTTTGCCTCGCTGTTCATCTGGTTCTTCCGCGGCACGCCGCTGCTGGTGCAGTTGATCTTCTGGTACAACATGTCGACGCTATTCCCACAGCTTTCGATTGCAATCCCCTTCGGCCCGTCGCTGATCAGTTGGGACACCAACTCGGTCATCACCCCGATAACCGCGGCAATCGTCGGCCTCGCGCTCAACGAAGCAGCCTATATGGCGGAAATCATCCGCGGAGGTCTCCTGTCGGTTGATCGCGGCCAAGCGGAAACGGCCGAGGCTTTCGGAATGACCAAGGCGCGCGTCCTGCGGCGGATCGTCATCCCGCAGGCCATGCGCTCGATCGTACCGCCGACCGGCAACCAGCTGATCAGCATGATCAAGGCCACGTCGCTGGTCAGCGTCATTGCCATGGCTGACCTGCTCTACTCGGTACAGTCGATCTACAACCGGACTTTCGAGATCGTACCCATGCTGATGGTCGCCGTTCTCTGGTACCTCCTGATTACATCGGTGCTAAATATCGGCCAGAGCTATATCGAAGCTTACTACGGTCGCAGCGACCGTCGGCCCGGCGGCACGACAAAGACTGTTGCAGTTCCCAAAGAGGAGGCGAGCCATTGACCGCAGTATCCACTGCAGCTGGAGATACCGCAAGACCGCTGGTGCAGGCCCGTAACGTCCACAAATCTTTCAACGAACTCGAAGTGCTGAAGGGTATCGACGTCGACATCATGCCGGGCGAAGTGGTGGTCGTTCTCGGTCCGTCAGGCTCGGGGAAATCCACCTTCCTGCGCTGCATCAACCATCTCGAAGCCATCCAGCAGGGATACATTGAGGTGGATGGTGAGCAGATCGGCTACACGGTCCGTAACGATCGGCTCCAAAAGCTTTCCCAAAATGGAATTGCTCGCCAGCGCCGCAAGATCGGCATGGTGTTCCAGCAGTTCAACCTCTACCCGCACATGACGGTGCTGCAAAACATCATCGAGGCGCCGGTTGGCGTTCACGGCGAAAACCGCAAGGCTGCAATCGAGAACGCCAAGCGCCTGCTGGAACGTGTCGGCTTGTCGGAGAAGGCCAATGCCTATCCACGCCAGCTGTCCGGTGGGCAGCAGCAGCGCGTAGCGATTGCCCGTGCCTTGGCGATCAAACCAAAGCTGATGCTCTTTGACGAGCCGACTTCCGCGCTTGATCCCGAATTGGTCGGTGAGGTGCTGGCGACGATGAAAGATCTGGCAAAGCAGGGCTTGACGATGATCGTGGTCACTCACGAGATCGGCTTCGCCCGCGAAGCTGCCGATCGGGTTGTCTTCATGGATGGTGGCCACATCGTCGAACAGGGCACGCCTGAAAATGTGATCAGCAACCCGCAACACCCGCGCACGCAGGCCTTCCTGTCGCGATTCCTGTGAGGCCGCGTGCTCAGCGGTCTCTCACGTCGGGCCCATAGAACAGCCGGCCCCATTGCACGGTCGTCTCGGTACAGAGCATGCAAAAATATTGGAACTAAAATGACCATCGATAACGATTTCGCCCGCCTTTCGGATTTTGAGCCAATGGACGACACACTACGCGCTATCCGCCGGCATCTCCACGCCCATCCCGAGCTGTCGTTTGAGGAGGTGGAGACTTCCCGTTTCGTTGCCGACAAATTGGAAGGCTGGGGCTACGAGGTGGCGCGCAATGTCGGTGGCCACGGAATCGTTGCCCGTATGACGGCTGGAGCCGGCAAAAAAAGCATCGCCATTCGTGCCGATATGGACGCTCTGCCGATCATGGAGCAGACCGGCAAGGCGTATGCCAGCCAAGTGCCGGGCAAGATGCACGCTTGTGGTCATGACGGTCACACCACGGTATTGCTGGGCGCTGCCGAATATCTCGCGCGCACGCGAAAGTTCAACGGCACGGTCAATCTCATTTTCCAGCCCGCCGAAGAAGCCGGTGGCTTTAGCGGCGCCCAGGCGATGATTGATGACGGCCTTTTCGAGCGCTTCCCGTTCGACGCCATCTTCGGCCTCCATAACCACCCGGGCGCGCCCGAAGGCAGTTGGCTGATGCGCTCTGGACCGTTGATGGCGGCAGCCGACACCGTTGAAATCCGGATCACCGGCAAGGGAGGCCACGCCTCGCGCCCGCATCTAACTATTGACCCGGTTCTGGTTGCCTGCAACCTGGTCGTTTCGCTGCAGTCGGTGATCTCCCGCAACATCGACCCAACCCAGACGGCCGTTATAACAGTCGGCGCCATCCACGCCGGCGAGGTCGCCAACGTCATACCTGAATTCGCCAGGTTGCTAATGACGGTACGCTCGTTCGATCCGAAGGTTCGTGAGACCCTCGAACTTCGCATCAAGAAACTCACGCAGTCTCTCGTCGAGGGCTTTGGCGCAGGCGTCGAAATCGACTACACCTACGGCAATCCGGTAGTGGTCAATTCTGAGAAGGAAACCGAGTTTGCCAAGATGGTGGCCGAGGAGCTGGTGGGTGCCGGAAACGTTGCGCTTTGTCCGCTCATTCCAGGCAGCGAAGACTTTTCGCATTTCTTGCAGCATAAGCCCGGCAGTTTCCTGCGTCTCGGCAACGGCACGAAATCGGCTATTCTACATAGTGCCAAGTATGATTTTGCCGACGACAGCCTGACCGCCGGCGCAGCGATGTGGGCGCGGTTGACAGAACGCTACCTTGACGAATGAGGAATAGACTGCATTGCCGGAGACGCACATGCCCGATAATGTGCGCTGCGGGCCACAGCGGTAAAGGCCAGGTAGCGCCAACAGAAGTTGATGTTGGTCCACATCCGGGACGGCTAGCCAACACTTAACTCGGGCTCCCCTGCGCAGATATCGGCTAGGAACTCTGGGAAATGCCGCACCCGGGAAGGGATGCGGTGTCCTCCGGCAATGATTGCGTTGATTGGAAGAAGGGGCGGCGTGTGCTTATCGAGAATTCGCGCCACTTCCCCGGAGGCTAGCACAGCTGTGAGTAACCAACTTGCGTGGTGAGCGATGCCTAGACGCGAGCGGGCCGCGCCCCGGACATGTTCCGCATCGTTGGTGCGGAACGAGCTCGCGCTCTCAACGGTGAGCTGCTTACTGTCAACAGTAGAATCGTACCCGACAATATGGCCCTGATGGACGTTGTCAATCCGTTGGTGCGCGTGCAACTCCTTCAGCATTTGCGGCGTGCCGTAGCTGGCGGAGGCCAAAGTTATCATTCGCATGTCGCCTATTCGTCAAGCAACCATAGAGGAGACGGAAAGTTGGCCAATGTGGATCGCGATATCGATCCTCTCCTCGATAAGGTCGACGTGACGGCCGAAGACCCCAAGTTTGATGGCGACGGGCGCTGATAGGTTTTGCCTGCCGTGAATGCGTTGTGGCCAACAGCCTGCAAGATATCGTTCTCGGTATAATTCATGTTGCGTTCGTTACTTGAGCAGAGGATACGAGCCCGATATCGAGCGTAAAATGGGAGCCGAGGCTTTCCTCAGAGGACCTGCTGTCGGCGCAAAACTGAAGGACATGCCACTCGGCAAGAGAGATGAGTTCCTTAAGCCGTTCGGCCGCCTCGACAGGTTCCGCGAGGATCTTCATCCGTCACACCTCCTACCAGACCCGCTCATACAATATCGTGTCGAACGCCAGATCCGTCGAGACGAAGGTGGAATACTCCAGCCGCGCCTGGGCGGCGAGTACGCGGTCCTACGGATCGCGGTGATCCCAGTCGAAACGGCTGCAAGCTCGGCATGCAGATCGCTGATGGCCCAGGTCTGCAGTCCGCTTGCTGTGACGGCGCCCCTAAGTTCCTGTGGCTTGAGGTCGAGCTTGTTCAGGCGCATAATGTTGTCCAGCTCATAGAACGTGACCGCGCTGACGAGGACAGCGTACGCGTTGTCCTCAATCATCGTTCGTGCCTTTGTGGACAGGCGATCACTGCCAATCGTTCACCAGTAGACGGCGTGGCTGTCGAGCAGGATTTTCATTGCGTGGTTTCGCTACCGTCGGATTTGCCTTGCCATATGCCGGTATCATCGTTCCAGTCGCCTGCATCGATGGCGGACTGCTCGGCATCCTGGGTATCGAACAGATCGTCGGGCAAGCCACGATGGCGCAGAAGGCCAAAGGGACGCTTGCCGCCGTCGACCGCCGGACCGATGCGCGCGTAAACTTCATTGCCCAGCATGATGACGATCTCTTCACCCTGGTTCGCACGCTCAAGAACCTCGGCAAAGTTCTTACGCGCCTCGCTGATCTTGTAATGCGTCTGGGCCATCGTCTCATCCGCTTTCAGGTTGAAAACGATCATACCACGACACCGTCATGCGTACGATCAACATCTACATCTCACCTCCGATAAGCAATATATGTCGACGATACAGACGGAATTGCCTAATTTCGTGTGCCGGATCTCTGCGGGCCGCTCGGACACTGATGCAAGCTCGGTGCTGGTAAAGGACGGGACAGCTGTCCGCTTTGCTCGCATTTGGGGGCTCTGACAACCTCAGTATCCCTAGACGCCGGATAACTGGTCGCCCCAATTGACATGCCTCAGGAAGCGCTCCTTCCCGGGCAGCTCCTTCCAGATAATTATACTCCAGTGAAATTTTGCAGTTGATTTCCGTGGCGAAATGCGGTTCAAATACTTATACCGCAGTATAAGTGTCGTTGGTTTTGCCATGGATCGTATTCCGCTTTCACCTGTGAACAGACCGCAGATAACATGGTCGCCAAGAAGACTATGGTTTGCCGGCGCTTCGGCTGCTCTGCTCACCGGCTTTGCATCGGGCCCTTCTGACAGCAGCCATCATATCGCTTCGGGACTATCTACACAGGTCAATAAGTCTAGTGGCGTAGGCGCGACTGTAAGAAAGCCTGCGGTGCTGTCGGTGGCAATCCCAGCGTCTGGATCTGTCGCGATCAAGCAGGCTGCCGTCCCGGCACTTGAAGCGACGAACTTCAACCAGCGCTTTGAAGGGCCGCGCGACGAAGATCGGAAGTGGGATAGGGCTCTTCTGTTTGAGGTGGACGGAGAGTCGGATAATAATCCCTCGAGCTTACCTGGAAAGGCGCCTGATAGCGCGACTGCACGGCGCGAACGCACCGTGCAGTCGCCCATTGGTGCTCATTCTATTGAGAGCCCGCCAGCATCTCCGGTCACGGACCTGGGCACCAGCTTGCATGTCGATGCCAGCGGGTCAACAGCACAGGCTCGCCCCGATCTTTTATCGGGCATCCCCACGGGCTTTGCGAGGCTCGCGCTGGCGATTGCCGCGACGGATGGAGTTGATCCGAACTGGGTGCTTTCGGTCATGCGGGCCGAGAATGGCGGCTTCGATCCGGGCTTGGTGAGTTCTGCTGGCGCCATCGGATTAATGCAGGTGATGCCACGCGTAGGCAAAGCCTTCGGTGCCAAGGATTTGACCGATGCCGAACAAAACATCCAGGCAGGCACGAGGTTTCTCCGGTTCCTTATCGATAAGTACCGAAATCCGGTGCTGATCGCCGCGGCCTATAATGCCGGCGAACCCAACGTCGACCTTCGCCACTCCCTGCCGCTGATCCGCGAGACCGCCGACTTTGTCACACGTGTCGTGGGATACTATACCGGCACAGCGGTCAGGCAAAGGCATCCGCAAGCTGTCCCGCCCTCAGCGCCCGTACCCATCTCGCCGCGCGCCGGGCCTGCCGAGCGAGTTAGATCCCCAATGCTTGTCTTCTCTGCTGCACAGCCGATCCCGCCGGACGCCCGTCCTCAGCGTGAGGAAGGGCGTAGAGATGTTGGCGGACCAGTCAAAATCGTCAAGGAAGAGGTGTCTAAATGAATCCCATCGCGTTCGCAGCCCACACGGCCGCTCTCTATAGCAGCGTTGCCTGGTCCTCCATGGCTCGGCGGAAATGGCTCGGCAACGCCGCCATTGTGCTTGCGGCGAGCCTGATTCTGCTCGCCGCCCAGTACGAGCCGGCGGCGGCACAGAACCTCGATCGTCTCCAGCAGGCGGCTGATCGGCTGGTGCAATTCTTTACGGGCCCGTTCGGCCGCTCGGTCGGCGCGATCGCCTTCATTGGCATGTTCCTCGCAGCGGCCTTCGGATACTGGTCGTGGGGCGCGCTCCTGCGTGTCGGCGGATGCCTTGCCGGTATGTTTGCCGCAGCCGAACTCGTTGACTTCCTCGCCGGCGGGGGGACGTGAGCATGGCGGGTAATGATTCCGACGGGCGTGACGACTACATCGAATCCCATCCGGTTATTCTCGCGCTGACGCGGCCGCCAACAGTAATGGGAATACCCTACACATATTTCCTGGCGGAATGCTTCATCTCGCTGATGGTGTTCTTGATCTTGGGATCGATCCTATGGTTCCCCGCATGTTTCGCCATTCTACACGGCATCCTCTACGTGCTCACCGTAAAACTCGACCTCTGGTTCTTTGAGATCGTCGGTCGGCTGAGCATGTGCGGCGTCAATCCTCTTGGCCGGAAGCTCGGCGGTGGCGTCAGAACCTACGGGGTGTAAGCGATGAACACGATGGCGAGATCGCTGAAAGGAAGTCTGTCGAGGGGCTGGGAGATCTTTGCGGATCGCCGTGTCGCGACGCATGTCCCATTCTATGTGCCGATCGAGAACGGCATCATCCGCCTGAAAAACGACTGCCTCGTCTCGACCGTAAAGCTGACCGGCTTTTCCTTCGAGACGGCCGACATCGAGACAATCAACATGCTGCAGCGACAGCGCAACGCCGCCTTCCGCGCGATTTCTTCGATCGGCAGCTTTGCGCTCTATACGCATGTCGTTCGGCGCAAGGTGGCGCCCTCGTTACCCTCGGCTTTCGCCGATCCTTTCATGCAGTGTCTCGACCATGTCTATCAGAAGAGCATCTCCAAGAACGAGATGTTCGTGAACGACACCTATGTCTCGCTGGTTGTGCGGCCGATGTTCAAGAAAGGGTCAGCTCTTTCCCGGATCATGGGCGCCGGCGGCACCATCGTGCGCAAGGAACAATTCCGTGCGATGCGCGACAAGCTGGTCGAGGCGACGCGGGCACTGGAGAAATCGCTTGGCATCTACGGTCCGAGGGTCCTTCGCGACGTGCAGCGCGTGTACGCGGACCTCGGGAATAGCAGGACGATATTCCGTGATGTGTCGGAAGACATGGTGATCGATGAGATCGCGCAAAAAGTCTGGTTCTCCGAACAGTGCGAATTCTTCTACACACTTCTGAATGGCGGACGCGTCCGGCCGATCAGGCTTGGGACGATCCCGGCCGATGAGTTGCTGCCAGCGCGCAGGACATCGATCGGCAACCGCATCATCCATCTGCAGGGCGACACGCCCGATGACGACCGCTATGTGGCGATGGTCTCCCTGAAGGAGTATCCGCCCGAGACTGGCGCAGGCATGCTCGACTATGTCCTCAAGCTGCCGTTCGAGCTGGTGTTGACCCAATCAATGTCCTTCGTCGATGATATGGCTGCGCGCAGTCGGATAGAACGACTAGACCGCCAGATGTCGAAGGCCGACGAAGGTGGATCCAGCGTGCAGGCCAATCTCGACATCGCTCGCGACGAGCTCGCACGCAAACGCGTCGCCTTCACCGAGCATCATCTGACCATCATGCCGATTGCCAAATCGACAACGCAGCTCGACGACGCGGTGGCACTGATCGGAAACGAACTTGGTGCGCTCGGAGCGTCATATGTCCGAGAGGATCTGAATGCAGAACCGGCCTACTGGGCGCAGCTTCCCGGGAATCAGGCTTATATCGCGCGCCGGGCTTTGATCTCGACACTCAACTGCGCGGGCTTAAGCAGCTTCCATGCCTATCCCTATGGCAAGCCGGACGGCAACCACTGGGGCCCGGCGATCACCATCTTTGAGACGACCTCCGGCACGCCCTTCTTCTTCAACTTCCACCAGGGGGATGTCGGGCACACGACAGTGTTCGGACCGACGGGATCCGGCAAGACTGTCATCATGGGCTTCCTCATTCTGCAGGCCTATCGTGTCAGCCCGCGCCTGAAGACAATCGTCTTCGACAAGGATCGCGGCCTCGACATCATGGTGCGGGCGGCGGGCGGAACTTACATGATGCTGGAGCCCGGCAAACCCTCCGGTTGGAACCCATTGCTTCTCGATGACACAGAGGGAAACCGGGTTTTCCTGTATGGGCTTTTGAGCTTCATGCTTAAGCCGTCGAAGGAAGGCGAGAGCCTGACGCCGCAAGAAGAATCAATCATCCGCAGCGCGATCAAATCTGTCCTCAAGACGAAGGACAGGTCGTACCGCCGTCTCTCGTCGTTGCGGGCACTGCTTGCCGGCAGCGAGAGAACGGAAGGCAGCCTGATCGCCCGGCTCGACAAATGGGTCGACAAGGGGCCCTATGCCTGGCTCTTCGACAATGCCGAGGATATTCTCGATATCTCGAGGCCGATGATCGGCTTCGACATGACTTCGATCCTCGACGATCCTACGGTGCGCACCGCAGCACTTCTCTACATGTTCCATCGACTCGACGAAATCTACGACGGCAAGGCACCGATCATCAATCTGATGGATGAGGCCTGGAAGCTGCTCGATGACGATGAGTTCAAGCGCACGCTAAAGGATTACTTCAAGACCATCCGGAAAAGGAACGGTCTGGTGATCTTCGGCACGCAGTCGGCCGACGATGTGGTGCGCTCGAGCGTCAGCCGCACGATCATCGAGCAGACGTCGACGAACATCTTCTTCGCCAATCCGAAGGCTGACGAAAGCTCTTACATGGAGCACTTCGGCCTATCCCGGGCCGAGTTCGAATGGGTCAAGAACGGGGATCCGAATTCGCGCTTCATGCTGATCAAACAGGCGAAGAACAGCGTGATTGCCCGCGTGGACATGTCCCACATGCCCGAGTTCATCAAGGTGCTGTCAGGCCGGGAGGAGACGGTGCGTGAGGTCGGGATGCTGCTAGACGAGCATGGAGAGGATCCGAAGAACTGGCTGTCGAAATTCTGCGACTGGAACGTGGTAGCGGTCGATGAGCAGCGCAAAGCGTCTTGAGAGAGTTGCAGTCGGCGGTTTGGCCCTTGCTGCGGTTCTTGCTGGCAGTACGAGCCATGCGCAGGTGCCGGTCATCGACAATGCGCGCCAGAAGATCCAGCAGGCGACGTTGAACTGGTACCAGAGCTATCAGGCCGATACCCGGAAGCTGAAAGGCGCCTCGGGCGGCACGGCCGACAGCGTGGCACCCGGTCAGGGTTCCGGCGCGCCCGATGACTGCTCGGCGGACGGCATGGCGGGCGGCACCGCGCCGGCGGCGCCAGCTCAGCGCACGCCGAGCCATCAGGAAGTTGCCAGCATGGTCGAGGATGAGGCAATCCGGCAGAGCGTCGATCCGAATTTCGCGCTGGCGATCGCCGAGCAGGAATCCCGCTTTCGCCAATCCGCCCGCTCTGCGGTCGGAGCCACCGGCGTCATGCAGCTGATGCCAGGGACAGCCGCTCAGCTCGGCGTCAATCCCTACGATACACGCGACAACATTCGCGGCGGCGTGAAGTACATCAAGCAACTCCAGGGGATGTTTGGCGACCGCTACGACCTGATCGCCGCCGGCTACAATGCCGGCCCATATCGGCAGTCGCTGCAGAACGGTCAGGTCCCCAACATTCCCGAGACCCAGGACTACGTCAAAAAGGTCTCTGCCTATTATGCGCGCAACAAGGCTCAGAATGGTGACCGCACCCCGACGCAAGGTGCCGGCGAGCCGGAAACCGTCAGCTACGGGAACGGATGCGGCGAGCAAATCAAGAAAGCCGTTGACCGGAATATGCAGGCGCAGGTCGAGCGCGGTTCGGTCTGGAACGAGTTGCTCGGAAAATCGACCGAAGCGAACCAGCAATATCTTCAGCGCCTAAAGGCTGGCCTTCAGTCGTCATCAGCGAGCCTGCGCGGGACTGGCGGCGGCAATGGCAAAGATTACGACGGCTCGCTTGCGATGGCGCAGATCCAATGCCCGACCAATATCATTGATACCGGCGGCACGCGCTGCTTTGCGGTGCCGTCGAGCGCGAGTACCGAGCAGATCCAGCGCTGGCTCTTCGACCTGCAGGAACAGGCCCGCGCCGATGGCAACGTCGCGACTTTCTCGGTGATGCAAGATCCCGCCTTGGGCCTCGTAACAGTCGTCGATGCCAGACCCACCGCGAAGTGAACGGACAGGAGAGGACAGTTACATGAAGATATCACTCTTAGCGGCGACTTTGAGCTTGTTGGTTGTCGCTCAGGCGCAGGCACAGGTCCCTGTCAAGGATTCGGAAAACATCTCGCTCAGCGAGGAGATCAAACGACTATCGTCGGAGATCCAGCAGGACACATCCGTCGTCAAGGACAACACCACGAAAACTCTGGCAGCGATCACAGGCGACCGGACGCAGGATGCCAGCCAGTTTGCCAAGCTTGCGACCGGCAATGGCTTCAGCATGGGACAGGCGCCGGATTTCAGCACTATCCTATCGAGCAACCAAGCTGTGTTCGGGGGGATCGGCAGCCAGTTCCAGAACACCGCGGCCAAGCTGATCAACGGCCTCAACCTGGTAAAGATGGTGGTCGATAGCGCCAAGGGCGGCGGGCTGTCAGGCGCCAACCAAGTCTATTCGCAGGGAATTAATGCACTCACCACGCTCACCGCGCTCACCGACGCAATGAACAGCGCGACGAAAGACCGGCAGAACTCGTTCATGCAGGCCACGCAACAGATCGGAACGGCAAAAGACCTGAAAGGGGCTCTGGAGCAAAACACCCAGATGGTGCTTCAGGGGAACCAGACCGCCAACGAAGCCGTCGGCTCGTTAAACAACCAGGTCATGCTGCTGAACCAACAATACAAGGCAGCGCTCGCCACCTCATCGCAGAACCTCAAGACCTTCGCTCCGCTTCCCGACAGCGTGATGCGTGACGGCGGAACCGCGCCACAGGGCAGCTCGGTTCGTGATCAGTTGAAGGCTTTCGAGGAGCAGAACCATTGAGGGTCACCCACTTGCTGGCGATCGGCTTTGTCGCGCTTACCGGTTGCGCCGGGAAATACGAGCAGCTGGCGAAATGCTCGGCCGACGAAAACCCTGTACCGGCACCCGGCTACGGGACAGAGCTGAAGCCGACAGCTGCGGAGGTGGCGGTCGAGGCGGCAACCAAAAACGATTGCGGCCCAATGCGCCCCGTCAATCAATTCCAGGATGAGACATGGATCCCGTCAGTTACGCGATAAATTTCTATGGTGATGCGCTTCGATATTTCGACAAGATCAACGAGGCGTCTCTCGAAAGAGCATGGGGTTTGTTTGCCGAGAACAGCAATCTGGAATCCGACATACTGGCGATCTTCCTTATTCTCTACTTCCTCTGGGGCGCGCTCGGACTATCCAGCGTTTCCCTGCAGGATATGGCCATTACCGCCTTCAAGCTTACACTCGCCTATGCCCTGATCATGTCATGGGCGATTTTCTACGACAATATCGGCCAGTTCGTGTTGTCGGCACCGCAGGATCTTGGCTCAGCCATTTCCTCGGCAATGGGTGGTCAGTCGGCGGGTTCGGATATCGCGAGCCAAGTCGCCAGCATGGCGCGCAAGGTCTACGACTTTGCCATGCAGCTCTTCAATTCCTATGAATCCGGATGGCTGCCGAACGTCACCGGCGCCGTCGTCGTTTTCATCGTTCTTGTGTTCGGCCTGTTGCCGATGTTGCTGATCCTCACCGGCGTCACGCTGTTTGCCAAGATGATCACCGCTGTCATGCTGGCGATCGGCCCGATTGCCATCCTTTGCTATTTCTTCGGAATCACGCGGTTTGTCTTCGACGCATGGGTGAGGGGTGTCGCCTATGGCATGTTCATGCTGCTCTTCACTTACATCATGGCCGGGCTGTCGTTCGGGTTCCTGATCGGCATGATGGACACGATCAACGGCGACATGGCCACCAAGGAAAACGCGCTAGCGATCGTGCTTGCCATGGTGCTTTATCTGGCCCTGATCTCTTATTTCATCTTCCAGGTCCCCGACTTTGCGCGCACGTTTTCCTACGGCACCGCATTCTCTGGTGTTCCGGGCGGCGGCGGGGTTGATACCGCGTACAGTGCTGCCCGCAGACAGTTGGCCTCCAGCAATTCACGCGCCGGCCAAGCAGCTGCAGTCGGGCTCGGCATGCTGGCTGGACCGAGAGGGGCCGTTACGGCAGCAGCTCTTGCTGGTCGCGGCGGCATCGCCGGCGCCGGCGCCCTCGGTCGGATGCTGACCAATCGTCGGCGCAGCAGCGAATGACCAAGAGAGCAAGAACGGCTTCAAATTTTTCAAAAATAGCGACTTCGAGGTTCGAGACTTGGCATTGTTCAGACGGCAATTGAAGGCGGCGCCAGCCGACCGTGTCCCCGGTCCCCAGGATATCTACGACCAGCATCTTTCCTGGGGCGAGAAGAACCGCTCCCTTCGCACCTTGATCGGTCTCATCCTGCTGGTCTTCGCAGTGGCCGGCTGGATCGTCGCCGGCGTGCTTTCTTTTTCGGTGGCGCAACTGTTTCCGCTCGTGCGCACAGAGGTCGTGCCGCTGATCGTCGATAAAAACACCGGTTACATGGAAACCGTCACCACACTCGACAAGGTCCGCACGAACGTCTCCGAGATCCAGGCAGTTCGCGCCTCGTTCGTCGGCAATTATGTCATCCGCCGCGAAACCTACGATCCACGCTATCTGTCCGAGAACTTCGACATGATTGCGCTGTGGTCGGAGCCGGGTTCGCCGGCGTTCAAGGATTATTCGGACTGGATGAATCCCTCCAATCCCAGAGGTCCGGTGAAGACGCTCGGAACGACTGGTGAGATCAGACCGGAAATCCTGTCGGTCAATCCACTCAATCAGACGACGATGTCGGTCCGGTTTGAAACGAGAGAGCGCCAGCGTGGCGGCGAGGTCGTCAACCGGTGGTCCGCAACTGTTCGCTATAAACAGATCAACCTTCCCGCCAGCAATCGGGTCCGGCTTTACAATCCGCTCGGCTTCGTGGTCACCGAATATGTGAAGGTCCCCGAGACCATGCCTTCGGGGCTCGTTCAATGAAGCGCAGGATGTGGATAACCGCCCTGTCGCTGTTCTTGGCGAGCTCGGCTGCCCAGGCTGAACTTCTCGCCCGCCCCGGCAGGCTCGACCCCCGGGTGCGGACACTGCCGTATTCGGCAGAGCAGGTGTTTGTTCTGACCGGCACCTACGGGATGGTCACGACAATCCTGTTCGGCGCGGACGAACAGATCACGCAGGTCGTCGCAGGGGATACAGTGTCCTGGCAGATCCTGACATCGGCCGATCGCCGTTCGCTGACCCTGAAACCGATGGAAAAGGACGCCCCGACCAACCTCTCGGTGGTGACGACCAAACGCACCTATTCCTTCGACCTCGAAGTGAACGACAGCAAGTCTATCCAGAACCAAACATACAACCTGCGATTCATTTACCCGGAAGATACCGGCCTGAAGGGAACGGCAGAGCTCTGGAAGCAGGCCCAGGACGCCGAGCGAAATCCGAACATCAAGAATATTCGCCGCGACAAGGTCAATTACGACTACGGCTTCAAGGGCAGTGATGCAGCCAAGCCGCTCTGGGTCTTCGACGACGGGCTGAAGACCTTCATGAAGTTCACAGGCGATGTGCCCGCCGTCTTCATCGTCGACGCCAAACGTCGAGAAAGCCTCGTGAATTATCGACGGGAGGCGGATTACATCGTCATCGACACTGTCTCGCGGCAATGGACGCTGCGCTACGGCACTGAGAACGAGACCTGCCTGTTCAATCTTCGCACAGCCCCTGCCGATGTGCCGGCCCCGATCGAAGGTGCCGTGGCGCCAAAGCGGCTCGGCTCCAGTGGGCTCCGGTCCGAACCCAAGTCACGATAGGAGGCACGATGTCGGATCCGAACTATCACTCGATCGACACCGATACCGCAATTGGCGGCCAGGTCCGGCGATCCGGGATCGGGTTGATGCGTCCGATGGCTGTGGTGGTCGCGATCGCCGGTATCGGCGTTGTTCTCTACTTCCTGTTTTCCGGCGGTGAGCGGGAACCGACCGTCGACACGACGCCTCGGGAAGAATTCCGCCCGGTTCAGGCGCCGAGGAACGAGGGCTTCAATCCGCCGGCGCCGCCGCCCTTGCCGACCGTCCAGGTACCAGAGGCTCCTCCGCCCCCGCAACCCCCGCTGCCGGAACCAGTCGTGCCGGCCCCGGTCCAGATCGCGCCGCCGGTCGATGTCGATTGCTCCAGGGGAAACAATCCCGACAATCCAAGATGTATCGAGCTCGCCCGACAGGCGAAGCTTCTCGAGCGTGTCCGCTCGACCGCTGTCGTCTTCGATCAATCCGAGCAGAGGAACGGATCCGCATCGGCTTCCTCCGATGCTTCGGGAGCCGGCCTGGTCGGCGCGAACGGCTCGTCTGGGGCGCCCTCCGGTGGAAACCCCGATGCCGGCGGCGCTACAGATGGCGACCGCGCCTTCCTGAAGGCGATGGGTGGCCAGGGAGTGGAGGTCTCGACGGCCACTGAGAACCGGCGCATCGATGCCTGGATCCCGCAGGGGACGATGATCCGCGGTACGCTCGAAACGGCTGTGAATTCCGATCTCGCCGGCATGGTGAAGGCGATCGTCCGGGAGGATGTCTATTCCTTCGACGGCCGCCACATCCTCATTCCCGCAGGCTCCTCGTTGATCGGCGACTACAAGTCCGGTGTCGAACGCGGGCAGGAGCGCCTCTTCATCGTCTGGACCCGGATGATACGTGGCGATGGTGTTTCGGTCCAACTTGGCTCCTACGGCACCGACCGTCTCGGCCGCTCCGGCATGACCGGCGTCGTCGACCGGAAATATTGGGAGCGGTTCGGGCCGCCGGCGCTGATGACGATGATCGGCGGTGTGACTCAATACATCGCCCAGCTCGGTCAGAAACAGGATCGCAATATCACGATCGTCAATACGGACGGAACCGTGACCAGCATTCCCCAGGACAACGGAACCACCTCGCAGGATCGCGCACGCGAGATCGCTGCAGAGACCATCGCGTCAGGCATTCGGCAGCTTGCGACGGAGGCGTTCCAGGACACTAAAAACATCAAGCCGACGATCCATATCGCCCAAGGCTCCGATATCACCGTGTTCGTCACACGAGATCTGGATTTCTCCGATCTCTATCCAGACCCGGTCCGCGAAGCGTTTGAGCGCTTGCGCAGAAAGAAGCTCGGCAAATGAATGCTCGTTTATCGATCTCCGCCGAACAACACTTCCTGTCCGAGGCGCTCGAGCCCATCAAGACGTTTCTTGACGATCCCGGTGTGGTCGAGATCTCCTGTCAGCGCAGCAATGAGATCTGGCTGGAACGCATCGGTCAGCTCAGCATGGTGAGGCAGGCGGTCGATGGGCTCGACCAGGAGGCGATTCGTCACATGGCGTCCCGCGCGGCGTCGTTCACCAAGCAGACCGTCAATGCCGAGAACCCGTTGCTGTCCGCTACCCTGGTCGATGGTGAGCGCGTGCAGTTCATCCTCAATCCGACCTCGGCGACAGGACACGCTTTTTCGATCCGCAAGCAATTCATACGCCGGTTCGATCTCGACGACTATGAAAAGGCCGGCGCGTTCCGATTCACCAAGGTCACCGGCGACGACTATATCGACGATGTCGATATCGAGTTGTCACGTTTGCTGCGGGCCGGAAGGGCACGCGGATTCTTAGAGCTTGCGGCTGTCCATCACCGCAGCATGTTGATCTCTGGTGGCACGTCGACCGGCAAGACAACGTTTCTCAACACCATGCTCACCGCCATTCCGAACAACGAGCGGTTCGTCTTGATGCAGGATACTGCAGAACTGGAGCCTTGCCAGGAAAACGTCGTTTCACTGCTGGTTTCGAAAGGAGGACAGGGCGAGGCCCGGGTGACGATGACCGATCTCCTTGCGTCGGCGTTGCGCCTGCGGCCGGATCGCATTTTTATGGGCGAGCTGCGCGGTGACGAGGCCTTCGACTTTATCAACGCGATCAATACCGGCCATCCGGGCTCGATGTCGACGATCCACGCCAACTCACCGCATCACGCTTTTAACCGACTGTCGACGCTGGTGCTCAACAGCAACGTCCGCATGGAGCGCGACGACATCATCCGCTACATCCGCTCGATCATTCCGATCGTGGTCCAGTTGAAGAAGAGCGATGCCGCCGGTGGCCGCGGTGTCAGCGAGATTTACTTTGCCGACGAGGTGGATGAAGATGGCAAGCGTCGACACGGACACGCAGGCTGATCGCCCGAAGTGGACGGAGCTTCAGAGAGCTTCGACCTTCACTTTTCCGGTCGCCGTACTCGGGGCTTTCGCGGTGTGGCTGTTGTTCTTCACGCTGATCTACGACGCCTATGTTACGTCATTCGGATCGACCTCCTATTACGACTACATCGCTCAGGCTCGTCTCCTCGATAGCCTTGTTTATACATGGTCCATCGTCCGGGCCCGCAACACGGTCGGGCTGTCGCTGCTCGCCCTCTCCCTCGCCACGCCGTTCCTGTTTTTCCTGCTGTGCCTGTGGATGCTGAAAGGGGGTAGGGCGCTATCGCGGAAGATCCTCTATCTCCTTCACATCAGGTCGATGTTCACCCTGATTGCACACTCGGCACTCATCTTCGCCGCCGCCTATGGCGGTGTCGCCGTCTACGGGATCGTTTTTTACCTCGTGGCGACAAGGGCCGGCGGACATGTCGATATTGCCGACTACTATAGCAATCACCTTGCAGCGATGTATCAGGCACCCTTCGGTGCGACCGACGCGGCAGGCGCATATCGGAAGCCCTCGCGACAGACAGTGCTCGGCGCACTGGCGGGCCTGGGGGCAGCAGGCGCGCTAGTCGGGGTTCCAATCGGTGCCGCGATCCAGAAACGCCAAAGGATGATCATGGGCAAAGCGCGGCTGGCAACCTTAAAAGATGCCTCCGACTTTCAGTTGCGTGACAAGTATGGCATCGTGCTCGGCTTGAAACAGGGGCTGCTTCTGCGCAATGACGGCGACCAGCATGTGATGGTCATCGGCTCGCCTGGACAGGGCAAATCGCGCGGCTTCGTCATCCCGACCATGATGAGTTTTAAGGGCTCGCAGGTCGTTCTCGATATGAGCGGTGAGCTTTTCGAGGAAACCTCAGGCTACCTTAAGGACAGGGGCTACGAGATTTTCCTGCTTGCACCGGGGTCCAATTTCACCGACGGCTACAATCCGCTGGATCTGATCAGTGCCGATCCCAACCAGAGGATCACAGACCTGCAGAAGCTCACGCAGATGCTGCTCCCGGAACGTCTGCGATCCGATTCCTCCGATTTCTGGGAGGAAAGCGCCAGGATCCTGCTGACGGCAATGCTGGGTTTCGTGCTCGAATGCCCTGATACCCGCAAGTCGCTCAGCGAACTCTACCGTATTCTCAACTCGATGTCGGATGAGCGCAAGGTGATCATTCAGCTTCTGGAAAACTACGAGGCCGTCCTGTCCGACCAGACCCGTATGCAACTGACCAAATTCGCCGGGCGCCACGAAAAGCTCGGGGAGGGCATTGCAGCGGAGATCGTCGCCAAGCTCAATTTTCTGCAGAACCCGCTGGTCGAGGCACTGACATCGATTACGTCAATCCCAATAGACGCCATCAGAAAACGGAAAGCGGTGATTTACGTTCAGGCCGACTGGAATGCCATTCAGATCTACGAACGGCTGATCTCGATGTTTATCCAGCAAATGGCCGACAAGCTCGTGCAGATGGGACGGTTGCGCAACGGCGAGCACGAAGTACTGATGATGCTCGACGAGTTCGGCAATGGTGGCCGCATCGACACTGTCCTGACACTCGCGCCGCTGATCCGCAAGAACGGCGTTCGCTTCGTGTTCATTCTGCAGGATGGCGCCCAACTCGAACGGCTTTACCAGCGCTCTGGCCAAAAGATCCTCATGGGTGCATCGACGATTAAGCTGTTCATGAACTTCCAGAACCAGGAGGACGCGACGGCGGTGTCGATGGCAGCCGGCAGGACGACGGAGTGGGTCGAGCAGTCATCCTATACCCATCGCCATGGTCGCCGCGATCGATCGATTGCAAAGGTGCCGGTTTCGGTCGATCTTTTGCCGGTTAATACGCTGATGATGATGAAACCCGAGGAGGCGATCCTCCAGGTCACCGGCATGCCGCTGATGCGTATCATGAAACTGGACTCCGGTGGCGAGCGCATGTTTTCGAAGGCGCGAAAGTTCAAGCCAGCGACACGGCCATGCATGGAGCCGGTCGAATGGACGATCGCTGATAGCGACGCAGTCAAGCCAATCGTGGCGGACCCTGAGGCGGCCATCCCTTCGAAAACGAGAAGCCCGCCGCCCGGGACTCAAACCGAGATCGACTTAGGCGCCGTGCAGCGACCGCCGCAACCACAGAATATGCGCTTCATCGTCAAGGACGGGGTACGCTACGTCTATATATCATCGCTCGACGAACTTCGTCATCGCCTGGATCTCGACGAGAAACGTGAGGCCGGTGTCAGTCCGGAAGACCTGCCCAAGGGGAACGGCGTGCGGGAACCTGATAGCCGAAGGAACGGGCCGGCCGGCCGGCAGGAGAAAGACGCCGGAGGCAACCGTGCTCCTGTCCTTGCCGAGGAGGGTAGCGATGTCGAGATTGATATCGATCGGGAGAAGCTGGCCCGTAGCGTCTATTCAGGATCTCCAGGAAAAGCGCGAAATCCACCAGGTCGCACTCCGGATTCTCGAGACCAAGGCGGCGAGCGCTCCATCGGCCCGGCCATTCTTCAACGTCAAGAGGTCCGGGAGGTATTCGGAGCGGATATCAAAGCCTTGAATGACGTGATTTTCCAACGGGCTGATGGCGCCTCATTCGAGCCAGCGACGCTGAACGCCGATGTCGAGCTTTTGATTGGACGTCTCTGCGAACGCCTGGCGAGCGAGAGTTCAAAAGCCATTCTGCAGGAGTTCGCTGACGTTGCGCGAGATCCGCTGGGTGAGGAGAGGACGCAGGTCGAGACCGATGGTGGCGTCGACTAGCTGATAGGGTTGGCTTGTCAGTACCGTTCTGTTGTCCAAGCCCTCTTGCAGGGTCCACAATAGTTGCCAAAAAGGGGAGATGCCGTGGCGGAAATCAAATACTTCAGGCGTGGAGGTCTTTCGAAAGAGGAAAGCCTCAATCGAATTGTCGACGCTGCCAGAAACGACGGTGGCCTTTGGTTGATGATCAAGGAGCGCGCAATGGAGACACGCGCGCTGACGGTCGAGTTCGAAAGGCTGGGGGCGAACCCCGGCGAAATGGACAGGCTATTTCCAAGGCGCCTGACACCGACGATCTCTGAGCTGGTAGACGAGCTTGTGTCGTCCATCGCTGCAGGCTGTCCGCCGGAAATGAGGGTTCTTGTTCAAGATGCGTTGCTCCAGGCAGCGAACGCGGAACTCGATGCGAACAGGAGGCGGCCGTCGTGAAAAGACGGGACTGACGAGATCATCTCTCTCTTTGTTGTTCGTCGACCATCGCTAGAGGACTTGCAGACCGGCTGCGCGTAAGCCTGCACAGCGCGAAGCCGTCCGCTCGAAATCCACGTTTGGCAGAGGAAGGAATGCCAAGCTACCGCCGGTCCTCTTGCACGGGCCGAGCGCAGCAGTGTAAGACCCGTGAGGACCGTGTGCACAGGTATTGAGAGACAGTCAAAATAGCGTTTAGGCATAAGCCTATCGTTTCGCAACGACGACAGGAATTGGATGAGCAGCGAAACCTCGAGAGCATTCCCCATCGGTCGCCGCAACGCCACGTTCCATGGCTGCGACATACTATACGGCTGTCGCCCAATGCGATCTACGGTGGAGGATGGCTGTCGATGCCACGGCTGAAGGGCGATGCCTCCAATGACCGGCAAGACGTCCCGCGCCTGACATCTCTTTCCTTTCAGGAAAGACTTGCCATTGGTCTGGACCGTTTGAAGTCCGAGCGCGGATTGACCAACAAGGAGCTCGGCGAGCAACTCGGGGTGTCGGAAGCCTATATGTCGCAAGTGACCCGCGGAATGCGGGACGTGAAGCTGACCACGCTCGACAAGATGACCCGAGAGTGGAATGTCACGATAGAGGATTTGTTCACGGTTACTGACGACGATCTCGCCCGCATTGCTGCGAAGAAGGCGCGCCGAAGCAAGAGGAAGCCCCCCAAGCCAGTTTCCTGAGTATCGCTGCCGTGGAAGCAACGTCGCGCCAGCCACTAATGGTCCAAATCGAACCAAAATCGCTCCTTCACACCTTTGTCGTTCGGGATATCGAAAAAGTAGGGCTCATTCCGTCGCGGCCTTGGTGTCGCAATTTGTTCGATACAGCTGTCGCCCCGATTACCGAAAACGCGTCGTACAGTTGTAACCTTGAGCGCCGCGTTGGATCCACGCTGACTTGGAGACCGACATAAATCGACGGTCTTGATGCATTGGTTGGGTTCACCCCGCAAACCGGCGTCGCCTTGCGAACTGTAACCGGCCGTGGTTCCGGCCGGGCAGTCTTCAAAGATGTCATGGCCGGGCTTGCCGGCATTGGCTTCATGGCAGACCGGCCACGAAAAGGCCGGGTCATTTATCGCGGCAATAAGGCGCGTCATCGGCGCAACGCAGTAGGGAACGCTATGCCAGGATGGGTTTTTAGATGCCGCGCATAGCAGAACCTGGCATCCCCAGGACACGTCGTCGGCCTTTGCGGCGGTGCCAGCCGAAACAGAGGTCGAGCCCACCATCAATATGGTCGCAAGTACGAACGGTCTCACTCTATGGCTCCTTTCCCATGGTCATTGGACCTGCGCCCCTGTTTCGCCGATTATCGCGAACGACAGCATTCCAGGTTGTGTCGCCCCGGCGAATGAGCCCCTGGCGGGTGTGATCAAGTCGGTGCAGGTCACGCCCGGTTCGGCTTGACGCGTTTTACACTTCGAAATCCGGATCGAGCGGTCGGATCTGGTAATCGCAGCTGATGCCTCCTCATCGTTGGGAGCGTCACTTGCGACTTCCGCTTACCCTCATCCTTCAGCCGTAAGATCTCATGCTCAAGCTCCGACGCCTGGCGGCTTCGCGCCATTTCGTTGACCGCGTAGCCGGCAGCTGTTCCAACAACAAGACGTAAGCCACCACGACAGCCCACCGACTGACTTGTTCGCCGTCACAGTCAGTACCCCTCGACGCCCAGCCGCCTCAGGACGTTGGCCGGGTTGGTTTCGCAATCCTTTTTCCAGTCGACATGCTGGGCGCATGCATAGGCATATTGGCTGAGGTCGGCTGAAGAGAGATCCGCGAGCGTGTTGCCGACTGCCTTCCACTTCTGCACCTCCGCTGGATCGCAGCCGGCGCCTGCGGCACCGCAAAAGTCTGGATTACGCTGCTCGATCTGCGTCCGGCTAGTGCTTTCTTGTCCGGTCGCCATCGAAGCACAGCCGGACAGCAGCACCATCGCCATGGCGGTTTTTGGAAAGTGGCTCATTCAGCCTCCGTGCGTGTTACTGAGCGACAGGGAATTGTTCGGGCTCACAGGCAACGGCAGAGGTAAGCCGCTGTCGTGGTCTGGCGAAGGGCCTTTGTCCGTGTCTCCAGTGGCCACCGATGCGGTGTAAAGCCACGGAGGAAGCAGATCTGGCGAGGACCAGACGCCGTAACCGAGCCCTCTGGCCTTCCTTTCAATATCGAAATAGGCCGGCACCTAAGGCTCGCCGCGATAGTTGAATGCGTAGCCTATGCCTTCTGCAATCGCCGTCGCGGCAAGGTTCGTCTCCCCGACAAAACAATGGGCGAGGATCATGCCCCTTCCGTCGCGGTCGATCGGAGTACAATTGACGTCGTGTCCGAGTGTACGAAGGATCATCCATGCGCGCGCAACCTGACCCGCTGGCCACGTTACACCATCGCTCAACGCCGTCTGTTCGATGCGAGGGGCTTCATATCCGGCAAGCCGCACCGCCTGTCCGCTCCTTTTGAATTCAAACGTCGTGGTATCAACGACCTGAACTTTTCCATAGATCTGCCGGGGCAGGTCGGCCGGACGGTTCTGCCCTAGCGATCCTGTCGCCGTCAGTGTGAACAATATAATTGAGAACGGTACAGTTCTCATCGCTGCGCTCCGGCAATTTTTGTGAGGACCGGGATCGGGTGCGGCATATCCGAATACGCCCAGAGGCCCGCGCGCGCTGATCGCGCACTCTCCTCCGCCACCCTATATCCGGGGACGATCAACTGACCGGTGTCGTCAATCGCCGCAAATCCCCATCCCTGGGCAATCATATAGGTTGCCAGATCATAACGCCGTTCACCTGTCGTCGTCTGGCAGGCAACCACAGCGTTGTTCTGGTCGATATTTCTGATCGTCGTGCAGACCGGCCTGGTGTCTCTTATCATTGCCTGCGCCATAATGAGGTTGAGCTGGCCACAGTCTCGCACAGCGCCCGGGGAAATCGTGACAGACGTCCCTCGAAGACACGTCTGCAGGCCGTAGAGACGATATCGCCGTCCGCCTGAAACCCAGGTATCGCCTGTTTCGAATTGCGCCTGCGCTGGAAAGGGAGCAAATCCAGTTTGACCCTCGATCTTGCTGTCCTCGACTAGACCTCCACCTCCATGCGCCTGAACCAGCGTGATCGGAGCAGGGCGTGCCGCTCCAGGAAGGGTCGAGCCTCCAAGCATGGGCATGATGGTGATCCCGGCGTAGAAGCCAGAAGCTAGGAGCGTGGACATCAATATCAGGAACCTCATCCGGATCATTTCATGGAAGGATTGGCGCGATGGCGTTCACCGTAGGGGTGGACGAAATAGGTATTTGCCCAGATTCCGACCCGCTTCCTGTGCGCATCTTCCTCAACCTTGGCATAGTCTGGAAATATCGGCCAGCCGGCGCGGTCACGTGCTGCGAAAGCCAGTCCCCTGCCGATGAGCGTCTCGGATATCGATTGCACTGCACCATCCTTGTTGAAGAAGCATTCGGCATAATGCACCGGCGGCGTGCCCCGATTTTGGCCGAGGACGTGGCACGGAAACGCGTCGCCTGCCGCCGCCTTTGCCTCGGCGAGTACCGCGATCAACCCGGCCAGCGAGATCATGGCGCACGTCGCCTGTAGGCCTGCAAATGCAATCTGCTCGGTTGAAAGGCAACCCTGAGCGCCAGCCAATTTAACCACCGTCCCGTCGGAGGCCAGAAACGCGCTGCCGCCCAACGCGCTCTGAGGTCTGATTGTTTGAAGATGAAGTCGCGTGGCAAGCGATGACGTATCGAGGGGCGTCTGCGATGCAGGAACAAGATCTTGCCCCTGGGCATAGGCCGTTTGATATTCGCTGACGAACTTCGCAGCCGTATCATCCTGTGCTGCGAGCGCAATGGCCATCGTCGCATTGGCAAATGTGCAGAAGAATAAGCAGTTAAACCACCACGCGCCAGGATTCATGCTCGCATTCCGTAATCTGTTGGCAATCTGAAACATGCACAAAATTATACTGCAGTGCAAGTCTGGAAAATCATCGGCGATTGGGTTATGTCTCTTGGGACTACGGAACATGCGCATGGAGAAAGGCGATGTCAGCATACCGGAAGGCTCTCAGGCTAATAACCTTCCCATTTCGGGCGGCGTGGGTCCTGATTTTGATCACGAACCTTTTGGTCGTATCGGCTGTCTGGGTGTCGTTGGCAGCATTCGTTTCATACGGTCTTGCTTTGACGATTTCATACGCCTTCCTTCCGACGGAGTGGACCCGGGGGCTTTGGCATTGGGCGGCAGAGCTCTATGCCCAATCCGGTTGGTTCAGCGCCGCAACCACATTCTGTTCCGTGCTGCTTTTACTGCCGATCCTGAAGTTCTGGCCGGCCAGAGACTCGCAAGCGAAAATAGCGCGTGAGCGCAAAGCGACACGGCAGAATGCCGATCTGATCGCTGCGCGGCAGCAACGATTAGCGAAGCTTCGGGAATGACGACGCCATGACAGTCAAACCACTCTCGCTAGCCATCTCGACGTTCAAGGGCGGTGCCGGAAAATCGACCTTGAACATCAATCTCGCAGCCGAATTTGCCCAACAAGGACACCGGACGCTGCTGATCGATTGCGATGAACAGGAGTCATCGACGCGCTGGTACAATGTCTCCACGAAAAGGGGACTTCTTCCGACCAACGGGACCCTGCTGCATCTACGCGTGGCTCCGGAGGACAGGTTTGTGGATCGCCTGGCCGACGCACCGGAGGCCGATATCCGGATCTATGATGTCGGCGGATATGTCCATCAACGCGCAATCGACGTTTATTATGAGTGTGATGCTGTTCTTATCCCGGTTATACCGGAGCCGACGGCCGCGACCTCGGCCATCAAGGTGGCGACAATCCTGAAGGAGATTTCCAGAAAGCGGGCTGAGGGACCAATTCCGTACGCTGCGATCTGGAACTATGTCGACATGATCGCGCTCAAACACAACCGCTCGCTGCCCGAGGTTCACGCCATCCTCACAAGCGGCAGAATTCCGGTAGTGGACACTGTTGTTCGCAAGAGCAACCACTTCAGCGATGTCGGAGCCGGCTTCGGCTCGCTCTATTCGAAGCTCGCCAGCATAGAGAATAATCCGGTGCTGACGCCGTCGGCAAAGCGTCGCGCCTCCGAGAGCGTTCTCGACGCGATAGATCTTGTAAAAAGGATCAACAACGAATTCATCAACCTACTGCAGGTGGAGGCCGCATAGCGCAATGTCGAGGGAAAGAATACCGGCTGGAAACATTCTCGCTCTTGGTCGATCTAGAGAAGATCGGGCGAAGGACGTGGAGGAGACGGCGACCTTCTATATGCCAACCAACGTCGATCTTGGAAAGCTTATGCCCGAGGAACCTCCTCGAACAAAAGAACAGCAGGCAACCGTCCGCGGCGCACCGCAACAGCGCCGTACGTCTGGCAAAAACGTCCGGACCAGCCCTTCAAAGGAGGGAAAGAATCCGCCTGCGGGCAGCCTCATCACCAAACGAAAACGTATTTCGCTTTATCTCGACGACGACGTGCTCACAAAGATCTTTCGGGTTTCGCTCGAGCGTCACGAGCAACTGTCATCGGCTACGCACCGGTTGATACTTGAGGCTCTGCAGGCGAGGGGGCTATAGGAGAGATGCGCCAACCGGCTATTATGTTCCGTCTACCACCGCACGTCCTGGTTAATGTGGAGGCCCTTGCCAGACGGCTCGATGTGTCTGCCAACATTGTCGCCAAGCTGATCGTCACGCGGGAAATCATGCATGTTCCTGCAATGCTCGTAGAACATGACCGGCAATTGGCAAATATGCACCAGTTTCTGCGCGAACTGGCCTTTCGAAACGAAGCGTTTCTCTCCGACAAGGGAGCCGAGATTGCGGCAGTCGAGCCGATTATGGACAAGCTTGCGCAGGTCATGGCCGCTCTCGACGCCATTCGCGATGCAGCTTTTGTCAGACCGTCAACCTATATCGCCGACCTGATCGGGAAACACGATGAACGACCTTTCCAGAAGTCGCTCCGGATCTAGACCGGGCTGTCGTCGGCTGCCAAGCTATTTCGAGCTGATCGACGACGAACTGCGTCGACGCGGCGGGGGCGGGGGAGTAAAAAGGTCGATACCGGCGAGACTGGCCGCTCCGTTGACGAGACAGGGCGGGGCGGCTGCGGCATTCAGTCGAGCCGCCGGCAACAACGCCGTTGTGGTCAAAGTCCTGTCTTATGGTGCCGGTGCTAGTTCGATGCGCAACGTCCTTGCCTACCAAAGCAAGGAGGAGAAGGCGCGCGACCAGGACGGCCGTGAAGTGTCCGATCTCAATGCCACGGTGCGGTCATGGGAGCGCGAGTTTGGAAATCGGAAAGGCAGCGATGATATTCTTCGCTTGGCTTACGAGCTCGAAAGCGCAGACCGGGAGCGGGTTGCCCGCGCCCTCGGCTCCCTCGCCGACGAAGGGTTTCGCAGGGTCGGCGATATCGACCGGACCTATGCTTTCAGTGTGGGCGCGAGTGTTAAGGGTGGTACGCGTCTGCATTTCGCTCTTGTCATTGCCCATGAGAAAAAGGATCGATCGGACCGCAGCAGCCGAAATCGCATCGCCGCCGAAATCGACAACGTAGGTGCGATCGACGCTCGTTTGAACAGGGTGTTGAGGCAGGAAGGAATCACACCAGTTTCGCGCTGTCCGGTTGAATTTTCATCTGGCCCGAAAGGCCTGACTGCGACCTTTCACGCCATGCAGCGAATAGATGCGGAGGTGACGATCTCGACGAAGACGCATGTCGAGGAACGCCCTGGCGCGAGCGGGCGCTACAAGCAGGGCACGGCGCGGCGGGAAGTTAGCACAAAGGATCACAAACAGCTGACGGCCGAGAGCAAGATTATCGGCGCCCTTCTGCAGACCCGCCAGCCGAGGGATTTCATGCACCTACTTTTGTCTGGACCAGCCAATGTCGATCGCGACCAGTTCGTCCTCGCGGGGCGTGACTTCCTCAAGCAGCAATTTGTTGGGCATCGCTATGCCTACGCCATCCATAACCGAACCGATCACGGAAAACATCCACACCTTCATGTCATCGTTGCGCTGCGCAACACCAGTGGAAAGATGCTTAACCCCAACATCCGCGACTTCACCGAATGGCGCTCGCGCTTTGCGGAGAGGGCGTGGGAGCGTGGCATCGCAATCGGTCTTCACAAGCGCGTCGACCGTGCAGCCCCGCCCCCCGTCAAACGATGGGAATGGGAAATGTTTCGGCGGATGGGAGCAACCGCGCCGTCAAATGTAATTGAGAAGGTTAGGTCGAAGATTCGCGACACGCCGACCGCACCGAAGCATGAAGGCGCACGGGTGAGGCTCGACCAGAGCCGACGTTCAGTCGAGCGCGTCATTCAGATGCTTGAAGGGGTCGCCAGGGACAGATCAGCACCCAGTACGGCACGAGAACTGAGCCATGATCTCTGCATCGGTCTTCGGCGCGAGTATGGCAGGCTTGAAGCAGCGGTCCGCGAGGGCCGTGATCCCACACGGGAGAAAGGTGAAGAACACATGCTGCGGTCCACACCCATCAGCGCCACCCAGGCAAAGGCAGCCAAGGAAACGATAGCGACAACCGCCAGCAATGCGGCAGCAAAAATCACGGATTCGTCCGATCGGCAGATCTTTGAGCAGGCGACGAAGATCATTGGAAAGGTTGTCGGACTACAGTTGGATGCAAGGGTTGCAAAGCAGCGGGATCGTATCGATGCAAGCCAGGTCAAGCGCAAGTCGGAACCCCTTGAAACAAAATCGGCCGCCGGTCGTGACCACATCGACGAGCTTAGAATAGTGAACAAGAGCTCGAACAATCGCTCTATCGATGCAGCTCGCATCGCTCGCTCCAATACCGAGCGCGACCGACCTGAAAAAGATCGTTCGGATAGCGAGCGGTCAAAAGTGCAGCAGCGCGATAGGGAGATTCCGAAATCCATCAAGCTTCGCCCGCCTCAGGAAAAGGACAGAGAACGCGGCCGCTGATGTCGTTATTAGGGGCTACCGACGATCGATCGGCTCACACTTAAAAAACTGACCGATTGCTGCAGAAAAACACATCTCATCCCTATCGTTTTAGCCGTGCTTGTTCGGGATAGCCTAGACCGCCACGGTTTCCCAAACCCCGGCCTTGCTACAACGCCGGAAACGACGATAGATCAAGTTCCAACTCACATATTTGGGCGGAACATCGGGCCACGGCGCTCCGCACCGAAGCCGCCAAAGGATACCATTGATGATCGTTCGATTTTGCTCAGGAGCCCCCCCCGACCACGGCTTTCAGGCTCTAACGGCAGCAAGTCTTTCAGAACCCGCCATTCCACTTCAGTGAGATCGCCCCAGCCCAAGTCTGCCCCCAACTAGCAGCCTCGATTCAACCATCTCTCATTCCGGCAATATCAGCCACGTTTCCGATCCGGGCTGAGCGCCAAAACTTCGATGCCATCTGGTGCATAGGCCTTTCCGTCCGCCATCCGAATATACATTTCATCAAGCGGTCCCTCATGACCTTGCTTAGCCGTGATCACTAAAATCCAGAGAGGATCAGTTCGAATGTCATAGCCGCCGACCGTATTGCTCAGCGTTCCGATCTGATCCCAATCAACGGCCATACTGCTACCCCCCGATCTCAATCTCGATTCTACCGCCACCGCCCACTATGGTCGACGTCAAACGCCAATTTCTCCCCGATGCCTAGGATTCGTCCGATGGCGCTGGAAAGCGAGTCCATGTCGGTAATTTCAATTCGATCAGGTTGCGACTTAATTTCGTTGAGAATATTCTCATCGCCTCTCCCGCTAGAACATAAAATTCCCAAGATGCCCGCTTCTTTTGCCGCACGGATAGATTTCACTAAACTGCTGACAATCACGACACTACCTTTATCGGCCCCATAGCACTCGATGGCTCTGAAAATCATGCGCGTGGCGGTATTGGGTCGCGATTTGTTTGAACCTTGAAGTTCGGTTCCGTTTGGTTGAGACGAATCCGTGTCCGTGATCCAGAAATCGGGTCGTGCTCCCCGAATGGAAAGCAACTCAAAGAGGACTGCCATCACGGTCGAAATTTCTGATGTTCCGGCCCCTTCACTTCGGCGCGAGATAAAGCCAAAGTGAACGTTAAGTTCTCGGATTTGTTTTAGAACTTCGACGAATTCGTGATTGATATCCTTCAGCGTCATGTCTCTGGATACACCTCTATGCCTCAGGAGGAGACCTTCTTCCTCAAAAATAACTAGGCCGGCAGAAGCAATTCTTCGTAGTTGGCAAATCATACCTTGACCACCGGGGCCAACAAGGTCCCGCCTTTTTGAAGTGTGCACATATAATCAGACGCTGGCTAACGAGTCGGGGGCTGTTTCGCCGCCATGTCTGGTCATGGTTGCCTAAAGGCTAACACCTTGTGTTTGCTGCTTCGGATTCGGATAAAGCCGATGAGGAAGGTCAGTATAGACATATTCTCCTGGTATTGCGGCCGGGCACAGCTTCGATAGAAAGAGGTCGAGATTTTTTGCGCTGTTGCTGGACACAAGCGAATAAAAATTGCCGCTGTTCCATGTGACGAATGTGTGCTCGAAAAAGCGACTCAGTGTCGCGGCTATGTTCGCCAAGCTGACTTCGTTTCGATTCATTCGTGTTAAAACAGTTTCTTCTTTTTTTCGAATGTCGGAAGGGGTAAAAAACCGAGCCTTGAAGCCGTGGTCCTTTTGCCGCTCGCGCCGATGGTATTCCTCGGCGTCGTCGTGCCTGAATTTTTCGATGAAGATGAAAAGCCCGTCTTTTCTGAGATGCTGCGATACAAAGCGAATTTGATCGAAGCGATTGGGCGAATACATCTGAAACGTCGTGTCCTCGACGATGATGTCAAAGCCGCCAGTGAATGCGCGTAGCTCATCATCATCTTGGATTTTTCGCGCAGTCAGATGATGAAATGGTCCGTGAAAAAATGTGGCATGCGGAGGAACACCGTAGGCGTAGAAACTTCGCAGATTCTCGACATTTGGGCTGCAAGATAATGTGTCTATCCTGCCATTGCCGAGTTCGGCAATCACGCGCGCCATCGTGCCCTCTGCTGTTCCCAATGTGTAGAGCTTCAACCGTCCCTTTCTGGCTCGGGCATATTTGAGGATTGCACAGCCCATGCGGCATTCCTCTTCGAACCTATAGGGTATGCTGCCGAGATAGTGCTGATCGAATGGCCCTTGCCGTAGCGGATGAAGAGCTGAAAAGCGCTTAAATGTTGAGTCGAGCGGGAAGAGCCGATAGTCGAGCTTCGGTGGCCGAATGGGCATGCCAGTTTGACCAGCTGCCGTTGTCGAAAAGAATTCCGAGAGCTCGTTGAGACGGGGTGCGCGGTCGCACTCCACTATGAAATCTTCAAATCCGTGCATGCGAAAGACCTGCCTTTCTCTCGCATTATCGCAGCCTGCTCATTTGAAAGACGAACTTCAGAAATTCGAAGCGCCGGCGCTGATGTGAATTATCAACGACACCAACGCCCTTTTTGCGACAATGCTCGGCCGAAGCATGACCGCGCGCTCTGGTTTCTTGCATCCACGATTTTGATCGGCTTACATGAAATTGATATGAAATTCGACCTCAGGTTAGAGGAGGTTTGATCGGCAACTTTTAGTCAGATATGCTTGCCTCTACACCGATCTTAAACAGGAGAAGCCAGTCAACTTGGGGATCGTTCCGGCCGTTCAACCCGAAAAAATAAAGCAGTCGCAAGCGCAGGTCATCCTTCACAAGCAAGGTCGTTGGAGCCACGCGCGTGCCGATGTCGTTCGTCGGATCGGCTTAGCTCGGCAGGAAATCGACGTGGTAACGGATCACCACCTGATTTTTCTCAACATACGCGGTGCGGCGAAGTCCGGCGAAAATCATATTGACGGGCGAAATGTCGGCTTTACTCCGCGTCAGGACGGCTCACTCGTTTACGTTCCGCCTGGCTGCCGCTGGAGTGGTTGGGACGAGGGCGACTGCGAGGCCTGTTATCTCATGATAATAGTGGCGAGCGAGTTCTTGTCCGACTTATCTGCAAGGTTGCCGAGTGCGGGAAGCTTGCGTCCGAAGCTCGGTTTCAGGGATCTGCCAATACAATGCTTAGTGCGTCAGATTGCCCGCGAGCTCTTGAATGACGATCCTATTACCGACCTGATCGTCGAAGGACATCTAACGGCCATCTTTGGACTTTTGCAACGTGGCTCTCGAACATCGGGCAAGGCGCACCGCGGAGGCCTGGCGCCGGCGCTGCTCAAGAGAGTGATTGAAAAAATCGATGCGTATATCGAGCGACCTCCAAGCGTGCGCTTGCTCGCTGAAGAAGCAGGCGTGACCTACGAGCACTTTTGCCGCGCATTCAAGTACTCGCAAGGCATAACACCCTACGCCTTTTACAATATGCGTCGCCTCGAGCGCGCCAGCGACCTTCTTCGTACGACAGCGATGACTGTAACGGAGGTGGCGCTTGCCTGTGGCTATGCGAGTGGAAGCCATCTCTCGACCAGATTTCGACGCGATACGGGGATTTCTCCTGAGGGATACCGTGCTGTCTGGAGGGAACCTGCTCGTTCCGAGCCAAGAATAATATCAATTTCATGAAAGCCGCAGGCCCCTGAGGGGACTAGAATGAAATCATTCTATTGCCAGGAGGGCTTGCTGATGGGGTCGGGATATTGATACGCGGCGCAATCGAGCGGAAGGCCGCTTGCCGCATCTTATTGTTCTGCGTGGTGGCATCGTCTGTCGGCCGCAATGCCTATTTTGTGCTAACGGCATGGATCGCCGTCGATATTGGCCACAGGGCGAGCGCTCTTGCCATTCTCCTCGCGCTCGGCAGTGCCGCCGAATTGTTGACGAGTAATGTCGGCGGCGCGGTGGTCGATCGATTTGATCGCAGCATTGTCTGTATGATCTGTGATCTGCTGCGGGTGGCGCTGATGGTATCGACCGGAGTAGGTTTTTCGTTTGTGGACCCCCTCCTCATCCTATACATTTCATGGATCATCTTTGCTGTCATCGACAGAACCTATTCGACGGCATTACAAGCCATGATTCCGTCGATTGTCGGTGCCGAAAAGCTCGAGTCATTCAACTCTGCCTCGTATGTTGGAATGCAAGCAGGCAATTTGCTCGCAGCCATTGTCATGGGAGCCGCTCTGACCGCTATGGGCATGGATCTGGTGCCTGTCCTACCTGGCGCTTGCTTTATTCTCTCTCTGTTGGCGTTGCGGGCTATGCGCAGCCGAAGGCAACTCTACTCTTCCAAACAGCTTGCTATGAGCGGCGGCATTCGTTACCTCGACCTCTTGCCAACGACGTTCACACTTCAGTCGCTGAAGGCCAACGCATCTATATACGCTCTGATTTACACAATGGGCATGCTTGTGAGCGTGCTCGCCTCAGCATATGTGATCCATGAACTGGACGGCACGGCGCTGCAATTTGGCTATCTTGAGGCGGGATGGGCCTTTGGTTCAATCTCTGGGTGTGCGAGCTTTTTTTTGGGCCGTCGGCATTGGTGGCAGAACATTCTTGTTCATTTGGGGCTTGCTGGCCTGTTTCTTCTCGGTTTTTGGATGGTCCCAGGCGTTGTCTTGGCGGTCTTTCAAATGACGATTCTTGGTATGAGCTATAATATCGCGCGTGTTCTGATCGACGTGCAGGTTCAATCCGTTGTCCCAGTTAGTATGCTGGGACGTGCTCGCAGCCAGATCCACACACTTTGCATGGCTGTCGGGCTCTTAACCTATGGAATCATCGGCTTTTTCGGTAACACCGTCCTGCCTTCACAAATATTCGCGTATTTCGGCGCGGTTATGATCGCCGTTGCTCTCGTCCTTTACTTTAGGATGGATCGGGGAGGGCCGCTGAAAAGCCGGCTTGTTTGAGGAGTAGAGATGTCGAGCGAAGCAGAACTCGTATCCAAGGGCAAGGTTTTGGCTCTGATATTTGAGCTTTTACCCTGGGCTCGACCGTTCGAGCAGGCGCCGGTGGAAGCTTATGCCAAGTCGGTCTTCTCTGTTGCGCGCCATCATCCCGCTTGCGCCGCTCGCAGCCAAGCCATGTCGCTGTTGCAGTCACGGATTGGTGCGGTGGCGCGGCGCCGGGGTTTTTCGGAAGAACAAGCATCTCGACTTGAAAGAGAGATTGAGTTCGCGCCCGTCCTGCAGACCGGTCCGCACCTTCACCTTTTGATTGAGCCCGATGCATTCTATACCCATCTTTTCTCATTGATGGGACTGCGCGCCCATGGCAGGAGGTGCTACATCTCCTATGGTTGTTCGACCGTAAAGTTCGTGGAACGCGGCCGTAAGGGTCCTGCTTGGCTTCAAATTGAAGGCGAGGCAATCAATGTCTTCGGCCTGTCGCGCAGCAAGATGATCCCCTACAGCATTTTAGGCAGAAACAATCGCTACAGCTTCCGACTTCAAAATGCCGACAAGCCCGGCCCCGACTCAGACGCAATTTCCTACCTACGTGCGAGCTTGCCCGCCGACGCGTTTCCTTCAGCATCTGAGGCAATCAAGGCGGCTAACATCGAACTCTGGAATCGCTATTTCGACCGCCGGATCGACTTCCTTCAGTTCGATGATGATGATGTTGCCGATCTCGTGAGAGATCATCTTTGCAATGAGCGGTCCTGGTTGCGGACGGGGCTGATCGAGAACAGACCTTTTGCTATCAAGCTGCTCGATTGCATCGATCAACTCGCCGGTTCGACGTGGCAGGGTTGGCTTAAGAACTCGACGCACTTTTTCTGGGGCTCTACTAATGGGCGGCTAATTCCGCTCTGGCTCGATGGTTGCGTTCTCCGTTCGAGAGGTGCGGATGACATCAGAATTGACTTTCTATCGGAAGGTCTGATCGAGGCCTTGGCGAAGCGGCGGATCGTACCGAACCTCCTCCTAATGTTTATCGTCACATCGATTCTGCCCGGCGTTCGTGCACTTGGCGGAAGTCGACACACCGTCTACTATCCTTTGATGCGCTGGGCATTTTGTGAAGCGCTGAGAGGCCAGGATCATGATGCGCAACTTCTCACCGCGCTGGCCGAGGACGAGCGACCGGGCGCGTGGGCCCACCGAATCATCTCCTCGCCATGCGAGCCATTTTCGCTCTTGAACACCGTCGGCGACGCCGGCGTTGAGACGCTTCTCGACCGGTTCGGCCACATGCGTATTGACGAAGCTGTCGGATCGCTGACAAGCTTCACAAAGGATCCTTTATGGGCGGAGCTGGCCGCAGCTTTCGCATCAGGAAAGGTGAGCAAGGGTTGCCAGCAATGGGCATTTTCCTGATCGTGCTGTAACAATCCACCGCGACACCTTATCTGCGAGGTTGTGAGCTTTGGCTCGATGACGAACTCGCACTCCTGACCCGAAGTCTTTGAATTTTGTGACGAATTCGGTTGCGCAGCGAGCTTATTTCAACTATCTTTCTCGGCGGGGCGGTACGCGCTGCCTTGGGGATTAGAACCCCCTGCTAGCGGTTGGTGCCGGCCGGTACGGCATCACACTTCTTAACCTTTGTGGTCGGGGAGCCTGTGGCGCATGTCCAGGTTCCTCGGAACTAAAGGCCATTGGGCCGTCTAGCACGGTGTTCTAACTCCCCGATCAGTGGGTTAAGCGAGTTTTCAGCGGGGGCGTACCGCATGAAACTCTCCAGTCGGGGTGTCGAACATGAATAGCCACATAGCAGCCATTCAGATCCGATCATCGAGGCGGGCGCAAGGCACGCTATCGCGAACTGAACACGACACGGTTCATCCAGTCGATCTCCATGTCGGGCAGCAGATTCGGATCCGCCGGATACAGTCGAATGTATCGTTGGGAGATCTTGGTGCCGGCATCGGTGTCAGTCTGCAACAGGTACAGAAATACGAAAGTGGCAGGAACCGTGTCAGCGCCTCGATGCTCTACGAGGTTGCAAGTCGCCTCGGCGTCCCTGTTTCAAAGTTTTTCGAAGGCCTTCCGGATCCGGTAGACTCTGAGGGCAGCCAAATCACAACCGAGATCGATGAAAGGATTGCCTATATTTCCACTGCGGAAGGGCGTCGTCTGATTGAGGACGTTTTGCTGCTTCCGGCGCGTGTCCGCAGCCGCGTTGTCGCTCTCGTCACCTCAATTGCTGAGGAAGAAATGGAAGAGCAACTCGGGACGGATCGTTAGTGTAGACGAGTGTGAAATTGGCGGCTGTAGGGCCGCCACTCCTTGAGATTGAGACGCACAACGTCAGATCTTCTTATTTCCGCTTCGAGCCTTACAGAACGATCCGACCGATACCGTTCTCTAGAGACAGGAGAGTGCCGAAGCCGGCACTACGGTCGGCGAGATCTTTGAGAATCTCGTCCGCCATCTCGCCGTCGACCAAAACAGGAAAGGGGAGTCGATCGCGGTCTTGGTCGGCCAGTGCCTCGGTTCCGCCGATCACGATTGGACGCAGGTTGATGTCTTGCAATCGCCCACCGGGGCCGTAGTTGCAGGTCGCTACGACACTTTTCCAGACTTCCGCCGGGCTCCATTCTCGTTCCTCCTTCTGGGTGTGGAACAGAAAATTTCCGAGGCCATAGAAAATCGGTGTGTCTCGATATATCTCGATTGCTTGCAGAACTGGTGCGCCATGGCTGACGAAAAGGCCTGCGCCTGCGTTCACGCACTGATGGGCAAATTCCTGGACCCAAGAGGGTACCTGCTGCCAGCTCGGCTCCCAATGGTGGTGATGCAGGTACACGATGACAAATGTGTCGGTGCTTGCTTCTTCCACGATCGCGGAAAGCTGGGCCCAGGCGCTATGTCTGTCGATCACGATATGGCGGACATTGTGATCGGCTTTACGAAATGTCGTTCCGTAAAAGTCTATTTCGATGTTGTCATCGACCTCAGGCGAATCCTCGGGTTGGGCATAATTGGCTCTTTCCAGATTTGAACTTAGAAATCGGCTTTGTATGGAGCGAAGTATGTTGAATGTTTCCACCTCTACATCGAATACTCTTGAGACCTTCAGTCTGTTGATGCCGGGCCTTGCCATCCGGCCCTGGCTTGCATCCTCAGCATACATGAACGACGGTCCTGGGCCGGCATCCATAGCAATCAGTGCCACGCTCCTTAATCCGAATGTTTTTTTCTGAGGCTTGGCGGCACGACTCTTATCCGCACCGATACCGGCATGAAGAAAGTCTTGTAACGCCACCTCCTCCAGCGTCGAAAGGATTCCGGACGGGCCGAGATCAAAGGCATGGTTGTTTGCCAAGGCGAGGCTGTTAAATCCTAACTCCTTCAGAGCTGGTAAAACCTCAGGTGCGGAGGCGCCGAAGTATGAGCCCTTGAGTGGCCAGCCGCCATAACGGCCATAAATGGTCGTCTCAAGATTGGTGAAAGCGACGTCACTCGCCTTAAGAATCTGTGCGATGTCATGCAGTCTGGGGTCACTTATCGTTCTCAGATCGTGACGGATTAGTGATTGACCAGTCAGGGCAATGGAAAAGGGCGAGGACATGAAGTCTCCCTTGATTTTTTGATAATCGATAAGCTATGCGTTCAGCCAATTGGCCAAGGAAAAAGCGCGCGGAGTGCGCCTCTAGTTCGAAGCCTGCGGTGAGACGTCAATTTTGAACCATTCCTCGCTCAGCCGCTTCAACGTTCCGTCTCGCGTCGCAGCTTCAATGGCGCTATTAAACGCGGTGATCAGGTCCTGATCATTCTTTCGCAGGCCGACACCGACGCCCGGTCCCCACAGGCCGCCCGAGAGCTGTGGACCGTATAACGTTGCGGTTTCGCCATCCTTGCTATCCAGGAATGCTTTCCATGTGAAGTAATCGGCAAGGCCGCCGTCGATCCGCTCGGCCACGAGATCTAGATGCATATTGTCTTGGGAATCGTAGCTTCTGATCGTCGCGACCTTACCGAACAGCTCATTCAACACGGCCTCCGAATTCGAAGATCGCAGAACGCCAAGGGTTTTGCCGGCGAGCGCCACGCGAAGTTGATCAAGCATGGTCTGCTCTTCGGCATCGATGCTCGTCAGGTTCAATTTCTTCGATGTATCGGTCGCAGGCAGGTTGAGGTTCTTGCGCACGACGAGTTGGTTGAAACCTCCGGCGTAGGGCTGAGAGAAGGCGATGGACTTCTTTCGCTTTTCCGTAATCGCCATGCCTGACATGATGGCGTCGAACTTGCCAACGGTCAGCGCCGGTATAATGCCGTCCCAGTCCTGCGCTGCGAAAGTGCATTCCACATTCATCCGCCGGCAGAGTTCACGCCCGACCTCGATGTCAAACCCGAACAGCTTACCTTCGGCATTGATGGCATTCCAGGGCGGCGACGCACCTTCGGAAGCGATGGTGATTGCCTTTCTATCCATCGCGACTGAGTTGGTGGCGCAAATCAGCAGGGACAATAGAGCGAGCATTGTGGTTCGTTTCACGACGATAGTCCTTTCATTATTGGGTTTGAATCTTACGGTTCTGATAAGCCAGCGTTGACCCCGGGCTTAGCTTCGCGTTCCAGCGGTAGCGAAGGGTGGCTTTGGTGGGCGCTATTTTGAACGGCCCGGGATGGCGAGGGGGGGGTTGGTTGTGCGCGCCCAGTGCATTTCGAGAACCCCAAAAATCTTCGTAATCACGAGGGTAAGGAACAGGTAAAGACAGCCGGCGACAACGAAGACTTCGTACGGGGCGAACGTCTCGGAGACCAACTGGCGTGCGAGACCGGTTATCTCCAGCAAGGTGATCGTGCTTGCGAGTGAACTTGCCTTCAGCATGCCAATGACTTCGTTCGCGTAGGCTGGAAGAACAATGCGGATCGTCAGCGGGAAGATGATCAACCGAGCCATATGCAGGCGCGACATGCCCAAGGCTTTGGCCGCCTCTACCTGGCCTTGCGGGATCGCACGGATTCCGCCGCGAAGAACTTCTGTGGTATGGGCAGCGCTATTCAAGGTGAAGGCAATGAATGCGCACCAGAACGGTTCTCTTATCAAGGGCCAGAGAAAACTCTGCCGGATAAACGGAAGCTGCGCGACGCCGTAGTAGATCAGAAAAAGCTGCACAAGCAGTGGTGTGCCGCGAAAGGCATAGGTATAGGCAAGCACGGGTGCAGAGGCCCAGAGGTTGGATGACGCGCGCAGGAAAGCCAACGGTATCGAGATCGCAAAGCCCGAAGCAAGTGATGCAAATGTGAGCGCCATCGTCAAGAGGAGGCCTCTGGGAAGGGTGAAAAGTGCTTCGAGGGCTACTGTGGTACTCATCACGTCAGCCTTTCGCGCAGGAAAGGGAGTACCGACGTTCGATCAGCTTGAACGAGAGCAGGGAGAGGCTCGTGAGCGTAAGATAGATTGCGGACGCGGCGAGATAGAAGGGAAGGGGCGCGCGCAAGGAACCTGCGCCTACATAGGCAACACGCATGACATCCGTCAGCCCCACGACTGAGATCAGCGACGTATCCTTTATCAGGGAGATACAAAGATTACAGAAGGCGGGTAAGGCGATTGGGATCATCTGGGGAATGATAATCAGGAGCCATACCTGCCAGCGGGACAGCCCGAGTGACATGGCCGCTTCCCTTTGGCCCGCCGCAATTGCGTTGATAGCCCCACGGAATATCTCTGCAGCATAGGCGCTGAACACGACGGTCAAAGCCGTTACCCCGGCGGCGAACGCATTGATCTCGACGTAGCGACCAACAACCGCGCTGAGGAGAGCCGTTCAACCAAAATACATAAGGAGAATAATGAGGAGTTCGGGAACACCTCGAACAATCCCCGTATAGGCCTGCATACCGCCTGCGAGAGTTTTTCGGCTTGAGTTTCTGAGAATTGCGATAAGCAACCCTAATGTGGTTCCAAGTGCGCAGCTCAAAAAAAAGACGATGAGCGTGTTCGTCAAGCCATGAAGGAACTGGTCCGTAAAGTCTAACAAATCCTAAGCTCCTATTTTCATCGCGAATAGTAGATATTCATAAGTATACATACTGCTCAATACTTCACTTGAGCTGTACATGTAACCATATGGCGAAAGAAAAGTCTCTGTTAACTCATGATTAATGTGACTTATATCTAAAAATATACTTTGCCTTTCGGCCGTCAATTTATAAGATGAGAGAAATATCGATAAGTATGGCTTATGGCCCATTGCGTTGCGCGATATGGGCTGGGGGATGGACGCCTATGGAGATCGTTGGATCAACGGTAAGGATCCGTCAGCTTCAAGTCCTGAGGGAGGTCCTGCGCGCGGGATCGGAAAGGCTTGCAGCGCGAGCGTTGGGAATATCGCAACCGGCGGTTAGTCAGAACGTCAGGCAGTTGGAGGAGGCGATCGGCTTTGCACTCTTTCGTCGCGAGACAAACAGATTAAGTCCTACCGACAAGGCATGGGAACTTCTGCACACAATCGATGCGGCGTTCGCGGGGCTAGACCGGATTGGACCGTCGATCGAATTTCTGCGCAACAACGATACGCGAGTGATTGGGATCGCAGCGCCGAGCGCGTTCTCGTTCGGGACCTTACCGAGGGTTGTCAAGAGCATCAGAGAGACAAGCCGTTCCTATAAAGTGCAGGTCAAATCGGGCAGCTATCAGCAGATTGCTGACCATGTTCAAAGCGGTAGGGTGGATCTCGGGATCTCACGACTGCCGCTAGACGAACGCATCTTCGATTGGATGCCAATTGGTGCGGCGACCAACGTGTGTTTGTTTCCACCAAATCATCGGTTCGCATTGCAGCATGTGGTCACCGCCAAAGATCTTGTCGGTGAAGCCATTATCGACATCGACCCGCAAGTTGCGTCTCACCAGATGAGCGTCAATGCGCTGCGACATATAGGAATTCAGCCGGAAATTGTCGTAGAATATGACTCGAATGGTCACGATGTCGGCTACGTAAAGGCAGGGATTGGCATCTCCATTTCGAACGAGATTATTGCGAAGGAATATGCCAGTTTCGGCATCGAGTTCCGGCCGTTCCAGCCAGGAGCAGTATATCACTATGTTATTATCTGGCAGAAGGAGCGGAAGCTGAGTGATGCTCTTCGATTCGTGGCCGAGATTCTTGTCGCAGCGGCGGTGGATCAGGCTCGCTAGCCGTGCTGCACTTGCCGTTCCAATATGGCCGCTCCCTCGGCTGAAAGCATCGAGATCAATAGATTGGTGCTTAAGGAAATTTCCATGAAATAATTGCTTCTTGTCCTGGGGTGGCTGTATGTGGTGGTCGAATGCGGCTTAACGCGCTTCGACGGGCAAATGGCGGCGTCACACTAAAAACTTTGACCGAACAACCTCAGCCAGAAAGTCAAGCAGATGTCGATTGAGGCGATCAGGAACGGTTGCAAGAAGCCCGTGAGGCTCACCCTCATACTCGATCAGGCGGGCAACCACGATACCGGCCGCCGCTGTGCGGCTGGAGGGGCCGGTTGGTACGGTTTTTATCGTTTGTTCCATGGATGACTAAGGTTGGGATTGTAAAGGAAGCGAAATCGCTACGAAAGTCCGTTCGGCTGAAGGCGTCGACGCAGTCGAGCGTGGCCTTGGGACTGGCCATGGTTCCGAGAGTGAACGACCAATGGAGGATGCCATCGCTCACAGGGCTGGTAACCTATCCAAAGGCGTAGAATGTTTTCGCAAATTCCTGAAGGAAGACAACGCGGTCCTTGCGGGTCTGGGACTTCATGCCCTCGAACACACGCGTCGTCCTTCAGAAGATAGCCCGCAAGGGACGCTATAAGGACGGACTTGGGCATGCGAGATGCGCCATGGCGGCTCAGATAGCGGGCAATTTCGCCACCCCCATCGAGAAGCCGACGAGAGCAACCTCATTGAGATCGAGTGCCTCCAATACGGCGGCAAGATCGCCGGTATACGTGTCCTAGTTGTACCCATCCGCCGGATGTCCATATTGGCCAAAGCCACGCCGATCATATGTGATAACACGGTATCCAGCCTCCAACAGAGGTAGGGTCTGAAATTCGAACATATCACCGGTCAGCGTCCAACCATGAATGAGAACCGCGGGGCGACCCTTGCCCATTTCCTTCACCTGTAGTTGCACGCTATCTTTTGTTTTCACAAATGCCGTGATTATCTCCTCGAATCAGCCTCTGAATAGCTGCTGAAAGTGTCACATGTTCCGCGGAATTGGGCTCACTCTGCGGTTGGATGTTGGCATGCCTCCGCCCGTGGTGCCTTGGCTTTCATTTTTGAACTGGTGATTGTTCCATGGGTCTGACCCTGACGTTGTCGGCTCGTCCATCGTCTATCCTTGGCCCAATGTCGGCAAGGCAGCGACCACGCGAAGTGAAAGTCCTTCATAAGGTTCGAGGTTTATCGTCAGCTCTCCAGTCTCCGGCAAGTCGCCTTCGATGGTTTCGTGGATCATGTCGATTACAGGGCCGGAAGCCTGATTTTCCAGTTTGACGATTTCCGAAATGGGTGTGTTCCCAAAATTCAACGCGGTGATCTGCGTCCCGCGATCTTCCGGAAGCTCATGAACCATGATCAGAAGCCCCGGTGAGTGAACATCGGGGATCGCGATCTGGCGCGACATTGCAATGCCATATGCTTCCCTGACCGACAGCAGCTTCTTGAGTTGAGATGCAAAAGAGCCCGGCTTTTCGAGCTGATCGGCAAGAGAACCATACAGCGACTTTGCCCTAGGGAGGCCATGGGAGGAACGCTCGACATGGGGCAGGGTGCCCATGAGGTCATAGGCGCCACGGTGGATCCACCGTGTGTCCCCGTCCGCCACGAGTGACCCGACGCTTTCGATGGGCAGTGGTAACGCCCCCACGATATCCCATCCGGAAAGCGCAAAGATTCCCGGCTGAAATGCGTTGTACATAGCTAGAAGCAGGTGGACTTTCTTGATCAGCTCAACGTCATCGTGCGAAAGCTGCGTGAGATCCTCGATGTTCAGAGCGGCTGCAATCACGCTAGCTGTCGTGCAGGAAACGCCATTCGTCACAAACTTTTGATTGTAAGTTGCCTTGGCTCCGCTCAGTCTCTCATACATCGTCTCGCGCAGGTGGGTTCGAAGCGTTCTTCCTTGCCAGGTTTGCCCCTGAAACGTGTAGATGTCGTCGGCGTGCAGCGTCCAAAAGTGGACAAGCTCGAGTGTCAGCTCGTCATGGTTCTGAAGAGCGTGGATGAGGCTCGCAGGGTCAATCCCGAACTCGTGGACAGTACGCAGCATCATTCTCAGGAATTCGGTGTCGCCAGTAAGCAAGGCATGGTGATAGGCGGGTCGCGTAACGAAGTCGTAGGAGAGATCTGCCCCCCCTTTGGACATCGTGGCGATGTCGTCGACCGCGAGGTTCAATTCCTGAAACGAGAATGCACCTGCCTTTCGGATCACACCCGCCAAGAGTTGATTGCCGACGACCGACAGAGGATGTCCTTCAGACCATGCTTTTCCGGAGCCCAAACCTTCGACCCCAAGGAAGCCATTCGCATCCAAACGCAGACCTCGTGCGCCGAGCACATCGATAGAGTGAAGGGCGTCTCCGACAATCATCTGCTGCGCTGCGAACGAAGGGTCGAGCCAATTGAGGCTCGGCTGGCCTTCCTTGAAATAATGGAGGTAAACCCATCGCCGCTCTACGCCATCGACACCTAGAACGGGCGGGGTCGCGCTCCAGTCGGTTTCCTTGACGCCGGGTTCAAAGAAGATGACCCGTTGCAGATGACCGACGATGTAGCCCTTTGCACAGAGGGCGTCGACGGCCGGACCGCCCAGATTTGCCGCGTCCTTGCCTTCCTCGACCTCAGGCAAGAGGCCCCAGTCCTCAACGGCGATCTCGACCATGTGATAAAGGCCGGGGTAATCCTCATAGGCTCTCTCCGCCAATCGGAAATCTGGCCCTTTACCAGTGTGTCCGGGGATCACGTCGTCGAGCACTACGGCGTTAAACGCCGCTGCCATGCGCCCGAGATTCACGAATTCCTCTTGGGTCCCGAAGGCCGGGTCCGTGCCGACACCGATCCTGTCAAAATGACCATCGACAGAAGGCGTCAGTTCGTCGCCCCTCCAACCACCCGCCTGCTTCGTCGGCCCGATATGAATTGCTTTTATCCCGACGTTAGAAAGGCTGGACCATAGCTTCGCATCGCCTAGGGCCGCGAGCACCGACCCGTCGCGGTCGGTTATGATAGAGCTGGGGTATGCGGAAAACCAAACCGAGGCGATCGCCGCTGCCGATCGCGGGTTGGCCTCTCCGTACCGGCGCTGCCACATACGTGCCTTACCTCCGTAAAGCGCAGCTCGTTCCCGTGCGTAGGCCAACATAGAGTTTGTACGAAGTTTCTGCGTATATTGGGTGTCTTGATTGCCCATATTCGACCTCAAAAGTAATTGCGATCTTCGGACCAGATGAATAGTCGGCCGAACTCGTTTTTAATGCTTGGCGCGTTAGTCGGGGGAGCGTCCCGCTATTCTGTCCATATTTTGATCAGGGGTCCTAAACGTCCCATCATAGGATCTTTTCCCGGTATCCTTACCCGCGCGATCTGCTTGAGTTGCGCTTCAGAAGCGGCCGAGGTCCGGATGTCGGCTTCTTGACCGGCCGGATATGCACCAATCATGACAAAGTCGCTGGTCGAACTGAGCTTCTTGTGCCCAGTACCTGCAGGGAGCGCCAAGGCGTCGCCAGATCTTACGGTCACCTCAAACCCGCTCATACCTCCAATCAACAAATCGGCTTCCCCTGAGGCAACCCCTAGCACTTCATGCGCCATCGAATGATAATGATGATAATTGAAAACACCGTTGCGCCAGATTCCTTCCCAGCCATTCTTGGCAAATAGCTGTTCAAACCCACTGGGAGCGTCCATTGGGTCGATGGCCGATTTGTATAGCAACACCGGAAGCTTGGTGTTGTTTGGGACCCAACCGCTGGGCTGAAGAAAAATTCGCTCGACGTCCATGATACCCTCCCCGCTGAGAGCGCAACGAAAGGAGCACTCAAAATGTTCCTTAGCCTAGGTGAGACGGGAGGATACTGCGGCGAATGGTAAGGATCCCCCGTCCGCGCACAGACACCAGCGGCGAATACTGGTGGAACCTTCGAAGGCAACGCCTACTGTTTTGGAGATCTCGAAGGCACTGGGAAACCTTCTCGTCTAGATACGATATTCCAGCCCCCAGCCGGACGGTTTAGGAAAGAGCATGATTTTCCATCTTGGAATACCCAAGCGATCTCAATGGCAAAGCCCCTCTCGCCGAGAGAGGACGCTTCAAAGTTGGAAAAGACAATCGTTCGGCAACAGGCACTACTGACGTGTCCGAAGGCTGTAGTCCAAGCGGCTGAGTGATGTCGGCTCCATACGAGACGGTTCATCTACCGTGCCGGAAATCAGGGCCTCAGCGCCAAGATCGATCCCGACGTTGAACGGCTGGGAGTTGATCGCCGCGATCTCCGCCGCGAGGCGGTTCAATTCTGCAGCTAAACCTTCGAAGCGGTTAATGGTCATGAGTTCCTCCTCTAACAAGGCGACCAAAAGTTGCAATCGAAGACAACACACTTTATTTTCTGCAGGAGACCGCTGTGATTGCGGCCTGGGCAACATCCAGTCCGCAACAAAGAACTTCCGGGACCAGGCAGTTTGCCGGCATAACATACGCTCAAGCACCGAAGCTGGTCCACGATGCAAGCTGAATGCCCCTCGCAATTGAAGCGTTGCATGTATCGAGACCTCAGCGCCTATCGCATTCAAGACAAGCGCCGCCGATGAGCCCGCCGGCTTCATTCACGGAGACGCTACAAGAGATCCTCATGTTCGTGTGGGGCTCGCATTGTTTTTCGCTTTGTAGCGCCGATATGTGAGGTATCGATACTCGACGCCATTCTGGTGGTGACCAGATCGTTTTGAGATCATGTGCCCTAGAACCACAGCTCCGGTGAGAAATGCTTTTAACGCCCGGTCGCCTTACACTCGGCATAGTCCTGCCGATTCAGACCAGCCATACCCATGACTTTAACTATCCCAGTCAGATAGCGATCGCGCGCAAGGCCGACGAACTCGGATTTGATGCACTTTGGGTGCGCGATGTGCCGTTGAACAGCGATAGTTATCCTGATCCCGTAGGTCATTCCGATCCTTGGGTGCTCCTAGGCGCTCTGGCAATGGCGACCACAAACATCCAACTTGTTACCGGAGCAATCGTCCTGCCGCTTCGCAATCCCTTGCATATTGCGAAGGCCGCGCTCTCCGTAGGCGCTCTGTCGGGCGGACGTTTCGTCCTCGGTCTCGGTTCTGGCGATCGTCCTTCTGAATTCGCGGTATTTGGAGAAGAGTTCGATCGGCGAAAGGAGATCTTCCGAAGCAACTGGAGACGTCTAGCTGCGGCCTTGGGGCCTGACGGTGAGGTGCTGGACGGTGACGGTAGGGTTCAAGTTGAATTCTCAATTCGGCCGTTGAGAGCAGAAAGCGCTATTCCGTTTCTATCTGTTGGATCCGCCTCGCAGTCGCTGGAATGGATAGCCAGGACTGCCGCAGGTTGGGCCACATACTACCGACCCTTGGCAGCACAGGCGGATCGCATCGCGTTGTGGAAGACCGCAATCGGCAAGGTAACCACTGACTTTAGAAGTTTCAGCCAGTCCATGGTGCTTGAACTCGTCGACGATCCGGACGCGAGCACCGAACCTCTCGGCCTCGGTATTCGCACCGGACGAAAGGGGCTGATCCGGTATCTCGACGAGATCGGGAACCTTGGTGCAAACCATGTCATGCTGAATATCGTTCCTGGCACTAGGTCGGTGGACGAAGTGCTGCAGGAGATCGCGGAAGACGTATTGCCCGACATCAACAATTCGAAGCCGAGGCTGTGATTTGAGAGATTTTGTCCGAACTGCCGTTGAACGACGGGTCCTGAGCCTTACTGGTCAGAAGATAGGCCGCATCGAATACGACCAGCCAAAAGGCGATTCCGGACTGTTCGGGCCCGGTTCTGTCTGCTGGCGGGTCAATTGGCGATTTTCCTTCGATGCTTGTCGGCGGGATTTCAATGCTTCTCCCTTCAGATGTTCCATTTACTTGCTATCGTGAGGGGCTGGATCACTCGAATTTCCGCGACGACATGCTTGGACGCTTCCGGAGGACTGCCCGGTTCGTCTCTGCGACGACCTTCGCACCCAGGGAACAGGCGACCGGCGAGATCGAAAGGGTCAACCGGATCCACGCCCATATCCGCACGCTTAGGATGAGAGTCTAACGTGTGTTCAAATCAATGCTTCTCGGCAGAATCGTATATGGCTAGCCAAACCGCCTCCAGCTTGGCCGCTGTCGATAGTGCACCACCGACCCGAGCGATTGGCCTTACAGGTCGATGCCGACGGATGTGATGCCATTCCCCTTGTCGTCGATGTGTCCAGCAAAGGCTGACGATTTTAAAACAGATACTCGTGTTGCGTCGTGGCTTCCGTTGCTGATTGAAGCCGGGATTCGAGCCCCTCCTTCTGTCAGCTCGCTGAGATCGCCAGATGGGCTGGCGCGGCTACCTTATTTGATGGTAGTGGCGCACTTGGTCGATAATGTTGCCTGATGCGATGGTGACCGCCGGCTATTTGGGAGGAATTCGTATGAAGCCTGCAGTAACCGCCGGGAACCTCGGCAATGCCGTAATGCTCGGCGTGGTCCTGATGCTTTTCGGCGACCTTCTCTTTGCGGTAAACGACGCCGTTGGGAAGTGGCTTGTTGCGAGCTTTGCTCTGGGCCAAGTACTCGTGATGAGGTCGGTAGGCTCATTCATCGTCCTGATGCCAATGATTGCACGGCAGGGGCCGAGGGCGTTGCTGGATGTTCGGCAACCGGGCGTGCTGTTCGGCCGCGCCGTCATGGCGACTGCGGATGTATCCCTTTTCTACGCGGCGGTGGCCTATCTACCACTTGCCGACGTGATCACCTTCTACATGGCGGCACCGATCTATGTCGCTGCTCTGTCGCATTTCCTTCTGGGCGAGAGGATCGGATGGAGGCGTTGGCTTGCTGTCGGGGTTGGATTTGCGGGTGTGGTGATCGCGCTGAGGCCATCGACCGCGATGTTTACCCTGCCTTCGTTATTTGCTGTCGCCGGGAGCATCGGTTTCGCCCTGACACTTATCTTGAGCCGTTATCTTCGATCGACAAGCGACACCGCTCTTGTCACCTCGCAGACGCTCGTGGTTATGGTAGTGGGCATAATTCTGTCGGTCAGCGACTGGCGGGAGGCCGGGTTCGATATTTGGATCGCAATGCTTTTCCTCGGTGTCGTCGGTACTTGCGCCCATCTTCTGCTGACGCGCGCACTGAAACTCGCGCCGGCCTCACTGCTCGCCCCACTGCAATATACACTTTTGCTGTGGGCGGTCGTGTTTGGGTTTGTGTTCTTCGGCGACATTCCTGACGCCCAACTTCTAGCCGGCGCTGCGATCATCGTCTTTGCTGGCCTATTCATCTTCTACCGAAAAAACGTCAAAGGCGAGGATGCTCAGCCAACCATTCCGTTGGACGGCCGCTGAGCAGGCCGTTCCGATAGGATTGCAGAGGGAACAAGCTTCAGCTTGAAACGGGCATAAGTCACATGGTCGATGTCCTCGCGCGGAGGGGCTCAAAGATCAACCGTTCGCCCCGATGCTCTGGCGCAGCGTTTCCGTAATGCTGATGAGATTGCTTCCCGGCTGAATGGTCGGACAGGGTGCCGGTTTGCCCTTCTTAACAGGCTTCGGGGCATTCTTTTTCTCGGCGATCATTGCCAGCAGGCCCTCGTAGACCGGGTCCTCGACCATAACCGGCGACCAGACCTTTTTCCGTTGCTTGATAAGCTGCACGAGCGGCATCATTTGCGGCTCGGCCTCGCCAGCAAAGCTTTCGAAGTAGCTATCCTCAGCCCGGACCTCATCTTCGTATTGCAGGGTCGAGAGCACGATGTCTTCGCCGCGCGGCTCAAGGGCGACTGCCCTTCCCTGGGATCCCAGCGCCAGCCAAGAGACGCCAACGACGTTGGAAGCGGCCATAGCATCGCGATAACGGAGTATGCCTCCTGGCCGACTGGTTCATTCGGGGTCAGGTAACGTGGCTGTTCCAGATAGACCCATTGGACCGAAACCTTTGGCGCGAACATCTCGAGATCGGTCGTGCGAGTGCTCTCAAGGGCCACGCTGTCGACGTCTCTATTGGTGATGAATGTCGTGGTCGCTCTCGCCGCAGGCATAGCCCTTGGCCTCGGCATCTTCGCTGACAGGTCTCCCAGTGACGCCGTCGACATATGCGCTAAAGACCCGTTTTCCTGTCTACGATTAATGTCTTCGGCGAAGATCCGTTCGATGTCATCGATATGGGAACGCCTTTTTTTGACGCCGTCTTCTGGTCACGATGCCCCGCTATCCGGCCGCCTATGGATACGGATCAGGGGACATCTCGATGAGGAATACAGTCTTCAATGCGGCGGCAATTCACCTTGGCTTTCGCACTTCCGTCTTGCGCATCCAGTAAGGCCCCTTGGAGTGCTCTCTTTTGTGAGAGGAAGTCGGGGCGAGCCTCGATTGCAGAATACCAATGGCTTGGGAAATGAACCGCGAAGGATCGCTTCTGGCAGGCTACGCCCGGCGTAAACCCCATTCGCGCTCGAAGAGCTCCTCCTCATCTAGGAGTTGCGTCTTTGCCATAGCCTTCGGTGGATCATTACGCTCGATCAATGGTAGCGGTGCCGCAATAACTGCGACTTCTTCGACAAACTCCTTACCCCCACGGTTTGCGACCGAAAAATTGACCGCTGCGCCAGGCTCGAGTGTCCCAAGGCCGGCCTTCTGCAGCACCTTGAGGTTGATGTAGATGTCGGCACCGCCGTCTGACGGGATGACGAATCCGAAGCCTTTAGCGGCGTCGAACCATTTCACGGTTCCTGATTGCATATTGTTCTCTTGATGTTGGCCATTTTCTGAGAAATTGTTGGAAACGCGCGACCGCAAATAGATGCGGAAGACAGCTCGCAAATCGCTCGCTGACGCGGCACTTGCGCATCGTCCTCACGATTCTCGCAAAATTCGCCCTGATTTGCAACCCAGCGGAAAAGCGACACCATTCGTGCCCCGACAAACTCGAACCCTGCGGGTTTTCGGGCGTTTTCTTCGGATGAAACGGAGATCGAACATGAGAACCTTCCTTATCGCATCCGCCATCGTAATCGCGGCAGCTTCAGTTGGCCAGGTATTCGCTCTGGACGAGCTCGCCAAATACCGGTCCCAGAACCGCGTCATCATCCTGTTCGGTGGATCAGGAGACCAGAAGCTCGCGAAACAGGTCGAGGTCTTGAAAACCCAGGAGAGCGGTCTCGCCGAGCGCGACGTCGTGGTGATGACCGTAGTTGGGGACGAGGTAAGACCGGTGCATGGGGATGCCACTGGCGTCGATGCCCGCAAGCTGAGACAGGAAGCCGATATCAACGGCAACACGTTCGAGGCTGTTTTGATTGGCAAGGACGGCGGCGTCAAGCTGCGCAGTCTCGACGTCGTGACGGGCGGCAAACTATTCGAATTGATCGACAGCATGCCGATGAGAAAGGCCGGGCGGGGCTGATCTACTGCTGGGCAACGCCCGGAACTCCTGTCGGCATGGGGTCAACGACGAAATCGTACCCGCCTACGTCCACCAGGCCTTGGATCGAGACCGCCCGCCAGCGGATCGAATACGTATCCGGGCGAAGAGGGGTTGAAAGGGGGATTTCCAGATCGGTGCCATTCTCGCCGGTACGGAGGTCGCCGATTGTCACGCGAGCGCCGCGCGAGTTCCTGATCTCCACGATCGTTTCTTTCAGGCGGACGCGTTGGGAGAAGGCCAGAACCATGTTGAAGCTGGTGACGTTGGCTTGCTCATGCGCATCAGGCTGAGAGTTCTCGAGCCGGGCGCTCGCGACAGAAGGCAGGCCGAGGAGCACTACGGCGGAGATGCATAGTCCAATTCGCGAAAGCTTTTTCATCGCCCATTCCTTCGGGAACCTGAACGTCAGCCATGCTGCCAGGTTCGCACCGCTCGAGATCGTAGATCATCGATTGCTAAGTGCGTCTTGGCAAAAATGGTTAGCAAAGTGTGGTGCGATAGGTTCCTGCTACCGCGATGCAAGAAAGCAACAGGCAGCCAGCCGACATTATCTTGAAGTGCACCGCGCGATCGCTCGGCGCCGGTTTCAAATGGACCCGACCGTCCCGTGAGACCTCTGGTCACTTAGTTCCGGCTGACGCAGCGGTAGGTGGCGCGATCAAATTTCGCCCCTTCATGGAGCGCTCTCGAGATGCCCCAGATTATGCCGGCCATCAAATGGCTCCGGGGGTCCGTGTGTTCATGATGCGACCTCCTACAAAGTCTCCGACGATGCGACGCGCGAAGGTTGCTCGCGTCCGAAGTGGATACGGACCCCGACAAATTCGCACTCCCTCACGGCATGTGAGGGACCGGTTCGCTGATGATGATGCCGATGGTTTCGCCTTGGCGTTGGAAGCTTTCAACGGCGCGTTTCGCAGCGCCCGACGCTCCGTTCCCACGTAGCCAGGGCGGTCGTTAGTGGTTCGGGGTCGACGGCCAGGAGTTGCGACCGGAGAGTGTCGGAATGGTGAGGGAAGCGTGAGACAAAGTGGTCATGGATGTGGTCGAGCAGGAAGGCTTCGCTCATGGGTTGGGGAGGGTGACCTTCGTTGGCGTGTCTCAAGGATCCATCATAGCGCTCGAGGCGGTCGCGTCGGGACGCTGGAAGATCGGTACCCTCGCATCGTCTGCTGGGCGACTGGCCGCTGCCGCCTTTGCCCGCAACGGGGCGAATGGCAATTCTGCTTTTGCACGGCAAGGAAGACGAGAATATACCGTCAAGGGCACCCGGAGCGGCGGCCGGACAACTGAACGCCGCCGGGTGTGACGAGACGCTCGATATCGAGCCCGGCGTCGGCCACACCATCTCGATCTTTTATGCGCAGAAGGCGCTAGTGTTTCGAAAAACGAGATTCGCCACCTGACCACCTAACAGGCGGCGATGTCCGATCGCACATCTCAGAGTGAGATCGTCAGACTAGCGCGGCGAGCGGCACCGTTGCCGGATGCCTCCAGCAGCCGAGTAAGTGTCGCTCACGGCGTCGTACTCCATAGTGTATCGCCCGGCACACCATCTAATGTGTCTGATTTCATCTGGGGTCAGGATCGACGGTTCCGAGCTAGATTCTGATTTATCGTCGCCCGCGTATGCCGATACGGACTTCTCTCGCGTCGCTTCATTTTCGTCGTTGACCGGCATCCGCAAGGCAAAGGCGGGTGTCAGAACGGTGCCTACCAGAACTGCACTCAGGGTGAACATAGAAGCAAGTTTAGCGACTGTGGACATCGATGACACCGTTTGTTGTTCGCCAAAGCAACGGTGTTCGGGGTCTTTCCGTTCCGTGGGTCGGGCAACTTTCGTTTCAATAATCAATTTGCCGACGTCCGCTCACGTAAAACCGCGCTCGCGTCCCAGTCTGCCTGGCCAACCGGCGAGTCTCGGCGAACATGCGCCCGCCCGAACCATCGGTGCGTGTGGGCGTTGCAAATTGAGAATAAACTCGAGGTTCCAATGTCTGAAGACCGTACCACGACAATCAAGGCCGTATTCGGGACCCGCGAGGCGGCCGACCTGGCGATCGAGCATCTTGTTTAAGGGCACAATATCTCCCGGCCGGACATCTTCGTCCAATCGATCACCGAAGGGAACTCGGCCGGTGTAAGGCCATCGGGGGGCGACCTGTCGCACGAGTCTGAGAGCTGGGAGGATGGAGCATTAGGTGGCGAAGTCGGGGTTTCTGCGGACATATCTGTAAGCCAGGTCGCCAAGGGTCAGCGTACGTTCGGCGACGCAGGCGCTATCCGGGTGTCGGGTGGTTGACGAGCCGCGCAAGCCGGTTGTTAGGCCAAAGCCGTGTGCAAGCATCTCCCCGGTGGCCGCTCACGACCGCTTAGGGAGCACCTGTCAACCCTAAGGGGATAGACATCGAAGGCCTGGGCAGATCGTATCTCGCGCTGCTATGATTTCGATTATAGTGGAGGCATATCAATATTAGCATAAAGCCTGTTATTGGGCGCGACAGGTCCGCTCCATCAATAGGTCCAATTATGCCTATCCGACAGCCCGCCACACAGCCGTGTAGGAGAACACAGATATGGATTGCCAGGAAGCCTTGGAGCTTCTGTGATTGCGCCGTCTCGACGAAGCAAGGGGCAGGCTGGTCGCAGGCAGAGAGCATGTACGCACTCGAGGCGCTCATCGAGAGCTTCCGGACGAGCAGTTGAGGGTCAGCGAGAGTTCCGACTGTCTAGGACACCTTCGCCCGCAGCTCCGCTTTACCGAAGTATTGACTTTCGGGACGCGTGAGACCGAGGTGCTCGCGTAGCGTGGATCCCTCATACTTCGTTCGGAACAGCCCGCGAGCGCGAAGGATCGGGAGAACCTCGGCGACAAACACGTCGAATTGGTCAGGCAGGATCGGCGGCATGACGTTGAAGCCGTCGGCTGCACCTGTCGTGAACCAGTCCTGGATGATGTCGGCGATCTGCTCGGGCGTCCCCGAGGTCGCGAAATGCCCGCGTGCTCCTGCAAGCCCATGAAGCAGGGCTCGAAGCGTCGGACGCTCTCGTCGCACGATGTCTACGATCGAGACGGCCCGGCTTTGGGCAGCTTGGACGGTCTTCGGATCGGGAAAGTCATCTGGCGACAGGACACCATCCAGTGGCAGGTGCGACAAGTCCAAGCCGCCAAAGCGGTTGGAGAGCCTCGCCAGTCCGACCGACGGTTCTGACAACTCGTTCAGATCCTGAGCGATCCGTAAGGCTTCCGTCTCGGTCGAGCCGATCGTGGCGCTGATCCCTGGAAGGATGACGATCTGGTCGGACGATCGTCCGACGGCAAGGGCGCGGGTCTTTAGATCCTTGTAGAAAGCGCTGGCGGACATCTTGTCGAGGTGCGCGGTGAACACGGCTTCCGCATGCTCGGCGGCAAAGCGTCGTCCTGTGTCGGAAGAACCGGCCTGGATGAAGACTGGGCGGCCTTGGGGCGGGCGGGCGATGTTAAGCGGGCCGCGGACGGAGTGATGCTTGCCCTTATGGTCGATACGCTTCAGCTTTGACGCGTCGGCAAACACGCCGCTGTCGCGGTCGTCAAGAACCGCATCGTCAGCCCAGCTATCCCAGAGCTTCGATACGACATCTACAAACTCGAAGGCGCGCTCGTACCGATCGGCATGCTCAATCTGCTGGTCGTATCCGAAGTTGGGGCCGGCCCCGGTGACCCAGCTTGTTACGATGTTCCAGCCCACCCGGCCATGACTGATATGATCCAGAGACGCGAACTGCCGGGCCAGATTGAAGGGCTCCGTGTAGGTGGTGGAAGCCGTCGCAATCAGCCCGATCCTGCTTGTGGAACGGGCGAGGGCAGCCAGCAGCGTAATTGGCTCCAGGCCGCCGCCTGCCGCATGCGAGAGCCCGTCTCCTGCGGCCAGCGCGTCGGCAAAGAAGATAGCATCGAAGGCGGCTGCTTCAGCCTTGCGGGCAAGCTCGTCATAATAGTCGACGTCGGTCAGCGCCAGCGGCGAGGATTTCGGATGACGCCATGCGGTCTCATGATGACCGCGGCCATGGACGAACAGGTTGAGATGCAGTTGACGTGGCATGGAGGTCTCCTCCGCTCAGTGGAACTGGTCGACGCCGAGAGCGGACAGAAGCCGCTCGCGCATCTCTTCGAAAGCCTTTTCGGATCTCCGGCGCGGACGCGGCAGCGAGACCCTGACCTCGTTGATGATCTGCCCGCTGTCCATCACTAGCACCCGGTCGGCCAGCACGAGTGCCTCCTCAACGTCATGGGTGACCAGCAGCACGGTTGGCCGCTGTTCGGATACCAGCTTGAGGAGGAGGTCCTGCATTCGAAGACGAGTGAGTGCGTCGAGCGCTCCAAACGGCTCGTCGGCCAGCAGAAGAGCGGGCTGCCGTGCCAGAGCTCGCGCCAGAGCCACACGCTGCGCCTCGCCGCCCGAAAGCGTTCCGGGCCAGGCATCGGCGCGGGCGGACAGGCCGACGTCGGAAAGTGCCTTGAGGCTGCGCTCGGCGAGTTCTTTGCGGGGTACGGCGTCCAGCCCAAGGCCGACGTTTGTCACGACAGACTCCCAAGGAAGAAGACGCGCGTCCTGGAAGAGCACCGAGACGTTTTCCGGGACGGCTAGCTCGCCGTCGCCGTCGGCATCGTCATCGAGGCTCGCAAGCGCCCTCAGCAGAGTGCTCTTTCCGCAGCCGCTCCTACCGATGAGTGCGACGAATTCGCCTGCTGTGACCTCGAGGGAGACGTCGTTGAGGACGGTCCGACCGGCAAAGCTCCTGCTAAGCCGGTCTGTCCTGACGGCGACTGGAAAGGCAGGCCGCTCGACGGGGGAACGTCTGGTGACAGGATGAGAAATCGATACGACACTCATGATCCGATGACTTTCCTGTATCTGAGAGCGCGGCGCTCGATTGCGCGGACGACCGCATCCGATGCGAGGCCCAGCACGGCATAGATGACGAGGCCGAGCACGATGATGTCGGTCTGCCCGTAGTCGCGTGCCCGGCTCATCATGTAGCCGATGCCGTTCGTGGTATTGATCTGCTCGAGGACGATCAGAGTCGTCCAGCATGTAGTCACGGCAAGACGAAGCCCGGTGAAGAAGCTCGGCAACGCGCCTGGCAGGGCGACCCTGCGAACGAAAGTCTTTCGGTCGAGCCGTACCGTGCGCGCCAGCTCGACGAAGCGGAGATCGATCCCGCGCAGCCCCGCATGCGTGTTGAGATAGACCGGTATCATGACGCTGAGGCTGATGATGGCAATCTTCATCGTTTCGCCGATACCGAGCCAAAGAATTGCCAAGGGAATGAGTGCAAGCGTGGGGATGGCGCGCTTGATCTGCACAATGCCGTCGATAGACGCCTCTCCGGCGCGGGTCAGTCCGGAAAGAAGAGCGAGAACGACGCCAGCGGCGACACCAATGGCAAGGCCGGAATATGCCCGTAATGCCGATGCATAGAATGCTTTCCAGAGAGTGCCGTTGAGAGCAAGGTCCCAGCCAGACGCCAATGCGGTCGAGGGAGCTGCGAGGAGGCGCTGAGGAAGGATTCCTGTCCGTGAGGCGAGCTCCCATACCAGCAACAGGACCAGTGGCGCGACCAGAAGACCGCCCGGTCCAAGGACACGTGGCGTCAGCGCCGATCGCTTGGCGGCGTTCTTCGACGGCGACCCGCGCTGGATGCGAAGTGGACCTATTGCCGGTACTGAACCCATTCCAGATCTCCTAGTTGGACTTCTCGCCCTGAGCGATGACCTCGTCGAAACGAATGTCGAACTCCGCCTTGGCGTCGAGCCTTTTTGGCAGGTCGCCTGCATCATAGATGACGTTGATCAGGCTCTGCTGATAAGGAATGAGGCTTGTCAGCGAGGGAAGGGTGGCCTTGCCCTGGCTGGCGACGATGGCGTCGCCCTGCGTCTTCGTCAGGTGCTGGCCCTTGACGTAGTAGGCATCGACCCACTCGGCCGGATGGGTGTTCTGCCATTGAGTGGCGAGGACGAAATGCGCCACGAAATCGCGGATCGCGGCCGCCTTGGCCGGATTCTTCAAGGAGTCGCCGCCCGCGTAGAGATATGAGACGCCACGGGGCAAGCGGTCGTGCTGGGAGTGGGGAATGGCGCTGGCCTGCTGGTCTTTGTAATCTGAGAGGTAGCGGGAATAATGCGGTTCGTTGAGCGAAGCCACATCCACCTGTCCCGTCCGGATCGCATCAGGGAAGTCGGCCACACGGAGCGGGATAAGCTCGACGTCGTCGCGGGTCAGTCCAGCGGCCTTGAGCGCGTTAAGGACGAATGCCTGACGACCGCTTCCTTCGGCATAGGCAATCTTCTTGCCCTTGAGCTGCTCGAGGGTGTCGATCTTCAGACCGGGCCGCACCGCAAACTCGTAGTCAGTCTCGGCGATCTTGACGGCTGCGACGATGGGGACTTCCTGACCCGCGGCCTGCGCCTGGATCGGCGGCACGTTGCCGACCGTCGCAACGTCGAGCGCATCCGCCCGGAAAGCTTCAAGAATAGCCGGGCCGCCGAGGAAGTTCGCGTACGTGGCCTTTGAGGAGAGCCTGTCCTGTTCACCCGAAGCCGTCATCAGCGTCTGGAGCTGCTCGTTCTGGTCGCCGATCACAATGACGGTTCCATTGGGCACTTCGGTAGGTAGCGCATCTGCAAAGACCTGTCCGGCGGCGATCAAAGCAAGCGAGGAGGCAGCCACGGTGAGGTTCAGTTTCTGAAAAGTTGATGCCATGGTCGTCTCCTACCGATCGTCGGTTCAAACGATAGCCGCAAGTCGCGGGAGTACGAGGAAGCCCATGCCATTAAATGCTAAGCATGTAGAATATTATGCCAGCCTTAGGATCGAGGTTGGCTGTTCCGGACGTTCGCCATCCAAACGACTTACGTTCGGTCGCAAGTTGGCAAACGTAATGGCGCTTAAGGCACGGCTTGGTCCTGTTCGCTTGAGGGTCATGCGGGCAACCAACCACCATTCTAAGTGTTCCACCAGATCGCATTGGTCACGATGGCGCGACCGGAAGGTATTGCGTTCTTCCGATCCGCACGAATATCTGTGGTACGCTGCTCGTTAACGCCAATGGGAGGGCGTCGAATGCAAGCGACGGAAACTCTGTTCGAAATCCGCCGGCTGGGCTACCGCCACTTGCCGTCCTATCGAGACATCCGACAGGAAGCTGTTATGGAATGTCCGGAGGAGTTCGGGATCGCCGCGGAACAAGAATTCGCTCGATCCGACCAATGGTATCTCAATCGTCTGTCTACCAGCTTGGTTCTCGGAGGTTTCGATCACGGCGGCTGGCTCTCGGGAGCGGTGGCATTAGATTTGCGCCAAACCACAGCCGGCAACGAAGTCGCCGTCCTCTCGGGCATGTACCTGAGGACTCACGCTCGCCGATCTGGACGATCCAGACAGCTTCTTCAGGCTGCGATCTTTCATGCATTTGAGCGATCTCCAACCATCGTGCTGGCGGTCACGTTCTCGAACCGGCGAGCTAGGCTGCTCTACGTAGCCGCAGGGTTTCGCGAATGGAAAGCGGGTCCTCCAGAGGCAGGCGGCGACATCTCTGCCGGTGAGGTCCTGATGCGGTTAGATCAGGAAGATCACTCTTCCACGAACGGGTTTTGCCCATAGAACCATAAGGTCATTATCGAAATAATTCACAGCGTCAAAAGTAATTGACAGCTTCTCTTGCGTTGAAAACACCGCCGTCATGATCATGCTGATGTCGACTGGCCGTTCAGTTAGAACTGCAAGCGTCAGATGGGGCGGATACCCTAATTCCTGCATGGAGGCGGAAGGCTCGAAGATGCTCGCTTCCTCCCATAGGTTCCTGATTCAACCGCTGTAGCGTTGCAGCATTTCACACTGATCCCATAGGGCATTCGTTGCGTCCGGTGTGGGTTGTTGTCCGACCGTATAGCAAACGGATGCCCTGGGTCGAGTGGCCGCTTCGGGCCGACAGTAGTCGTTTTGCTCCTCATCGCTGCGCAGATCACTATATCGCTCCGTCGGTATCGTGCATCTGATCTGTATTGCGGTGCATAAGCTTTAATGGTCCGTCCGCCGACAATGTGGAAGTCTCCGAGACTTGCCTAACGTCTCTCCACTTCGAGGATCATTGGCATTGCCCACGAGGCATTGGGAAATGGCCAGCGCAGCAGGGTTACTTTGTCTTCATGCCACTGCGATTCCCACTTTGCATAGAACTTTCGCGCGAAGCCATTCAGTCTAACGCTCTGACAGGCGATAGGCCCCCCGTCGAAGTTCAGCGCGACCTTCAGGTCGAGCTGCGAAGACTTCAGGAATTTGGCAAGGGTCGCGAGCGGGAAAAAGGCTTCCTTTGTGGTGCCGACTATAATCCTGCCAGCGCCGTCCTTCCCAACGAAGGTTCGGTTCGCGAGCCATTTGCTTGTTGTCGGTACATGCGTCTGCCCGTCAGTTCCAATCAACAGGGGATACGAGACCATTGCGTTGGTCGACCCGGAAATGGCGGTCTGCCAAGGCTGGTCGGCAAGTTCCTTAATATCCGCCGTGCCGTCGCTCGCCACGAATGCTCCGGCCTTGGCATCGTATGTCGTTGGCCCCATCGCGACGCCTTCACTGATGATCGGAGTGTCTGGAAGCGCGTGGAGGTCGAAGTAGCTCCCGTTGACGATGAGCACGGCATTCGGCAGTGCTTTTTCCCATTCGTCTATGCCCTTGTCGCCAGCTGGAGCATTGCGGGCGATGAACTTGAACCGGGTGGGATCGATCCGGTTGAGAAGAACGCGGTCGGCTTCCTTCCCGTCTGCAATCACGGGCATCTCGGCGACCTCGTACCCAGGTTCTACCTCCCGCCACTCGTAAGCGCCAGCGATACCGATTGGGGGATTGTCCTGAAGAGCCAAACGCATCGACGGAGAAAGCCGAGGATCGTCTTTTTCGATGGTGATCCAGTAGGTTCCGCCTCGTCTCAGGATGGTATTGAACCCGTAGGCTCCGTTTCGATCCCAGATGTATCCGATACCTACGCCAAGAAAAACGATGGCAGACGCGGCAATGGCGAGTGGCAGTTTGTACTTCAAAGGGTATTCCTCAGCGGAGACTGGATATGGCGTCTGCAGTACACTGGTGGCCGATTTATGTTTAGAAAGCGGCAGTCGCAATAGTGCGTCATTTGCTCCTTCTCCGCGAATCGGATTCATCATCGAACGTGAAACTTTCAGCATCTGGAAAAGAACGGAAACCCCATTTTCAGGATCGAATATTTCAAGCGTATCGGGGTTCGCTACCGGCTCCAGCTATCTCTGGCGACATTGCTGGGATGGCTCGTGATAATGGGGGTCGCTGGGCATTTAAGCGCGGGCAGCGAACGTTCGGTGGTCAAATTTGTCGGCCAAGGCATCGCGTGGCCAATGGTCTTCGCAGTGGTTTTCCTGGCGATAGTAATCTCCACGTTCCGGTGGTGGGACCTGGGTTTTTCTGCATTCTCGGTGAGAACGGCGCTCAAGCTGAGTTGGCTACCCATGGTCTACATGGCCGCACTTGGGGTCCTAATGGCAATAGTCGGATTGCCGCCGCTGCGAAGCGCGATTTTCATAGGCATCAACACGGTTTTTGTCGGTATGTCTGAGGAAGTGATGTTCCGGGGAATATTGTTCAGCGGGCTGCGTTCGAAGCTCAGGCTATGGCCATCCCTCTGGGTGTGTTGTGGACTTTTCGGGTTCGTTCACGTCCTGAATGCTTTAGCGACTGCGCAATGGACAGTCGCAACCCTTCAGGCAGTGGCGGCGTTTCAGACTGGCTTCATGTTGATGGCGCTTCGTTTGAGAACTGGTTCGCTTTATCCGGTCATACTTCTGCATGCCGTGTGGGATTGTTTGCTGCTGCTGGTTGCGTGCCATACCGGTGGCGGGAGCCCAAATCAGCCACTGCCAGCATACGCCTTTGTAGCTCCGCTTTTCCTGCTACCCAATTTTTTATATGCATTGTATTTGTTGCGGCCAAAGGGACTGGCCAAAAATTAATCGGTCAGTTGCACTCTCCACTCCGATATAGATGATGCCCTGAGGAATGCTGTCACGCCGGATAGCGCCAACAGCGGTCTTCCCCAATTCGCCTCTGCGATCGCTTCAAAGCCGCTCGAAGCGGAAATTGCGAATACGGCCGCCGTTCATCAGCATGCCGGTGACCCGGCCTTCTCCATCGCGGGTGAAGGTGAACCGGTCGCCGTTACCGAGAAAATGGTCCGGAGCGACGGCTGTCAGTGCTACTTCTCGGGATTTCACGGATTTAAATACCAGCCCCGCCTCCTGAACTTTCACGCTGTAGGGCATGTCGTTTTCGACCGGACGATAGGTGCCATGCTGGCTGTAATAGCCTATCAGTAGCTTCCCCTTATGCGCCACAAGGCGGGCAACGCGGCCGGCCAGTTAGGGTTCGGTGTAATAGCCGGTAAGCAGTTCCAATGCATGGACCCCTAGCCGGGATAGAGCGTGACAAGCTGTCCGTCACCAGCGGGCAGGATGATATCAAGGTCATCGACGCCGAGGCGTGGCGCGACCAGAGGTGCGGTCGCTGCGGCTCATTTCTGTTCGCGGTCGTCCGCGATGGGACATTTGCCCATATCGCCATGGGAACCCTCGTAGACGATCCGTCCATTCGGCCCACAGCCCATATCTTCGTTGGTTCGAAAGCGCCGTGGTTCACCATCACCGATGATCTGCCGCAATATGACGAGCACATTGTTGCGGAAGAAAATCCGGCTCGCGGCACGGCGCAGGCCTGTTGATCGATCAGGACAGTGGTACCGCAAAGCGGCGAGGAGTGGGTATCCAGACGAAAACCATAGCGATCTATACCGTCAACGGTGTACTTCACGTCGATGTAAAGTTCGGCAGCTTCACCCCTCAGTTTGTGGTCGCTGCTGATGATCGTGCCTTTAATGGGGAGCCAGCCAATAACTTGACGCAGCTGGCGGATTCTGTTTGCAACGCTCACAACGAAAAATAGCAACACGAAAATATAGAATACTACCGGATAGAATTCATCCCTCTCTCCTTCCGGCCGTCGACTGGGTCTTAGCAATAAATTCCTTAAAAATTGCGACGTAACCTCCCAAAAATCATCTAGGGAATATCAAGAATTGCATTTTAAGCACAGGGCTGTGCGAGCGGCCTCGATGCACGACAACAGGGGGACACTCACTCACGGGTTAAATTACGCCTGCTACAAGAAGGCGACCTTGAGAAGTTCTCCAATGAGTTCGGCAACGCCTCGGAACGTAGCGCTTCCTAGTATCAGTCCTATTAATGCACCAAGCGGGGCAAATAGGATCATTGCGACTACACCCGCTAGATGAAAACCCAGCACTCCTGCGAGCAGAAGGCCAATGCTGCTCAGAATGATCAGAGATGCTCTACGAGCTTTGCTCATCTTGTCGATAGCTGGCCATGACGTCATCCGGTCGCCCAATCTCAAGCAGTAGCAAGGCGATCATGCATACGTCCGGCCCGACCGTCAAGAAATCATGATTAGGATCGCTCCGTCCCCTTACTGCAAGCACTGTGCAAGATAAAAGTGACCACCCATGTTTGTAATGTGAAGCTCCGTATAATCGTCAGTCGCTACACTCAGGCCTGTGCCCTCAGAATATGTTCCGTACAACCGACCACTGGCATTGGGTTTCGACATTTTTCTCCGGAATTCATCGGACCAGCTTTTCGACGGCTGGGATAGTTGGTCCATCTCATCATAGATCAAAAGCCATTCGTGCCCAAAATTGCCGAAGCCCCCGCCCTCCGATGCCCAGAACCAGTGAATAAGTACAGGATGCCCAGCCAGCGCGGCGCTCTCTTCCACGTCTTGCAGGAAATTATGTTTCTCTACCTTGAATCGAAACCAGTCGCTATCAAAGCCGAAGTGAACTAAAACTATGAACGGCATCCATGCCAGGAAGGGGGCTGCGAACAACGACAACGCCCGCCTCCAATCCCATTTGATTAAAATCCAGCAAGTGCAGGCTAGCCACACTACTACGGCGAGCAAACCGGGAAAGACAACTAAAACAATCAAGATGACGTCGTCATCAATTGCTCGGCTGAGACTTATGACAACGTAGCAATACAACACGACAAGCAATGCACCAATAAAATATGATGGGTGAAAGCGATTGCTTGCCGCTTGGCGTTCAATAGGCGCTGTGTGCATTGATTGGGTACCTATCGTGCGTCCCGCCAATCGCTGGCATTAAATGGCCGGAAATGAGCATATCTCGTTTGCATGCAGGAGCGACAGAGCGCACCCTTGGCATCATCCATTGGGGGGTCGTGCCGATAGCCCGTTCTGCCCCACGGCCCAGACGAGGTTAGCTGGGGTGTCTTTGAGTTGTTTTTCATACTCGGCGGAATACTTCGCGTGCTTTTCAACATCATCAAGGTCGAGAAAAAGAGAAATGAACCTCATTGATCTTGGGTTCCCTCTGGTTTTCTAGGGTAAATGGAGAGGGGATCGCCTTTGATGCGCGTGCCTCCAAATTAGGCCTTCAGTATTGCCTTGATCGCATTATCCACCGCATAGCTTCTCTTAATCATGCAGCGCTGCGGATATGCTGGGTCCACAAGGACAACGACGGACATTCCTTTGTCTAGGCTCATCCGTTCAGTACCGTATACATTTAAGTTTTCAGCGAAATACGCTTTTCCATCAAAGACATATGAGACTTCTACTAAGGTAGTGATATCCTCGCCATTCACAATCCTTCGCGACGACACAAGAGTAGCAATAGTCTCGACCCAGCCCGTAGACAAGATTATCTCTCGGCGCCTGGCGAATACCGAGGCAACAAGCAGGCCTACGATAAACACAAACACGAGAATATTCAGGATCATCTGCTCAAAGTCCGCGCCTGTTTGTAGTTATTAATCTCTAAGCGGCGAAGTGAATATACGCAAGTTCTAGTGAAAAATGCGGTTCCTTAGGCGTTCTGATCCCCCACGCCCCGACCGAGGGCGGTGATGTCCGGTTCGGGTCGATTCAGGACATGAAGCCCAAGCCGTCAATCAGGTCGGCTCTGCCGATATGAACCAGAGCCGCCATCAACTCATCCCTCTCGTTGGGTGATGCTTGCCGAAGCTCTGCGGCTATGGCTTCCACAGTCTCAATATCATCATCCTCACTAGCGGTCGAAGGACGTCGATCCAGGTAGGAGATGGCGATTGCGAGCGCGGCTGCGATATTGTGCATATGCATCTTTCGGGAATAGACCTGGCGGTCAACAAATGCAGGAGAAATTATCATACCTTCTCGGAAGTCTTTATTTATCCGAATAAAGAAGGCATTTGTGCAGTGATCAGAGGTCCACTTCGGGCCGAGAGGAGACGTTTAGCCCCGGAGCGTGTCGTCGGCGCGGATCGCGTTAACGACCAAACGTAATCTTTGTCTGGTGTCCGCCATTTCAGCGCCAAACGCCATATGATTTGTCTCAATATCGACTAGATATTCGATGACCTCTGCGTCAGAGAACCCCTGTCGCAGAAGGTCCGCCGTTTTAAATAGGTAGTGATCATACTCGTCAGAGAACGGTTGGCATTCGGCGTCTCTCCAAGTTTGACCTGGCTGGAGTAAACCAATGGGGTCCCACAGGCTCCAGCCGATATCACGAAGTCGAGTGAGTTTCGAACTGATCGTCATAGAACCGTATCCCTCAAAAGAAGCATGAAATTCTATATTAGGCAGTAGGGCTGGTTTCAACATGTCCGCTCTGGGCCGACAGCGGTCATGGGCGGATCGCCAGTAGGAGACATTCACCGGCCACATCGACTAAAATCGACCTTCTGCACCTAGCGGATGTGCGCCTTCCAATCATGATAGAACCGGAACAGCTCCACTGCTGTTTATCGCCGTAAGTCGTCATCGTGACGGGGATCACGTCCGTCGAGAAATCCTAAGTCCCGTTTCATGTAATTGGGCATCGTGTCAAGGTCGCGCGGTCTCCAGCTCCCAAACCGGCGCCATCGCTCGAATACGGCTTCGCGGCATGACTTCCAACCCTCAATCGCCCTGATCAATAGCGCTCGCTTGAAACGACAGCTCTCCATAATACCCCTCTATGCAAGCTTTAGTCGTTTGCACTCTGGCGCTGGAAATGCTCGAATTCCAATCGAACGATTGGAACAGGGCATCAAGAGAACTTATGCATGAAGCTGTCTAAGCAATTCCCGTTGAATGCCCTGCGCGTCTTCGATGCCGTGGCGCGGATGAACAGTTTCACGAAAGCGGGTGTTGAACTGGGTATGACGCAAACAGCCGTCAGCTATCAGATCAAACTGCTTGAGGAGAATGTCGGTGAACTGTTGTTTGTGCGTCAGCCGCGAGCGATCTCACTGACCGAGGCAGGCGAACGCTTGGCCCCGAAAGTTTCCGAGGCATTCGAGTTACTTCAACAGGCCATGGTCAGTGTCCGACAGGCAGCGGCGGAGACGCTGACTATCCATTCGACAGCGACCTTTGGGCAACAGTGGTTGTCCAGGCACATCGGTGCGTTTCAGCTACTCCATCCACATATCGCTGTTCGACCTGTCACAACCTCTATCCTTGCCGATTTCAACCGAGACTCCGCAGATGTGGCGATCCGGTGGGGAACAGGTGATTGGCCAGGACTTACGTGTCATAAGATAATGGCGATGGAGTTCACCCCGATGCTTAGCCGCGACGCGGCCGCTCGCGTCGGCGGAATTCATGCACCAATCGATCTTCTGAAGCTGCCGATCATCAGCGCCGGAGATGTTTGGTGGAAACAGTGGTTTGAAGCCGCTGGCGTCCACGATCCCGGGCTCGAACGCTATCCCAAGAACGAGTTTGGAACCCAGGTTCTGGAAGCAGGTCTCGCCATGACCGGGGAAGGCGTGGCTATGCTCAATCCTGCTCATTTCGAAGATGACGTCGCGGCGGGACGACTTTACCAGCCCTTTGCGTTGACCTGCATCGACGCACCGACTATTGGCTCGCGTATCCCGAGGGGCGACGGAACATTTCAAAGATTAAGGTCTTCCGAAGGTGGTTGCTGGAAAAATTCGATGTCGCCGCAGCCTGATGGCGCAGCCCCGTTGAGTTACTTTCGTTTTCGAGGGCTGTGCTTCCAAGCCGTGCAATGGCCGCTTTGGGCCGATAGCGGTCACGTAGTAGCCGGTCTCCACAATTGCCCGAGCGCCAAATTTACTTCGTGTAGCGGGAGGCATCGCAGGGGTAACTCGTATGGAAGACGTCTGGACAACTCTTGCGTCAAAAACGTTGGTGAAAGATCGATGGATTGACCTTCGCGCCGATCAATGTCGCACGCCGAGCGGGCAGGAAATCAGCCCATACTACGTGTTGACCTATTCAGACTGGATAAACGTCGTGGCCATAACGAGCGATGAGCACGTACTGCTGACGAAGCAATATAGACATGCGGCGGGTAGGGTGTTTTGGGAAATTCCGGGTGGTGGTATTGACGCCAATGACCCTGACCCATGCGCCGCCGCCGGTCGAGAACTTGAGGAAGAAACAGGCTATCGGGCAGGAAAGATTGAACTCATAGCAACCTTTTTCCCCAATCCAGCCTCTCACACCAACCGCCTACACACGTTCCTCGCGACTGAAGTGGAACCCGTCGGAACACAACTGCTCGACGCTGGTGAAGACGGTCTAACAGTTCACCGCATGCCGGTTGGAGAATTGATCAAAAAACTCCACCACGGCTTTCTAGAGCAAGCGCTCCATACCTCGTCTGTCCTCACTGCCTTGCTGGTCTCTGGACGCATTGGAGAAATTGCGCCCTGATCAAAGACCAAGTGGAGTTGGTCGAGACTTGACCGCGAATGATCCCGGGGCCTATGGCTCCGGAAACGCGGCCAGCGAAGGAGTGGGTTTAAGGTCTAGCGGCCACGGCCGCTTCGCTGGGACATGATTTAGACGTCGCTTCGTCAGGCTGGCAACTGGAGACGAAATGTTCGGTTGATGGTCGGTCACCAACCTCGCCCAATGCGTTCTCGGAAACAAAAAAGGCCGGGGCAAAATTGCACCGACCTTCCTCATCATCGTCTACTCGTCCTGCCAGTACATCCGTGGTCAGAAGTTGAAAGCGACAGCGGCTTCACGAACGCCGAAATCATTTCAGCGCTCCTAGCGAGCCGACATTCTTCAATTAGTTAGTCATTGTGTTCTAATTAGGGGTGCTAAAGCGCACCGCCCGTTACTGGATTTACGATTGGGCGCTCGCTCTCGTCTTTGGAGCCCGCTGGCTGCACAGTCGGCGGAGCCATAGACTCTTCATCCGCAAACTTCTCGTCATTCGCTCTCGGAGAAACATCGTTGGGCCGCTTTTGCTCGGGGGAGGCGTTCTGATCATTGGTCGACATGTCGGTCTCCTTTTAAAGAGAAACAGGTCTCAGCGTCCAAAGTTCCGGTATCTCGGTAGATAAGTGAAGGTGGACCGACCCGCTGTCGTTCCTCTAACCGGCTCGGCCTTGAGCGGCAAGCCTCGGTAAGTTCATAAGGCAAGGAGATTGACAGTCGCTTTGCATGGTCTCAATCTTCTAACGGCCATAATGGCGAAGTGCTGACTTCGGTTCGACCAACTGTCCGGTCTTGCTTGCAGGACGTGGGGCGCAGATATACGTATAGGGCCGGACTGAGCGCTGCTCGGCAACGCAACGGAGTGAACCGACCATGGTCGATGCCATCAGACCGATTACCGGTTCATCAGCAACGTCGCCCACCCAGGTTGGCCGCAGTCTTTCGATAACATCGGAACCTGACAACAAGTGGGTCGCCACACGTCAGTCGATCATCGATTCAGATCAAGTCGCACTGAAGCAGGCGAACGCGGAACTTCAGGCAGATATGGCCCGATACTCAGGTGTGGCCGATGATGAAATGGAGGTTTCTCCCGATCATCATTCCCATGGTGGAAGCGATACCGAACGTGAAGGGCTTGGAGTCGCTGACAAGGATGAGAAAGAAAAGCTTTCAGGGGAAAGCGATCTGATCGGAACTGTCGATTTCGACGATGATACCCCCTTCGGGCATCGCACAGCCATCGTTTAGGTCGCTCATGGCCATTTCTTTTCAGGCGCTCACTGGCTTAGTCACCGGAAGGATGGGGACCGATAATGAACGTGATCAGAGCCGCCTCTACGACCCCATTTTGTCTTTATCCAACGAGCTTTAGAAGCTTGGGTCTCTCTCGAACACGTCGTGGTTCTGCGCTGATCGAAATCCTCCTTTCTTTGTAGCCTTCCTACGGAAACTAACCCGAAAAGCTATTGCCAGCAGAACAATCCCACATCCAACTCCTAAAAGTACAGCAGCGAATGTTGGCACGACATTACTCTTTTCAGTTGGAGATGACAGATGCTTGGACGTCAGCAAGTAATTTGTCCGACGAGGCATCACCGCGCCGCCGAAAGCTTCTATCATCCTAAGTAGACGACTGCTCTAAAACGGCGTCGTCACGTTCTCCACTGAGGTGGGTTTGAAGCGACGACTGAAAACGCGAAACGTCCCCGTAAGTTACAGAAAAATCTGCGCTAACAGTATTCCGCTCTTGTTCAGTCGGCATGGTTTCCCGCACTGGTGTAGCCAAGAGGACCTTCACACTCAGCAATCCTCTCGGGCCAATCGGAACGATTTGGAGGCTGAGATGTGCCTGATCAATCGAGTCATCCTCGAAGAAGCCACCCATCAATAACGGTCGGGCGTTGCCTTGGCCTATTGGATATGCCCCAAGGGACATCTCGAATTTACGAAGTTCGGCAAGGCTAAACCATGCAGCGCTTTTTCCGGCAAAGTCTCCGCTTTGCACGACGGCGGTTAATTCACCATGATGATCGTCGTCTGGTTTGTATCGCAATGTGATTTTCTTCAAGGCACCCCCAAAAACGGTCCATGACCTCAACGATAGGCTTTTTACCATAAATAGCGAGCCCAGTATCTATGGCCGCTTCGGGCCGGTAGCGGACTTTAAAAGATCCCATGGGCTTGTCGTGACCGGTTTGGTCGAACCATGGGCCGACGCACTTCGCCAGCCATCTATCGCGGCATGTCTCTTACCGTCGCCGCAACGCGGCTCGAATTTCGGTCCGCTGCCGGCAGGGACGACACATCAGGTGTCCGGGCCGGCAGCTAAGGCAGGCTGCTGGCCGTAAGCGCGCAGAATGGCCAGGATGAGCCCCGGGAAACGGCCGTCCACTTCCTGACAGCGCGAATGATTGCTCATTTCGATGCCACGGCGCTCGGAGCGGATCAGGCCGGCCTCGCGCAGGACTTTGAAATGCTGGGAGAGCGACGACTTCGGAATGACGCGCTCACCAAGGCAGGCGAGCGCCGTACACGTTCCGCTGGAGCCGACGCCGGCGATCTGCGCAAAGATCGCGGCCCGTTCCGGATCGGAAAGCGCGTACAGGATGGCCTCAGGCCGGATGTCGTCTATAGCGGGGTGCACGAGCGGTCTCATAAACTTTATATAGGGGCACTTGAAAAGCAGATCAACAGTTCCGAAAGTCTGAACTACGGAACAGGCCGGAGAGAGCGATGGCGTCCGTGTCGAAAGGAACGATCATGTCTAAACTTACGGGAAAAGTGGCTCTGGTGACCGGTGCGTCCAAGGGGATCGGTGCGGCAATTGCCAAGGCATTCGCTGCCGAGGGCGCACAGGTCGTCGTCAACTACGCCTCGAGCCGGGAGGGCGCTGACGCCGTTGTTAATGCCATCGCTGCTGCCGGCGGCAAGGCCATTGCGGTACAGGGTGACGTGACGAAAGCCGATCAGGCAAAGGGGCTCGTCGACGCCGCCATCGAGGCGTTCGGTCGTCTCGACGTGCTGGTCAATAACTCGGGCGTCTATGAGTTCGGCGCGATCGAGGACATCACCGAGGCGCATTATCGTCGCATGTTCGACGTGAACGTTCTCGGCGTCCTGCTGACGACGCAGGCAGCGGTCAAGCACATCGGCGAAGGCGGCAGCATCATCAACATCTCGTCTGCGGTGACGAGCCTTGCTCCGCCGACCTCCGCCGTCTATTCGGGCACCAAGGGCGCCGTCGATGTCATCACCAGCGTCCTTGCCAACGAGCTGGGTCCGCGCAAGATCCGGGTCAACGCCATCCTGCCCGGCATCGTCGAAACCGAGGGCACGCATACGGCCGGCTTCGTCGGATCCGATTTCGAGGTTACCGCCGTCGCCCAGACCCCGCTCGGCCGCACCGGCCAGCCGGACGATATCGCCGATGTCGCGGTCTTCCTCGCTTCGAACGACGCGCGCTGGCTGACGGGCGAACGACTGACCGCGAGCGGCGGCTTTCGCTGACCTTTGATCACCCGCCCGGCCGATTGCCCTGCAGCGTCCCACGACGCTTGCTCGGAATCGGCCGGGCGTTCAGTGTCGGGGCCGGCTTGGCCCGCGCCTTCCCCCTCCTTTCGGGGGAGTATCCCACATGCAGGGTGACACGCATTCATCTAACCATTTGTTCCGCATCGCATAATGAAAGCAATTTCTTTCCGAGTAGAGACACCGGCCCCTCTCCGAGATCGGCAGGCAGGTCGATTGCTGGCTGTCCCGAAACGTTAAGTCTCTCCGTCGACGGCGTGAGCTGCACTCCTTAATCTCCGAGGGTAATCCCGGCTTGCCTCAACCAAGCGTCCGAATTCTCTGATTTCTCTTGTCCATTGTCTGCGCAAACTAACGGATACAGCGCGCGTTGCGGGGGCCACTCGACCTTGCCCTGCTTCGGTCCCGCGAAATCACAGAACACGGGACTGGTGCTAACGAACTCAGCCGGAAAGTTGTGGATGACTTCCTTCACACATGACAGCCGCTGATCGCTGTGTCCGGGGCACAATAACCAAACAAAGCCAGCAAGCACGATGTCATTGCGGTACCGAAATGACCCATCACTGTCGCGGCGTCTGTCGGCGAGCTCCATCTCTGTGCCTCGTGACACATATAGACTCAAGAAAGCTGCACGAGCGTCCTCCGCCTTCTCGACGCTACCACTTCCAACGATGCCTACGATGGCGCGCATAGTCGAACTGGGGCAGGAATCCGGTGGGCTCGACGATCTTCCATTTCTAAGCCCGCTGAAATAAACCAGCCAAGGCTTCACTTCATTTATGTCTTCCAGAGCAAAGGTCTGACGTTCACAGAGCGCTTTAGCCGCATCAAAATTCTCGGAGGTCGTTAAATTTTGCCCATTTGCCTCGGTCGATATCGTTAGTATCAATAGACCTAATACCGCGCATAAGGACTTTAATTGATGAGGTAGTTTAGACATATTTTATCACCTTTCGGCGTAATAGTGGTTCCCTTGATGGAGATCTCTCGACCTGAATTGCCGTTTGAATTTGCGGCCCTGAGTCATCGTGTCGCAGCTATTCGATTGTCTCGGGCGTCCTCGCCTTGACCGCATGAACCCGCCGCCAATCGAGGCCATCAAACAAGGCTTCGAACTGGGCGTGGGTCATCGTCATCAGGCCATCCTTGATGCCGCGCCAGGTAAAGGTTGCTCTTCCAGCCTCTTGTACCTTATCCCAGAATGCAGCCACGACCAGCGCAGATCAGCAGCTAGTGCTGGTTACGCATCAGTTTCATCCTCTTTTCGGACGGCAGCTGCGCTGCGTTGGCAAGCGAAGTAACTTGCAAGGCGACCGGCTGCTGCTGCAGACCGACGATGGCGCCATATGGCCGCGTCCCCCTCAATGGACTGATCTTGTGAGCATCGATCCAGAAGTTGTCGTGAGCAACGGGCGTGCGCTCTTGCTCGTTTCGAACTTGATGGATCTAGCGACCATGGTGGAACACCTTTGCGGCAGGCTGGCAACGCGGCCGCGCGCGGAGTGTAAGGATAATTATGCCGCACATGTAAAGGGGATTATGCCGCTTGGGGATCTAAAATGAGCAATTATAGCTGTTTTATCGGCCTAAATCCGCGTTACAAGTGTGATCCAATCCTTGATATAATCGAGATATGCGGTATAAATACAATTACATTCATACTCGATCTCATATCCGGAGCCTGCAATGCTCGCGAAGTACGGCGGCAAGCGATCAAAGATGGATGAGCTCATCGACGAGGGCACCTTCAATCCAAATTCCGAGAAGGTGCGCGATCCAAAGTTTCGCGGCAGCGAGTTTTTCGATCCGCACGACGCGGTCCAGGTCAAATACGAGATGCTGCGACGCGTCTCCGTCGACAACGTCTCGGTAACAGACGCTTCCGACGAGTATGGGGTTTCCAGACCGACTTACTATCAGGCCAAGTCAAACTTCGACGCGACGGGGATCGCCGGACTGGTGCCGGCAAAGCCGGGACCCCGTGGACCCCACAAGGTCGACGACGAAGTCCTGGCATTTCTGCAGGCGAAACTGGTCCCGGGCGAACCCGTTCATGCCCGCGATCTCGCCAAGCTGGTTCGCACCGAATTCGATATCGCACTACATCCCCGGACGATCGAGCGGGTGTTAAAAAAAACGATCCGCTAGACGTTACCGTGGGACCGGCGTGTTCATTGCCCGACATCGCGGACCAGTACGAGGTACTGCGCGGCGCAGCTCTCGGTGAAGCTCTGCCGCTCAAGGCTCGTAGCGGGCTCATGCTTTTTCTGCGCCGCGGCATGTGGGGATGGGCCCGCACACTGACTACAGCGGCAAGCCCAGACCAGAGGCAGTTTTACCTATCATCGGCCACCCGACCGGCGCACGGCGAACTCAGCGCCGTCGTTCATGTCCTGGCGACCATCGCCATGAGCATCCATCAACGGAGAGCACCATGAATGTACACCTCAAAGTCCAGCCCCATCACCGTGAACGCAGCGCATACCTCTACGTCCGCCAATCTTCGATGCGGCAAGTCATCGACAATACCGAGAGCGCCATGCGGCAATATGCGCTTCGCGGGCGCGCTATCGCCCTTGGTTGGCGCGATGAGCTCGTCCATTTGCTGGAGGTACTGGGCCGGCTAACTCTCGATCTCGATACGATCGCCATTTACAAGCTCGTTGTTACGGAGGCCGACCGCTTTCCGGAGGTCGCAGACGCTTTCTACAAACGGGCGATTCTGGGTACTTCCAAGGTCGTCGAGGGGTGGCTGCAATCTCGCTGCCGGACGGGAGAAATCGCTATCGCCGACATCTCCCTGGCGGGCGGCGCTCCGTGAAGTGATGGTGTTCGAGCCTCAACGCGGTGTGATGCTCAATCAGAAAAAGCCTCCCTCGTTAGAAGAGGTACGGCAGCGGGCCGAGCTATGCGCAGGAATCTTTCTTTGCGGGTGTATGGCGAAGACGAGGGGTTCTGCCGAGAAGGAGGGCAGAGGCTGATATCAGGGAGGTTTTCCGAGAGGCCTCTGGCGCGCCGACTATATTTGCGAATTTCCTTCGACTCTACCCGTGAACATGTTGGACGGCGGTGTGGTGTACGAGTCCTGAGTACGATCACCGGCCAGCGGGTCCTCAGTGATTTTGTGTGCTCTCGTGATCTTCCGGCTCGAACGCATCGGCAATGATCTGCTCGATGTTGGCCACTTCTTTGTCCGTCAGCTTCACGAATTCCCTATTTCTTCGCTTTTTGGAGAGTTGACCGTTGTTCTGGCTGACGAACGTAATAAGCGAGCCAATCATCGAATCTGGCATTTCCAGCAGGTCCTGTATTCTTTGTTTCGCCTCGTCGTAGGAAGCCAAATATGCAATTTCTTTGGGAAGGTCTTCTTCGATTGTCCTGATGACGCACGCGTATAAGAATTCCGACAGGGATGTATAATCGCCGTAGCGATAAAGATCGGCGGTGTCGTTCAGGACGGAAACGTTCTGCTGCGCAGTCGGCACCCACTCGATATACGGTAGAAGGGGTCCGGTGAAGTTGCGTAGGTGCGCTGCGTAGTCGGCTTCGCGATCGAGCAGAACAGTTGAGACTGGGAATATCAATCCTGCGGGCGTGAAGCCGCGTTCGGCAAGTACATGGTGTATCAGATAGCGGTGTAGTCGTCCGTTCCCATCAACGAACGGATGCACTGCGACGAAGCCGAACGCCACAATAGTCGCTTGCACAACGGCGTCTACTCCGCTTTCCGCCATTCTCTGCCCAGCATCGATTATGCCTTCAATAAGAGCTTTAACGTCTTCATGTCGGGCTGGCACGAATTCTGGAAGTGGATTGTTTTCTCGGTCTCGTACACCAATAAATCCATCTTCGTCACGCAGGCCTTGTTTTATAAAGCGGTCTTCTTCGATAACGATGGTTTGCAGGCGCTCTAGTTCATCTACGGAAAGTGGGTATTTGCCAGCTTGGGAAACGGCTCTCATCCATCGTTCAAGCCGATTTCGGGGCGGGCGTTCACCTTCGATTTGATAGGAGGCCTGTGTGTCAGCAAGTAACATGAAGCTGGCCGCGCGCGCGACAACGCCTGTGCTGACTCCGCCGATCAGGTCTTTTGTCTGCACGTCCCAATGGCTGCCGACAGCATTGTCAAGTGTAGGCGTCCGTCTTACCATCGGGCAGAACTCGCGGTTGCCTAACAAGTTGTTCCTCACGCGGTGGCGGGTCGAATTGGCCGGCAGAGATGTAAAATACGCGGCCGGATCGATGGCATCGACGTAGTTGCCGCGACCGGCATCTGGAACATTTAGTTTTTCATCTGTCAGCCATTCATAGAAAAACCAGACGCGGCGGGCCATCGCCCCCGTCGGTTCGCTGAGCACCAATTCCTCGATTTCACGTTTTGGTGCCGCGGTAAGGAGACGCTTGAGTATCAGCAAGTCGACGCCTTCGTAACGTAGGGCGAACGTCAGGTGACCAGCGAGGGTATTGGCGGGCGCATAGCGGGCATCGTAGATTTTCCAGCCGTCCATCTCTCGTTTGGTATCCCTGAGGGTGACGTCTGAAATGGCTGTTGGTGTTTTCAAGGGAGCCTTTACCGAAAATTCGGTTATCAGAGCGCTCCAGCCGACAAGGGTGGCGCGTGCCGGCACCAAACGTTCCTGAAATATGCGGGGGAATGGTCTGAACGTCATGATTGGCTCCGTGTGGGAAATCAATTAAAGATATGGAAATACGATTACTATCACGTGTCAATGCGGAGAGTGGATTACGTTCATTTATTTTCGGTTATTTTGTGCGGTTTTTGTGGAGAATTGATTATGGCTATAAACATAGAAAAGTGGAAAATCCATTATTAGTGTGGAAATTTGATTATCAACAACATGATCTGCGATTTTTTGATTATTTTGAAATCGGCAGCGGCGCGAAGGAACTGACTGCAAATAGCGTCCAAGACCCTCCTGGCGGCCCCTGTGCAACATTCAGACGCGCGCCATCGATGTCGACGGCTTCCTGGACGCCGTGATCGATGCGGACAATGGCAACAGTCCTGTTCGACATCGCGGCCAAGTACGTCACCCCCATCGCCGAGGGCAATGCCAGACGCCATCCCGTGTTGGCGATGATGCACGTCTCCGTCATGGTCAACGATCATTTCGCCGCCAAGAGCAATGGAGAGGAGGACGGCGACGGCCTCATTTCAGGTATGCGGACATCGTGATCGCTTCTTCGACAAGAGGCCGGCCGAACCGGCACTGTCATAAGCCTGTAGCAGCCTGTGGACCTGGCTGCGACAGAGAGCAAGCAGTTCGGCCGCCTGAACTACACTCAAGCGATGATCCCGGATCTTCTGGATGACTTCGAGGCGATGCAATTCTTTCTGCGACATGGTGATCAAACAGGACATGACGACTCCGTTCGCTCCTGGTCTCCACCAGGCTGGACGTCGTCATCCTTGCTCCCAACATTGATGTTGACCAGTGCATCGAAAGGCGAGACTGCCGCATGTCTAACCGGCCCACCTGTCGCATTACTAAATAGCCGCTACATGTCAAAGCTGCGTAAGGTAGGTTATGGAACTAAAAAGAAGATAGGGCCACTTAACGGTGTCCTTTTGACGCGAGAGAAAGGAACGCGCAGGCGGCTAAATCGATCCTTGGCCAACAACTATCTGCAAAAGTATTACGAGAAATCTCGATCACGCGACGCTTGCGGAAATGGTCATGAACCTGTGGTGCCGCTCGAAATCCTTTTCACCGGACCGCTTACGCTGCATCGGAAGCCACCTGGAGCAAAAACGATTTCGGGAGCCGTTCCGAACAGCGATCCCAACGCAGACCTCACATATCGCGTGCCGTATCCCTGCCGCGTCGGCTCGCGAACCATGGGCCCGCCCACTTCGGTCCAGTTCAGGGAGAAATCGGAACTGTCGTCTTTTGCGAATGTCCAGACGATCTCTACATGCCCCTCAGGTCGGGAGAGCGCACCGTATTTGATGGCGTTGGTGATGAGCTCATGCAGGCACAGCGCTATCGTCGTTCCAGCGTTGCGACTGACGACGATGCCCGGCCCACTGACTTTTATGCGGCTCACGCCATCCTTGTTGTAAGGAGAGACAGTCAGGTCAACCACTGCGGAAAGCGCGACCTCCTCGCCACCGGCTTCGAAAACGGCCGTATGCACGTCGGAAAGCGCTTGAAGGCGACCGGTATAATTGCTGGCGAGGTCCTCGACGGTTGTGGCTCCGCGTCGAGTCATCTGAAAGATCGAGCCAACGCTTGCCAGGATGTTTTTTACCCTGTGATTGAGCTCCAGACGAAGCTCTCTTTCGCGCTCGATGGAATCTCGGACCTGACGTTGGCGCAGTCGTACCAGGAGGTTTGACTGGATCCCGTTCACAAGTTCCAGCGGGGCTATTGGGCGCGTGTGAAACAGGAGACGTGCTCCGGGCCAGGAATTCTGCAATTGGACACGGATTCGTGCAATCGGCGCGCTACGTTCCAGGAGGACGATGATGGGTACTTCCGACCAGTCGGGCTGCTCTGCAAGATGCTCCGCAATGCGCGCAACTGCCTCTGGATTGAGCGCCTCATGGGTAATGACAATGATGCCGGGCGAACGGGCTAGGTGCTCACCCAGCTCGTCGCCGGCCTTTGCGGGCATGACCTCGATCATCTGTTCCCGAAGAAATGCTGCAATGTAATCGGCATCCTTGCGAAAGGGAGCCAGGACGAGCACCCAGTCCAGCTCGCTGTCGGTTGGAACATCATTCATTTTGGATCTGGAAGCGGATTATAGGCAACCACGCTGACGCTACCGCTTTCGATCAGCAGTTCACGTACATTGAGATCATGCGGGCCGTGGCGCTTCTTGACCACGGTTATATTCCGGCGCAGTCGCCCCTCATGCTCCATGATCCGCAACAGCAGGACGGTATCGCCAAGAAAGCTGACATCGACATCTATGCCAACATTCTGGCCTATCAAGCCGTGTTGAGCGACAATCAACATGGTCAGGACACCGGAGCGGGCCAAATACTTCAAGAGGGACTGGATATCGCGCACCGCTTTCTCGCGGTGCGGCAGAGAATTTAGGTATCCCGTCAGGCTGTCGATCACCACCACCTTCGACTTGTTCTGTGTGACCGCATCCTGGACGATCTGGCCGAACTCTCCCGGCGAGATTTCATTGGGATTGAAATCTCGCAAGATGAGTTTGCCGTCTTTATGGAACTGCCTCAGTTCCATACCCAGGCCCTCGGAACGGCGGAAGAAGGTTTCCAGCCGCTCCTCGAACAGGAACAGCGCCACACTTTCACCGCGCTCGAGCGCTGCTGTGGCGTAGAGGGATGACATCGTCGACTTGCCGGTGCCCGACTGCCCGATGACGAGTGTCGTGGTCCCGGCCTCCTGGCCTCCCCCAAACATTTCGTCGAGCTCTGCGACACCGGATTTGATCAGTTGCGGCTTCGGATTTTCCGACGCCTTGCTGGACATAATTCGAGGGAACACGAGGACGCCCTCCCCTTCGCGGATAGCCATGTCGTGATATCCGTCGGCAATCGGTACGCCGCGCATCTTGGAGACCTCGATGCGGCGGCGCACACCGCCATATTCCTCGAGCGACTTGTCAAACCGGATCACACCATGAGCAAGCCCCTCGACCTCCTCGCCACTGCGGTCGGGGCCAGCGGTCTGGGTATCGAGCAGCAAGGCCACGACGTTCTGTTTGGCAAGGAATGACTTAAAGCCAATCAACTCGCGGCGAAAACGGGGGCTATCGCCGGTGATGAGCCTGATTTCGAGAAGGGAGTCGTAGACGAGACGGCGCGGCTTGTGTTCCTCGATCGCCGCTTCGATAGCTTTTCTCGTTTCGTCCAGACGAAGATCGGCCGTCAGGAAGATGCTCTGATCGTCCGCTTCGTTGACGGTACCGGATGTCGACAGTTCCTCGACCCGGATCCCTTCGAGCGTCCACCCGTGCGAAATGGCGATAGCTTCAAGCTCTGCGGCGGTCTGCGAGAGCGTGACGTATATGCAGCTTTCGCCGGCCTCGACACCTGCACGCAAAAATTGCAGAGCGGCTGTCGTTTTACCCGATCCCGGCGCTCCCTGCAGCATATAAAGGTTCGACGCTGGCAGGCCGCCGCGCAAAATCTCATCGAGCCCGGTAATTCCCGTACTGACAAAAGTAGGCTTTTTCTGTTTGGGCATGTTCGTCTTCCGCTGCAATGCTTGGCGCAAATTGGAAATCGGTGGCGCGCATCGTCCAGGGAAGAGCCGCTCTCTTCTTATATTCACCTTTCTGCGAACTTCAATTCCGGGGTCGCGCCCGCCAGCCACAATTTTCAACAATGCCTGTCATGGAGGCAATCGGATTGCGCCCGCAGGATCTCTGCCGAGAATTTTGGGCGCGTATTGTTGGGTCAGCCGGAAACTGACTGAAATCGCGTGTATGCGTTCATCGGGTAAAATTGACTGTCTCTGTCCGGGGCTATCGCAGAGCGAAAGCTACGCATGGTCGAGGCGAAGGCGTTGCGATGCCCTCATCTTACTCGAAGCGGACGGTCTGCTTGGCTAAGCGCTCTCTTGCAAGAGTTGAGCGACAGGCGCGTGAAGTTCCGTTGGGTGCCTGCTGCGGTCGCTTTTTGATCAGCCGTGTTCGATTGGGTGACGTCGAAAGACAGCATGTCGGTGATATCTCTTCTCGCTTCAAAACATCCTTCAACCAATCAGGTGAAGGGTAGCGAGCGCAAGCACGACGTAACGCCCGGTTTTCGCGATGGCAACAAGGATTGTGAATGTAAGAAGTGGCTCCCGAAGAACACCAGCGATAACGGTGAGGCCATCGCCGACGATTGGCATCCATGACAGTAAAAGCGACCATTTGCCGTATCGCCGATACCATTTTATCGAGCGTTCCAATCCCTTGTCGCTCAACGGGAACCAGCGATACTCTCTAAAGCGCTCTATCCACCGCCCAAGAAACCAGTTCGCCATGGCTCCGAGAGTGTTGCCAACAGATGCAACGATAACCACGCCCACGACCGAAAATTTTGTCGAAAGGAGCATGCCGACCAGAACAGCTTCAGACTGCAATGGGAAGATGGTGGCAGCAATGAATGCCGTTGAGAACAGGCCCGCATAGGCGGCAATATTCAGCATTTTTCCAGCAATCTACGAGTTTGCGAGGAGCTTCACCTCCAATGATCCCGTCGGTCAGGACAGGCGCACCAAGGACCGAGGCCATGTAATGCGACAGGAGGGGGATAGTCATCTCCGAAGAACATCCACGGGAACAGAATCGAATCCGAGCGCCAAAATTCCTCGCGCAATGGCCGCCAAGCGGATAACGCTTTCTGCGAACCCGGCGTCATAGAATTCCCTTGAATTGTGATTGGCCTGGCTCTCTAAAATCGGACTTAATCCCTGTCTCAGCCAGCGAGGTCTCGTCGGGAAATCAGCCCGGCAAACGGAAGGCGATCTGCGAGCGGATGGGGACCAAGGTCGGCCTGTCGGTTGTCTCTCTTAGGAAAGGACGTCCCATGCCAAGTTGAGAAGCAACGAGACAGGCGCCAGAAGGGCTCCTTCCCGTCCACAGGTTGTCTTGAGAAAAACGGCAAGGGTGTGCGGTCTCTGCAAGAGGCGCAATCGATGACCACCACCGCCGGTCTTGCCCCAGGCCCAAATATTGGGCTGAACCGCCGAAAGCCCGTGATTGCTCAGGCATTCAAGGCCGCTCGGTTTTGCCGACGATCGGCTGCGCCGTCACAGCGCCGCCCGCCCAAAAATGTCCAGCGCCCGCTGGCCGCATCAGGCTTTCCCGAGCTTGATGCCGGTCGCATCCGCCGTAAGATAGCCGACGGCCGCGCCGAAGCGGTCCTTGTAGTTGGCGCGAACCAGCGGATCGAGGCTATCCTTCACTTTGGCGTGGAGCTTCTCCCAGTCGCCCGGGTGCTGAAAGTTGCTCATCACATAGGTCCAGCCATTGAGTTCGTCGACCGCGTGGAGGCCCGTCGATTCCGCGCCGGCCGGCATCGACATGATGCGCGACAGCTGCCTGTTGTCGACATTGTAGGCCCACAGGAAGTTGTTGACATGCATGCCGCTGTCCTCGCCGACGAACAGGGTGCGCAGGCGCTCGGAGAACTTGATGTTATCCGGATTGCCGATCTTGTCGGGATTGGCAGTGTTGCCAAGTTCGTCGGTAGCGATATCCTCGCCCGTCAGGACAAATCGGGTCTCAAACGGCACCCATTCGCTGGCGATCGCCTCTCCGCCGCTGTCCTTCTGGGCACCACCCATGGAGTGCGCGAGAATACCGCCTGCCTCGAGAGGCTTGTCGAAACCGATGCCTGACGTTTGGTACCACCCCTTGCCGCCCTTGACCATCGAGTCCTTGATGTAGGAAATCGCCGAGTAGGCAAACTTGTCCTTCGCGTTGACGGTGGTGCCTTCCATTTTTGTAAAGGCCATGCTGCCGCCCATAAGCGCTGCATAGCGGTGTGTTTCCAGGAAGGCCGCGGCCTTTTCCATGCCTGGCGCGAGCTTCACCCAATGGAAGGATCCACTCATGGCGATGCGCGCGTAGCGCAAATCTTTGGGATCCTCCTTGGCGATCTCCATGATGGCCTCAGGCTTCACCGTGTCGGCGAGTTTCTCGATCTCCGCGCTGGTGGCATGGCCGAGCTTAATCCAGGTGATCGTGTCGGCCGGTGCTGCTGTGTCGGTGGACAGGGTGCCGCCGAGCTTGGCAACGTAGAGCGTCCCGCCGGAAAGGTCCGCTTCCCTGTCGGCGACGAACATGAACAGGCCGCCATTGGTCGCATCGTCGCCCATCAACAGCGTGCGACGGTCAGGCATCACCTGCACCAGTTCGTGCGAGATGCGACCAATGCAGTAGTGCTTGGTCAGAGTGCCGCTTCCGTCGGCATTGACCCTGACTTCAGGCAGGTGACCGTAATGATAGGGATTTGCAGCCTTCTCGTCTCCAAACAGATTTTTGCTATAGGCCAGGAGCTGCTTGTTCGATAAGGCCGCGAAGGCGTCGGGCTCGTATTCCTCGCTCGACAGATGGGTGTTCCAAGGCGAGAGGCTGGCGCCGCAGGTGATCCAAAGACCATGCGCCTGAGCGGTGTCGACGTTGTGGTACTTGACCAGGCCGAGCTTGCCGGTGCCCGGATCCTGATCGAGTGTCAGGACGGCGATTGGCGAGGGCATGCGGCCATAGGTGTCGTCGCCTTTCTGGTCGCGCGACATGTACTCGAACTGGACGACGGCGAATACAGTATTGCCCTTGACGCCATCGACCTTCGCGCCGGCGATCGGTGCCAGCAGCGAAGTCCCGTCTGGACAGTCGGAGAAAAACTGGCGCTCCCTGCCCGGTACCGAAGTGTCGATGATCGGCTTGTTGTGGATATCGTAGTAGCCGCCGGCCAGGATTTCCCCGCCCTTGCCGTCCGGCACCATGTCACCCGTCATGAAGAAGGGCTGATAGGACAGCTTGAACGCCTGCGTATTTCCGTCTTCGAGCGTCACCGTCAGCTGCGAAGCAACGGTCGTGGTCGCCATGGCCGCCGGATCCGCCAAAGAGGGCGCGGCCATCGAGCTGAACGTTGCCGAGACAAAGTTTGACGGCGCGGCGGCGGCATCACGCGCCGTGCCGAGAGCGAGAAGCGAGCTGGCGGCCGAAGCGCCGAGTGGCAGCATGGGGACGCTAGCGAGGAATTTCAGGGCCTGGCGACGCGTAGAGTGGGTGGATTCCAACATTTGATACCCTCCGTTTATGCCGGGTCATGACCCGACGCGACCGCGTTCGCCATGAGCAATGGACGGACTGCGAGCCTATTGTCTGGTGGGATAGCGGGATTGCAGGACGTCTTGATGAAGTGGAGCCTAGCATTTTTTGTCCCGGTCGAAGGACGGATACCGGAAAGCGTCGATCACGGAGCGCTTCCCTCACCGTCCTTGCAATGTGGGGGCGGTGAAAGTTTTCACACCCTGTGACTTGGGAAATTCGCCGCCTTCTCCCGTCTGAATGTGGCGTGGCATATGAAACCTAACTCAAAGGTTAGGATTTTGAGCCCCGTTTTCGGACCGTCATTTCCCCTTTCAATTCTAGGCTAGAGAGGCTCTGGTTTTGGCCTATGCGGCAAGTTGAAAATCCTGTCTTCTCTGGGCCGGGCAGCCTGCCTTCTGGCGAGTGCTCGTCTCCCTCGGGTATCGGCTGGAGCAAATCGCCCTGCAGCGGGGATGGCCAATCGCCCTTGCGCCGAGCGAAAAGGGACGCGGTCGACTCCCTCCTGACCCACCTCGACGCCTCCGCCGCAACGTCACGCCATTGGCCGTAACACGACGACGGGTTGGCCCGTTCGATTGACGAGCCGTGATCAGCCTCGGCGACTGGAGTCGCAATGGGCCACGCGGCAGCGCGGCTTGAAACCGTCCCAGACTAGGCCGGGCGCAGTACCTTGGGGCCGCTGCCGTGAGGCAGGCCGACATCATATTGGCGCGGTGACGTCGAGATGGCTCGGGAAGCCACGGCAGCGCCCCTCTCTAAGCAATTGGGAAAAGCGTTTTGGGCGCTCAGGGCAGCCAGGAAGGCGGCATTGAAAATATCGCCTGCGCCGACCGTATCCACCGCATCGACATGCGGCGCCGCAGTGCGGTGAAGGGCTCCCCGCGCATCGACGCCAATCGCCCCCGACGGCCCGCATTTCACGACAAGAAGCGAACCGGCGGGCATATGCGTCTTCAACTGGGCGGCAGCGCCTTCAACGCTCTCAAGACCTGATAGACCCAGTGCCTCAGCCTCGTTGAACAGGGCGCAGCCAGCCCGGGCCAGCCAGGCCATCGTTCGTGCCCTGTTCGCCGCGGTCCAGCCCCCGTCAGGCCAACCGGGATCAATCGATGTCGTGATACCGTGTAGGTCTGCCCAATCGAACAGTCGGTCGTAGTCGCGGGCCAGGGTCTCGGTCTGGAAAGCTGCGGACAGCAGCAGATGTCCTCCCTTCAGCCGTCGTGCATCGAGCGCCACCAATGCATCGTCGATACAGAACCGGCCAAGATGGCCGCGCGTGCTGAAAAAGGTCCGCTCGCCATCTGGATGCGTCACACCGACTGTGATCGCCGTCCTGTCGGGCGCCCGCACCCATGTCTCCGCGTAGGAACCGAACGCGCTTCGCAGCCATTCCCCGAACATGTCCTCACCCGTGCTGGAGGCAATCGCAAAGTCCACCCCCATACCCATCCAGGCGAGCGCTGTATTGCCAGCCGAACCTCCGACCCGCAGCTCGTCATGATCGACGATGACCTCCGTGCCGGGACGGGGCCAGGGGCTTGCGGGCCCCAGTATCAGATCGACATTCACATTGCCGATGACGGCCAGAGGGGTCCCGATATTCATCGCGCCGCCGCTTTTATCATGGCTTCAAACAGGGCCAGGTCAAATTTGGATTCTGCGGGCGGCGTCCGGTTCTCTCCACCTTGCGTTGCCGCCGCATGGAAGGCGCGCAGCTCGGCGTCGAACGGATCCTGGTAGAAGGGACCGAGTCTCGTGAGGACGTTGCCCTTCTCCGTGGACGCCTGGATATCAAGCGTCATCGGCAGATTGCGGATATAGGGGGTCGGATATTCGAATGCGAGACGTCCGGTTCGCGTGTTGATTTCGAAGCCCGCCTCGAAACGCACGACATCGCCAATCATGCATTCGTAGAGCGCGGTAAAGTGACCGTAGTCAAACAACGCGGTGATCTGTGTGCCGCCCTGCTTGATCTCTGTCGCGATAACCCGTTGGGGCACGCCGAGAAGGTCACGCATGGCCGACAGGGAATGGGATGACAGGCCCGTCAGCACGGAATAGGCAGTGACATGATCGGACGGCGCATCGGCGCCGCAGACATCGGCAACCATCGCCTGGCGCAGCGCACGGCTTTCCGCGACAAGAGCCGCGGCGATGTCGTTCTGCGGCGTGATGACCCGGTCGGTCTGCCGAAAGAACCACGGCCCCTCGCAGATGACGTCGCGCACGCGCACATAGGTGATGTCGTCGAGCTTCGGTAGGCGTGCTTTTGCCTCAAGGAAGGCAGGGGCGTATCGCCGCATGTAGCCGACCATCGCCACACGGCCGCAGGCCCGTGCCGTGGCATCGAGCTCGTCGAGGTCGCTCTGCGTCAGGCAACACGGCTTTTCGACCAGGACATGCTTGCCTGCTTCCAAGGCCGCGCGGGCATGGCGGCCGTGATACTGGTCGGGGCTCATCACCAGCACGGCGTCGATATCGCCTGAGGCGATCAACGCGCCGGGCGTGGAAAATAGCCGGGCGATGTTCCAGCGCGCGCCAATCGCTTCGGCGACAGACGGGGACGGGTCATAGGCGCCAGCCAGAGCGAACTGGTCTCCCAGTCGCTGCAAAATCGGCAGGTGGATGAGTTGAGCCACTTCCCCAAGGCCGATCAAACCAAGTCTGAGCACGTTTTTTTACCTTTTCACTCGGGGCGCCGCATCGGCGCAGACCTTAGACTCGCACCGTAGTGATGCGGGGCCCGTACTGCGGCGAGCCTGTTACATAATAAATATGCATTGAGGATTTTATCAATCCGAAAAATCCTGAATTCTGGACAATTTAAGGGGATCGCGGCTGGGGAATGCTCCCGTTATCCTATAAAAGTCCTAAAGTTAAAGAAAAAGCATGGTCTCCCTTTCCCAACTTGCTGTTCTGGAATAGAAGATGTGTCGAGGATTTAAATGTCGATGGAGATGGAAACGATGAAGGTTGCGACGGCTCCGGACGCTTGGGGCGTATGGTATGCGGATGACCCGAAACAGACGCCGTGGACGCGTTACCTTGACGAGGTGCGCGATTCCGGCTTCACCTGGACGGAAACCGGGCCCTGGGGCTACCTGCCGACCGATCCCGCGCGTCTCACCGACGAACTGGCTGCCAGAGGACTTTCCGTATGCGGGTCGGCTCTGGTGCATTTTCTTGCGCCAAGGGATGCGATGGACACTTTGCGACCGCGCCTTGAGCAAACTTGCGGCCTGCTCAAGGCGATGGGGTCGGAGTGGGTCGTGCTGATGGACGATTCGGACCTTCCTCCGGCGGGCGGGCAGCGCGCGCTTTCGGCGGATGCCTGGAAGGGAATGGTGACGACTGTCAGGGAAGCCGCTCGCTACGTGGCCGAGGAACACGGCCTGCATCTCCTGTTTCACCCGCATGTCGGCTCCGGCGTCGAGACGGAAGAAGAGGTCATCCGCCTGGTCGAGGAAACGCCGGCCGAACTTGTCGGCCTTTGCTTCGATTTCGGCCATCACGCCTATACCGGCGCCGATGCCTTCGCCTTCATGAAGCGCTATGCCGAGCGGATCCCCTACTATCACTTCAAGAATGTCGATCCTGCGCTACTCAACAAGATCCGCGACGAGAATATCGATTTTATCAAGGGCTTCCAATCCGGCGTGATGTGCGAACTCGACAAGGGCATCGTGGATTTTCGCGAGGTGCGGGATTTCCTTGCGGCTCGGAATTTCGACGGCTATGTCGTCTACGAGCAGGATATGTATCCGTGTCCGCCCGAAAAGCCTTTTCCGATTGCGCTTCATAACCGTAAGGTGCTCAAAAGCCTCGGGCTCTGAAGCGGTATCGCATGGCGATCGCGCGGCAGGAAAACGGGCAGCAGGCGGAAGCGATTTGGAGCAGGAAGACAACAGGCCGATCAAGGATGAGGATGTCCGGATCGCGGGCAGCCGCATCGAGGATGCGCGGATTTTCAATCGGCGCCTCGTGTTCGAGACGATCTTCCAGCGCGCTCCAATCAGCCGTGTCGAGATTGCCGGCATTGTCGGGCTGAAACCGCAGACGATTTCATCAATCACCCGCGAACTCCTGGAACAGGGGCTTATTTCGGAAGCCGGGCGCTCGTCCGGCCTTCGCGGCCAGCCGCAGATCTACCTCGAACCCCATGCCGACGCTGGCTTTTCCGTCGGCATCCACATCGACCGCAACCATTGCCAGCTGATGATCTGCGACTTGAAACGCAGAGCGCGCGCGCGCCTGGAAATCTCGTGCAACACCCGCGATCCGGAAGAAACGGTTGCCCGCATGGCCGAGGGCATCGCGCAGGCGCTGGACGACAACGCTATTCCGCGCGGCAAGGTCTGGGGCATCGGCCTCGTGCTGCCGACATTCGGCTCCGATGTCTACGACTTTGATTTCTCCATGCAGCATTGGGAAGCCTGGCGCGACGTGCCCTTCGTCGAGAACCTGCAGAGCCTCTGCGGCTTGCAGGTGCTGGTGGAAAACGATGCGACCGCGGCAGCGATCGGCGAGCGCATCCACCGGTCAGGCGCACAGGATGCCACTTTCGTCTATTTCTACATCGGCCACGGGACAGGTGCCGGCCTCATCATCGACGGCTATCCGTTCAAGGGCGTCGGTGGCAATGCCGGCGAGCTTGGGCTGCTGCCGATCGCCGGTCTTGATGGATCGCCCGTCTGGCCTGAGACCGGCGCCAAGGATATCCTGTCGCTGACGGGTCTTGCCCATGCCTGCGGCATGACGGAGGAGACTGTCGACAACGATGAGCTCAACCGCCTGTGTGCCCTCAGGGATCATCGCTTGATGAACTGGCTGGCCAGTGCGGCTGCCGTGGTGCGCGATGCGACAGCGATCATCGAGGTCATGTTCGACCCGGGCTTCATCGCGGTGGGCGGGGCGCTGCCGCGCGCGATCGTCGAGATGCTGGTCGATCGCGCCTACCCGCTCCGGCCGACGCCGGCAGCCCGGCGCGACCGCGCGTTTCCGCGCCTGATGCCGGCGATCCTGATCCATGATGCGGCCGTTACCGGTGCGGCCATGCTGCCGATCTTCGTCAACACCAGCCATAATTTCCGTCACCTCTACTTCCGCCAGGTGCTGGGCGACGAACGTCCATTCGACGGGGCGTCGCCGGTCTGAAAGCCCTGCCGCGTCTCAATTGCGGGAGCGCCTTGCACCCGCAGCCGTCAGGACGGGACGGTTGAGATGACCTTGCCTTCGCGAAACAGCGCAAAGCGCGAGACGCGGATAGACAGTGTCTGTCCCTCGGCTATGTCCGCACTTTTCGGCACCTGGATCCGCACCATCGTGCCGTCGTCCGCCTGGCTCTCCACCTTGATGAAGGATCCGAGATTGACGGTCCGGGTGACGAGCACGCCGCCGTCGCCGGTCTGACCCTCGACGACGATGTCTTCGGGACGAACCGCAAGGGTTGCGGCGCCCGCTGTGACCGATGTCGGGATCTCAAGCCCCGCGATCCGGATGCGCCCCGCATCGACCGCGCAATCGAACATGTTCATGTCGCCGATGAAGCTTGCCACGAAGGCGGTCTGCGGTGTTTCGTAGATCTCGCTTGGGCTGCCGACCTGCTCGATACGCCCCGTGCTCATCACCACGATGCGGTCAGCGATGGATAGCGCCTCATCCTGGCCGTGCGTCACGAACACCGTTGTGATCTTGAGCTTACGCTGGATCTGCCTGACCTCTTCGCGCAGGCGGTCGCGCAGATGCTGGTCAAGGCTGGCAAAGGGTTCGTCCATCAACAGGATCTTCGGCTCGAGAACCAGGCAGCGCGCAATCGCCACGCGCTGCTGCTGGCCACCGGAAAGCTGGCGCGGCATCCGGTCGGCATGGTTCTGGAGACCCACCAGATCAAGCGCTTCCTTGACCTTCGCGGCAATGACCGGCTTGCTCATCTTACGCAGCTTCAGGCCGAAGGCGACATTCTCGAACACCGTCATGTGGCTCCACAGAGCGTGGCTTTGGAAGACCATGGCCGTCGGCCTATGTTCCGGCGGGGTCGACACGACGTCTGAATTGTCGATCAGCACCCTGCCGCCCGAGGGGCTCTCGAAGCCGCCAATGATGCGCAACAGCGTGGACTTGCCGGATCCGGACGGCCCGAGCAGGCACACCAGTTCGCCATCGGGAAAATCCAGGGACAGCGGCTCGATGGCGTTGATGGGGCCATACATCTTGGAGATATTGTCGAGGCGGAGCGTTGCCATGCGTATTTTCTTTCTCTTGGATTGCGCGTCAGCCGCCGAGGCCCTTGGCAAAGGCGTCGCCGCCGATGACCCGGCGCGCAAGCAGGATTGCCGCCAGCGACGGCACCCAGAGCATGACCGACAGGACCGCCCCATACTGCACGACCAGCTGGTTGTTGATCATCGACATCATCAGCAGCGGCATGGTGCGGATACGGGGTGCCCCGACGAGCCAGGCACCTTCCGTTTCATAGAAGGTCCACACGAACGTCATCAGCAGGGCGGCGGCGATGGTGGGAAGCGCCTGCGGCAGGGTGATCGACCAGAAGACCCGGAACGGCCCGGCGCCGACGTCGCGCGCCGCCTCCTCCATCTCACGGCTGACGGCCCTAAAGGCGGCCGTCGGAAGCCAGATCATCAGCAGCAGCGTGTTGAGGAGTTGGATGATGACCACCCCGCTATAGGTCCCGACCAGGTTCATCGAGAGGAACAGAACCGCGATTGATATGATCAGGGCAAAGCGGGGAAAGGCATTGGCCATCAGGAAGGACATCATGAAACCGGCCTTTCCGGGAAAGTTCATGCGCGCGAAGGCATAGGCCGCCGGCAGGCAGATCAACGCCGACAAGGCCGTCACGATCGTCGAGAGCTGCAGCGACGTCACGAAGGCGGCCCAGACTTCCGGTCGGCCCAGGACGGCGTACCAGTATTTCAGGCCCCATTTGGTCGGCAAAATGGCCGGGTAGAACCACTGCTCGGCAAAGGCCCAGAGGAAGACCGTGAGGATCGGCAGGGCGACGAACAGGACGAGGAAGGCGAGGATGATCCAGCCGAAGACGTCGACGCGGCGGTTGAAGGTCATCGGATGTCCTCCTCGCGGCGGGTCGAGACCGAGCGCACATAGGCAAGGCCGGCGATCGAGCAGATCATGAAGGTGATTGTCGCCTGCGTGCCGGCCTGGACGGGGTCGCGGACGCTGGCAAAGGTACGCAGCATAAAGGGGCCCATCATCTCCGGAGCGGTCGGACCCAGCATGAACGGCATCAGCGCCTGTCCGAAAAAGCCCAGGAAATTGAGCGCTGCGACGATCAGCAGCGAGTGCTTCATCTGCGGCAGGATGATGCTCCGCAGGATGCGCAGCTTGCGCGCGCCGATATCCCTTGCAGCCTCGATGGACGTGTCGGAGATATTGGACAGGCCGGAGACGAGGATCAGCAGCGCAAGCGGCATGCCGTCCCAGATCAGCCCGATCACCGGGCCCCAGGGCGTCAGGTAGGGCGAGTGGTAGCCCGGGATCCCGACCTTGGTGAGAAGACTCTGAAGCCAGCCATTCGGGCCCATGTAGCGGATCAGCGCATAACAGACGATGATGCCCGGCACGAACATCGGAAACAACGCCAGCCCCTGGATGAGAGACGCCAGCCAGCCGCGCGAAAACCGCATGTAGAGCGCGATTGGCAGGGTGATCGCGATCAGGAGCGCTAGGCTCACGAAGGTGGTCCAGAACGTCCGCATCAAGTTGGCAAGACTGTAGGGGTCGGAAAAAAAGAAGACGTAGCTGGAAAATGTCAGCCTGGTGCCACCGTCCGGCGACTTCCTGAGCACCGTGCTGAGTATCGTCAGCACGGCAGGATAGAAGAGAAAAACGGCGATCAGCAGGACGGGCAAGGCGATCAGGAGCAAGCCCTTAAGCTTTGCCGTCATTGTCCGGGCGGCGGCATCCATCGGCTGGGCCTCAGCGCTGGATGGTCGAGGCGACGTTGCGATACCAGGCTTCGAACAGCGCCGGCTCCCAGGTGGCCGGGAAGACCGGAATGGATCTCGGCGCGACCTTGGCGAATTTCGCCTGAAGTTCGGCGGCCATGAACTCCCATTTTATTCCGGGAAAGCCACCGAGCGCCGTGACGACTTGGTTCTGCACCTCCGGGGAAATCAGATAGTCCGCAAGCTTGAGCGCCGCGCCCTTGTTGGCAGCGACGCTTGGCACCACGATCCCCGAGAAGCCACCGGTGAAGGCCAAATCCTGGAGTTGGGCAATCGCGGTCGTCGGCGGCACCACGCCCTGGCTCATCGCCTGCAGCGCCATGTCGGACCAGGCGACCGTCATCGTGACGGCGCTGCTCGCCAGGAGCTGAATCGACGCTGTATTGCCGGACGTGTATTCGCCGCCATTGTAGAGCGAGGGTGCAATATCCTTGAGGAGTGGCCACACCTTCTCGAAAATCGGCGTCGCTGTATCAGCGGAGTAGTTTTCCGGCTGGAAAAGCTCCGGCTTCTTGCCGGTGACTTCCTGCAGCGCGCGCTCGATGAAGCAGGCGCCGGAATCGCCGAGGTCGGGACGGGCATAGGCGAACTGACCCGGATTGGCCTTGATCCAGGCCACCAGTTCCGGAAAGGTTTGTGGTGCCTTGGCAACCTTGTCGCCATTATACATCAACACGACCTGCGAGCCGCGATAGGGCAGAAGCGTCGCATCCTGAAGGACGACGGGGTCGACCTTGGCGTAATTTCGAAGATTGGCCTTGCTGAAATCGACCCAGAGACCGGCCTTGATGGAATCGGTCGGATAGAAGGGCGTCACCGCCTCCAGCATATCGACCTGTGGGTCCTTATTGGCCTGGAAGGCCGCCATTGCACGGTCGGCCAAGGTGTTCATGGCCGAGCCGCCACCGCCGGCGACAAGATTGAGCGTCACACCCGAATTGGCCGCCTCGAAGCCTGGCTTGACGACCTGGGTCCAAAAATCGATGACGTTGGTGTCGCTGTTGAAAAAGATATCCAGAACGCCCGGGGCGGCCGAGGCGATGCGGATGCCGCCGGCCATGATTCCGACACCGAAAGCTGTCGTTGCTGTCAGAAACTCACGTCTTCCAATGTTCATGCTATCCTCCATTTTTCGGGCTGTGAAATGACTTGCATGCCGATATGTTGCCCTGGTCGTTCCCGGTGGCTGCAGATCTCCGCCTGCTCTAATTAAATACTTACCATGAATTTTATCGGCGATGTCAAGGGAGAGTGTGAGCAGAATTTCCATGGAGAAGTTTTTCTATCAAGCGAGGACCAAGTTGTGTGGCCAAAAATGAAAATATCTTATATCTTTATTGATGATTAAATATTGGGGGAGTTCCAGATGCGGGCTTATCGCGATCGCCAACGTAGCCTTGAACAGCTGTCGCGCCACATGGAAGTCTGGGTAGAGGAACTGCAAGCCTTCGAGATGCGCCAGCGCCTTGCCCTTACCGGCTGGCAGTCGACAAACCCGCAGGGCCAGCAACGGCCGATAGCGACCGGAGGCGCCTGGGACGACCGGTTCGGCATCCACCGCTTCGAAATGACCGGAAGCATTTCCGTTCCCCCCGGCGACGGCGTCGAGCTGCGGCTGGATTTCGGCGGCGAGGCCCTGGTGCGTCTGCATGGCGACGATGGGCAGGTCTTGGAGAGCTTTGCCGCCAATCCTTGCCACCGTCGCTTCCAGGTGCCGCAGGAGACGTCGCTGCGCATTGTGGCCGAGGTGGCCGCGCGCAGCCTGTTCGGCGTCCCAAACCGCGAGCCGCGTTTTGCAATGGCCGAGATTGTTCTGTTTCATCCCGAAATCCGCGCCTTGCGTCGCCGCCTGATGGTACTGCGCGACACCGCCAACAGCGTGGATGATGTCGAACTCTCGCGCTCCCTGTTCGAAGCTGGCGAGATTGCCATCAGCGGCCTGCGGCTTCCCACGGCCACGACCGCCGTTGCGCCGCGCGTCGCCGGCCGCCCCTGGGCACGCGATATCTGGGAGCGCAGCTTCGAGCCGTCGGACCGGCCCGAAGCACTCGGCAAGGAGGCCTTGGCGTCCGTTTGTCGTGCCTGCGAACTTCTGGATGGGATGCTCGATGATCTGCGCAAGGCCTATCCCAAGCAGGGCGACGTGCTGGTCACCGGGCACGCCCACATCGACTACGCCTGGCTCTGGCCGCAGCCGGAGACCGTGCGCAAGATCGTGCGGACGTTCAACAGCGTCAACTCACTGCTGCAGCGCCATCCGGACTTTCACTTTCTGCAATCGTCTTCGCTCTATTACAGCCATGTCGAGGATGAAGATCCAGCGCTGTTTGCAGACATCCGCAAGCGCGTGACGGAAGGCCGCTGGGAGATCATCGGCGGGATGCTGGTGGAATGCGACACCAACATGCCCTCGGCAGAAGCCTTCACGCGCCAGTTTCTTCTGGGCCAGCGCTATTTCCAGGCCAAGTTCGGCATCACCTGCTCGACGGCCTGGCTGCCGGACACTTTTGGGTTCACGGCCGCCATGCCGCAGATCATGCGCCATGCCGGCATCGATACGTTGGTCACCATCAAGGTCAGCTGGAACGAGACGAACCGTCTGCCGGAGAACCTGTTCCAGTGGCAGGGTAACGACGGCTCGCGGGTGCTTGTCCATACGTTCGACGCCTATGACAATGACGGTTACAACATGCTGATGACGCCGATGGCGCTGTGGGAGGTGTGGAAGAAGCATGGGGCCAAGGATCTCGTCGGAACCGTCATTGCCAGCTACGGCTGGGGTGATGGTGGTGGCGGCCCCGACCCGGACCAAATCGAGATCATGCCACTGCTGAACGCCATGCCGGCAATCCCGCATGTGCGCCAAGGACGCATCCAGCCGCATCTGGACGAGATACGTGTGGCGCTATCGGATGCAGCCCTGCCGGTCTGGGCCGGCGAGCTGTACCTCGAATATCACCGCGCGACCCTGACCACCCAGGGTCGCACCAAGCAGCTCAACCGCCGGGCCGAGCATGCGCTGGTTGCCGCCGAGGCCATGGCCGTCATCGATGCCCTCGACGGCGGCGTCACCGCCATGCCGGACCTTGCGCTCGATTGGACGCTCATGCTGCGCAACCAGTTTCATGATATCCTGCCCGGCTCCTCCATCCGCGAGGTCTACGAGCAGACGGAACCGGAGCTAGAAGGGGTCGTCGCCCGTGCCGACCGTCTGTGGCGACAACGCCTGGAAGCACTAGCATCGCGCAGGCGCGGCGCGCGGCGCGGGCTGCTTGTTGCCAATCTCTCCGGTTCGGCCAAACGGCAGTGGCAGCTCGAAAGCAGCGCGCCCCTCCCCGCCGGACTGGCGCCGCAGCACAGTCAAGCCGGCTACGTTGTAACGTTCGACCGACCGCTCCAGGCGCTTTCCCTCGGCTTCGTGTCGGCGACGGGACCGATCAGCAGCCTCGTCGTTGACGACAGTCGGATGGAGAATGCCTTCGTTCGCGTCATCCTCGACGCGCAGGGTCGGATTTCGAGCCTCCTTGACAAGCGCTGCGGCCGGCAACTGATCGATGGCGCCGCGAACCGGCTGATGCTCTATCGCAACGACCTTCCCCGCAATTTCGACGCCTGGGATATCGAACCCGGCTTCGAGCTCGGCGAGGAAGAGCTGTTGTCTCTGGAAAGCCGTGAAGTGACGGAATCCGGCCCGCACCGTGCAGAGATCACGTTGGTCCGGCGCTTCAGCGCCAGCACGATCACCCAACGCCTGCGGCTGTGGGCCAACAGTCCGCGTCTGGAGATCGTCACCGATCTCGACTGGCACGACCGACGCACCTATCTGCGGGCGGCCTTTCCCCTGAACGTGCTCGCCGAAGAGGCGGTGTTCGACCAGGCGATCGGCGTGACGCGTCGGTCGACCCACGATAATACCACCTGGCAGAAGGCACAGTTCGAAGCCTGCGGCCATCGCTTCGTCTCGCTGTCGGAAACGGACTGGGGCGCGGCCCTCTTGTCGGCCGACAAATACGGCTTTTCAGCCAAGGGCAACGTCCTGACGATCAGCCTCGTGCGCGGGCCGATGTTCCCGGACATGCTCGCCGATGAGGGGCACCAGCGCTTCACCTATGCGCTGCTGCCACATGACGGACGCTGGTGGAGCGCCGATGTGCAGGCGGAGGCTGATCTCGTCTGCGATCCGTTGCGCTTCACCGTGGCAACCGCAGATGCCGATTATGATCTGTCGCCTGTGACCATCTCTGACCAAGACGTGCGCATCCACGCGCTGAAGCCCGCCGAGGACGGTGATGGCTATGTGCTGCGTTTTTCCGAGGCGGTTGGCAGGCGCGGTTCCTATGCGATCTGCGTGCCGGATGGCCGCACATGCAGAGCTACAAACGCATTGGAAGCCGAACTTGAGGATATGCCATCCACTCTGAAACCCTTCGGCCTCGTGAGCGTCCGCTTCTGAAGCGACACCTTGTCGCCCGTCCCTGCGCGCGAATGGATCTATACAGGTGGCGCCATTGACACGGCCTTCGCGTATCCCGGCGATGCGGCAAGTTTATGATATGGACGACAAATCTGGCGAGGCCGGATCTCGCCGATCGGCGCGGGGGCCGCGCCGTCTTGCTGGCCCCGCACACCCGGGAAGCCGCCGGACTGGCTCCCTGGGTGCGCCGACTGCTCGCCCTTCGCCGTCGGTTTCCCTTCCGGTATCCCGCCTGCTCGTGCTTGCATCAATTCGCAGCCGGCAAGAACGTCTGCGTCTTGCCGGTCAGGCGATAGGCGGCCAGACCCAACCATTCGTGAGCGGCGGTGTCGCTAACATCCAGTCCTTCGGCGATAGTACTAAACGGCAGTTTGAACTCTGCAGTTCGTGTGCGGTAATCAACGGGATAGGGAACGGTGGTGAATCCAACCGCTCTGAAGGACGCCACCGCACGCGGCATATTATAGGCTGAGGTGACGAGCAGCCAATTGTCGGACGGCTGTGGTTTGGCCACCGCCATGCTTTGAACGGCATTTTCATAAGTTGTCTGGGAACGGCGCTCAGTTTCAATGCGCTCTGAGGCTATCCCAAGGTCCACAAGCACGCGCTGGGCAATCTCCGCCTCGGTTTGAATTTCTCCGAGCACGAGGTGGCCACCGCCACCAGACAGGATAATGCGAGCCTGGGGATAGCGGCGTGCAAGCGCGGCAGTCTGAAAGATCCGCTCGGCATTGTTGTTGAGTGTAAGGCTGTTTCTACTCGCTGTAATATGGGCTTCTTCAGCCCCACCGAGCATCACGATACCTGTCACGTAATCGGGAAGGTCGGGGGCGGTGAACCGGTCCTCCAGCGTTGTGAGGACAGCGGGGCCGACCGGAGACCAGCCCGCTATGCAAAGCAGTACGGATGACGTGCCGAGCAACCAAAAGGCGGTGCATTTCCATCGTAGGAGTAACGCTGCGATCCCTAAAAGCCCGAGTAAAGCTATCAAATTCGATGGTAGGAATACTGACGCAACCAGTTGGTAAAATATGAGGAACATTCTACATCTGCTTTCAAGGGATAGCGTTGCGCCGGGGAGGTGTCTGGAAGCGACCTGTCATGTAGTTGCCGTTCATCCCTTAGAGGTTTTGTCAGACTACGCATCATTTAGTTCTGAATGACGCACGAAATCAGACGACTGTAACTTTTACTTTTCCAAGATTGGCCGAACTTTGATTTGGTTAGGTCGTAATTCGACCAACGACAACTCGCCTTTCTGTAGTGACGTGGCCCAGGGCCGGCACACCCAGAGTGCGGACACGATAAAGCAGATAGGTCGACTTACGGAATAGCCTGCTGCGGCTGCGGCCTGTCGAGCCCGGGACGGACCCAATCCTTCCTGGCACCGGCCTCAGCCTTCCTGGTACATCGAGGGGCAACCACGCAACCAGTATGTAAAAGAGCCGCGTGAATGACTGGCTCGCCCGCCCCTGCCCGGTCAATCTCAACACTATCGCGAAAAAGTCCGAAAGCGCGCAGACAGAAGTCTACAGCCGTCTCAACGACGCATAGGCGACGTTGCGATTGGCCCCTGACCAGACCGCCCCGTCGAATTTGCTCATATCGTTCGCCGCGTTCGATATTTTCCACATCTCCGACTCCGGCCTTAATAGGAGCGACCAATTCATAAAGGTCTCCATGTACCCATCCACGCCGACTTCGTCGGAGAAATTAGCAAACAAGAAAACCCCACCCGGCTTCAACATCCCTAAGCAATGGCGGGTCAGCTTAACGGCTACACTGAAGGATAGATAATCGTAGAGACCTGCGGCATAGATCAGGTCGAACTGACCGAGTTTCTTTCGTCCGGTGAGAATTTCAAGTACCGACCCACCCATGGCCTGGACGCAGCTTCCCCCATACTCCGCGTGCATGGAAGCAACACTCAGCGGATCCTGGTCCAGAGCGACCCATCGCTTGATCGTTCCACCATTTAGCGCGTTCGATTTTTCTGCTTCCCGCAAATGACCAGCGGCGATGGTAAGGACTTCGGCAACGGATCCACGACTTGCGGTGATCTCATCCACCTGACGGGTCAGGATGTCGCGACGCTCACGAACCGCGACTGATGAGGATGCATTGCTCGTGAATTCGTAGAGAGACCGTCCCCTTGCCGATGCTTGCTCTAGCGATCCACTTACGCTCGGGTGGCGGTAGATGAAGTCTAGAAGGTGTGCGTCGCCTGAATATCCTCTAGGCTTGTCGAATGACCAGCGCGTGAAGGGGTCTTCCAGGAAGACCGCAGCGACAGGATGGCTTCGTGCAACATCAACGAGTTCAGGCCAAGCGCCGGGGAAAAACTTTCTGCGCGTGAGGTGAAGCTGTTTGCTGAGCCGCTCGATGACGAGAGACGGCTCAACGCCGCTCTCAAACTGTTGCCGCGCAATCTCCAATGCCAGGGCCAGCTCGGCTTTTCCAACGGCTATCTTTTGGTGAAGCGGTTGATGCTGATGCTCAAACTCGCGAGCGATCAGTTCGGGGGTGATAAGACTTTGTCCATCAAGTTGCGTGGAGGTGCGGTTCAAAGCGGGACTCCCGTTAACAGAGTCGTAACTCTAATGGGAGGTAGGGCAACTTGCGAGTGGAAAAACTGCTCATATACCGAGAATTGAAAGACGGGTCGCCCATATCGATGGGGACGACGTCATACCCTCAAATCAATAACCGTGGTATCTTCATGATTTATCAGAATAAATCCGGATATTTAGGGAATGTGACGCAGCTTAAATCCGGGCACGCAGGTCTTGACGTGGCGGTTCATTTCGGGGCAAACGAAACTTCGGCGCCAATCTCCGACGCTGATTTTGTCGTGGAAAAGCCAAAACCGGCGACCCAAGAATTCAAGGCCCTCTATCGCCAAAAGCAGGCAGAAGCCCGCCGTGCCGTATCGAGGAAAGGGCTGTGGCTGGCCGTTCTCGTCTACCTCCTGTTTTCACTGACAGACCTGCTTTTGATCGCAGACGTTGCGCCTTATACGATCATAGCAAGATTTGTGGTTGGGGCTTCCGCGTTAGCCGTGATCGAACTTCAGTACCGCTTCGGCCAAAAGGCTGACAGTCTCGATATAACGTGCGCCGCCGCCCTGGTGTTAGGATATGTGGGCTGGCTGTTGCCGGCGATGGCATCCGGAGAGATATCAAATCTCTCCTATTACATGGTCTTCGGCGCAATATTCATGATGGGCATTAATCTTTTCTTTGACTTCAGAGTTTCCCTCGCACTAAGTGCTTCAGCTGCCGTTTTGGGTTCTTTTTTAGTTTCCCTTTGTTTCTTTCCGAGCGACATCTATCATACGCTTTCGTTCGTCATATTTTATGTTTGCTGCTTCATATTTACCTCTTATGTGAACTGGAAGCTGAATGCCGAACGCTATCAGGTTTTCCTGAACTCACTCGAGGCGGCCGCCCAGCATCACGAGGCGAGCGAGCGCGGCAAAGCTTTGCTCAGGCTATCGATTGCCGATCCCCTGACAGGTCTATCCAACCGGCGCGCCATTGATCGCACGCTTCGCGAGTTCTGGGAGAAGTGGCGATCCAGCCAACAAAGCTTCACCGCAATCCTGATCGACGTCGATCATTTCAAAAGATTCAACGATTTGTATGGCCACCAGGATGGCGATGACTGTCTTGTTCGCGTTGCAGAAGTGCTCCGGGCAACCGTTGAAAAGTTCGGCGGCTCATTGGGTCGCTACGGGGGCGAGGAATTCATAGTGCTGACGCATACAACATCTGCCGAAGAGTGCTTTGCTTTTGCAGAAAACATTCGCAAAGCCGTAGAGGAGATGACGCCTTCACCCCAAATGCGTCCGCAGGGGGCACCGGTTGTTACCGTGAGCGTGGGCGCTGCACTGACCGGTCCGCACTCCGCAACAAAGGTCGAAAAGCTCATTCATGAAGCAGACCGAGCCCTTTATGCGGCCAAGGCTGGCGGACGCAATTGCACAAGGCTATATGATGCATTGGATCCCGCATGCCGCGATGACGAGGAGGACCTCGTCGCACTGCTGAGAGTGGCTCTTCGGCAGGAGTTGGTATCGCTCGTATATCAACCGATCCACGATGTCGCCTCTGGCTCAACGAACACTGTGGAAGCCCTGATGCGCTTGAAGACGGCTGATGGCGTTTCTATCCCTCCCATCGCATTCATCCCTGTCGCTGAGCATACGGGTTTCATCCACGAACTAGGGCGCTGGCTCGTTCGCACCGTTTGCATCGAGCTGCTAGCAAACAATCGAATTCAGACCGTTTCAGTCAACATCTCCCCGGTCCAGCTGAAGTCGGAAGGCTTTGCTGCGTCTGTCGCGGCCATTCTTTTGGAAACTGGGGTTCAAGGCAGCAGGTTGGCGTTCGAAATCACGGAAGGGTTGGACATTGACGTCGATGCACAGGTGTTGATGTGTGTCGAAGAGTTGCGCGGGCTGGGTATTTCAATCTGGCTCGACGACTTTGGTACCGGCTTTGCTGGGTTGTCCTGGCTTCGCGTGATTGATTTCGACACGGTGAAGATCGATAAATCCTTCTTGAACGACGCGACGTCGCCAAGGGGTAAGGCCATGTTGCGCGACATGGTAAGCCTTCTGCGCAACCACGTGGACGACGTTCTTGTCGAGGGTGTCGAGACCGAGGAGCATATGACGCTAATGCGCGAGCTCTGGATTGATCAAGTTCAAGGCTATCACGTCGGTCGTCCGGTTCCGGCCCATATGATTAAGTCTGGCGACGACGGTGCCGCAATCGCGTCGCCACATTAGACCCGACCGGGTGTTATGGTGGTGCGCGATCAATGCAAGGCCTGTTCACATTTTCTAAGCTGACAGATTCGTCTCGGTGATGGACGGGAAGACATTTTACGTCTTTTCAGCCAGTAAAATTCGCCATGGTCGGATGGCCTTCTAATTTCGCTTTAGCCGCGAAACGGTGTACTTATGAAGACAAGCGGAACAGCACTTCGTCTGGAAGCCAGCACTCTCTGTTAGGGCGGGCGACGGCAGAGAAGATGAGCTTAGACTAAGGAACGGGTGGCTATAGTGAGGCTCGGGCTCCTACCGGACGGGTGGGAAAAACGCGTTGGACGGGCGACTGCCACAGGCACAATTTGAAGATCGCAACGCCGATCGCCAATATCCGTCTGTCAAAAAAGCCCGGCTCAGAGGCCGGGCTTTTAATGTCAGATAAATCAGATCAGAATGTGCGCTGGAAGCGCAGAACGCCACCGAACGTGTCGGCGTCGCGAACTGCGTTGTCGTATTTAATGTACGTCAGTTCAGGTTGAACCTTAAAGCCCTTGGCGATAAAGTAGTTTACGTTGGTGGTTGCTTCGAAGGTCTTACTGTCGGAATAGGCAAGCTGGGTATTCCAGTCGAGCTTGTCGTTGAACTTGACAGTCGTGCCGCCCCAGACAGTCCAGTCGCCCGTGCTTGCGCCGCTGGCGTCGCCGTTGGCGTAACGGTTGATCTTGTCGCCATCCGTGTTCCAGGCGCCCATAAGGAATGCCGAGAACGTCCCAAAATCGAGATCGAGGCGAGCCTTGATGGCGCCTTCTTCGACAACGGAGTCGTAGCCGCCGACGACCTTCAGGCCGACCATCCCGGTCTTGTAGCCGAGGCCAGCAACGAAGTCAGGAGTGTAATGGTCTGACTCATCACGGCCCGTGTTCGGGTCGGTTGCACCAGCGCCAGACTGGCTGTCCTCTACCGATAGAACGCCCGTCAATCCATTACCGCCGTCGTAAACGTAGGAGAGCTGGTTGAGCTCGTAAGGTCCGTCGCCGATCACGTCGTCGTTGATAACGTTTCCGGCGTAACCGATCCACTGCATGTATTGCGAGTCGGTTTTACCAACAATGAAACCACCAAGGCTAATGCTTGCGAACAAAACCTTCGAGTCGTTGTTACCTTCCGTCGAGTCGAAGCGGTAGATCATGTTGGTCTTCAGCGGACCGTATTCGGTGTCCGTTGCTGTGTCGACGTTGAGTTCAGCGCGGGTATGCCACTCGGTTCCGGTCTTCTGGCGAACGCCAAAGGCGTAGGGATCGTGCCACAGCGCTTCGGTACGAACCATGCCACCGACCTTGAGGCAGGTTTCCGTGCCTGGGATGTAGAAGTAGCCAGCGCCGTAGGCGTCGCAGATGCGGACATATTCAAGCGGCTCAGGCTCAGCAGCGACGATAGCGTCTGCAGCGTGAGCACCGGATACTGCTGCCAGGGCAGCAGCGGAGCCGAGAAGTAGGCTCTTGATATTCATGATTGACCTCCAGTTCAATGTTGCGAATGGATCCGGCACAGCCTGCATTGGGGCTCGCTCCCCATGTTCGCGAAGTCGAACAAACACACTTGCGCCTTCATTAGTAAGCATGGCTTTGTAATCGCTCGACCGCAAACGACTTCTTTCGCCAAAGCTGATTTAGGAAGTCCTTCGGCAAGTGATGTTGCAGAAAGGGCACAAAGTCCAGCTAGATTTACTGTGAAGATCTCAGTGGATGTCGGGGAGGCTCAAAGATAGTGAACGCGGCGCGCATGTCTCAATGATCGCCGACAGCACCAAGCTGGCGTTGGGTCCGCCTTCCCTACTTTGCCGGCGATCACTCGTTTCCGCTGCACAATTCCGGTTGAGTGACCGACGCTGACGGAGGTGCTCCCGGTCCAGAGCCTCCATCTTTTAGACAACGTCGCTTGATAGGCCTGCCCGCTTGCCGCTGTCGACCTCGGACCTCGTCGTCAACTGATAATGCGTATGTGCCGAGCAGCCTATCCTCGCTTCGATCAAAGGCAGTTGCCCAGCGCGAGGGATGCTGCGCTTCATGTGACCCGCTTCGTCACTATTTGTACGGCACCGCACCACTTCAGGAAAGAATTTCGTCGTCATGCTTGTCATAGACCCCACGTCCCGCGAGTTGGGGCCTCCGGCAAACCCAGGGCGGCTGAAAGAGGTGGACCGTCAGCGGCCTTCAAATCGCTTTAGCATCGCCCTCAGCTGCGCGTTTTGCTGTTTCAGGTGTTCCGCCAGCAACTGCTTCAGGCGTCGGTTTTCGGCATCGAGCAACGGCAACTCGTCAATGTGGGTGTCCACACTCGCAGCCTTCACCGTAGCGGCAGGCGCTGAGTTGCGACCCCGGGCGTTCTCCAACTGACTTCTCCGACCATGCTTCAGTGTCCCTGCCATTTTCGGTTTGAACTTGTCTTCTGCCGGATGGAACGCGGTGTTTTCCAGGCAAGCCTGTTCTTGCTGATGCCGTCGGATATCGTCGGGCCCGGTCGACGGCAGCAGACTGAGTTGGTTTTCACCGGCCTCATGGATATCGGTAGCATCCTCCGGTTCGAATGGTTGATCAACACGGGAGATGGGCGCCTGCGAAACGGCGTTCTGCATGAACGGGAGCTTTGCTTCCGCTTCCCGCACAAGTGCTCCAAAATCGGTCTCGCCCCAGATGGATTTCGGCCGAGTCTTCAACCGCCGGCGCGCCGATTTGATTTCGACGACGAAACTGCGTTGCTGTGGTTTCATTGCTGAATTCTCTGGTGATCGTCTTGCAGGCTCAGGAGCGGTCGAAGCGCACGAGCATTGCTCTCAGCTGGGCATTCTGCACCCGGAGCTTTTGTCCAAGCTGGTCTCTCAAATGCTTGATGTCCCTGTCGAGATCTATGACGTCGTTGGAAAGGACGTTCGTTGGCGACGATAGGCCTGCAACGGGCGTCTCCGCGGCGCCAACGGCGGTCTCAGGTGTTAGATCGCCGCGGACTTGCCTTAACCCCTTGCCCCTCGTCTTGGGTGCCTTGAGCGACTGAACATCTACCTCACCTGCAGGTAACGGGTCTCGCGGATCGGAGATGGACTGCCCTTGATCCCCAGTCGCCTTGGCCGTCGCTGCATGTATCTCGTCCAATGGCAAGGCGGGTGCTGCTGGATCGGTTTTACCGTCGGTCGCAGCCGCCGTTGGCACTTGAACGTCGGCGACAGGTGAATCCATATCCCCAGGCCCGGCGGCGCCTTCCGGAGAAGAGAGGAGAATAGTCTGAGCGGGCTGTAGTTCTACCTCGACATTGCCGGCACGTCCGCCATCTTTCGTATCAGACGTCTTTTGCCGGGACATCAATCGCGCGAGGTATTGCCAAGGTGCTTTCATTGTAAGTCTTTCCGGGCGGCAGACAACGCGGTGGTTCTGACAGCCCCAATCCGGCTCGCAGGGCGAGCCGGAACATCTTTAACACGAGCTTCGAAAATGGTGGCGTTGGTCGATTGCGCACCGCCGGCAGGTATCTGCCCAGATCAGACGCCGAGGCGTTTGCGTAAATCAGCATTTTCCGCACGCAGCTTTTCGGCCAGGGTCTGGCGAAGCCGCTTGTTTTCTTCCTCAAGCTGAATGAGATCAACCATCTCGTCGCTCGTAGTGGCGGCGGCGTGTGGCGTTGGCAGAGTGATAGGCTTAGCTTTTGCGGCCGCTTTGCCGGCCGTCTTCCTCGCGGTGCCAAGGGCAGGCTTTTCGCCATCCGCTGGAACGGGTTCAGCACGCGGGGTGCGCTTTTGACGAACCTTCGGTGAGCTTGCAGCAGCAGCCTCGATTTCGGCCTTGGACCGTCGTGGAGCACGCTGCTTTTTGGTCACAGCCGCCTCTTGCGGCGCCTCCAATTCTGCAACTTCACTTGGGATGCCTGTTTCGCTTTCGTCTGCCATTGCTCTCTCCATGACGGTATGGATTCTTTTCGACTGCTAGACAGCGGATGTCAACAGAACCGAACTAAATCATCGGTTGACGCGCAACTTTTGCATACAGTCCGACTTCCCAATTGGAGTTATAGGCCGCAGATTCCCGTACGAAGCACTCGCCAGCGACATCTTGAATATGGCGGCGAGATCGACGTCCACTGGTGGTGCCCGCGAGCATGGCGCGTAGCTGCGACCCCACGATTGGCAAAGTGCCGGGGGAACTTTCGACTCACTGGGGCTTAAAGCGAGCGTCGAGCGGAGAGGCGAAGCACCTCACGCTATGGGTGGCCCGCTCGCAGGCAGTTCAACAAACATCTCCGGCGATCTGGCGACTTGGCCAAGGGCGGGACGCATCGTCGGTGCCACGATCATTCATGCTCCAAGCCAACATACGGTCAGGCGGGGAAAGAACTCATCAAAGCGGGCGAGACCCCTGAAGAGTAGAATGACAAGCCCGCTAAGCTCGCGCAAAAGGAGCGCAGCGCGCCCGACGATCAGATCGGAACGCCGAAACTGGGCTCGCGGGGCGCTCCATGCCTATTCACAAATCACGGGACGACTATCGAGAAAATGGGATGCCCGCTGTTTATGGTGGAGGCAAGTTACGCAGAGACTCGCTCGCAGCTGGCGAAAGATACAGGTCTGGGCCAGAAGGATCGCTTAACGCGTTCGATGAAGTGATTTCCCGAATTGTCACTCACCGAACCGATGTCGGAATCACGGCATGATGGCAGGGCTGAAACGGGCAACCCGGCGTATCTCTGGACGTTGGCGTATCACAGGGCCATGATAACCGACAGCTCGCGCGACTGAAGTAAGATGTGCAACGATTTCTAAAAAGATATTTTTCGGATTGCTGCGTAGCTTTGGACTTTTGGTTGTAGTGATTAGTCTGGTTAAATTTGAAAAGGAAGCCGGGACTTGCGGAGCATGCTCACGTGGTGGATGGATCACGTCTTTCAAAAGGACGGGCCGTTGATAGCCCCACAAGCGGGTGGCTCAACAATTGAGGCGACGCAAAAGTAAATTTTTTGCCGTGCTTTGCTTCGAGGTAATTTTCGGTGACTGATAGTTATGGCCTCACCACCCACCGGAGCTACGCACTGGAGGCTCGCTAGCGATACAAAGCTTTGCAGCCCTAAGCTAAGCTAGGAAACGTTTGCAAAATCGAACAACGAGCTCAGACTAAACGCCTCTTCCTTCGCTGACCCAGGCCCATTTCCGTTGCTAGTTGCGAGCGGGCCCGGGAGTATGCCGGAGCGACCATGGGGTAGTCGGCAGGCAACGCCCATTTTACACGATATGCTTCTGGAGAAAGTGCGTGGTTCGTAATGATGTGTCGTTTGAGAGACTTGAAAGCTTCACCACATTCCAGGCACGTAATCCGGTCATCTTGCAACGACTTCCTCACGGAGATTGCGGGCTTTCGCTTTTCGGCGACGGGAAGAACGGCGCTTCCAGACTTTGTTTTAAGTGCAGATTTGATCGAGATGATCAGATTGGCGATATCGTTGACGGGGACGACATGGTTGCTCAGATAGGCTGCCGTAATCGCCGCCGCTAACTGAACCAACTTATCGGCGTCTTCAATACGATTTTCGTTGCTCATTCAATCTCCGTGCACTTAAGGGGAGCGTTCACTATCGGGGACGGCGTCCGCTGAAACCGGGCTTTCTCATGATCTATTCGAAGTGCCGCGGGTGACATTGAGTAGCCCTGGAGCAGCCGTTTTCCGGGACCAAGATCGAATCGCCGATGGCGCTTTTGACAAAAAGATTTTGGCAGTTACGTCACCGGCACTCAGCTGTTTTGTCTGGCGCTGGTTAACCAACCGTAAATTTCCACAGGTGGCCGCATCGAAATAATCGCCGCCGGACCTGTCTCGGCATGCGACTTGCTTGTTTATCGCTGTCTTAATGGCGGAGCTCGTATCTGGCATGCTGCGACACACATCAAATCAGTTTCCAACCGTCAGGCTCGTCCTGAAGGGTCATAAAAAATACAAAAGCATCAGAACGGTGCATGAGGCAGCCGAAATGTTGTTGGGAGAATGGCCAACTGACGACGGCGACTGTTACTTTGAGGCGATCATGACTTGCCATGACGCGCTTTACAAAGCGACGCCGCCAGCGCTTGTTCGCGCAGCTTTGATCCGTGCCGCTGACGAGGAAAATATTGGGCATATTTCTTTAGTCAGTGCAGCCATATAACGTCTCGCCATGCGTAAGGAAAGTATCCTGAATAGACAGAGGGAAACGAAGACTGCCTGGTTGCAGGTCCGGTTGCGCAAATTGACGGTCGGCCTCTTCATCGTTCGTCTGATAGAGCTTAGATTGGGCACCGTCGAATTTGCCGACCAGGCGTATCCGTTCCCTTGGCGCACGACAGCTGCAAGTGCCACGGTTGGATATGCAGATCGTCTTCCAAGTCCTGGTGCACTGCCTGTCTTCCGGTGCGCGCCCCTGAAAACCGGCTGAAACGCAAGCTGCGAAACATCCAACCAGCACTAGCGGTGGTATTGATCCGAGGTCAATAAGCGGCGCTTCGAGACAGGGGCATCGGGCCTTACCAGCGCGTCGGCCTGACCGAAGATCATCTCGATCGCTATTCGCACGAATTCTCCGGCGGTCAGCGGCAGCGCTTTTTTGTTGCCCAGGCCCAGGAAGTGTCGCCATGGCGGATAATCGGCGATAGAGCCGCATCGGCGCTGGATGTGTCATTCCAAGCACAGGTCGTCAATCCGAGGATCGAGTTGTAGGACGAACTCGGGTTTTACTACCTTTTCATTTCGCGCGATATGGCGGTGGTCGAGCGGTTCAGCCAACGACTTGCTGTCATGAACGTAAGGTCGATGGGTGCGATTGGATCCTGTTCTCAATCTTCGGCAACCCGCAGCACGATTATACTCATCTCTTCTATCGGCCGCACCAAATTTCGAGACATGGCAACGGTACAAACAGTGAATCGGAGTTGGCGGGCTTAGCCACCCCTGCTAGCCGTGGAATATTAAGTCCCTTCATCCAGTCACCGAATGATTACATGAGAGCACCAAATCTCGTCAGTTGACTTAATTGAACATCGGCATTTCTATGAGGATATTCAGTGGCTTGGGGATGGTTTCTGGCGACTTTGTCGAACAGGTCTTCCTTGGAAGAGGCCTTGGAAAACGAGGCGCGGCCGTCTCGGATCCAAGCGAGCGCGGTCAGACGGGCGTTGCGATCGTCATAACCGTTGTTTTCGGTCGCGATCGGCTGGTTGTGGATAGCCTCACGTGCTCGATTGCAAGTTTCGGTAAGACGCCTGGTACGTCTTTGTAACAACGGTAAAAATGCGACTTGCCACTCAATGGAATTTTAGGAAGGTCTTGGGAACAATGATCCAACGTTATGGAATTTAACAATCCCTATACCGGCCCCGGCGCCATCAAGGGGTTACTACAGCACCGAACGCATAACCTTTGGGATATTCTGGCAACGCGTCTCGTCAAACAGACCTGTTCCTACGGGCAGGCTACTTATGGCACCCTGGACGCACCGGATTTCCTTCAGCAACATGCCGGTTGACAGCATCCCCACGAAATCATCGTCACCGCAATGTTACGGCTTATTGCCGACCATATCATCTCCGATCATCGCTGGTGTGAAAGCCTGAAGCGATCCGAAATAATCCAGATGGTTTGTCACGCGAACCAATGGTCTAGCCCAGTTGATGACGATGGATTTGCTGCTAATGCCAAGTGTCAGCGTCTCGCTGACGGTGTTGAGCTTTCCGGACGTGCCCCGAAAATTTACCGCCCGCCACTCATGGGCTCACGCTGCTTCTGCATGTAGCCAAGCACCGCGGCGATTGGCAAGGTGAGACACTGCCGATAAACTGGTCGGGACGACATAACCTCCGACAAGCCAATTTACCAGAGCCTCCTGGAACGCGAACATCCAATAGCCACTTGTAACAAGTGCTATCCCAGCGCTCCGGGATGAATGCGGTGTTCTACGCCGCATGAGAGCAACCATTTCTCGCGAGAATGGGCAGGTCAGCTTGGGCGATTCTCAAGAGGTTTCGACTGTTCTTCAGACGGTTCGTCTTCCGCGATCTTGCGCAGCAGGAACAGCAATGCCACCCGTTCGGCCGGATTGAGGCGCGCCATCGTCTTCTCGCTGATCAGGCTCGCCTGTGGATACATGGTCTGCAGGAGCGCCTCGCCCTTGGGCAGGATGCCGATGATAACTTTGCGGCCATCTGCCTCATCCCTTGAAAGTTCGATCAGCCCCCTCGCCTTCAGTCGGTCTACGATGCCGCGGATTGTCGCTTGGTCAACGGAGGTGGCCTTCACAAGCTCAACCTGCGAACGTGGTCCCAGATCGTGCAGTGCGCACAGGGTGACGAATTGCACCGACGTGAGGTCAGGATCAATCGCACCTTCCTGGAAGATCGAAAGGTGCCGTTGGTATGCCTTTCGCAAGAGATGCCCGACCTGCTCTGTCACTTTATAGTCGGCGCGCGATGGCGTGGCATCTTTCAATTGATCGTTGCTTTTCTTTCTCATTTTACCGCCAGGCCTCTGTTTGGCGGCAGGTTTACACGATCCGCCCCGAACCGAACATCCCCGAGCCGGGCCGATTCACCATACGGCCGGCTTGGCCCGCCCTTCACACGACAGAGCGGGCCATTGTTATACTATTTGCGGATATACTGCATTTCCCTCACGGCGATATCGCCATTGAGAACCATAGGCTCGTCGTCGAGAAACAGCGAGCAACCGCGCATCGGGATATCCAGATGGCAGGCTGTGTCGTTTGGACCGCCGAGCTCGTTATTGGGGCCTGTGGAGAACATGACGTTGCCGTAGAACGAACGGGCTTCCATGCCCATGCCACCTGGGAATTCCCCAGGCACCATGCGATGCCACTTGGCGTTCTGGTTGAGGCCCCAGCCGACGTGGCTCATGCCCATCCCACGCGGATCGTCGAAGCCTTGCATGTAGGACTTGACCAGATCGGCATCGAGGCCGCCCCTGATATCGGTAATCCAGCCGTTCTCGATCGTATAGGTGATGGGGTCGCGCACGTAAATGTTCTGCGGCAACAGGATGTCGCCCGGAGCGACGACGATGGTGCCGTCGACGCCGTCATCGTCGCCACCGGTGAAGACGAACCCGGACGGCCAGTGGTCCCAGCGGCCGGGCTCGTCGGTGCATGCATATTCGGTGATGGCGGGATAGGTGTTGAGCTTGTAAGTGACATCGGTGCCGTGCGGCGAGGTAATGCGCATGACCTTCGCCTTGGAAAGCAGCTCGCCCGCAAATTCGACGCGCTCGCGCAACTCCTTTGTCGGCAGCATGCGGGCCAGAACCTCGGGCGGCTCCACCGCCGTGAGGATGCGGGTTCCGGCCGCCTGAATTGCCATCTGCTCGGGACTGAAGAGCAGGAAGATGCAGTCGATTAGCATGTCGGCAGCCTTGAGCGCCTCCACTGCGTCCGGCATCGAGGCAAGACCTGTCTGGCCGACTGCCCATGCACCCGCTGGTGGCACCGGCGGCAAGCGCATGTGATACATCTTGGCGCCGAGGCGCATGCCAGCGCCCATGAAGGCATCGGCATAATCGAGGCGTTCGTTGCCCTGTGTCAGGACGATGAGTTTTTCGCCCTCCTTGACACCTGACATCTTTAACTGATGCAGGCAGATTTCCGTGAAGCTGAATTGATCCATGCTCGTTCCCCTTGTTGGTTGAAGGCTCAGGTTATGCGGACGGTTAAGAACAGCCGGGTTTGACCTTGGCGATTTCCGCTATCGCCTCCTCCCTCGAAACGACGTCGCCATATTTGTTGTCGATGTCGAAGAGGTTGGCATTGTGCGGATCCTGGTGGCGGTCGCCGACGCAATTGCGCACGACAATGGCCCGGAACCCGTGTTGCACCGCATCTACGGCGCTCGCGCGGATGCATCCGCTCGTCGAGCAGCCGGCCATGATGACGGTATCGATGCCCTGGGCGTGCAGGTGGGAGGCAAGGCTGGTGCCGAAGAAGGCGCTGGCATATTGCTTGACGATAACGAGCTCACCCGCTGCCGGCTCGACGCCCTCGCAGAATTCGGCAAGCACATTGCCTTCGACCATTGCCTTCATGACCGGCGACTTCTTGACCCACATGCCGCCATCGGCACAATTTTCGGCAAGGTAGAGGATGCGCGTGTGGATGACGGGAATGCCGGCGGCGCGGGCAGAGGCGATGAGCTCGGGCGTCTGCGCCACGGCATCGACCACGCCGGGCGCATAGAGCGGCGCTCCTTCGATCGTGTAGGCCTTCAGGAAATCGATGACGAGGAGCGCCGGTCGCTGGCCGAAGCCGATGCGGTTACCCCAGACACCCTGATAGTTGGCTTCGGCAGTTTCCATCGTCGTCCTCCTAGTAGGCGCCGGACAGTAGCGCGCCGCCACCCGGCACGACAGCTTCCAGACCCAGTGATTTCAGCATGCAATAGGTCGTGGAAACGGCGGCTGTCAGCACCGGCTTGCCGGTCATGGCTTCCACTTTGGCAATCACGGGCAGCGATGGCATCTGGACGCAGGCGGACAGAACGATGACGTCGACATCCGTGAGATCGAGCGTCTGGACGATGGCTGGAAGATTTTCCGGGTCGTGACGCGCGACATCGAGATTGTCGGGGATCTCCAGCGCACGCCAGTCCATGACTTCGAAGCCTTCTTCCCGGATGTAGTCCACCACGAGCTCGGTGAGCGGCTTCATGTAGGGCGCGACGACGGCGATCTTTTTCGCCTTCATCACCTTCAGGCCCTCGATCAGGGCGCCGGCACTAGTAACGACGGGAATGTCGGTGCCGTTCTCCTGCGTGCGGCCGGTCAGGCGCCTTTCCGACTGGCGGTGATAGCCGAGGCCCATCGCCATGATGGCAACGAGGCAGGCATAGCCGAGCACATCGACGCGAGCATCCGATAGTTCGACGGCGCAGCGATCGGATTCCGCATCCATGGCCGCCAGTTCTTCCTTGACGACTTTCTTCATCCGCATGCGGCTGGAGTGGAATGTGAACCGCTCGGGCCGGATCGATTGGCGCGCGGTCAGCATGGCCGGAATTTCTGTTTCCATCGTGGTATTGGAACTCGGTACGATCTGGCCGATACGGTAATATTTCTGCACGGATGAAGTCCTCTGCGGCATGGAAGGCGAAAGACGGGCAAGTGGTGAAGCTGGTGGCTCCACCATCGCATTTAACGGGAGAGAAAGTCGCCGAGGGCGACGAAGAAGCCGTCGAAATCATCCCACGGGATCATGTGACCTGCATCAGGCACCCGGGTGATCTCGATGGCGCCGTTCAGGCCGGATATCTCCTGCTCGTCCACGGTTTCGATCACGCCGCCGCGTCCCGCCACCATCAGCATGGTGTGCTGCTTGAGCTTGCCGAAGTCGCCGAATATCTCGTCCTTGTGGAAGTCTTCGAATGCGGTGACGATGGCAGGCAGATAGCAAGTGTGCAGCCATTCGGCGCGCAGCTGCCGCTGCTCGAGCGTCCATGTTGGGCAGAATGCCTTCATGCCCTCTGCATCGATGCCCTTTTCGGCAAGCGTGATGGAATCGACATACCAGGCAAGCTTGCTCGGATAGGGCCGGCGGCCGGGACCGGAAACCGGGGGATCGACAAGCACCAGGCGGGAGAAGGCCCCCGGCACCGACGCGGCGGAGCGCATGGCGATACGGGCGCCCATGGAGTGGCCGACAACCGACGGCCTATCGAGGCCGAGGGCTTGCGAAAGCCCGACGACGTCCTCAGCCATCGCGTCCAGGCCGTATTCCAGGTCCGGGCCGGTGGAGGAGAGGCCGCGGCCGCGAACGTCGATGACATAGACATCGTTCGTTTCGGCGAGGCGCTCGGCGACGAAACCCCAGGTGATGGCCGGGCTAGTGATGCCCGGGATCAGGATGACGACGGGGCCCTTGCCGCCGTAGCGGAGATAATGCTGGCGGATGCCGTTGGCATAGACGTTCGCGCCGTAGAGGGGGCCGTTGCTCATGCTGCTTTCTCGCTTTTCAACGGTTCTGCGTAAAGATCATAGCCGTAAACCCATGACGGATCTTCCTGGTTGAGCAGGAAAGTATTGGCATTGGACACGGTCTGCACGCGCGTCGCGCGGTCGCGGCGGTTGGCTTCGTAGAGCGCGAAGGCGGTGCCGAAGTTGTTGATGCCGGTCTCCAGCAGACAGCGCGTTAGCATGGCGGCATCCTCGATCGCCATTGCCGCGCCCTGGGCCATGTGCGGCTTCATCGGATGGCAGGCATCGCCAAGAAGCACCAGGCGGCCGGTGCTCCACAACGGCAGCGGATTGCGGTTGAAGAGCGGCCACTTAGTCACCTCATCCGTGCTTTCGATCAGCGCCTGGATGATCGGGTGGTAACCCTCGAACTCGGAGAACATCTCCTCGCGGCTGCTTGGTACGAATGCGGATTCGAATTCCCAGGCGGCATGCGGCACACCGGTGACATAGTAATATTCATCGCGCCGGGCCGTCGTGTAATAGACCATCATGTGGCGATCTGGTCCCCACCACTTGACGCAGTCTTCGAAGGTGAGGTCGTATTTCTTGAGCTTGTCGGAAGAAATCAGCGCGCGGTGCCCGACCCAGCCGCTGTAGTTCGGCTTCTCCGCGCCCAGCAGCGTTTCACGAACACGAGAGTTGATGCCGTCAGCGCCGATGACGATGTCGGCCCTGACCGATGTGCCGTCTTCGAACTCGATCAGGACGTCCGTGCCGTTGTCGTCGATGTGTGTCAGCTTCTTGCCGAAATGCAGGGTTCCCGGTCGCAGCACATCGCACTGGATTGCCTGGAGATCGCCGCGGTGGACGGTGCAATAGGTCGCGCCATATCCCTCAAGCGGAATGCGGGAGCGATAATCACCGCTGATGCCGTTGCGGCTGAACCAGTGGCTGGGCGTGCTGCTGATACTGACGACCTTTTCCGCAACGCCGAGGCGTTCGAAAATCTTGATGACATTCGGCCCCATGTGGATGCCGGCGCCGAGGCGCGAGAAGCTTGGGGCCTGCTCGTAGACATTAACGTCGAAGCCCGCCTGCTGGAGCAACGCTCCTGCCACGGCGCCGCCGAGACCGGCCCCGATAATCGCGATCTTTTCCTTACCGTTGGACATGGCCGACCCTTCTAGCTGTCATGTTGACGCATAATCTTGCAATTCGAGACGTGACGAAATTTTTAGCGCATACGCTATAAATAGCAAGTCTGGCTTTTGCATTTTGCAAAAAATCCGGCTAGCTTTTCCCAAAAATATGGCTATCGTCATGCTTGCCGGCACGTGCATACGCACGGAGAAACGGTCATATAAAGTGCATACGCTTTATAAATGAGCAAGGAACAGCAAATGCGTGACGTGATTTTCGATCACGTCATTATGTTTTGCGGACCTCGATGCGAGGTCTGCAGCATAATGGTGTGCATGAGTGCCGGCGGACCGTTTTCGGCCTGCGCCCGTGCTTTGGAGTCCGGCTCTTGAAGGAGGTTGCCTCATTCACCCTCCACGTCAACGGCGCCGTCATCGCCGTCGAAGCGGGTGGCGCAACGCCACTTCTCTATATTCTCCGAAACGATCTCTGCCTCAACGGCCCCAAATATGGTTGCGGGCTCGGTGAGTGCGGCGCCTGCGCGGTGCTGGTGGATGGCAGGCCCGTTCGCTCATGCACCGTGCCGCTGAAGGCGTTGGGCAACAGGCAGGTGACGACGCTGGAGGGCCTGGCAAAGTCTGGCTGTCTGCATGTAGTACAGCGCGCCTTCATCGAGGAGGCCGCCGCACAGTGCGGATACTGCCTGAACG
>NZ_SCFL01000069.1:0-1558 GCF_007000305.1 Rhizobium sp. rho-13.1 | reverse complement strand
ACTACGAAATCACCAAGGAAGAACTCGATTGGCTTGTCGACCACATCAAGCAACTTCAGGACATCGTCGCAAAAATTTGCCCTGAGCGGCTCAATGGCTAACACTGGCGCCATCCCTAGCTTGAGAAGCGTCTTCTCCAGTTCAGCCCGAAGCGTTACGGATGGGTTCTGAGCGACGATCCGCTACATCCGCCCAGTCATTCCATCCCTCCCTCACCCGGTCCGATCACGTCTGGCGGCATTGGCCTTGGCGAGTGACATCAGCATCGGACCGATGGCGAACTCGCCGCGCTCCGTCCTACGGGTGAGGTCCCGCAGATAATCGGGGTCAACTCTGAAGTAGTATGTTGCAGCAGCTTGCACCCGTCGCGGTCTCAAGGAGTGCCATGTCTCGCTCCCAGCTGCGCAGTGATGGCCGCGCGCGGCCGCGCAGGGCACCTGTCTCGGCCGCAAGGAGCGTGTACATGTGGGCCGGGATGACGCGTGCCAGGTCTGGATCGGCGGCCAAACCCGCAACCATGTCGAAGGGACGCTGCTCGGCCTTTCCGATATCGAGTAGTGACGCAACCGCTTCTCGCAACAGCACTCGACTATGTTCGAAAACGTCCGTTTGCTCAAATCTGGCAGCTCTTGAGAGCTGGAATATCCTTCGCGACCGATTCAAACACGGGTTTCGAGAACAGATATCCTTGCATGAGTTCGACACCGAGGTCTTCCAGCGCGGATTTCTCCCCGCGAGTTTCAATCCCTTCGCATAGGGGAATGACGCCCATGTCCTTTAGCATGGTGACCGAATGGCGCACGATCGTTCGCTTGGCGGCATTCGTGTCGATATCGCGAATAAGCTCCATATCGAGCTTGACGATGTCCGGCTGAAACTTGGCGAGCAACCCAAGACCGGCGTAGCCAGCCCCGAAGTCATCGATCGCCGTCATGAAACCAATTTCTCGATAGGTTGCCAGGATCTTCAGGACGTGGTCGATGTCGAGCTTCTCCGTCTCCGTGAACTCGAAAATGATCCGGTCGGCTGGAAAGCCGGTTTTCGCGGCCGTTGCCAACGTTAGCCTAATGCAGGCACGCGGCTCATAAACGGCCTTCGGCATGAAATTGATGGCCAGCCGCGGTAGCTCGGCCGGCGGAAAGAGTTTCGATGCAAGCTCGATGGCTTTAACCCGACACTGCTGATCGAAGAGGTATCGGTTCTCAGCATCCACCGCTGACAAAATACTCATCGCCCCCTCCCCGTTAGCCCCACGGACAAGTGCCTCGTGTGCGTAGACGGTTTGGTCTGCGACGTTGACGATCGGTTGGAAGGCCATCGAAAATTGAAGCGGAAAGTCTTGGCCGTCTTTGCAGCCCCGACATTGCATGTTCATAGCGCGCTCCTCAGTTTCTCAAAGAATAGAGACGAGAGCTTAATATTGGCTGTAAGATCAGAGTTAGCGGGCAAACTTGCTGCATTTACCGTCATTTGGTAGAGTTTAAAACTTTTACGGTAGATTGTCTAGCATTACAGTTGCAGTTTTAGTTTCAAATGAGCGCGTCGTGCGGCAGCTTGA
>NZ_SCFL01000068.1:0-1604 GCF_007000305.1 Rhizobium sp. rho-13.1 | reverse complement strand
CCTGAGCATTTTCGGCGACGGCTCTGAGAGTGTGCTGAAGCTTGTCCATCGAGCCGTTGAAGTTCTCCCGCAACCCGTCGAGATGGGAAACGAACGCGGTCTCAATGCGGTAAGACATGTTGCCGCTGGAAAGCTCGCCCAATCCCGTTCCCAGGCTGTCGACGGCCAGGCGAGTGGCTTCGGCGTCGTGCGCTTTCTGCGCTTCTCGCTCTGCTCGCTCCTGCTCTGACAGGGTGCGGTTGGATTGCGCCTCCCGTTCAAGGCGTATGCGCTCAATAGCGTTGTCGCGAAACACGGCGACGGCTGCAGCCATCTGGCCGACTTCATCACCTCGTTCCAGCCCAGAAATAGGCTCTTCAGTTTCGCCACGCGCCAGAGCTTCCATGCGGCTCTTCAGTTTGACAATAGGCGTAGTGATGCCGCGCGATGAAACCACAAGCCCTGCGGCAAGCGCGGCTGCAAAAACGAGGCCGAGTGTCACCAAAGTGTAGAAGATTGTGCCTTCTGTGACGGCAGTTAGAGCATCGCTTTGCTCTTCAACACTCTTACTTTTGTGCTCAATCCAGCCACGAACGTTTAGGATCTCCTCTTTGACCTTCACGTCTGCCTGCTTCAGCAGCGACTTCGCCCTATCATTGTCGTCAGCCAGACCTGCCTTTACGGCTTCGTCCGTAATGGAAACAATTTCTTTGGCGGCATCCATGAGAGGAATTACGCTCGGGGCGTCGTCCTGTGCGTGCTCCTTTGCTACGTCGAATAATTCGAAAAGCGTCGTTCTATTCTTTACGTAGTCGTCATTTAATCCTTGCATCTCAGGATCCTTCGAGCTGTATGCGAGGATCTGATAAGCATTGTAGCTAATGGCTGCGACTCTTTGGCTCGCTCGAGCCATCGCGACCGTTGCTACTTCATCTTGCGAAATTAGGTCTGAGTAGTTGTCATCGGCCTTTTGGAAATTGCGTGACATCGTCAACACGCCGCCGGCGGCGATTACGCATATTGTAATCAGCACTGACAATATCTTGGTTCGGATCTTCGCATTTTGAAGGAAGGACATGTTGGTTATAAATCCGTTGATGGCTTGTTGCACATGACGGCACAGCTACCGCGTGCGAAGACACTAGAACCAAAACCTGATAATTTAGTAAATAACAGGATATGGCCTTAAGCTATTCGAAGGTAACAACAAATATGGCAGCTTTGGAGAAGTTTAGCTGAGCCGGAAATGAAATATGAATATTTAATTTCGTTCCTTAACCGGCGGGAGCCGGTGACTGTCTATTCAGTGGAATTAAAAATTGAAAATGTTGATTGTTCTGGAAGCGCCCCAAGCTGAAGACCCCTTTGGGGCGCGAGGTCTGTCGGGGATCAGGTATCGTTGCTGTCAGCCGGGTGAATACTTGTCGAAAACGGCTGCTACTTTCAGTTTTACATCAGCTTAGCCTGATATTTTGTGGTGTCCGTGAATGCCCCACATGATCGGGCGCAACTAATGCACATACTGACCCATTAAAACCCTGAACGCCGTGACAGCGTTCAGGGTCTTTTACTAGCATTACAGTTGCAGTTTTAGTTTCAAATGAGCGCGTCGTGCGGCAGCTTGA
>NZ_SCFL01000067.1:0-1739 GCF_007000305.1 Rhizobium sp. rho-13.1 | reverse complement strand
AGGCATTGAGCCAAGGCATTGAGCCAAGGCATTGAGCCAAGGCATTGAGCCAAGGCATGGCAGGATATATTCTGATGTAAAAAACAAAATTATCTGCGCTCACAGCTCTTTCGCCTTTGCCGATCCCTAACGGGCTCGGCAAATGCAGAGCAATGAGCGCAGATAATTTTGTTTTTTACATCAGAATATATCCCAAAGTCTTAATGTATTTCATGATTACGCAATTTATTTGCTTTATAGTTCGTTCATATATACGTATATGTTAATTGATTTATGAATGTATATTATTAAAATGATGAAAGGGACAGCTGCAAATTTATACAATGTTCGATTTATTTAATATTATATTGGAAATATATTTAGATCAACGCCTCAAGCATAGTTTACATCAGGAAGTACATAATAATAAGAAACATAATTGAATCGGCTTCATAGACCAAATGACTCCTCATTCCTCGGCTTTGCTGTTGCCCCACTTGGTAACAATGTCGTCGGCCGATATTTCCTCCATGCCAGCACTCGCCAGGGTGATGCCGATTTTCTCAAGGTCAATCTCCCCCAGTATGTTCAGTGACTCAACAGCCCATTCGAGTTTCTTGACGTTGATACCAAACTTCTTGCCAAGGTCCCTGAAGAGGATCAACATCCGACCATCCTCCATGATGTAACGATGTTTGAAGTTCTTGGGTGCTCCCTTGGTGGCATTATGGGAAACGGATTTCGATACGAAATCATGGATTGTTGTGGCATCCTTTCCGTACCAGCCATTGAGAAGATCGAGAACAGTGCGGGGTTTGAAACCTAACTTCTTCAAAAGTTCTATGCGCTCTTGGTCGAAAGCCTTCATAGCCTCTGTGACAATTGGTGTCATTCCCTCCTTGTAGAAATAGAAGTCCTCCTCAATGTCTATCTTGGCGGCATTAAAAATCACTGCGGGAGTGTGGCAGATACAGTTCGTGCAGTTGAGGGCCACTTCCAATCCGTTGGCAAGCCAAACGAGATTATTAGGGAAGAGATCACCTATTTCTTTGGCCAGGGAGGGTTCGGGATGGGGAGTGGTGAAGGTGATCTCCAACTGCTTCTTGATGGCCTTCACGTAGATTGCATCATCCACCATTCTGCATCCGTAGGGCGACGTGGTTGTTTCTAGACTGGCAAGAGTCTCAAGCTTTTCCAGGCTCAAACTGGCAGCATTTCCGGGGATCCAGATCAGGATCTTCTGTTTAAGGTCAAGGACCTTCAGTTGTTCGATCAGTTCTTCACGAGCACCGTTAAGTGACGGGATGGTGACCATGATGTATTTTGATGTTGAAACTGCATATGCAAGCTCTCTCTTCACGACAGGACGATAGGTGCCCTCGATTTCCCCCATTGCTTTCAACCCATGTTCGGCAATCTGGGTACTATATCCGAGGTGGGAGGGGGCAGCCCATATCGAGACCGATTTGCGTCGGTAACTTAGGTCAGCGGCAAGTGCGTTGCCAACGTTGCCAGAGCCGATGATGAGGATACTCATTTTGATCTGGGAAATGATAGATGAAAGAAGAGATTTAGGATTTTATAAAGTTGTTGCAGGCTTTTGCCCAATTTATAGAAGCGCCACAGGAGCTCTAGTCCCTAGCGGATCGCAAAAGTCAAAAACGGCGCCTCCTTAATTTCTTAAGTTCACACGAAGAAAGATAAATTTGCGATAACATCTGACTTTTAGCGTCTGTCATAGGAAATTAGTATCATGGGGA
>NZ_SCFL01000066.1:0-1764 GCF_007000305.1 Rhizobium sp. rho-13.1 | reverse complement strand
AAAAGCCGCTCCATGGCGAGGATGGACGTCTGAGCGTGCTTATTTCCGATCTCTCTTGCCATCGTCCGGGTTTCATGACGCGTCATGGGAGCGCAGACACGATGTCTCACATTGGTCGCTTGAAAACTTTGGCAACTGGCCGAACCGCTTTTACCTGGCTCTCCCAGGGATTGGATCCTGCACAGGCCGCCGCGGTAAAATGCGAACTCCTCTTCTGGATAGGGTCTCTTTTGATGTTGTGGATAATTGGCGCTGCCTCGGTCAGCGGTTTCGTTCTGACAGCCTTCTTTTGCCTTCTGACTTTTGCGAAGGTTCTGAGGATAACGCTCATGAAGATCATCGAAGGCATGCCGAAGTATTCCCGTGGGCGCCACTACGCGACACTCACTCTTGGAATTGCCTTTTTTGTCCTGGTTGCGGCACGCGCCTGCTATATCTCGATGATCATTGTCGATACGGGGATGTCCGGTGGGATATGATCTGGAGCTTGCAAAAAAGACCGGAGCGGATAAATCCAGCAATCGGCTTGCAACTGCGATAAGACTGGCCTCTGAGATCGGGGAGCCCGCCGAGATGACATTTCAAGACCAAGCTCACATCCTCATCGTTGAAGATGACACCGAAATCGCCGGAATGCTGGTCGAGCTGGCCTGCGCCAATGGCTACAAGGCGACGTCGGCCGACAGCGGTGCGGACATGGACCGCCTTCTGGCGCGCTACAAATACGATCTGATCGTTCTGGATGCGATGCTCCCTGGAGAAGACGGCTTCAGCATTTGCAGAAGGCTGCGCTCCTCCGGCACCATCCCAATCATTATGCTGACGGCGCTCCAGGAGGATATCGATCGTATTCTCGGCCTCGAGCTGGGAGCCGACGACTACGTCACCAAACCGTTTAACTCGCGCGAACTCATTGCCCGCATCAAGAGCATACTGCGTCGGGCTTCCTATGTGCGTGAACAGGATGGCGGGCTCGCTGCCCTGACATTTTCCGGCTGGCGTATAGATCCAAACAGTCGCCAGCTGCACGACGCCGAGGGCGCGCAGGTGTCGATGACGACTGCCGAATTCGACCTGCTACTGGCCTTCTGCCAAAATCCCAACAAGATCCTGACGCGGGAACAATTGCTGTCGATGACCCATGCGGGCACTGCGGGACCGATCGAGCGCAGTATAGACGCGCACATCAGTCGGGTTCGCCAGAAGATCGAGCCGAACCTCAAGGAGCCGACGTTTATCAAGACGGTCCGGCTCGGCGGCTACATGTTTGCCGCAAAAGTGGAGCGGATATTGTGATATCGCTGCGTTCTGCGTCCCTTCGCATACAGATACTCCTGCTTGCCATTCTCCTCGTTGTTCTCGTATCCGCTGTCGCGACGATTACCGAGCCGTTCATCTATGGCCGACATGACAAGGGGATCGAGATCGGCTTGTTCGCCGGTCGCGTGGAGACGGTGCTGCAGCAATTCAAAAAGGCCAGTTCCCGGGCAGACGAGGATGCAGCACTTGCCAATGCGGCCGCCGTCGGGCTCCGCATGGGGCGGGTCGATCCCAGGCAGTTCGCGGACGCAGCCGCCGTCGTGCCGATCCAGGCAGACGTTCGCCCGGGCATTCGCAGGCTATTGGACAAATCCTTTGCCGCGGAGATCGGCGAAATCTTCTCGCACGCCAGTCCCCGCCATAGCCTTCTCGTCATGCTCGACAACAATAACGCGCTTGCGATTGAAGCCCCTGCGTTTCCGAAATATCTCTGGTTTGCTCCAG
>NZ_SCFL01000065.1:0-1821 GCF_007000305.1 Rhizobium sp. rho-13.1 | reverse complement strand
CGCACTACGATCCTGGCGATGTCGACGCCGCCAATCTCCGCAAAAACGTCGAGGCCTTAGCTGCAAAATGGAAGCGCCGATCGCGAAAGAAAAACTGAACCTGCGGTCCTCGGCGAATGCATACGGAGAAGCTGCTGCGTGCCCTGTTGCTGCAGGCCTTTTACACGATACGCTCCGAGCGTCAGCTCATGGAGCAGATGGATTACAATCTGCCGTTCCGCTGGTTCGTCGGCCTGTCGATGACGCGCCGATCTGCGACGTCACGGTGTTTACCAAGAACCCCGAGCGCCTCTTGGCGGGCGACATCGCCGCCAAGTTTCTGGCCGCCTTGCTGGGCCAGCCCCACAGATGGCGGCGACACCGACGGCAGCGGCTCTGGCGCTAAAGGGAAACAGCCGCCAAAAACCAAAGGGAGCAACTCCGAGCGCGATTTCCACGGCGAGAAGCGAAGCAAACCAAGCACCGCAATAGCTAAACGGCGCATTTAGATCACGGTATTGTTCATTGTATGCTCAACGGAGACAGCTAACGTCGGTTCATCTGTTTCTAGGCCGGAGCGATATAACGATAGGCCTCCTGCATGCCCGCCTATTTTGCTTCGTACGGCTTGCACGATCCTCAGAGCACCTCTCAACGCAAGCGACTTACTCCGCAACATAACTTAATACAAAAAGACACTCTGCAATATTGCTCTCAGGCATAGTGCGATGCGAACCGGCCTCCCGTCGTGGGGTCAGCCTCTGCATCCACACTATGAAAGAGAGTCATTCCCGTGCACATCAAGTCATTCGTATTTGCCATTATTGCCATTTCGTCGGCAGCACCCGCAATGGCAGCGGACCTTTCCGTTGTTCCGGAGGCAGCGCCTGCTGCTTATTCAGCCTATGACTGGTCAGGTTTCTACATCGGTGCCCAGGGCGGCTATAGCTGGAATCAAACCACCGTTCTCGGCACCAAGGAAGATCTGGACAACGGCTCCGCAGGCATTCACGCCGGCTACAACTTCCAGTCGGGCAGCATCGTCTACGGCATTGAGAACGACTTCAACTACAACTTCGCCAAAGACAAGGACACCGACCTTGAATGGGACGCGTCCGGCCGTGGTCGTATCGGTTATGCCCTCGACCGTACGCTGATCTTCGCAACTGCCGGCGTCGCGGCGACAAGCGGCAAGCTGGACCTGCCCGCTATACGCAAGAAAGACGACATCCTCATTGGATGGACTGCGGGTGGCGGTGTCGAACACGCTATCACCGACAACATCCTGGTTCGTGGCGAATATCGCTATTCGGATTTCGGCAAGAAGGATTTCGGCGCCGGCGTCGGCGATTTTGGCGCCACCCAGAACAAGGTCCTGATCGGCGCCAGCTACAAGTTCTAGCCGCAGGCGGGACGGCCGGGAAGGACAGAGACAAGACTTTCCCGGCCCATCCGGGATGGTCACCTCCCTCCCGCCACCGCCGCAGCCCGCCAATAAAGACGGAACTAAATCCAACGAACAGATGGATCCCGGGAGAAGCCTCCAGGCGATCAAGCAAGGAGACTTTGCCGTGAGCGGACCTGCGAGCAAAAATAACAGACGCCCCATTCTTGTCTTTCTTCCGGCCAACGCGGCAAACACCATCGTCGCCAGGCTAGAGCTAGCGGGCTATCCGGCGGTGGCGGTCACGACAGTCCCGGACCTGTTCGACGCGCTTCGGTCGGATGCGTTCGCATTGGCAGTCACAGTCCGGCCGCAGATCGATATCGTCCGGAACATCATGACGATCCCGGTCGTCAACCTCGAGGTCTTCTTCCATATGTCGCTCACAGCCGACAGCG
>NZ_SCFL01000064.1:0-2230 GCF_007000305.1 Rhizobium sp. rho-13.1 | reverse complement strand
CCACGGGAATAGACCGCATCATCGCGGACGCCGACGTGGCCAAGATGACAATGTACCGACATTTTCCAAGCAAGGACGGCCTGATCGTCGAAGTCCTGCGCTACAGGACGGACCGATTCAACAGGCAACTTGACGATCTCGCCGAGAAGGTCGTTACTCCGTGCGAAAAGATCGCCACTGTCTTCGACTGGTATGAGCGCTGGTTTCGCAGCCCGGAATTTCACGGTTGCCTGTTTGCCCATGCGCTGGCGGAATTCGGCAATGCCGGCCATCCCGTGTTTCAGGCGGTGGCGGGGCACAAGGACGGACTGAGGCAGCGTCTGCAGGATATTCTCGAAGCGGAGATGCCGGCGGACCGGGCGGAGAGTGCAGCGACTGCACTGTTCATGCTGCTGGAGGGTGCCACGCTGCTTGCGCAGATGGGGCAGGGCGACGCCGCTATGCGCGACGTCCGTCTCGCTGCATCAAACATCCTCGGCATGCCTGGCGAACGGCGATGACAGCGACCGTTATTGCGCTCGCGCTATTCGCCGCAGTCCTGCACGCGACATGGAACGCTTTCCTGCGCTCGGGTGCCGATCGCCTATGGACCGTAACGGTCATGAGCCTTTCGATGGCCGCAGTCGCTGTGCCCCTTGCCTTCGTGTTTCCTCTTCCGTTACCGGCAGCGTGGCCCTATCTCGTCTGCTCCTCCTGCCTCCAGGTTGGCTACAGCGTCTTTCTCGTTTCGGCCTATCGGCATGGCGAACTTGGCCAGGTCTACCCCGTCGTGCGCGGCAGCGTGCCGCTGCTGGTGACGCTGGGCGGGCTGGCCTTTGCCGGCGAACGTCTCAGTGGAAGCGGCACGATCGGCGTTGCTCTTGTCGCCATCGGCATCATGAGCCTGTCGCTAGGCCGATCCCGCGCCTCTACCGCCTCGATCCTGTTTGCGCTGCTCACCGGTCTGTTCATCGCCAGCTATGCCACCGTCGATGCGATTGGGGTGCGTATCTCCGGCAATGCCCGCAGTTATGCCATCTGGATTTTCCCGATCTACGGCGTCCTGATGACCGCAATCTTCATCCTTATAAGGGGAAGGTTGCGGGTAGATCTCCGTGCGCCTGAGACATGGACGGCGATCGGCGGCGGGATGGTCTCGCTTGTGGCCTACGGCGCGGTGATCGCTGCCTTTGCCCTCGGCCCCGCCGGTCCGATCACGGCACTCAGGGAAACCAGCGTGGTCTTCGCCGTTCTGATCGGCCGCGTGTTCCTCGGCGAAGCGCTGACGTTCAGGCGGATCGCCGCCTGCGTCATCGTCGCCGGCGGCGCCGTCTGTCTCGGCGTCTTATGACGGGAGGCGGCAGCCCATGACCAGGTCCATGTTGATCGGCATCGCGGCCGCCCTCCTGGCCGCATTAGCGTGGTCGACGAATTTTGTCGTCCCATATGTGATCGGTGACTACTCGATCTTTGATTTCGCCGTCTTCCGGTTCGTCATCTCAGGTGCCATCGGGTTCGGTTTTCTCGCCTTTAAGTGGGATCTTGTTCGCCTGTTGACAATGCGCGACTGGCTAACTGCTTTCTGGCTCGGATTCATCGGTTATGTCGGCTATTTCCTCACGGTGGTGGGCGCCGCCATCTTTGCTGGTCCCGTCGTGGCGCCGGCATGTCTGGGGCTGGTTCCCGTCGTTTTGGCCATCGCGGGCAATTTGCGTCAGCCGGTTCTGCAATGGCGTGGATTGGTTCTGCCGCTCGCCCTGACTGCAATCGGTCTTACCCTTGTCAATATCAGCGTTTTCGAGCCTGCTGGACTTCAGACCTCGTCGTCACTTCTGGTCGGCATCCCGCTGGCCATTGCCGCCGTCATCCTGTGGACCTGGTTCGGGCTTGCAAACCAGACCGCATTGGCAGAGCGTTCGGGCATGCACGGCGCCGTCTGGACCGCGTTGATCATGGCCGGCGGCGGATTGGAAATGTTGGCGTTCATTCCAGTCGGACAGATGATCGGCGTGTTCGAAATCCCGCGTCTGGGCCTATCTTGGAATGCGGCGGCCCCTTTGTATCTATGGGGTGTGTCGCTGGCTATTTTTGCATCGATGGGCGGCGCTCTCGCCTGGACGCTTGCAGCGAAACGATTGCCTATGACGCTTTGCGCGCAACTGATCGTTTCAGAAACCGTTTTCGGAACGGTGTTCGGGTTAGCGGCGCATGGACGGCTTCCAACTTTGACGGAAGCTGGGGGCATCGCGCT
>NZ_SCFL01000063.1:0-2512 GCF_007000305.1 Rhizobium sp. rho-13.1 | reverse complement strand
ACGGATGCACGGATGCACGGATGCACGGATCTGACATCGGTATATATCCTGTCAAGTCAGGCATTTTGGGGAAATAGCAAATTGAGTTTGGTATTTCCTAATTTAAAAACGTCGACCTTCTCATCTGTTTAAGCCGATACGGCAGTGCAGGATATGTAGTCTAACCAACCTTAAATGAGTAGGCGGTACTTCAGAACTTCAATTGTAACAATTCGGATTAACGCCGCCTGCAAGATCCGCGGGAGCACCTCGTCGACAGCTATTTTCAGAACCGTAGCGTGCCAAACGACAGAGCGGACGCCATAGTCTACTAAACGCTTAAACATGCATTCAAATGCGGATACCGTGTACAATAAAATAAATATTCTTGTCTCAACATTAATTTGCAATTTATACAACATCCCCAAACATACTGAAAATCATCAAATACAAATGATATAAAACCAGCCCAGACTTGGACAAATGCATTTTATTCTAGGCTTCGATTTGAATTGTAGACATTTAGTTTTTAATTTTGGCTGTGATACGATCAATCACAAGACCGAGGAAATCACGATCGGCGAACGACGTCTTGACATAGGCGAACCAAATGAAAAATCTCGCAAGCTTATCAAGATCTCCAATGACAGGATAGCCGGGGTGAGTCTTTGAAATCATTATGCCTCTTTCTAGCACCGTCATGATTGGATTCAAGCCCGAGGGCAATCCACCGGGCTATCGGCCAAGCAGTTTTTTGCTCATTGAAATGGTCCGCAAGATCTTGACCTTCACCGGAAAAATCAGCGATGTGGGATGACTTGATCCGCTTCGCTGCTTTGCGTGCTTCCTTATTCTCCTTCAACTTTTCCTTCAAACGCTCCCAGTTCACGGCGAACTTGATCTGCATAAACAGGCCATCAAAAATTAAATATTGAGAAGGAAAAAATAAAGATTTAAATATCGGTTGAATACGTTCTCGATGTTGTCAAAAATGAATGTAGTAGTTTCAGGACCGATCATTGCTACAATATCAACCGTGTCCGGCGATGAACTTGCGGAAGCCATGATAGCTTGGTTTTTATGATAAGAAGGTTGTACCGGTAAACTGAATTTATAGCGATGTTAGAACGTCTGTATGGTAAGCCTTTACGTCACGCGATAAGACTTGCTGGCAAATCTTATCTGCAAAGCTATATGGTATGGATGTAGGCGATTTAAAAACCCTCCAATTCAAACAACCAAGGCAAATGACTCCAAAAACATCCTGCGACTTAGCTGTACCACATGAATTAATGTTTCAATCAAACGCTATCGAGAACAGAAATTTTCAAAAATTGCTATACCTAAATTTCTCGCTGGGACCGTATGTCCAAGTCATAAAATGACGTAAGCGCATATGTAATCACGTAGAAAAGAGCACCCAGCTGTCTATAAAATGAGTTATTCACGTCTTATTTCTCATCAACTCCCATTATCCGGCCCCATATACAATCTTAAACACTCTTTGATATGGCGTCTCTTCTCACAAGCTGCTTGGGCATGGACTTGCCTGAGATTACGCAGAAGGCCAAGAAGGTGTTTTATTTTATCATTTCGAATTAAATTATGCTTATAGATACGTACTGACTTGGTGTTTTTGACAGCTGGCTTTTGCTCTTGATATCGATGGAACCATAACTCCACCCGGTGCAAATGTTGGCCAGAGAGCCCTTAGAGTTCTCGCAAGGATCCCCGATCAGACTTTTCTTATTACCGCGCAGGCTGAAGATTACGTTCAAAGGATTGGGGTAGGAGACCATCCCAATCTCGTGACCGAGAAGGGCATGATGATAAAGATCAACGACCGGGTCATTCATCGGGCATCTAGCCCTGCTGAAGTCCACAATTTCACCGAGCAGATGGAAAGCCTTATCAGCAGCTTGAGTTATCCTTTTATCCTCAACAAAAAGACTGCTGGTTATGCCGTCGGCTGGAAAGAAGGTGTTGATGAAGCCGAAAATCAGCAGGTTCGTGAACTGATGGACAATCAGGTGTCGGAGAGCGGCCAAAAATTCATTGTGGACGCAACTGCTGCCTTCCTTGATCTCACTCTCAGGGATCTCAGCAAGGCCCAGGCGCTGAAAACTGTGATGGAGAGGGTCCAAGGCAAGACCTGGATCGCTTGTGGCGATAGTGCCAACACTGATGGTCCGATGCTTGTTCAGGCAGGTAGCGGTATCATGGTAGAGAAAAGCTTCCGACAATTTCCAGTCGCTGATGGATATGAAGACATCCTGGAGGTTCTGGAAATAGTTGCAGAAATGGTCGGAAAATGATGTCGCATATCTGCTCCTGTTGTGTGGTTTCGAGCTATGTCTTGTTGTTTTTCTTGTATTCCGATGCGATGTATTTCCCTTTCATATACCAGTCCTTTTATAAATAAAGCTCGATTTTATTCTTTAGTATATGGCTTATTTCGTTGGGTCAATTATTCCATTCTTAGGCTCAGGACTCGTTAAATCAGAGCCAGAAGATAACGGCGGCCGCGATGCAT
>NZ_SCFL01000062.1:0-2624 GCF_007000305.1 Rhizobium sp. rho-13.1 | reverse complement strand
TCCACCGGAGGATGTCGGCGGTCCGTGGGGTTATGAAGAGTTCCGCGAGGCCATTACGGACACCAACCATGAGCGTCACCACGAACTTGTGGAATGGTGGAGCGATGCGCACTACGATCCTGGCGATGTCGACGCCGCCAATCTCCGCAAAAACGTCGAGGCTTTAGCTGCAAAGTGGAAGCGCCGATCGCGAAAGAAAAGCTGAACCTGCGGTCCTCGGCGAATGCATACGGCTCTCACCTCACCCGGCTCCCATCAAGCGAGCTCCATGCCATTACCAAGTCGCCAGTGTACGAACAGCTTCCGGTTTTCACGCGCAATCTTTGCAACAAAGAGACGCGCTTGCCCCAGGCGTTTGCGAAAGGGCTTATATTTCCGTTTAAACCAAACATAGAGCGTTTCGTTGATGTATCTCGCCATCGTATAAAGTGCCGAGCGCCAGTATTGCCCATAGTATGCGATCCATCCCCGAACGATCGGGTTTATCTCGCGGGCAATGTCATCCTAAACGTCACCTCTGTTCGTTTGCGGAGTTTCAGGTTTCGTATCCTCTCCCGCATCGAATTCAGCGATGATATGCTGACGGCCGGGGTAAATCCGCAGAACGTTTTCTGCGTAACTGGACCCCGGACGGATCGCGGACGAAAGCAATACCCGAGAAAGTCGAACTTGACGGTCTCGTGCCGACACCTCCGTCGATCATCTTTGCAGTAGACGATTTTCGTTTTCGCGGGATGCATTTCCAAGCGACATTCCAAAAGACGAGCTGCAAGCGCTTCTCTGACGATCCGCGCTTCACTCTCGCTCCGGCAATGCACCAGTCCATCATCCGCGTAACGACACCATGGCAGGTCAGGGAACTGTCTGCCCATCCACACGTCGAATGCATAATGCAGGAAGAGGTTGGCAAGTATCGGGCTAACGACACCGCCTTGTGGCGTGCCGCAGTTTCGCTCGACGGTTGCCCCATCCTCCTTCCGCATTGGTGCTGTCAGCCATCTTTCGATGTAGAGCAGCGCCCAGGCACACGTTATGTGTTTGCGTACAGCCCGTAGCAGAAGGTCGTGGTCGATATTGTCAAACAGTTCTTTGATATCGAATTCCAGGACCCAATCATATTTCCAGCACCGCTTGCGCGTAACGCCGATGGCATCCAGCGCCGACTTTTCGGGCCGATAGCCATAGGAATCTGCCACAAAGATTGCATCTAGATCCGGCTCAATCATCTGCTTGACCACACTTTGGGCCACGCGATCTGCCACTGTTGGCACCCCGAGGATCCGCTGGCCTCCACTCTTCTTAGGAATGGAAACGGCGCGAACTGGCGGAGGAAAGTAAGTGCCTGAGCTCATCCTGTTCCAGATCTTATAGAGATTCCCCTTCAGATCGGCCTCGAACTGCTCAATCGTTACTCCATCCACACCAGCTGCGCCTCCGTTGGATCGCACCTGCAGATAAGCTTCGTACACCTTCTGCTTACTGATATTGAACGGTTTGCCTTGCGTATCCATCAACGTCCTCCTGTTGCCAGTTGTGTTGATGATACGCCCACCTGATCCGACCTCTTCGCTCCAGCTCCATTACGAGCCTTCATCGCTACTACAGATCGGTCCGTCCCAGTGCTCCGCATCGGTACTCTCGCCTCACGGTTTTCTCCGCTTGTGCTTCTCCCTTTGCATCGGAGCGACTGGTTCCTGCAGTTCCGCGACAATGCCTGCATCCGCTTCACGCCCCCTCAACGCCGGTCGCCGCTTGCCCGGTTACCAGGCATCTGACAAGCTGATCCCAAAGAGACGACACACCTCTGGTTTTGACGACAGGTTCCACGTTACGACGCTTCATCGGAAGGTTCATTTTCATTCGTCTCTCGGATGCGTACCGGTCCAGGGTTTGCCCTAGACTTACCTTTAACGCTCACGACCACGTCTCTTAAACGCAGCCGCTTGGAGTGGTTTGAGCCCAGCTCCTGAAAGCCGAACCCGAGGGGCCAACCCTCATCATTATCGCAGCTTCAAGCACAAAGATTGTCAGGCCATATAGACCATCCTTTCCGAGTGCTCTGCAGCACACTGTCGTCGCCATGAAGTCGCTCAGCAGCCAGAGCATGTGCTTCGATCAACGAATGGATGGGCTTCAGCGCCGCGGCACATGCTCCGACTTGGTCGGCCAATGTCGATAAGCCAAGGTCGACGCCCTAGCGGGCACAGCGTTCGCTCTGGCGATTGAGCGGCTGGTGCTGGGCGAACTTCTCAACAGGATCATCGCCGCGAACAAGCGCCCAACCATCTCATCGAGCGTCACATCCTTACGGTCATCGATCAACGCGATCACGAATTCCTCGTGGGCATCAACGGCCGATGGTCGTCGCCAGCCTTGTGGCCGAGGCCTTAACTCGCCCTGTCGCGCTCTCGCGATCCAGCGGATCGCGGTCGAAATTCCAACGCCGAAACGAGCCGCAGCCTGTCGGGCCGACATGCCCGACGCCGACGCTTTCAATACTCGTATTCGCAGATCATCGCTCAAGGCCTGTCCCATCATCCACCTCTCCGTTGCGGATGTTGAATCAGCTTAGGCCGTGTTGACAAAGTGGATTCCCAAATCGGTCGAGGCATGATTCAAGACTG
>NZ_SCFL01000061.1:0-2799 GCF_007000305.1 Rhizobium sp. rho-13.1 | reverse complement strand
GCCAATTTACCACGCGCAAAAGCAAAAATCCTGCGGTTCACCTCGGATGGATACTATTGACCAGCAGCAAGCTCCAGATCTTCGATCTCGAGATCACCTTCTTTGGAGTGCCGTAACAGAAAATCCTGCAGAACGCTGCGTAGGTTCTCGGGTCCTTTGAATATACGCGTGCAAAGAGATGGCATTCGATCTCGCACGCCAAGTACGGTTCGCAACGCTGTTATCACTGTCTCATCCGTTATGTGTCTTACAAAGGTCACACCGAAATCATAAAGGCCGCCATTTACGTCGCCATGTTCTGCGAGAGTCATCCGCATGGTCGCAATGAAGGTGGCTCGTTGCCTTTCAATAGTTGCGGAAAATAGTTCTTCCTTGTTATCAAAATACACATACAACGTGCCTTTGGAGACACCTGCTTGGCGCCTTACGTCGTCCATGCTCGCCGCGTCGAAGCCAAGGCGCATGAAGACTTGATCGGCTCCATCCAGAATTTTCTTACGCTTAATAGGGTCTTCACCCGCCGGCCAGCGTCCGGATGCTTGAACCGTAGTCTTTTCTTGTTTCAATTTACGTCGACCGCTAATTTTCCAATATTTATAATTTAGTCTCGCTGTTGAAGCCGCGCCATCCGGCTAAGACGGGATCATTGTCATGCTAAACCTTTCCTATCAAAATACCGAAAGACACATTGGCTAAACAGCTAATTAAGAGGCGCCACCTCGGCCAGATAGAACGTAGTCATCTCAGATATATGAAATTCCTTGCTCGCGAGACAGCACGTCAAAAATTGAAAGAAGTTTTCGCGTCGCTTCAATCTAAACCGGCAGAGCAGACGTCTTCTCATCGAAAACGGCATACTGCTGAGACTTTCGGCTCTCAGTCTCTGCTTCAAGCAATTAGTCCGACTGCTCGGAGGACCCGTTTGAAGATATTAACGATTGCGCATGCACGAGGCGGCGTTCTGCCGTCCTGCGGAATGACAACAACCTCTGCTTTAGCGACTGTTGTTTGTGGAGTGAATGATGTCATTAGACCCCAACTCCAAGCGGTGTGCACAGTCGCAGAAATTCCCATTTCGAGCATAAGTGGCGCGCGCTGACCGTAGCCACTCTTGGTTTCGGTCGGGAACCCGTGACCCATCCCGATAATGTGGTAGTGGTCGATGACGCGCCGCCCGGACGCGTCAAGCCAAGATTGCCGGCGGTGACCTTCCACCTCTGTCGCTGTCGTCGCTTCGGCCTCAAGGATATTTCGCCACTGTTCGACGATAGCGAAAGAATTTGCGTCTACAACTGTATCATCGCTAGTTCCATGCCAAACCGACAACGTCGGCCATGGCCCCTGATGGGAGGACGCCGTGCGAATGCTACCTTCTAGGGCCAACGCTGAGGGAAGTTCATGGCCCCGCATGCGGTCAAATGCCTCGGGTACAGTCGATGCCACACCATAAGGAAGACCTGATATTATTGCTCCTCCCGCAAAGACCTCCGGATAGGTTGCGAGCAAGGCATTTGCCATCGCTCCACCTGCAGACAGTCCAACCACATAGACTCGTGCTGCGTCAACCTCATGATTTGTAATCAGGCTGGCGATCATTTGTCGTATCGAGAGGACTTCCCCGCTGTCGCGGGTAACATCCTCCGGATTGAACCAGTTGAAACACAGTGTGGCGTTATTGGAAGAGCACTGCTCGGGGAAGAGAACAGCAAAGCCGTAGCGACACGCCAGTTCCGACCATCCCGATCCACGATCGTAATCCGCAGCCGTCTGTAAGCAAGCATGTAGCCCAACAACGAGAGCGGGAGCCGCGTGAGCCTTCTGCGGCATTTGATACCAACCTTGGAGCTCTCCGGGATTGCTTCCAAACGACTCAAGTTTCTCAAGCGTAGTAGCTATCGGCTTGCTGCTCACGAGAGAGGCTTGATACCGTCGCAGCCGCCTTATTGTGTCGGATATTGATCGCATAATAACTCCTCATCAACGCCTAGGACCAAGCACCTAAGTTGTTTAGATAAACGCCGAGATTGTCGCCGCTCAAAAGTTTAACGACAATGACGGAATAACCAGGTTGAAAATTTAAAGCCCTTGATCTCTGCGACGTAAATGATGCGGCGAAGAGATATCTCCCGGTTCTAACTCCATTAGTCAGTCAGTTGGGTCGCTAGCTGATCGAGCGTCCGACGAAAGTGTGCTTGGTTAAGCCGTTCAATTCAGTGAGCCTTTGCGCGATCTATGCGGTGCGCCGTCGCGGGAACTACTATGTTGCAAAACTATGTTGCGGAGTGTTGTTTTAAGTTGCGTTATATTGAGCTGGGAGCTGTGTGCCATGTCGCCCGTCACGAAGGCTCCGAAGCCAATAGCGCGTTATTTGCGTGACGCGCTGCAAAGCGCTCTTAGGATTGCAGTACTAACAGTGTACGGAAAAAGGCCCTTGCTACAAGCGGACTGCCGTGATTCCATGCCTGCGTGACTGGTCGGCAGGAGCAGGACATGCGTGGCAGTGATATGCAGACGGCGGGTCTGTTTTCTTATGTGAGCTGCGAAGCCCGCGTTCCGACAAGCCATCCGCTGCGGGCGATCTGCGCCATTGTAGACGAGGCGCTGGAAGTTCTGTCGCCAGATTTCGAGGCGATGTATTCAGCGATCGGCCGCCCGTCAATCCCGCCGGAGAAGCGTATCCCTACGGCGTGGACCGCCTTGCGAGTTTTTTGCGATATCGTGATTTTGCGCTCTTGAGAGTGGAATTAAGAGCGCAATGAGGAACTATGGCACAGGCCATTTTGCTGACGGGTCAAGAAC
>NZ_SCFL01000060.1:0-2904 GCF_007000305.1 Rhizobium sp. rho-13.1 | reverse complement strand
CTTCGAGCTGTCTAGCCAGGATCGGCGGAAAAATGGGGGATATTTCCGCGACCTGTTAAACACATTTGTAGGTAAATGGCGGAGCAGCGCGAAAAGCTTGTTACCACTTTGGAGGGCGGCACGATGGCTTTGGCGGTTGTGCAGAACAACGAGGTTGCTTAGATCACTGAGACGCCAAGAAAGGCCTTCCGACGTGAGAAGAGCCGCATTTTTGACCGCGACCGAAACGGCCTCGGTCGAAATGTCGGACATGCTGATATTTTGCAGCTGGTCGCCATGCAAAAACCCCAACACGGTTGCGAGATAGCCGCCTCCGCAAGTTGGATCATAGAAATGATAGGGTGACGGCCGGCCCCCGCTTGCTAGAACGGATGCCGCTCGCAGGAACAATTCACTGGCGAGACGGACAGGAAAGGCGGTGAGACCGGGTCGGCTAAATAGAACTCGACCGCTCGCCAAATCTTCGCTTGGAAGATCGGCGCGAGAATACGCGAATTTCATGGAAGGCTCTCAAAATCGCAGCCAGCACTACAGGCTCGCCAAAGCGAGGCTGGCTAAAACGTACCCAGGTGCGATGCACCTGCTTCGAACCCCTTCGGCAAGGGGAGAGCCTTTAGGCGTCGAAGAAGGCCGTTGCGATGTTGAGAACAAAGGTTTTCATAACGAGGGGAGCTTACCGTCTGGCAGGTCCTCCTGCAAGAGTGTCGCGAATCTCCCGATTAAAATTTCAGTTTCGCGACTGGGTTTTGCGCCGCTGCAGAATACCGACTTTTGCGCCGGAATCCGCAGCGCGGTCGTCGGCGCATTGCTGGCCTTCTATATGTGATAATGTCCTGTATCATATATATGAAGCGGGTCTGCGCATATTCGACAGGGAACTAAGGCTTGTCGTTTCGTTGGATATCGGCGCCTGGACCGCTCATGGCATCGGCGGGATAAACATTGCTTCCGTCGCACGCGGACGGACTGGGGTATCGGGTTAAGATGCGCAGATCTGGATGTCTGTTTCTATACAGACCTGCCGACCAGAAGCGCCTCGCGTTCCGCTCGCGATCCCGCCATGCGGGCTCGCGCTGCCGCAAGCACGGACGAGGGGGCAGTTTCGGGCAGGCCCGAGCTGAAGGGAGGCGCCGGCGCATATTCTAGCGAGAGCTGGATTATCTCGGCCTCCTCCCGTCCCAATAGCTCCGCGACAACAGTAAGTCCGAAGTCGATACCAGACGTCACGCCACCCGCGGTGATGAGGGATCCGTCTCGAACGACCCGCTCCTTTGCCGGTACCGCGCCGAAGCGCTCCAAAAAGGCGTGCGCGTTCCAGTGCGTGGTGGCCCTCCGGCCCTCAAGGAGACCGGCCTGGCCAAGAACGAGCGATCCCGTGCAAACTGACGTCACGAAGCGAGCCTTCGCCGCCTTGTCCCGCACAAAGGCGAGCGTCTCCTCATCGGAAAGCAGCGCATTGATGCCGGCGCCGCCTGGCACGCAAAGAACGTCGAAGTCCGGCGCGTCGGCAAAACGCGTGTCGGGCCTCAGCCAGAGGCCGGTCGAGGATCGCACGGGTTCAAGGTCCTTCCATACGAGATGGACCTCGGCGCCATCAGCGGAAGCGAAGACCTCGTAGGGACCGGTGAGGTCCAATTGCTGGACTGCGGGGAAGCAGAGAATACCGAAACGAAACTTCATGGGCCAACTCCTGTCTTGACTGCCAGACTTTAACGCGTGATGACTTGGCAATTGCGCCAATCATCGCTCATTTCATGCCAAACGCTTCACCTCATCGCATAGAGATTCTTGCCTTCGCGAATGCTCAGCTTCTGGACATCACGGGGCCGGCGCAGGTCTTTGCCACGGCCAACGACCTCACCCCGTCTGGCGCCCCAAAACCTTATGCAATCACCATCGTCTCCGCTGAAGAGGAGGTCGCAACGAGCTCTGGCATCGTTTTGAGATCTGAGGCACTGGCCCAGGCGGCGAGCGGCCCCGGAACCCTGATCGTCTCCGGTGGCTACGGCATCAACGCTGCCTGCCGCGACCCCGCCCTTCTCGACTGGATCCGTCGACGGGCCGCTTCGACGGCTCGGACCGCATCCGTTTGCAGTGGTGCCTTTCTTCTCGCCGAGGCCGGGCTTCTCGATGGCCGCCGTGCCGTGACGTATTGGGGGCGATGTGCCGAGTTCGCCGCACGCTATCCCGCGGTTCATCTTGATCCCGATCCAATCTTTATCCGTGATGGACCGATTTGGACCTCGGCAGGCGTCACCGCTGGGATCGATCTGGCACTGGCGATGGTGGAAGCCGACAAGGGGCGGCCGTTGGCGCTGGCAGTCGCGCGCCAGCTCGTCGTGTTCCTTAAGCGGCCCGGTGGACAGGCACAGTTCAGCGCCGCGCTCGCGCTACAAGAAGCCGACGCGACATTCGAGCGGCTTCATGGCTGGATCGCGAACCATCTCGATCGCGACCTGTCACTCGGTGTTCTGGCTGACCAAATGGGCATGAGCCTTCGTTCCTTCTCCCGCCACTATAAAAAATCCACCGGCCGCACTCCGGCGGAAAGCGTCGAGACTATCCGCGTCGAAAGCGCCCGCCGGCTTCTCGAGGACGGCGCATGCGTGGCGCGAACCGCCACGCGATGCGGCTTCGGCTCGACCGAGACTATGCGCCGGGCTTTTCTCCTCCGTCTGGGCGTTGCCCCCAACGCATACCGGGACCGGTTTCATGGATAGACGGGCCTGTTTCGCACATGGCGGTCTTGAACGTTCCGAACTGACGCCCTCAAGATCTAGATTGCGTCACAGCCTGTTACTTTGTCTCGTTTGAACGCTCCGATCGCGGCAACCACCCCTCCCGTCAAAAGCGCGATGCCCCCAGCTTCCGTCAAAGTTGGAAGCCGTCCATGCGCCGCTAACC
>NZ_SCFL01000005.1:0-282748 GCF_007000305.1 Rhizobium sp. rho-13.1 | reverse complement strand
ACCCGCGACCTCCGGCGTGACAGGCCGGCACTCTAACCAACTGAGCTACACCCGCAATTCATTTCAAGCATTCCGGACACTTGCGTATCCAACCGAGCGGCTCGCCGTTCGATGAGCGGCTAACTACGAGGTTCGCCTTTTGGTGTCAAGCAGCTTTGAAGACAATTCCATGACCGCCGGTGATTTGTTTTGGATGACCATCCGGGGCTTCCCGCAAAGCACGTTGGAGCCGCCGTTTGCAGCCAAAACCATCGAGCCCGAAGCAGCGTTGCCTTTGCCCTCGGCCGAAATCCGGAGCCGATTCGTGCTCGCCGCATTGGTTGGTTCGAATACAGCCCTCCCCGCAGGCTCGCGGCACCTCGTGTGCGGAGCCCTTGCTATGATCCATGCCCGGGATGCCGGCGTATGTCTTGCAACGGCGTGCCAACGGGTGACGCCGGCAATCACGGGAGAGAATAGATGCGTTTTGGACGAACCCTTATCGCCGCCGCCCTGCTGCAGCTGGTGGGCGTGGCCGGAGCATCCGCCGCCGATCTGCGGCTTGAACAGTACTTTGCGGGGCACACCGTGGCGACCGGGCATTTTGGCGCAATCAACGGCGTCAGCCGCGATTTCAAGGTCAAGCTTACGGGCACATCGTCGGGCAAGCATTTTTCCCTGCGCGAGGACTTTCGCTATGCGGACGGCGAGACCGACCGCAAGACCTGGCGCTTCACGCGCACCGGACCCAACACTTATCGCGGTACGCGAGAGGATGTGGTCGGCGACACCGAGGTGAAGATTACCGGCCAGACCGCGAGATTCACGTACCTGGTCAACCTCGAACCGAAGGGCAAACCCAACATCGTCCGGTTCCATGATTCGATGGTCGTCCAACCGGATGGCAGCATGATCAACAACGCCTGGGTAACGAAATATGGCTTCCCCGTTGCGCGCACGCATGTGGTCTTCACGCGCCCCTGAGCCTAAAGCCTGATGAGATCGAGCTCCTTGCCGATCTCGCGGGTGGCGATATCGACGACACTCATTTCATGGGTGAAGAGAATCGTCTGGAACCGATCAGCCGTACCGCAGAGAGCTTTGAGGCCCGATGCGGTGCGATCATCGTCGAACGTCTGGAAAATGTCGTCGACAATCAGCGGCGCTGGCTCGTTGCGCGCTGAATAGTCCTCGAGGAAGGCAAGCCGCAGAGCCAGGTACAGCTGGTCGCCGGTGCCTTCGCTGAGGCCGTCGAGCGGCACTTTCTCGCCACCCGTCCGCTCCGCCTGTAGCTGCAGCTCGTCCCTGTCGTCATACAGCTGCACCAGGCGCGAAAAACGGCCACCTGTCAGCACAGAGAACAACTCCCCTGCCCGGCGCATCACAGGATCTGCCTGCCGCTCTCGGTAGGTTTCCATGGATGACGCCAGCAGGCTCGATGCCAGCTTGAGGACGAGCCACTCGCGGGCGAGCGCCTTGGCCTCCGCTTCCGCCGCGTATTTCTGGAAGACCGCCAGTTCCGCGCCCGCACCGTTCTCGAGCAGCTGGCGTTGCCGCTGGTTTTCCGCGAGCCGCACGTTCAGGTCGGCAAACCGGCTGAGCTGAGTCTGGTCCCGGGCTGCGAGTTGCTCGATTTCGAGCTCCGCCACGACCCGGTCGAAACCCGATAGGCCGGCCCGGACATGTGCCTCATCCTGTCCGTTTGCCTGCAGTGCAAATCGCGCCCGGCTTTCAGCGAGCCGGCTTTGCAGGCGGCGGCGCTCCTCAAGCCGCGCCAGAAGCGCATCGAGGTCATGCTCAGCCGGCACCTGTATTGAAAGTGCGGCGAGTTCGGCCTCGACCTCCTCCAGATCCGACCGGCATCGTGCCAGCCGTAACCCGGCCTGCTGGCGGGCCTTTTCCAGAGCCGCGCGGCGCTGGTCGCCGGCATTGGCCGACACGGCCCGCTCGTGCAGCGCTTCTGCGGCGGCATCGGGCGCCAGCGGCTTCAGGTCCGGCGCGATGGCGTTCACGAGATCCCGTACGGCGTGCTCGAAGGCTGTCGTATCGCGCTGCATGCCACGGACGCGGCGGCGGCGGTTTTCCCGCTCCGTCAGCGTTTCCGGCAACGACTTCCATATCTCGATCGCCGCCTCCGCCATATCGACGGTGGTGCCTTCCGGTAGCCCTATCGCCAGCGCGGCGTTGGCAAAGGCTGCCTCGAATTTGGCGATGGAGACGTTGATATCCGACTGGCGCTGTTCGAGACCGGCGATGTTTTCCCGCGCCGCAGCGCGCTTGCCCTCGAGCGACCGGCTATCGGTCCAGCGCTCGGCTATCGTCTCGATGTGTCGCGACAGGCCACGAGCCAGCGCCGATGGCGCAAGGGAGGCGGTGGCGCTATATCCGGTCGCATCGGCGAGGTCTGCAAGCACCGGTCCGAGCCGCGCTTCCTTGCGTTTCAGTTCAGCCAGTTCATCCCTGATGTCGTTGAGGGTTTCACGCTGCCTGGAGAGAGCGTCGACGGCGCGGCGCCAGTCGATCATGCGGTCCGGCGACAACGGTTTGACACCGGCCGGCTCGAACAGCTGCCGGTACGTTTTACGCGCAGCCTCGAGCGCCTTGTCTTTTGTGAAGCTCTCGGACCGTGCGGCCTCCAGTTGCGGCTCGAGTTCGGCCTGCCGCAGACGTAGCTGCGTGTGGCGCGAGACGCGGTCGGCGTTGGCCAGCGCCAGGTCGGCCAACCTGTCGGCTTCGCGGATGGCTTGCGACACGACTTCTGCATTGTCCTTGGTAGATTTCGGTGCGGCAGCGAAGGATTGCCAAACCCCGTCTCTCAGGGTGCGCGCTTCGGCGATCTCTTCGCGGGTGACGATCGAGCCCTCGTGCTGCATACCGGCGATCTTTGCGACGATCTGGCTGGCTTCGTTCTCCAGCGCCGCCAGTCGGTTGGCAGCGTCCCGGCTATCGGCCTCGGCCTCTGCCAGCGTGTCGCCCTGCTTGGCAAGTGCGGCGATGTCCGGCAGGGGAACGGACAGCAGACGCTCGAGGTCGTCTATCGCAGGCGACATTCGGGCGGTGGCCGCCTCGAGGTCTCTCTCCAGACGCTCCACCTGAACGGCAACGGCATCCAGACGCGACAGTTCAGACAGATCGGGCTGCAGAACGGTCATCTGCTCCTGATAGGGCTTGGGGTCGATGAGCCTGCCGCTCGCCGCCGTCTCCTCAAGGCGCCGCAACTGGTCACGCGCCTCGGCCAGTCTCTGGCCGACATCCGAATGATCGCGATGGAGGGCGATGCCCGCGCTTGTGAGCCTGCGGATGCGCGCGAGTTCCGCGTCGCTGGGCTGAACGCGCTCGACCTCGGCCACATCGCTAAGGCCAAGCCTGCGGGCGAACTGCACCAGACGGGCGTCGAATTCATCGATCTCGCCCGACACGCGCTGCATGTCCTTGGTCTTGGAACGATAATCGGCTGTCTCGGCGTAGCGGGCCATGATCGCCGGCGCCGCTGCCCGTATCGCCTCATCTACAGGGGTGGCGCTGATGTCGTCGGCAATGCGGTCCATCTCGGCATCGGCAACGCGGATCGCAGCCTCTACCGCCTGACGACGCGCCAGTGCTTGCGCCAGCTCCGTTGCAAAAGCCTGCGGCAGCGGGGCAAGGTCGACGAACTCGGCTAGCCGATCCTGCTCCGCATCGATTTCTGCCAGCACCGGCTCCAGCGTTTTCAGCATCGTCAGGCGGTCCAGGGTGTGCCTGGTCTCCTGTCGCTCCGCCTGAAGCGCGGCCAGCTGTGCCTCGATATCGGCAGCATCGGCCAAAAGCCGTTTCCAGTCGCCGGATTTCAGCTCGCTGTCCCGCTCGGCGCGCTTGGCCTCGTCATGGCGCTCGAGCACTTGGTAGAACGATCGATCCTTGGATTTTCGCGGCCCGAAGATGAGATCGGCCTCATTCTCCAGCGACTGCTTCAGCTGCGTCAGGCCGAGCAGACCGGAGGCCGCCGAAAACAGCAGGCTGCCGATCTCGCCGCCACCTTTCAGCATCGCGGCAGCACCACGGCGCAGACGATCGGAATTCAGCCCGAAGGCACGCTCGAAAACATCACGGTTGAGACTCCCGATAAAGGCTGCAAGCGCATCCTCCGGCAACGCGGTTTCCGCGGCGTCTGCCGACAGCAGCGTGTTCTTGCGGCCACGACGGCGGCGGAAGGCAAGGCTCTGGCCACCTTGGCTGACAATTTCGGCGCCGACCCGCAATGTGTTGGCCTCGTGCAGGAAACTGTATTCGGCAGCCGTCGGGAAACCGAACATCAGATCGGAAATCGCAGCCAGAGCCGACGACTTTCCGGCCTCGTTGGGCCCGTAGATGATGTGCAGCCGCGCGTCCGGCCGGAATGTCAGGGTGCGGTCTGTGAGTGCACCGTAGCGCAGGATTTCCAGGCTCTTGAAACGCATCGGCTAGACCGCCCCTCCGGACCGGGCAACCAGCAGGTCGCGGGCTTCGGCCAGCAGCGATTGCAGATCGACGTCCAGCGGCTGTTCCTGGGCGCCGAGACCGCCCGGCAGCTTGGCGACGATTTCCGATAGACGGGCCTCAGCCTCCGAGATCACGGCCGGCGGCAAGTCTGACGCCGGCGGGATCAAGGCGTCCAGGTCCAGCCCGGCAGTCGCGCTGGCGGTGACAGCGCGACCTGCCGGATCCTCAAGCCTGATCTCAAGCTTCTCCAACCAGATGTCGGCGTGCGCACGATGGCAGGCTGCCTGTACTTCGTCGTGAAAATCCTGGCGGCGGGCAATGATCGCCTTGCGGACGTGGCTTTCGCCAGAAAGCCGGATGCGCAGGGCCAGGATGCGTTCCTCCATAGCCTCGACCAGCGGCTCGACTGCCTGCTGGATACGACGCAGGATCGCCGGTTGATCGTCATCGACATCGACGAGGACGGCGAGTTCGCCGAAGCGCGCCTCATCGACGATGATCCGGGTGTGGGTGGCGATACCATCCTCGACACTCACCAGCAGCGCGCCCTTTGGGCCGCATTCGCGGATGCTTCGCCCCTGCAGGTTGCCGGGAAACATGATCGCCGGGTTTTCAGCCAGCAACTCATATTCGTGAACATGGCCGAGCGCCCAGTAGTCGTAGCCGCGCGAGCGCAGGTCGTCGAGCGAACAAGGGGCATAGTTGGCATGCGGCTCGCGGCCGGTCAGCGAGGTGTGCAGCACGCCGATGTTGAACCAGCCGGGGACCGCGGCCGGATAACCGAGCGCCAGGTTGTCGGTTGCCGAGCGGTCGGCGAAGCCCTGCCCGTGCAGCGCGACTTTCAAGGCCTCCAGCTTGAAAGTGCCGGGTTTTCCGGTCGGGAACTGGTGGACGTTGTCGGGCAGCGTGATCGTCCGGGTGATGACGCTTTCGGCGTCGTGGTTGCCTTTCAGCAGATAGACGGGGATTCCAGCCCGCTCCAGCCGCGCCATCTCGCGGTTGAAGAACAACCCGATCTTGTTGTCCTTCCAGTCGCCGTCATAGACGTCACCGGCGATGACGAAGAAATCCACCCTGCGCTCGACCGCACGATCGACCAGCGTCGAGAAGGCCTTACGGCTGGCATCGACGAACACAGCTGCAATGTCGGCATCCTTCAGTGCCAGCCCCTGGAAGGGACTGCCAAGATGGAGGTCGGCGGCGTGGATGAAGGTGAATGCGGACATGCGCTCCAGACAGCAAAGGCGTCGAGCGCCTTTTTTAAGCGTCTTCGGCAGCGAATGCTATGGCGACGGGTCGCTCGTCCCGGGGTTATCCAGCATTAACGGCTTGCCGCCAGCACGCTGCCTATGCCGGGATTTCGACCGTGAACGAAAAGCGTGCGGTTGCCGCAGGAGCGAGGATCTCGGAGTATGGCCTGTCGGCCAGTTCCTTCGAGCCATCGATCTTCGCTGCCGTGCCATGCCAGGGTTCGACGCACAGAAACGGGGCACCGGGTTTGGACCACAGCGCGAGGTTCGGGAGATTTTCGAACGCGAAACGAAGATGTGGCCCGCCTTCCGCGCCATAGGTGAGCCCCTGCCCTGCGCCCTCCGGAAAGATCATCGCATCCGCATCGAACATTGCATGTTCGAGCTGCAGGTGGCCGGCCTTGAACGGCGATGGAAGGGTGCCGGGCTTCACGAGACCGCCCTGGAGCCTCACCAGCGGCGGTTCGGCGCCGTTATCGAGGGTGACACCGTGTGGCTTTCCTTCGCATCCCGGCAGCGGCCAGACGAAGGCCGAGTGGAAGCCGAGGCCGAACGGCATCGGCGTGTTGCCGAGATTGCTGACTTCGGCAGCAACCGTCACCGCCCGCCCCGCGATCCGATGCTCGACGGCGAGCCGGAATTCAAAGGGGTAGACCGCTCGCGTTTCTGCCGAGGCTGCAAGTTCGTGCCGGCTCATGGTCGCGGTCGATGCTGCGAGGACAAACTCGCTGCGCCGGGCAAAGCCGTGCTGCCCCATGGGATAGGTCTTGCCATCGATCGTCAGCTGGTCGTCAGGAGCCCTGCCGACGATCGGAAACAGGATCGGCGAGCGGCCGGTCCAGAACGCGGCATCGCCATTCCAGAGATAGGAACGCCCATCGGCTGATGTCAGCGCCTGCATTTCAGCGCCGAGAGACGAAATGTCGACTGTGAGGAATTCGTTGGAGAGGCGAATGGGCGTCGGCATGGCGGATCCTCATGACTTCGAGTCGAGATGGAGCTTACCGGGGCGGCCTCGGGATTTCCAGCGAGGAGACGAATTTACCGGCGCCGACCACGACGTTGGTTGCCGCGCTGCAGCCCGCCTCTATCTGCGTCCCGGTCGTACACGAGGTGCGCTTGCTGCAAACCGAGCCGCCTGCTACGCCGACACCCACCCCACTGGAGGAGGAATACCATGAGATATCACGCATTCGGCCGCACACCATTCATCGTCAGCGACGTCGGTTTCGGCGCCTGGCAGATCGGCGGCGCCTGGGGCGACGTCAGCGAGGCCGATGGGCGGGCCGCATTGAACGCAGCGCTCGATGCCGGCATGACCTTCATCGATACTGCTGACGTCTATGGCGACGGCCGCTCGGAAAAAATCATCGCCGAAGTGCTGAAGACGCGTAGCGGCGAGCGGCCGATGGTCGCTACCAAGGCCGGCCGGCGGCTCGATCCGCATGTTGCGGACGGCTACACCAAGGCCAACATCGAGGCCTTTGTCGACCGGAGCTTGAACAACCTTGGCGTCGACAGCCTCGATCTGGTGCAACTGCATTGCCCGCCGACGGAAGTCCTATATCGGCCTGAGGTCTTCGAGGCCCTCGGCGCCATGCAGACGGCGGGCAAGATCAAGGGATATGGCGTCAGCGTCGAAAAGGTCGAAGAAGCCCTGAAGGCGATCGAATTCCCGGGCGTCGTCAGCATCCAGATCATCTACAATATTTTCCGCCAGCGGCCGTCCGACCTGTTTTTCGCAGAGGCACGACGCAAGAATGTTGCCGTCATCGCCCGCGTGCCGCTGGCAAGCGGCCTGCTCTCCGGCAAGATCAACTCCGCCACCGCATTCGCTGACGACGACCACCGCAAGTTCAACCGCAACGGCGAGGCCTTCGATGTCGGCGAGACCTTTGCCGGCGTGCCGTTCGAAGTCGGGCTGCAGGCTGTCGAGGAGGTCCGCAAGCTGGTGCCGGAGGGAACGACCATGGCGGCCTTCGCGCTGCGCTGGATCCTCATGAGCGACGCCGTGACGGTGGTCATTCCGGGCGCTAGAAACGGCGAGCAGGCGAAGGCAAATGCCGCCGCAGCCGATCTGGCGCCGCTATCGGCCGACGTCATGGCGGCCACGCGCGACGTCTACGACAGGCTCGTCGCACCGCACGTGCATCAGCGCTGGTAAACGAAAAAGGGTCCGGCAAAAACCGGACCCTCTTTACAAGCGCCGCCAGCATGGATCGCCATGATCCGGCCGGCAAAGCGAAATCAGCTGTTAACGGATTCCTTCAGGCCCTTGCCGGGCGTGAACTTCGGCACGTTGCGAGCCGGAATGTCGACTTCAGCGCCGGTCGACGGGTTACGACCCTTGGACGCTGCACGGTGAGAAACGGTGAAGCTACCGAAACCGGCGAGACGAACGTCGCCACCGCTCTTCAGTGCGCCCTGCACAACCTCAAAAACAGCGTCAACAGCGGATGCTGCATCAGCCTTGGTGATGCCGGCTTTCTCGGACACAGCAGACACGAGTTCATTCTTGTTCATGTTTCCAACCCTTTCTTCGGTATGAAACGACTCAATCGTTTAAGCCGGGCGCAGAATACGTAAGCTCTGGCCCGTCGCAACCCAAAAGCCCTGCAAAGCAAGGAAAAGCAAGCATTCCTGCGTTGTTTTCACAGAAAAGGCCGGCGATTAAGCCGGCCTTTTTGGTGAATTATGTCAATTCGGCACAAGTATGGCAAAAGCCAACATCAATGCGCAATCGCATTGCCGAAGTCATCGACGCCTTCGACGGTCGCAATTAGCGGCGTTTCGATCGATCCATCCCACTCGATAGCCACAGGCTGGCGGATCAGCGCATGCTTGATCACCTCGCCCATGCGCGACACCGGAATGATCTCCATGCCGTTCTTGACGTTGTCCGGGATCTCCGCCAGGTCCTTGGCGTTTTCTTCCGGGATAAGCACCGTCTTGATACCGCCGCGAAGGGCAGCGAGCAGCTTTTCCTTCAGGCCGCCAATCGGCAGAACGCGACCGCGCAGCGTGATCTCACCGGTCATGGCCACATCCTTGTTGACGGGGATGCCGGTCATGATCGACACGATGGCGGTGGCCATAGCGACGCCTGCAGACGGACCGTCCTTCGGCGTTGCCGCTTCCGGAACGTGGACGTGGATGTCCGACTTGTCGAAGCGCGGCGGCTCGATACCGAAATCGACGGCTCGCGAACGGACGTAGGACGCCGCTGCCGAGATCGATTCCTTCATCACTTCCTTCAGATTGCCGGTGACCGTCATGCGGCCCTTGCCTGGCATCATCACGCCTTCAATCGTCAGCAACTCGCCACCGACTTCCGTCCATGCCAGACCGGTCACAACGCCGACCTGATCCTCGCGCTCGGCTTCGCCATGGCGGAAGCGGGGAACGCCCAGATACTGGTCGATATTGTCTGCGGTCACGGCAACAGAGGTTGCCTTGCCCTTGATGATCTCGGTGACCGCCTTGCGGGCGAGCTTCATCAATTCACGCTCGAAGCTGCGAACGCCGGCCTCGCGGGTGTACTGCTGGCTGATCGCCATCAGGGCATCGTCGCTGACCGAGAATTCGTGCGGCTGCAACGCATGTTCCTTGATAGCCTTCGGCAGCAGGTGCCGCTTGGCAATTTCCCGCTTTTCGTCCTCCGTGTAGCCGGCAATACGGATCACTTCCATGCGGTCCATCAAAGGCGCAGGGATGTTCAGCGTATTGGCCGTGGTGATGAACATCACGTCCGAAAGATCGTATTCGACTTCCAGATAGTGGTCCTGGAATGTGCCGTTCTGCGCCGGATCGAGCACCTCCAGCAGAGCCGAAGATGGATCGCCGCGGAAATCCTGGCCCATCTTGTCGATTTCATCGAGCAGGAAGAGCGGGTTGGACTTCTTGGCCTTCTTCATCGACTGGATGACCTTGCCGGGCATCGAGCCGATATAAGTGCGGCGGTGACCGCGGATCTCGGCCTCGTCGCGCACGCCGCCGAGTGCCATACGGACATACTCGCGGCCGGTCGCCTTGGCGATCGACTGGGCAAGCGATGTCTTGCCGACGCCGGGAGGACCGACGAGGCAGAGGATCGGTCCCTTCAGCTTGGAGGAACGGGCCTGCACGGCGAGATACTCGACGATGCGCTCCTTGACCTTGTCGAGACCGAAGTGGTCGTCCTCGAGGATTTTCTCGGCAGCAGCGAGATCGGTCTTGACCTTGGACTTCTTGTTCCACGGAATGCCGAGCAGCCAGTCGAGATAGTTGCGCACGACGGTGGCTTCCGCCGACATCGGGCTCATCTGCCGCAGCTTCTTCAGCTCGGCATCGGCCTTCTCCTTGCCTTCCTTGGAAAGCTTGGTCTTGTTGATGCGCTCTTCCAGCTCGGCCATCTCGTCGCGGCCTTCCTCGCCGTCGCCGAGTTCCTTCTGGATCGCCTTCATCTGTTCGTTCAGATAGTACTCGCGCTGGGTCTTCTCCATCTGGCGCTTGACGCGCGAGCGGATACGCTTTTCGACCTGCAGGACCGAAATCTCGCCTTCCATGAAGCCGAGCGCCTTTTCCAGGCGGCCCTTGACGCTGGTGGTTTCCAGCATCTCCTGCTTTTCGGTGATCTTGATCGAAAGGTGCGAAGCGACGGTGTCGGCCAGCTTCGAGTAATCCTCGATCTGACTAGCAGCGCCAACGACTTCCGGCGAGATCTTCTTGTTGAGCTTTACGTAGCTTTCGAACTCGGAAACGACCGAGCGGCTCAGCGCTTCAAGCTCTACCTGATCTTCGACCGGCTCTTCGAGAGCGTGGCCCATGGCCTCGTAGAAGTCTTCGCGATTGGTGTAGTTATCGATCTCGGCGCGCGAGCGGCCTTCGACGAGAACCTTGACGGTTCCGTCTGGCAACTTCAGCAACTGCAGCACGTTGGCGATCGTACCGATCTTATGAATGGCTTCCGGCGCGGGGTCGTCGTCGCTGGCGTTGATCTGGGTGACGAGCATGATCTGCTTGTCGGAACCCATGACTTCTTCCAGAGCGCGGATCGACTTTTCGCGACCGACGAACAGCGGCACGATCATGTGCGGGAAGACCACGATATCGCGCAACGGAAGTACCGGATAAGCGGTGCTCTCGTGTGCAGCAGACGTTTTCTTCGACATTTCAATTCCTTTCCATCGTCCCGTTTCCGGGATAAGCGCCGGCAGTATTCAGTGCGCCGGCCTCTCTCACTTGATGTAGAAGTGGAGTTTCACCTTGGCAATTTCAAGCCATGCCGCCTGCCGGCCGTGGCAGATGTGACAGGCTTATTACAACGATCAACGCAAAACAAATCGGGCTCGTCCGGCGCCTCGCCTCCCTGCCATGTCCACCGGTACGGAACGGAATGGCTGATGCGAGAACGCTCGAAGAATCACGCCATCATGGCCGCCGGTGATCTCAAGTGCAACGACTACGCCGGATCAGTGACCACCATATTCGAAAGTCTAACAGCAAACTGCATGGTATTTCAAACAGAAAGGGGCCCGTCACCGACGAGCCCCTTAAGATTGCTGCACTATTGCGTCAGACATCAGGCCGACACATTGGCCTTCTCATCGGGACGATCAGCATAGATGTACAACGGCCGGGCGGAGCCGCGCACGACTTCGTCTGAAATCACAACTTCGCGAACACCTTCGAGTGCCGGCAGATCGAACATCGTGTCGAGAAGGATCTTCTCCATGATCGACCGCAGGCCACGAGCGCCGGTCTTTCGCGTGATTGCCCGGCGGGCGATTTCGCGAAGAGCGTCCTCGTGGAAGTTGAGTTCCACGTCTTCCATCTCGAACAGCCGCTGATACTGCTTCACCAGCGCGTTCTTGGGCTCGGACAGGATCTGGATCAGCGCATCGGCGTCCAGGTCTTCCAACGTCGCCAAGACAGGCAGGCGGCCGATGAATTCCGGGATCAGGCCGAACTTGACCAGGTCTTCCGGCTCGAGTTCGCGGAGCACTTCACCGACGCGGCGATCGTCCTGCGACTTGACCGAAGCGCCGAAGCCGATAGAGGTCTTCTCGCCACGCGCAGAGATGATCTTGTCGAGACCGGCAAACGCACCGCCGCAGATGAACAGGATATTGGTCGTGTCGACCTGCAAGAACTCCTGCTGGGGATGCTTGCGACCGCCCTGGGGAGGCACGGAAGCGACAGTGCCTTCCATGATCTTCAGCAGTGCCTGCTGCACGCCCTCGCCCGATACATCGCGGGTGATCGACGGGTTGTCGGACTTGCGCGAGATCTTGTCGACTTCGTCGATATACACGATGCCGCGCTGGGCGCGCTCGACGTTGTAGTCGGCAGCCTGCAGAAGCTTCAGGATGATGTTCTCGACGTCTTCACCGACATAGCCGGCTTCCGTCAGCGTCGTGGCATCAGCCATGGTGAAGGGCACGTCGATGATCCGGGCGAGCGTCTGGGCAAGGTAAGTCTTGCCGCAACCCGTCGGGCCAACGAGCAGGATGTTCGACTTTGCCAATTCGATGTCGCCATTCTTCGAAGAATGCGCCAGCCGCTTGTAGTGGTTGTGGACGGCGACAGAGAGGATCTTCTTTGCCTGGCGCTGGCCAATCACGTATTCGTCGAGGACCTTTATGATGTCCTGGGGCGTGGGAACGCCGTCGCGGGACTTGACCATCGAGGATTTGTTTTCCTCGCGGATGATGTCCATGCACAACTCGACGCATTCATCGCAGATGAAGACCGTCGGTCCGGCGATAAGCTTCCGGACTTCGTGCTGGCTCTTGCCGCAGAAAGAACAATACAGGGTGTTCTTGGAGTCACCGCCGTTGCTGCCGCTGACTTTGCTCATATCACTTTCCTTCCAGCACGCCGCATTTCCAAATCGAAATGGCGGTCCACTCTCTGCGCTCGCCTGCGCCACTCCATGGACTGGAGCTTAGCCGGTTCAGGCGCTCCTAGGGGTACTGAACGTGGTCCGCACACTGCACGGGCCACGGCGGCAACGAATTCCCCGTCGAATCCGAACGCTATGTCATAAAATCAAAACATAGCGTTAAAGCCTACTATTAGCTTCTTCTACCGCAGTTGAAACCCCCTCGTTGATCACAAATGGGATAGAACTGTGGCTTAGAAGACACCGCCCCGCGAATAATCACGCTTCGGCGTCTGATTCCATTTCGGCGCGCGACGTCAGGACTTTGTCGACCAGACCCCAGTCCTTTGCCTCTTCGGCGGTCATGAAGTGGTCGCGATCGAGTGTCTGCTCGACTTCCTCATAGGTGCGGCCGCAATGCTTTTCATAGATCTCGTTCAGGCGGCGCTTCATCTTGATGATGTCGCGGGCGTGGCGCTCGATGTCCGATGCCTGCCCTTGGAAACCGCCGGAGGGCTGGTGAACCATGATGCGGGAATTCGGCGTGGTGAAGCGCATGTCCTTATGCCCTGCCGCCAGCAGCAGCGAGCCCATCGATGCCGCCTGACCGATGCACAGGGTCGATACGGCCGGCTTGATGAACTGCATGGTGTCATAGATTGCCATGCCGGCAGTCACGACGCCGCCCGGAGAATTGATATAGATCGCAATCTCCTTCTTCGGGTTCTCAGCCTCGAGGAACAACAGCTGCGCGCAGACAAGCGTCGCCATATGATCTTCGACCTGACCCGTCATGAAGATGATGCGCTCTTTCAGAAGGCGCGAATAAATGTCGTAGGACCGTTCGCCCCGATTGGTCTGCTCCACAACCATGGGGACCAGAGCCATTGCGGTATCGACTGGATTTCTCATGTGCGTCCTCTGTCAAACTTGCACCCGGCGGCGAAATACCGGGAATCGAATAAAATCGTCACCCCTACATAGAGTGTCACCGCCCTGTACTTCAAGACGCGCCAGAGGATAACGTCAAGAAGCGGATGCGAATGAAGTTCAGGCTGCAGTTACGGCTGTTTGTCACAGATGGCTATTAAGGCGGCGTTACGCCAGAGGCCGCCCACAGCTTTTCGACGTGGCAGAGTGAAGAAACGATGAATGTTCGATCCCAGGCCTCCGTATTGACGCAACCGTGCCGCGATTCCACGACCGATGGGCGTAATTTGCGGTCCGCGTTAACCGGCTGGCCAGTTTCTTGCGGCATGGTACTGCGCGAGATGGAGTTGCGCAGCCTGTGTTCAATATCACGACGGGATTGACGATCTGGTGTTCGGAAGCGACGACGCTTGCCGTAGTCTTGTTTTTCGCCTGGCGCAGCGACCGCAGATCGTCCTTCTACCTGCTCTGGTCCATCGGCTTCGCCCTGCGCGCAGTCGGCTACGCGCTGATCAGCCTGCAGGGCGTGATGCCCAATGTTCTCACAATCGATCTCGGCAACGTACTCACCTTCCTCGGCCAGAGCGCCTGGATCGCCGGCTTCAGCCTGTTCGACAAGCGCCGGCCGGAATGGACCGCGTTGCTGCCGCCGGCCATATGGCTGATCGGCATCAGTCTTCCCTGGGTGCATGACGATCTCGCCAACCGCGTTGTCCTTTTCCTGCTGGCAAGCGCTGCCAGCGCAACTCTCCTTGCCGCGGCCGTCCGTCCGGCGACCAGCCGCCCCGAGGCGGCCCGCATGCCGCTGGCTTTCGTGCTGATGACGCTCGCCTCCCTGTGCTTCGTCATTGCACTCTCGGCAGTCGTTTTCCGGCCCTCGCCAGAGACGGCCGTCACCTACCGCACAGTTACGGTAGTGGTGAACGCATTGCTGATCACGATCGCTGTCGTGCTGACCGGCCATGTGCTGGTCCAGCGGTCGCAGCGACGCTGGCGCGCATTGTCGCTGAACGATTCGCTGACCTCGGCCTTCAACCGGCGCGGGCTGCTGGAATTCTTCGGGCTGCTCCGACTCGAGACGACGTCGCCGTCTCGGCGGATTGCCGCCCTGCTGTTCGATCTCGATCACTTCAAGAGCATCAACGACCGCTATGGCCACCAAACCGGCGACCAGGTGCTGTGCGAATTCGTCACCATCACTCGAAAGTGCCTTCCGCGCGGCGGCGCCCTCGGTCGCATGGGCGGCGAGGAATTCATGGCTTTCATCACCGTGACAGACCAGACGGAGGCCGAAGCGGTGGCGGAAACGATCCGCAGCGAATTTTGCAGGGTGCCTTTGCAGATCGAGGGAGCTGCCGTCAATGCCAGCGTCAGCGTCGGCGTGGCACTCGCGACTGCCGAGGCCGCAGACTGGGACAAGCTCACCGGGGCTGCGGACCGGGCGCTTTACGCCGCCAAGCGAGCGGGACGCAATTGCACCGTGGTCTTCAGCGAGGCTGCCACCGAAAGCGCAATTAGCGCGTCCAGCGAACAGGAAGCCGGCGAACTGGTGCCTACGGTCGACGACCAGATCCAGGCGCTGCAACGGATCGGCACACTGGCGCGAAACTAGGATAAAGGGGCGCCGACGCGCTTCCCGTGCACGCCGGTTTGGGCTAATGCCAGTATCATGATGATCCCTCCCATGCTCCGTATCGATCCTGCTACCCGCCACGTTTCTCTCGATGGCAAAGATCCCGCATTCTATAGCAATCCGAACGCCGTCTATGCGGCGCTGCACGAGCAGTGTCCGACCTTCTATTGGGAGGAGCAGAAGCTCTGGACGGTCACTGGCTACGATCACGTGAACGCTCTTTTGCGGGATCGTCGCTTCGGCCGCCAGATCCTGCACGTCGCGAGCCGTGCCGAGATCGGTCTCGCCGAACCGCTGCCCCATCTGCGCAACTTCGACGCCGCCGAGCTGCATTCGCTGCTGGAGATAGAGCCCCCGGAGCACACGCGACTGCGGACGCTGATCAATCGGGCCTTCGTGTCGCGCCACGTCGAGAAGATGAAGCCGGAAATTGCAGAACTGGCAAACGGGCTGATAGACAATTTTGCGGGAAACGGCGAAGTAGAGCTGCTCACGGCCTTTGCCGACATCATTCCGGTGACGATGATCGCCCGGATGATCGGCATTCCCGACGAGATGGGGCCGCAGCTGCTGAAATGGTCGCATGCCTATGTGCGCATGTACATGTTTGGCAGGACGCGTGCAGACGAAGATGCCGCAGACACGGCCGCAAAGGAATTTGCCGACTATGTCAGATCGGTGATCCGGGAGCGGCGCGCCGAGCCCCGCGACGACCTGCTGAGCCACATGATCACCACGGAGCACAAGGGCCAGTATCTCACCGACGAGGAACTGGTGTCGACGACGATTGTGCTCCTCAACGCCGGCCACGAGGCAACCGTCCATCAGATCGGCAATTCGGTTCGTGTGATCCTCGAATGCGGGCTGCCCCCGGAGACGCTGTTTGCCGACGAAGCCGCGACCGAGCGCACCGTCGAGGAAACACTCAGACTCTGCGCGCCGGTGCACATCTTCCAGCGCTGGGCACTGGAGACTGCCGAAATCGATGGCGTCACCTTCCAGCGCGGCGACAAGGTGGCGATGATCCTTGCTGCCGCCAACCTTGACCCGAAAAAGTTCTCCGACCCGCTGACATTCAAGCCCGACCGCCGCGAAGCGCCCAACCTCTCCTTCGGCGCCGGTATCCATTTTTGCATCGGTGCACCGCTTGCCCGCCTCGAGCTCAATATCGCACTGCCGATCCTGTTCGAGCGGCTGCCGGGATTGCGGCTGGCAAAGACGCCGGTGGTCAAGGACGTCTACCATTTCCATGGGCTGGAGCGGCTGGATTTGCGCTGGTGAGCGGGATTTTAGCTATCAGCTAATGTTTATTTTCGGCTGCGAAGATCCTGCCCGAGAGATCGTCCACTTTTACAGAAACATCGGCGATCTTTCCCTCGATACGCACCAGGGAGTTCTCCAAGACAGAGTGGACGTGCGTTATCGCGCCGCCTACCTCCATTTTGATCATCAACTCGAGATCGTCGCGTAGCTCCATGTAACGCCTATCGCTGCGGTTCAGATAATCGTATGTTTGAACGCATAGTGTCCGGATGTCGGCCACCTCTCTGCGAAGACCGCGCATCTCATCGTTGTTCTTCTGAACGAGTTTGGCGATCAACCCCAGGTCGATATTGTCTTCTACCATTACCATGATCCCACTTTACATAGATGATAACGCAGCACGACTGAAATGCAACCTGCAGCATTTTCGAGGGCGAGTGCACAGTGGTCGACGACTGGCTGCAAAATCCAAACAAAAATGGCGCCCCTTGCGGAGCGCCATCTGCAATACGATAAAGGCAAATATCAGCCGTAGCGGCCGGTGATGTAGTCTTCGGTACGCTTGTTCTTCGGCGCCTGGAAGATCTGGTCGGTGGCGCCGTATTCGATCAGGTCGCCGAGATACATGAAGGCGGTCTTGTCGGAGATACGGCTGGCCTGCTGCATGTTGTGCGTGACGATGACGATGGTGAAATCGCCCTTCAATTGCGCAACCAGTTCCTCGATCTTGGCAGTCGAGATCGGATCGAGTGCCGATGTCGGTTCGTCCAACAGCAGGACGGATGGTTTCACGGCGATGGCGCGGGCGATGCAGAGACGCTGCTGCTGGCCGCCGGAAAGCCCGAGGCCGCTCTGGTGCAGCTTGTCCTTCACTTCGCCCCACAGCGCCGTGACGGTCAGCGCCTGTTCGACGCGCGCATCCATCTCCGCCTTGGAAATCTTCTCATAGAGACGAATGCCAAAAGCGACGTTTTCATAGATCGACATCGGGAACGGCGTCGGCTTCTGGAACACCATGCCGACCTTGGCACGCAGATCGTTCAGATCGACGTCCTTGCTGAGTATGTTGCGACCGTCCAGCAGGATCTCCCCAGAAGCCGTCTGGCCCGGATAAAGATCATACATGCGGTTGAAGGTGCGCAGCAGCGTGGACTTTCCGCAGCCCGAAGGACCGATGAACGCCGTCACGGCATTCTTGCTGATGCTCATGTTCACACCCTTCAGAACGCGATGGCCGTTCTGATAGGTGAAATCGAGGTTCTTCACATCGAGCTTCGGAAGGTCACCAATATCCGAAGCGGAGACTGCGCCCTTGCCCGACTGTGCGTTAACGCTCAGGAAATTGTTGTCGCTCATGTTCATGGTCTTATTCCTATCGTTCGGCGGCTGCGTCACTGGCGGCGCCCACTCAGAAAACGGGCAATGATATTGAGGGCCAGAATGGCGACAGTGATGATCAGCGCGCCTGCCCAGGCCAATTGCTTCAGATCCTCACCGGCATCAGCGGCCAGCGTGTTGATGGCAACCGGCAGCGTGGCGATCGGACCGGTCAGTCCCCCCTGCATGAACTTGCTATAGCCGGCCGTAAACAGCAGCGGCGCGGTCTCACCACTGATACGGGCAACGGCCAGCAGGATGCCCGTCAGGATGCCCGACCAGGCAGACTTGTATATCACAGTCGTCATCGCTTTCCAGCGTGGCGCGCCAAGGGCCGCCGTTGCTTCACGAAGCGAGTTCGGCACCAGCAGAAGCATGTCCTGCGTCGTGCGGTTGATGACCGGGAGCGCGATGAGCGCCAATGCAAGGATGCCGGCGATGGCGGAGTTCCCATGCATCGGCACGACCACGACACCGTAGACGAACACGCCGATGATGATCGAGGGTGCGGAGAGCAGGATGTCGTTGATGAACTTGGCGACCTCGGCAAGCTTGCTGCCGTTGGCGAATTCTACCAGGTAGGTGCCGGCAAGAATGCCGATCGGTGCTGCCAGCAGGGTCGCCAGACCGGTCACGATGAAGGTACCGTATATGGCGTTCAGCAGGCCGCCGCGCGAGCCCTGGGCCGGGATCGACATCGTAAACACGTCGAGGCTGAGTGCCGTGACACCTCGATAAACCAAGGTCACGAGGATGACGCTCAGGAACAGTATGCCGAGGATGGCAGCGAGAAACGACAAGGCCATCATGACCTGGTTCGTCATATGGCGGCGCGAGATGATCCTCTGACGAATTGCGTTTTCCATGGCTTTCTTCCTCAAAACGAGTCGACGCGGCCGATCATCCATCTCGCCACTGCAAGCACGCAGAAGGAAAGGACGAACAGGAGCAGGCCGAGTGCCATCAGGCTCGAAAATTGCAGACCGTCGGCGTCGCCGAAATTATTGGCGATCTGGGCGGAAATGGTGGTCGACGGCGAGATGATCGACGACTGCAGGCGGCTGACGGAGCCGACAACGAAGGTGACGGCCATGGTTTCGCCGAGCGCACGCCCAAGGCCGAGCATGATGCCGCCGACGAGACCGCGGCGTGTGTAGGGTATCAGGATGTTGCGCGCCACTTCCCAGGTGCTCATGCCCATGCCGTACGCGGATTCACGCAGCATCGGCGGCACGGTGGTGAAGACGTCGCGGGCAATCGCCGTGATGAACGGCAGGATCATGATGGCCAGCACGAGGCTTGCCGTCAAAAGGCCGACGCCCGGTGCAGGTGGCTGGAAGAGCGACCCGATCAGCGGCACCTGGCCAACGGTGTTCATGAGGAATGGGAGGACATAAGTCTGCATCAGCGGCACGATCATGAACAGACCGACGATGCCGTAGATGATCGAGGGAACGCCGGCCAAGAGCTCAATGGCGGTGCTGATCGGGCGCCGCAGGCTGCCGGGGCAAAGCTCGGTCAGGAAGATGGCGATACCAATGCCCAGCGGAACTGCAATCAGCATCGCGATGAGCGAACTCACCAGCGTGCCGACCAGGGCGGGCACCGCTCCGTAAATCTCCAGGGGAGCGCTCCACCTTGTGCCCCAGAGGAACGAGAAACCGAAGGCCTGGAATGTTGGCAAGGCATCCACGACCAGAACGGTCAGGATTGCCAGCAGCAGAAGCACGACAAAAGAAGCCGAGCTGAGCGTCATGAAATAGAAAATCCGATCCTGCGTCCGGAATTTTCTGGTGACGGCGGAGGTTTCCATGGTCTGGAATCCAGCCGTCTGAGTCGCATCAGCCATCGCTTTCTCCTTGTCCTGTCATTAAAGGCGGACAGGGCAATACCCTGTCCGCCGCTCGTTTTTCAGTCAGCACAGATTACTTGGTGCCGAAGTCTTTCTTCCAGGACTCTTCCACGACCTTGGCAACCGATTCCGGAACAGCAAGGTAGGACATGTCGGTCGCCGACTTCTGGCCCTTCTCGTAGGCCCACTTGAAGAACTTCAGGGCTTCTGCGTTTGCAGCAGGATCGGCAGGCTTCTTGTAAAGCATGACCCAGGTAGACGCTGCAATCGGCCAGCTGTTTTCACCCGGCTGGTTTGTGAGGATCAGGTTGAAGTTCTTGGCATGTGCCCAATCGGCGTTCGAAGCAGCAGCCTTGAAGGTTTCCAGGCTAGGCTCGATAACCTTGCCGGCGGAATTCTTCATCTTCGCGAAACCGATGTGGTTGGCGACGACATACGAGTATTCAACGTAGGAGATCGAACCAGCCGTCTGGTTGACGGTTGTGGAAACGCCTTCCGAACCCTTGGCGCCGAAGCCGACCGGCCATTCAACAGCCGTGTTGGAACCAACTTTCGACTTCCAATCCGGTGAAACCTTCGAGAGGTAGTCGGTGAAGTTGAAGGTCGTGCCAGAGCTGTCAGCGCGGTAAACGACGGAGATCGCCGTGGAAGGCAGCTTTACGTTGGGGTTGAGAGCCTTGATCGCAGCATCGTCCCACTTGGCAATCTTGCCGAGGAAGATGTCGGCGAGCGTCGTGCCGTCGAGAATGAGTTCGCCCGGCTTTACGCCTTCGACGTTATAGGAAACGACGATGCCGCCGGAGATCATCGGGAACTGGGCAATGCCGTTCTTCTCGAGATCTGCGTCGCTCATCGGCTTGTCCGAAGCGCCGAAGATGATGGTCTTGTCGAGGAGCTGCTTGATGCCGGCGCCCGAACCAACCGACTGGTAGTTGACGGAGTTGTTGGTTGCAGCCTTGTAACCCTCGGCCCACTTGGACAGAACCGGAGCGATGAAGCTCGAACCAGCGCCGGTGATGTCGGCAGCTATGGCCGAAGCCGTCATGGTGACGACCAGGCCTGCGCTCAGGCAGAGGGTGCGGATTTTCAAATTCAACATAAGGGTCTCACTTCCTTGAGTGATGATCGGATGGCGGGCGGAAGGGAGCCACAAACGGACCGTCCATCGATCCATCACGGCCGCCACTTCCGGCGACATGGATGGCTCTATAGTTGCAATGTTTCAGTTTGATGACAGTTTGATAATGGCCAAATGACACGGTTTTCAGGGCGTGTGCGGCCGCATGGATCGAGAATGCAGACCGCGCCAATGGGGCTGGGCAGACAGCAACTGCCGCTCGTCACGGGAGCAAGGCCATCGTCGTCGAGCGCAACGGCCAGCCCGGAGCCTGCGCCCTCGCCTAAAGCCGCACGACATAATCCTTGCGAGTCGTTTCAATCACTTCCCAGCTTCCGCTGAAGCCGGGTTTCAAGACCATGCGGTCGCCTGCGCGAAGATGATGCGCCTCGCCGCCATCCTCTGTCACGATGGAGTATCCCGACAGAATGGAAAAGTATTCCCACTCCTCATAGACGATGCGCCACGATCCGGGAGTCGCCTCCCATATGCCGGCGTAAATGCCACCCTCGGCCTCGTCGAGGCTCCATGTCCGAAACTGGGGGTTGCCGGAAAGCACGCGATCGGCAGCAGGCACGCCGAATTCAGGAGCGATGGCTGTAGCGTCGAAAAGGATGGCATTGGTCATCGGAAGTCTCGCATCTGATCTTGGTGACAGGCCCTGCCTGTAGCACAAGAGCGTCGAGAGTGGATAATGGCGGATTGGAACTGCCCTGCTCTACGGCAGGGCAGTTTCCGATGGCGATGGCTGCTCCTAAACCTTCGACAACGCCTGCTCCAGATCCGCGATGATATCCTTCACGTCCTCGATTCCCACGGAGAGGCGGACGACGTCGGGGCCGGCACCTGCGGCTGTCTTTTGGTCGTCGCTCAGTTGCTTGTGGGTGGTGGACGCGGGGTGGATGACAAGCGAGCGGGTGTCTCCGACATTGGCGAGATGCGAGAACAGCGTCAGGCTCTCGACAAAGGTCTTTCCCGCCTCGTAGCCGTTCTTCAGGCCGAAGGTGAAGACGGCGCCGGCGCCCTTAGGCGAATAGCGTTGCTGCAAGGCATGGTTGGGATCGTCGGCAAGACCGGCATACTTGACCCAGGCGACCTTGGGGTGTCGCTTCAGCCACCCCGCGACTTCAAGCGCGTTGTCGCAATGGCGCTGCATGCGGAGCGGCAGCGTCTCGATGCCGGTGAGGATCAGGAAGGCATTAAACGGGGCGATGGACGGACCGAGATCGCGCAGCCCAAGGACGCGGCAGGCGATGGCGAAGGCAAAATTGCCGAAGGTCGCATGCAGCACCATGCCGTTATATTCGGGGCGCGGCGCCGACAGCATCGGATAGTTGCCGGATGCGGACCAGTCGAAGGTGCCGCCGTCGACGATGACGCCGCCCATCGAATTGCCGTGGCCACCCATGAACTTGGTCAGCGAATGCACGACGATATCGGCGCCGTGTTCGAGGGGGCGGATCAGATAGGGGCTTGCCAGCGTGTTATCGACGATCAGCGGCAGGCCGTGGCGGTGGGCGACGGCGGCGATAGCAGCAATGTCGATGAAGGTGCCGGCCGGATTGGCAAGGCTCTCGATGAAGATTGCGCGGGTACGATCGTCGATCTGGCTCTCGAAACTCTCGGGCTCCAGCGGATCGGCCCAGCGCGCCTGCCAGCCGTAATTCTTGAAGGCATGACCGAACTGGTTGATCGAACCGCCGTAAAGCTTGCTTGCCGCAACGAAATTATCGCCCGGCTGCATGATGGTGTGGAACACCAGAAGCTGAGCCGCATGGCCCGATGCTACCGCCAGCGCCGCCGTGCCGCCTTCGAGTGCCGCGACGCGCTCCTCGAGCACGGCCTGGGTCGGGTTCATGATGCGGGTGTAGATGTTTCCGAACTGCTGCAGCCCGAACAGGGCGGCTGCGGCATCCGCGTCGCTGAAGACATAGGCGGTCGTCTGGTAGATCGGCGTCGCGCGGGCGCCGGTCGTCGGATCGGGCTGTGCGCCTGCATGAATTGCCAGCGTGTCGAAGCCCGGATTGGTGGTCGCCATGGTAGTCCTCCCTCAATATCTCACGGACGACCATAGCGCGACGGCGATGCAAATTCATCGCGATCTTTTCTCATTCCCGCCTGAAGCGGAGAAAATCCTACCCTGCACGGGCAGTCGATCAGGCGGAGGCAAGTCTCGGGATCTCGATTGCCGGGCAGCGGTTCATGACCACCTTCACGCCGGCCGCCTCGGCCTTTTCGGCGGCCGCATCGTCGCGGATGTCCAGCTGCGACCAGATGACCTGCGGCTTGGCCGGAAGCGCCAGCGCATCCTCGACGACGGCATCCAGATATTCGGGCGCGCGAAACACATCGACCATATCGACAGGCTCGGGAATGTCGGCGAGCTTGCCGAACACCGGCTGGCCGAGGATTTCCTTGCCGACCAGGCCTGGATTGACCGGGATGACGTGATAGCCTTTGGCCAGCAGATAGCCCATCACCCCATTGCTCGGGCGTGCAGCATTCGGGGACGCGCCGACCAGTGCGATGGTCTTCACGCTGTGCAGAATATCGGCGATGTAGGAATCGTCATAACGGTCGTGGTTCATTGCTGACATCTCCAGCTTCGATCACAGTTACGTTTTTGTCGTATCCAGCGGAAACTAGCGTACCGCTTCTGCGTATATAGGCATGAACCGAACCTGTGAGGACAGTCTCATGCAAAAAATCATCCTACTCGGCGTTTTGGCAGCATCTATGGCGACGCCCGCACTGGCGATCAATCGCTACAACTCCATGTCATACAGCTGCTCGGCAGCGCAGGCGCTGATCGGCCGCGAACGCGCCGTGATTTTCCGTCACCCTGCGGAACGGACGAAAAACCTGACGCTTTATGACCGCTACGTCAGCGACCGCGGGGCCTGCAATTTCGGCGAATATGCTTTCGAAGACACGCTGCCGACGAAGGACACGAAAAACTGTCCGGTCTACACCTGTCACTCGACAAGCGAACTGGACGACGACGAGATCATACCCGACCGTTGATTTTGGTACGCCGCCTAACTTGAGCTCCAAAACCGCCAGCGAGCGCAGCTGAGAGTGATAAAGAGCGAGCCAAATTGGAGCGGGACAAGGTTCTATCAATTGTCCTGTTTCGGTCTACTTTTGTTCTGGTATCCATCAGTAACATCTTATAGTTGCCGCAGATATTCCGCTACCGCCTTTGGTGCATTGCAACATTGTGACAGTGGACGAACAGATGCTTCTCTGTTGCTCGCAGAGCGACAATAATACTCGAGTTTACCCTCTTCGGTAGAGGCTTGATTGTCGCGACGTTGAAGCTTTTCAGCTTACTTTCGATGAAATGATCGCCCTGAGCTTTAGTCATAGAAGACATCAGACGCCATGAATTTTGTGGTATTGATATACCACATTCCTAGAGCGTTGATATCATTGACTATTTTTAACCGTCTCTCGAAATGCCAATCTTGACCTGAGATGGGGTTTCCCCTACAAGCCGCAGCAGAAACGCAGCCTTTCCGGGCTGCTTTCTTTTTGGCCGGGCCAAGCCTTTCCAATTCAAGCAACAAGAAACGCCCTGACCTTCGGGTTCTGGGTCCTAAAAGAGAGTATACAACATGGCAACCTTCTCCCAGAAGCCTGCAGAGGTGGAGAAGAAGTGGATCATCATCGACGCCGAAGGGCTCGTCGTTGGTCGTCTCGCTTCTGTTATCGCAATGCGTCTGCGTGGCAAGCATAAGGCTACCTTCACTCCGCACGTCGACGACGGCGACAATGTCATCGTCATCAATGCCGAGAAGGTCGTCTTCACCGGCAAGAAGTACGAAGACAAGGTTTACTACTGGCACACCGGTTATGCCGGCGGCATCAAGGAGCGTACCGCTCGCCAGCTGATCGAAGGCCGCTTTCCTGAGCGCGTCCTCGAAAAGGCTGTCGAACGCATGGTTCCCCGCGGACCACTCGGCCGTCGCCAGATGAAGAACCTGCGCGTCTACACCGGCTCCAACCATCCCCATGAAGCGCAGCAGCCGACCGTTCTCGACGTCGCCGCGCTGAACAGCAAGAACACAAGGAGCGCCTGAGTATGGCTGACCTCTCTTCCCTGAAGGATCTCGGCACGGTTTCGGAACAGCCTTCTGCTCCGGTTCACGTTCGCAAGGTCGACTCGCTCGGCCGTTCCTACGCCACCGGCAAGCGCAAGAACGCCGTTGCCCGCGTCTGGATCAAGCCAGGCTCCGGCAAGATCATCATCAACGGCCGCGAATTCGCAACATATTTCGCACGTCCGGTTCTGCAGATGATCCTGCGCCAGCCGATCGTCGCTGCTGCCCGCGACGGCCAGTTCGACATCATCGCCACGGTTGCTGGCGGCGGTCTCTCCGGCCAGGCCGGTGCCGTTCGTCACGGCATCTCCAAAGCCCTCACCTACTTCGAACCCGGCCTGCGCGGCGTTCTGAAGAAGGGCGGCTTCCTGACACGCGACAGCCGTGTTGTTGAACGTAAGAAGTACGGCAAGGCGAAGGCCCGTCGTTCGTTCCAGTTCTCCAAGCGTTAATCGCTGGCTGGATTTGGTTTTGGAAAAGGCGGTGCTTCGGCGCCGCCTTTTTTGTGTTTCGGCAACAAGTCGCCAGCCTCTCCCGGGACTTTGACAAATCGGCTTTGTGAACTATAATTCACGCGTGATCGAAGTTCGGCAGACCTCTATTTTTGCGAATTGGCTAGATGCGCTCCGAGACGCGCAGGCGCGCCAACGCATCGTCGTTCGCATCCGGCGGCTCGAACTCGGTAACCCTGGAGATATCAAGCCGGTCGGTGAAGGTGTCAGCGAAATGCGCATCCCTCATGGCCCCGGCTACAGGCTCTATTTCACCCGATCCGGTGAGACGATCGTCATTCTTTTATGCGGCGGCGACAAGTCATCGCAGGCAAGGGACATCGCAATCGCCCGGCAATTGGCTAAGGAGATTTGAATGCCCTTGGAAACCACCCGCTTTGACATCCAGGACCATTTGACCACACCGGCCGACCGCATGCTCTATCTCGAAGCCGCTTTCGAGGACGGTGATCCGGCGCTCATCACCCAGGCCCTCGGCGACGTTGCCCGTGCTGCCGGCATGACGTCTGTCGCCAAAGAAGCGGGCGTGACCCGGGAAGCACTCTATAAATCACTGAGCGAAGCCGGTGATCCGCGCTTGTCGACCTTTCTCGGCGTGATCAAGGCGCTAGGATTGAAGGTGTCGATCTCGACGGATCAGAATGCGGCTTAGGATCGGCGGGTAACGGGTGAAAGAGGATAGCTGGCGTTTTTCCGACCCTCCCGCAGGCATAGTCAGCGCAAATAGTCGGGGAGACGATCCGGCAGCCTTTTTTGCTCTCCACCCGTTGCAATGCGTAAGGCTGTCGGTGACATTCACCTTTGAGTAACTCAGGCTTTGAAGACTATGGCTGGCCATCATTTATTCGCAGAACTGCGGCTGAAACTGCGTGGCTCGAAGACGAACTGAATGCGAAGGACACCGGCTTGGCCAGCAAATCCATCGACCATGCTTTCACCGCGACCTCCCCCACCTCGGCCGCCAGCGACCCGACCTTCGCCGGCGCCCTTTCCTTCATGCGCCGGCGTTTCAGCAAGGACCCGACGGGCGTTGATGCCGTCGTCTGGGGCATTCCGTTCGATGCGGCAACCTCGAACCGCCCCGGCGCCCGCTTCGGGCCGCAGGCGATCCGGCGAGCTTCGGCGATCTTTGACAACGATCCACAATATCCGTTCGCCCGCGACCTTTTTGCCGAAATGGCTGTCATCGACTACGGCGACTGCCTGCTCGACTATGGCAACCACGCCGCCACGCCTGCTGCGATCGAACGCCAGGCCAACACGCTGCTCGACAGCGGTGCCTTCCTGCTGACACTCGGCGGCGATCACTTCATCACCTGGCCGTTGCTGAAAGCCCATGTCGCGCGGCACGGGCCGCTGGCAATGGTGCAATTCGACGCCCATCAGGACACCTGGACCGACGAGGCCGGGCGCATCGACCATGGTTCCTTTGTCGGGCGTGCGGTGCGCGACGGGTTGATCGATGCCTCCCGCTCGATCCAGATCGGCATCCGCACCCAGGCGCCGGAGGATTGCGGCATAGAGATGATCCATGGCTACGAAGTAGAGGACATGACAGCATCCGACATCGCCGCCCGGATCCTCGCCCGCACCGCGGGTGCGCCGGCCTATCTCACCTTCGACATCGACTGCCTCGATCCTGCCTATGCACCCGGTACCGGAACGCCTGTCGCCGGGGGCCCGTCGAGCGCCAAAATACTATCGGTGTTGCAGCGGTTGTCATCGCTCGATATCCGGGGCGCGGATGTTGTCGAGGTGGCGCCAGCCTACGACCACGCCGATATCACCGCCATTGCGGGCGCCACGGTGGCAATGTATATGCTCGGATTGTATGCCGGGCGACTGGCGACAAACCGCTGAGGCGGTTGTTATCATTCTGAATCAAGTTGATGGCATATTGATTCCGTAAATCACGCGAACCCTTTGAAAGTGCAGGACGATCATGGCACCGAAAATCTTCATTGATGGCGAACACGGCACCACGGGCCTGCAGATCCGCACGCGCATGGCCGATCGCCGCGATGTCGAATTGCTGTCGATCCCGGAAGCACAGAGGCGCGATGCGGCAATTCGCGAAGATATGCTGAACAGCGCCGACATCGCTATTCTCTGCCTGCCGGACGATGCCTCCCGCGAAGCGGTGGCCATGGTGTCCGGCAACAACAATGTCCGCATCATCGACACCTCGACGGCTCACCGTATCGATCCGAACTGGGCCTACGGCTTTGCCGAGATGGCCAAGGGCCAGGACGCCAAGATCGCGGCGGCGCGTCTCGTCGCCAATCCCGGCTGCTACCCTACCGGTGCCATCGCGCTGATAAGGCCGCTGAGAGCTGCCAGCATGCTGCCTGATGGCTATCCCGTTACCGTCAATGCGGTCTCCGGCTATACCGGCGGTGGCAAGCAGATGATCGCCCAGATGGAAGACCCGAGCCGGCCTGACTCGATCTCCTCGCCGCACTTCCTGTATGGCCTGCCGCTCAATCACAAGCATGTGCCTGAAATGACCACCCATGGCCTGCTCGACCGCGCACCGCTCTTCTCGCCGTCGGTCGGCAAGTTTCCGCAGGGCATGATCGTCCAGGTCCCGTTGCATCTGGATGCCTTGGCGCAAGGAACGACGCTGGAAACAATCCACGCGGCGCTCACGGATTACTACGCCGGACAGGATATCGTCGAGGTGGTGTCGCTTGATGCCAGCCGCGCCCAGCCCCGCGTCGATGCGGTCGAACTGGCCGGCAAGGATACGATGAAGCTATTTGTGTTCGGGACGCCGGGTGGCAGCCAGGTCAATCTGGTGGCGCTGCTCGACAATCTCGGCAAGGGCGCTTCAGGTGCTGCCGTGCAGAACATGGACCTGATGCTGTCCGCCTGAAATCCCGGGAGTAAGCCAAGCAATGTCTTTGGATGCGCTGCGGGCGGCCGTTGACGCCTGGTTTATCGCATCCCTGCCTGCACATGGTCTGGTGGCGCTTGTCGCCATCGCACTTGTTGCTGGTCTTGCGCGTGGATTTTCGGGCTTTGGCGCGGCGTTGATCCTCATTCCGCTCGGTGGTGCACTGATTGGCCCAAGGTTGATCTCACCGGTGCTGCTGGTCGTCGATGGGCTGGCGACGCTCGGAATGGTGCGTCCGGCGTTTCATCTGGCGAACCGGCGCGAGGTCGTGACGATGGCGGTAGGCGCTATCATCGGGGTGCCGCTCGGCACTGCCATACTCGCGCTGATGGATCCGCTGCTGCTGCGCTGGCTGATCACTGCCATCGCCGCCTGCCTGCTGACGCTGCTGGTATCCGGCTGGCGCTACCACGGCGAGCCGACGCGGCCGTTGACGGCGGCGGTCGGTTTCATTGCCGGGTTGTTCAGTGGTGCGGCCCAGCTTGGCGGGCCGCCGGTCGTCGCCTTCTGGCTCGGTGGCAAGAGCAACTTTACCCGCGTCCGTTCCAACATCATCCTGTACTTCTCGATCTCGACCATTCTCAGCGTCGTCAGCTACTATACCAGCGGCCTGTTCGTGGCGCAGGTGTTCGCGCTGACGGTTGTGATCCTGCCGAGCTATGTGCTCGGGCTTTACGGTGGAACGAGGCTCTTCGGCCTCGCCCGCGAAAGCACCTTCCGATGGATCTGCTATGCGCTGATCGGCACCTCCGCCGTGCTCGGCATGCCGGCGCTGGATGGCATCTTCCACTAGACTGTAAGCCCCACGGACCTCAGGTCCAACGTTTCTTGTAACCGTTTATTGCGGTGCACAGACGGGAAGCGGCTTCCCGGGCTTCGGGGGATTGTCGGCCTTGTACTTGGCGATCACTGGCTCGAGAGTTGTCTTTGACCAGAATTTCGGGGTGCCTATCTTCTGCAGGCATTGATCGTTCCAGTACAGCCCCGCTTGCGACAGCGATGCATGGGACGCAGCAGCCTTGGCAACGGCTGATATATCCGATGATTCCGGATAGATATAAAGCGTCGTCGGGTTGTCCTTGACCATGGAGATGACCTGGTTGGCATCCGTCGGCGACCAGCTGGTGCAGCCATTGCTGCGGCCGCCGGCGTAGTTGACCAGATTGCCGAACGGCACATAGCCGTCCTTGTTGGCGTAGGGACTCGCCGGGGCCTTCATCATGCACATGGCGGCCACCTTCGCGGCTGCGTGACCGCCGATAACGCGGGCGCGCGCATTCGCCGTGTCCCCCTCGCCGTCGAACTGGAGGAAGGATCGCATGAAGACAGCGTCCTTGACGCCCGATGACTTGTAATACCCTTTGAAGGACGTCTTCACCTCGCTGGTGACATAGGAGCCACCCGTCGTCAGGTTGGAGTCCATGGCGTTGCCGAAATTGCGGGCACATTCCCGGCCGTTGGAGAAATCGACGACGCCTGGAAGCTTCGTACCGCTGCCGTGGCCGGCTGCTATCGCGCGAAACGACTGGCTGGCCTCGCAGATGATGTAGAAGCGGCCACCCGAAGTTTCGCTGCCGGGATCGTTCGGCTTGGTGGCATCCATCGCAAAATAGCAGGGGTTCCGGACCCTGCCTTCGCTGACGCGCTGCTGGTAGAGAGCACGGGCGCGCTTCAGGACAGGCCGCGCAATCTGGCCAGGTCCGAGCCCGACATGGGCATCGAGCCAGGATGGAAAGGAGCCCGACTGCTGCACGGCAGAGGCTGGTGCGGCGCTGCCGAGGAGCGCCGCAATGCTGAAGACGCCAATGGTCTGGCCGATGGTCCGAAAGGTCGAAGGCAACCGCACGTACTAAGCACTCCTAGAGAATCAGGGCTCGCCCTAGCATGCAGCAAGCCGTCAAACACAGTCGATAGAGCGATTCGGAGCATATTTCGTAAACAGGCGAGTCAATCCTTCGTGAGCCGACGGTTTCTGCGGGCATCTTGCTTCATTAAAGGGCATCCCTGTAGAGGAAGCAGACTGCATCGCTCATTCGAACAAATCGAGCGAGATGCTGTCGCTGATGCGCGACGAGATCTTGTGGCGGCTGGCCATGATCTCGGCGCGGATCAGGCCTTGCGGATCGTAGAGATCGGTTGCCCGCTCGATCAGCCAGACGCGTCGATGCGTCTCCAGAGCTGCCCTAACCTTTTGACGATCCTCGGGCATGATTTTCGGCGCGCCGCGATTGCTGACGTAGACGCGTGGCAAGCCGCGCGCTGGAAACGGCGCCGGCAGCACCATCAGATCCGGGAATGGCTGCGTGCGCGCAATGTAATACCGCAGAGGAGCATCGAGTTCGTTCGGGGAGGCTATGACCAGATCGCCGGGCTCGGCATCCGCCGCGATGGATGCGACGAGGCCTCGCCAGTCCTCTGTCTCCAGGTGATAGACTGCGTTGGTCGACATCAGGCACATGCCGATGAACAGCACGGCGGCGACCAGTCGCAGGATTGCCCAGCGGCTTCTGGCCAGCATGCCGATGGCGATCAATCCGAGCACGGTCGGCGCCATCCATTCGAACAGGCGGTCGATGTAGACAGGCTTTATGAAATAGCTGATCGCCAGCATTGTCGCCCAGGGCAGGAGCACCACGACCAAGATGAGCGCTGCCAGTGGCCGCTGATTGCGCCAGACCGACGCCATACCGGCGAAGAACAGCAGCACGGCGGGAATGAAGGGCAGATAGCCGCCTGCGATCAGGAACCAGGCGGTCAAGAGATCCCAGGGCGAGAAGGTGATCCAGAAGGCAAGCGATGCCATGCCAGAATTTTGCCGGATGAACATCGACAGGAAGGGCGACCACAGCAGGAGTGCCAGGATGCCCGGCAAGGCGACAGCCAGAGCCTGCCCTGCCCGGCGACCAGGAATGAAGACAAGCAACGACGTTATCAGCCCGACCCATATCCCGAGGGCGACCAGGATACCGGTGTCGTGAAGCCACATCGTTGCGGCCGTGGAGAGCCCCAGAGCTGCCATCGGTGGCACGAGAGGGCTCATCAGAAAAAACTGTTCAGCCCCGGCCCGCAGCCGCTGAAGCAGGATCAGCGCCGAGAGAATGGCAATGGATGCTGCAAACGTTTCCAGCGCATAGGGTCGCGCCTGCTGCGCATAATAGATGCTGCCCGCGTTGATCGCCAGCAGCAGCGCTGCCAGAAGTGCAACCCGGTCGCCACGTGGACCGGCATTGAGGACGCGACCGGCTCCTGCAACCAGCAGGATGGTGGCGACGCTTGCCAGTACCGAAGGCATGCGAAGGGCGGCCTCCGAGTTGCCGAACAGCGTCGTCCAGCCCTTGAGTAGGGTATAGTACATCGGCGGATGGGTTTCGTAGAGCGGCACGTCGGTCCACAGCGCACGCAGCGGCTGGGCGGCAAACCATGCAGTATAGGCCTCATCCAGCCACAGCGACCGCGTAGCCAGGTTGGGCAGCCGCAACGCAAGGCCGAGCAGGGTTATCGCGACGCAGGCAATCCAGAATATGCGGGTGCCGAGGGGCGCATCCCTGTCGAGCAATCCCATCGGCGACACCCCAATCCGGCCCCGCGCCCGGCCGGCATCCGCGCGTCCCTCAGACATGGTCCTGGTGCGCCGTAGCAAGTGGCAGTTCCGAGGGTACGACCTCATGCCGACGCTTGACGAGGTAGATGGGCCGGCGCTTCGACTCGAGATAGATGCGACCGATATATTCCCCGAGCGTCCCGATGCCGATCAACTGTATGCCGCCGAGGAGGAGGATTGCGGTCGCCAGCGATGCATAGCCTGGTACGTCGACGCCCTCGATCAAGGTTCGGAGAATGAGGAAGGCGGCGCGACCGATGGCGACCAGCGCGACGGCGACCCCGAGATAGGTCCAGATACGCATCGGTAACGTGCTGAAGCTCGTAATGCCCTCGAGGGCGAAATTCCACAGGCGCCAGCCGGCGAATTTGCTCTGACCGGCGACGCGCGCCTCGCGGGTGTAATCGACGATTGCCGTCTCATAGCCGACCCAAGCAAACAGGCCCTTCATGAAGCGATGCGATTCCGGCAATTGCTTCACGGCTTCGACGACCTCACGCGTCATCAGCCGGAAGTCACCGACGTTTTCCGGAATCTGCACATCCGAGACGGCGTTGTGGAGGCGATAGAACCAGGATGCCGTCAGCCGCTTGGCAGCGCCGTCCGAGCGGCGATCCGTGCGACGGGCGAGCACGACGTCATATCCTTCACGCCAGCGCTCTACCAGCCTTGCGATCAGTTCGGGCGGATCCTGCAGGTCGGCATCGAAGGGAACGACGACATCGCCACGGCTTTCGTCGATGGCAGCCGAGAGGGCGGCCTCCTTGCCAAAATTTCGGGTGAGATCGATGACGCGAATGCGACGGTCGCGTCGGGCAGCAGCCAAGAGCAGGCGCAGGGTGTCGTCTCGGCTACCATCGTTGATACAAACGATCTCGAAGCGCAGCGCAGGAATGGCCTCCAGACCCGGGACAACGGCGGCAAAGAAAGCCGCAACAGTCTCTTCCTCATTGTAGAAAGGCACCGCCAGAGACAGCATAGGCATTTTGCCGCCGCTGTTTTCGTCTTGTAGCTGCCAGTTCATCTGCATCCCATCGCTTTTGCGCAGAATGCAACTATTTGCCGATTCGGCCAATGACTTCGCGTGGCATGATCGCCGGCAGCGTCAGGCGCCAACGACCACCGTGGTGTCGCGCGAATATTCGCCGTAGAAACCCCGCCAGTTGGCCACAGCAAACCCGAACACGACAAGGGCACCGCCCTGGTGCGCGAGAGCCAGATGCAGAGGCACCTGCATCAGCAGCGTGGCGATGCCGAGCCCTGCCTGGCAAAGCACCAGAAACGCCAGCACCACGGCGCGGCGGGTATGGGTGCTGCCGGGTGTAACACGCAGGCAGACGATCATGTTGACCAGCACCACGGCAGTCAGCGCGTAGGCCCCGAGACGATGGACATATTGCACAAGCTTCGGGTTCTCGAAGAAATTGATCCACCACGGGTTCTGCACGAACAGGTCGCCGGGGACGACGGCGCCGTCCATCAACGGCCAGGTGTTGTAGCTGAGGCCGGCATGCAAGCCTGCGACCAGCGCACCGAGGTAGATCTGGAACAAGGCCATCAGGGCAATGAGACCGGCAATCCGGCCGGAATGGCTACTCGGAGGCGCGTCGTCCGAATGCGGGGTCAGCGCCCGCATCACCCACATACAGGCGGCAAAGATCAGGCAGGCGGTGACAAGATGCGTGGCAAGCCGGTACTGGCTGACATCGGTGCGGGCTTCAAGGCCCGACGACACCATCCACCAGCCGATGGCGCCCTGCAGGCCGCCAAGCGCAAAGATGCCGACAAGGGGCAGCCGCAGGCTTTTCTCGATGCGGCCAGTCGCCCAGAAGAAGATCAGCGGCACGGCGAAGATGACGCCCATTGCGCGCGCGAGCAACCGGTGCGCCCATTCCCACCAGAAGATGCTCTTGAAATCATCGACCGTGATGTCGCTGTTCAGCAGCTTGAATTGCGGGATCTGCTTGTAGCGATCGAACTCATCCTGCCACTCTGCGGCATTCAGCGGCGGGATGACGCCGTGGATCGGCTTCCACTCGGTGATCGACAGCCCGGATTGGGTCAGCCGCGTCGCGCCGCCGACCAGAACCAGACAGAACAGCGACAGCAGCACGAAGCCGAGCCAGATGCGGACGGCACGGCGATTGCGGTCCTGGCGTGCGACCTCGCCGCGAACGGCCTGTTCGGTGGAAAAATGTGCAACAGCCATGGTGGGCTCCTTCAATCTGCCTGTTGATTTGCCCCAGCGCGCGGTGCAAAACAAGGGCTGCGCCTTTGCGGCATGGGGTCGCAACTCCCCGTCCCCGCAATCGACTGCCGAGGAGAGTGCCATCATGCCCATCCGCCTGCGCAAATTCATTGGCACCATCCTGTTGATCGTGCTGGTGCTTGGTTATGCTCTGCTGGCGACGACCGTGGCAGTCAATGCGCTCGGAGCCTCGCCCTGGTGGGTGCACCTCACCTACTTTTTCCTCACCGGCCTATTGTGGATCCTGCCGGCAATGGGATTGATCAAATGGATGTCTGGACCGAAGCAGGGATAGCTGCCTGCCGCGTTAACCGCCGGATAAGCATGATCGCCGGAAGACACCGGCCAAACACGCGCTTAAACCGAAAATAGACGGCCTCGCCTCTAGCGTGCGCCTGCAGAAACAGGCGCGGAGGCCAAAAGTGCGGACGGCGACAGGCGAAACCGGAACATTGGCCGATGGCGAAACCGGCGTCGTGGTGCAGCCTCGACCAGCATCGCCGTTGCAAGCCGGCAGCGGCTCGTTGACGATCACCGTCAGCGACAACATGGTGCCTCTGGAACCGGAATGGCGTCGGTTAGAGCGAGACAGGCTGAGCTCCCTGCACCAGAGTTTCGGGTGGTGCACGGCCTGGGTCGAGACTTATCGGCCGACGCTTGCCATCCTGCGCGCAAGCATCGGCTCCGAAGTGGCTTTCATTCTGCCGCTGGAAATCGTCCGCAGCCATGGCGTCAGAACCGCGCGCTTCATCGGCGCTCCACGCAGCAACATCAATACCGGCTTGTTTTCCGCGAAATTTCTTGCCGACGTCACAACCCTTTCGGCAGATGTTCAGGCGGCCATCGCTGTCGCGTTGCGCGGGTACGCCGATCTGCTGTTGCTGTCGAACCTGCCGCTGGAGTGGCGCGGTCGTGTCAGCCCGCTCGCCTCGCTACCCTCCGTCGAAAACCAGAACCGCGCCTTCCAGCTGCCTCTGCTGGGCTCATTCGAGGAAACGCTCAGCCAGGTCAATGCGAAAAGGCGTCGCAAGAAGCATCGGTCCCAGACAAAGTTACTGAATGAAATCGGTGGTTTCGAGCATGTCGTCGCGACGACGCCGGAGGAAAAGCGGCGGATGCTCGATCTTTTCCTGCAGCAAAAAGCAGAACGGTTCAGAGCGGCCGGGCTGCCGGATGTCTTCCAGGGGAGCGACGCCCGCGACTTCCTGCTACGCTTGCTCGCGACGAAAAATATCGAGGGCGACAGCATCGCGCTCGAATTGCACGCCATCAGGCTGAAGGGACGGCATGACGGTCATCTGCCGGCCATTGCAGCCCTTTCGCGCAAGGGAGACCACGTCATCTGCCAGTTTGCCTCAATCGACGAGAGCGTGGTCCCGGAGGCCAGCCCCGGCGAACTGCTGTTCTGGGTGATGATCGAGAAGTGCCGGGAATCCGGCATTGCGCTGTTCGACTTCGGCATCGGCGACCAGCTCTACAAGCGCTCGTGGTGCCCGGTGCAGACGGTGCAGCACGATATCCTGCTGCCGGTCTCGCCACTCGGGAGGGTCGCCGCCTTCGGGCAGAGAAGTCTGACGCGGGCAAAGGCGCTGATCAAGGGTAACCCACGCCTGTACAGTGCCATCCAGAAACTGAGGGCTCGCCGCCAGCAGGCGGCAACGCTGGACGGAGCCTGAAGCAAGCCTCAGGCGGCGGTGCGGTGCCGGTCCTCGTCACCGTCGCTGCCGGACATCAGCACGAGATGCTCGTAGCCGGCCTGCTGGAAATCATGCATGACGGCGACGAACTTCGCCTCATCCGGCACGGGCATGGAAAGGATGATCTCGACATCCTTGCTGCGCGTCAATTTCGCAATCCCGTCGACGTTGACCGCACCGCATTCGACCAGCACCAGATCATAGGCCGACACGAGTGCTTCGAGGATCAGCGAAAGCCGGTCGGCTCCGCGCATGGCGCTTGCAAGATCGCTTGCTCCGAGCGGCACCAGATGGGCGTCCGACAGGCGGTCGGGATGGATGGTATCGGCAAACGCTGCTTCACCACACAAAAGGTCGGTCACGCCGGGAAGTCCCGGCTTGTCGGCCATCAGGCGCGTCGGGCAGGCTGTGCCGGTCATGTCGACCAGGACCACGCGGCGGCCGCTGTCGGCGATGGTGCGGGCCAGCATGACGGTGGCAGTCGAACCTGCGTCACCATCCGGCGAGACGGCGATTGCCATCGGCACCTTGGCATCGATGAAGTATTCGGCGACCGATGGGATCGAGAAGTCCTCCACCGCCTCGACAGTGGCGGCAGGCAGCGCTTCAGGCTCAGCGACGACAGCCGCTGCCGGGGGCTGCATAATTGTCTCCGGCTGTACGGCAGCCCGTTCGGGCGCCTGCACCCTGCGCGTTGCCGACAGCAGGCTTGCGGACACTACCGCACGGCGGAGCGGCGCGGCTGTCGCACTTGGCCGGCCATCGTCTTCGAACATGGTCGCACGCCGCGCACCGTCATTGGGCAAGCCCACCGGCCGCAGGGCGCGACCGCTGAACAGCTCCATGAGCATTATGACAATGGCACTGAGCACGAAGGCTGCAACCGCGGCGATGACCACGATCGGCCCGACCTTGGGGAAGTAGGGGTCAACCGGCTCGACCGCACTCGACACGATCCGGGCATCGGCAGGGCTGGAATTCTTGTCGGAACGGGAGGCAGCTTCGCGGTAGCGGGCGAGATAGGTCTCGAGCAGCTGCCGCTCGGCGGTTGCCTCACGCTCAAGCGCATTGAGGCCGACGGTGTCTTCGCCGGCACGGGCGCTGTCCGCCTTCAGGAGCTTCGACTGCGCCAACAGCTGCTGCTCGCGCATCGCGGCGATCTTTGCCTCGTTGTCGATGCCGGTCAGGATCTTGCGGGTCTCGCGGGTGATCTGCGAGCGGATGTCGGCCAGCTGGGCGCGCAGGCTCTTCAGCCGCGGGTGACCGTCCATCAGCGTCGTCGAAAGGTCCGAGATCTGCGATTCGAGGCTGGACTCGGTCGTCTTCAGACGCTGCATGGTCTGCGAGCCGCTGACGTCGTTCAGCGTGTCGGTGGGGCCGCCGGAGGCCAGGGCGTTACGCACGGCCTGGGCGCGGGCATCGGCATTCGCCTTTTCGCCGCGCACCTGGGCAAGCTGCGTCGAGATGTCGGTCAGTTGCTGGTTGGAAAAGCTGGTGGTGTCGTTGGTCTGCAGCAGGCCATTGGCACTGCGGTAATCGGCAACCTTCTTTTCGGCTTCCGCCACCTTGATGCGCAGGTTGGCGATCTCCGGCTCCAGCCAGCGGGTTGCCTCGGCATTGGAATCGAGCTTGGCGCCGCTCTGCATCGACAGATAGACCGATGCCATAGCGTTCGGAACGCTCTCGGCGAGCTTCGGATCCCGCGAGGTGAACTGGATGCCGATGACACGCGACGTGTTGATCTGGTAGACCTGCAGCCGCTCGGTGAAGGCATCGAGGATGCGCTCCTCGGGTGCCTTGTCGGATGAAGGCTTCTTCAGATGCAGGGTGACCAGCAGACCGGCCAGCGCCGACGACCGCGCACTGTCCTCGAACTCCGGCAGGTCGTAGAGCTTCAGCTGGGTAATCACCTGCTTGATAAGGTCGGCCGACTGCAGGATCTGCACCTGGCTGGCGATATTGAGTTCATCGAGCAGAGACGCATCGTTGCTGCCGGCGCTTGCCTGGTTGCTCGTGGTGGCAAAAGCCGCAGCGCGCGGCTCGATCAGCACCCTCGTCTCGCTGCGATATTCGGGCGAGACGACCTTGGCGATTACGAAGGCGACAAGAGCAGCGGCAGTGACGATCAGCACCACGCGCAGCCGCCGACGCCATACGGCCCGGAAAAGCTGGCTCAAATCAATGTCGACATCCTGCTGGCTGCTGTTTACGCCGGGCATACCGCACTCCGATACTCGTTTGGCGGCAACCGTAAACGACTATGGTAACGCAAGGGTTAAGGCCCCTCTTCTGCTGAACCGGCCCATTATGCGCAATTTGTCGTCACGATTTACCGTCTGTTAACCCTAACAGACTGATAACGGGTTCATGATTTTATTCCTTTGTGAGCACGCGGATGTCTTTCGCTAAGCGTAACATCGTCGTCGTCCTGAGCATGGTTGTCCTCGGCACCGCCCTTGGCGGCTGCGTGAGCTATCAGCCGGCGCCGGAGGCGTTCAGCGCCGCGACTATCCAGCCCTACCGGCTCGATAGCGGAGACCGCCTGCGTGTGACCGTCTTCGAGCAGCAGGCTCTCACGAATACCTATACGGTAGATCAGGCCGGTTATATCTCTGTGCCACTGATCGGCCAGGTGACCGCTCGTGGCAAGACGATGCAGCAACTGTCCGGCGAGATCGCGTCGAAGCTGAAGCAGGGCTACCTGCGCGACCCGGACGTCTCCATCGACATCGACCGCTATCGCTCGATCTATGTCATGGGCGAAGTCGGCCAGCCCGGCCAATACTCCTATGTCCCGGGCATGACGATCCAGAACGCGGTCGCAGCCGCTGGCGGCTTTACGCCGCGCGCCTACCAGGGCAATACGGACGTGACCCGCAAGATCAACGGCCACGTGATGACAGGGCGCGTCGGAATTTCCGATGCGGTGCTTGCAGGCGACACCATCTACGTCCGCGAAAGGCTGTTCTGATTATCAATGGCGAAGCCTTTGCGCATTATCCATTGCTTCAGGTCGCCCGTTGGCGGGATCTTCAGGCATGTGCGCGATCTGGCCGAGCAGCACAGCCGGGCCGGCCATCACGTCGGGATCGTCTGCGACAGCCTGACCGGCGGAGCGCATGAGGATGCGCTGTTTGACGAAATAAAGCCGTTCCTGGCACTCGGCCTGACGCGCATGCCGATCCACCGTTCGGTGAGCTTCGCGGACATGCCGGCGATTTGGCGGGGCTACAGGACGATCAAGAGTTTGCGGCCGGACGTGTTGCACGGACATGGCGCCAAGGGCGGCATGCTGGCGCGCGTCATCGGCACAGTGTTGCGGGTGAACAAGTATCGCGTTGCCCGCGTCTATACCGCCCATGGAGGCAGCCTGCATTTTTCAAAGGCGTCTCTCAAGGGACGCGCGGTGTTCACGATGGAACGCCTGCAGGAGCGCCTGACGGACGCGCTGATTTTCATCTGCGATTTCGAGAGACACGCCTACGAGGCCAAGGTCGGCCCTCCCTCCCCCATGTCGAGGCTCGTCTACAACGGCATCAACGAGCGGGATTTCAGGACTGTTCCAACCCGATCGGACTCCGTCGACTTCATCTATATCGGCATGCTTCGGGACCTCAAGGGTCCCGATCTGTTTATAGAGGCCTTTGGGCAGACCGAGAGGCTGGTCGGTCGGCCATTGTCGGCGCTGTTGATCGGCGATGGGCAGGACCGGGACAAATACATGAGGATGATAGTCGCGGGCGGACTTTATCCGCGCGTCGGCATTCTCCCCGCCATGCGCATCGAAGACGCCCTGTCGATGTCGCAGACCGTCGTCGTTCCCTCCCGCGCCGAATCCATGCCCTATATCGTGCTCGAGGCACTGGCCGCCAGCAAGGGCGTCATCGCATCGGCAGTCGGTGGAATTCCCGAGGTGCTGGGCGCAACCAGCGAGGGTCTCGCCAAGGCCGGCAACGTCGCCGACCTTGCGCGCATCATGGCCGCCTCGATCACGGAACCGGATTGGCGTATCCGCGCCATGCCCGGTCTTGAAATGATACACAAAAGATTTTCGGCGCCCGTTATGGCCGGCGAAGTTCTGAAGCTGTATACAGATATACTGGATCTAGAGGCCAGTTCCTAAAATTTAACCTACCTTACTAAGCCATCCTTAGGGGCCTTTCGATAGAAATTGATACGTCAGTGAGACGGATCGAGAGCGATGACGAATATCGAAAAGCCTGATGACTTCGACCTCGACAAAATTCGCAAGAGCGTCTCGGAAATCCGTGCCCGCAGTCCCGACGAAAAGGTCGAGGCCGAGGGCACCGTCAAGCTCAATCCGTTTGCGCGGCAGATCGCCGAGCAGTTTCGCGAAGGCAATTACACGCCGTCGATCATCATCGGCCAGTTCATGCTGTTCGAGTTCGTGTCGTTGCTGGCGCTGGGACTACTGCTGCTTTACCTGCGTTTCGGCAGTCCGACCTATGAAGCGCTGATCCAGGTCCCAATCACGGTGCTTGTCGCCGGGATCAATATTCTCTCGCTGCAAGTTTTCGACACCTACCAGATACCGGTGCTGCGCGCGCCGACGCGCCATCTCCGCCGCATTGTTCTCGGTTGGGCACTGCCGTTCGTCGCAATGCCGCTGTTTGCGATTGCACTGAAGATGCTGCCGACCTTCCCGCCGCGGCTGATCATGAGCTGGTGCCTGATCGGCATGGCGTTCCTGTTTGCGGAGCGGCTGCTGTTTGCCTGGGGCATTCGCCGCTGGGCGCGCAACGGCATCATGGAACGTCGCGCGGTCATCGTCGGCGGAGGTCAACCTGCCAAGGAACTGATCCGGGCGCTGGAGGATCAGGTCGACAACGATATCCGCATCTGCGGCATTTTCGATGACCGGGGAGAAAGACGATCGCCCGTCGTCGTCGCCGGCTATCCGAAACTCGGTACAGTCGCAGAACTCGTGGAATTTGCCCGCGTTACCCGTATCGACATGCTGATCATCGCCCTGCCGATATCTGCCGAGGAGCGTATTCTACAGCTTCTCAAGAAGGTGTGGGTGCTTCCGGTCGATATTCGGCTCGCCGCCCATGCCAACAAGCTGCGCTTCCGGCCGCGCGCCTATTCGCATGTCGGCTCTGTGCCGATGCTCGATATTTTCAACAAACCGATCCCGGACTGGGATTCGGTCGCCAAGCGGGTGTTCGACGTGTTTTTCAGCGTCCTGGCACTGCTGCTGCTCTGGCCGGTAATGGTCGGCGCGGCGATTGCCATTAAGCTAAACTCCAAGGGCCCGGTGTTCTTCATGCAGAAGCGCCACGGCTTCAACAACGAGATCATCAAGATCTTCAAGTTCCGCTCCATGTATACCGACATGAGCGACCCCACCGCCCGCAATGCCGTCACCAAGGGCGATCCGCGCGTTACCAGCGTCGGCCGCTTCATCCGCAAGTCGTCCATCGACGAACTGCCACAGTTGTTCAACGTTCTGCTGGGCACACTTTCGCTGGTCGGCCCACGCCCCCATGCGGTTGCCGCCGCCAGCCATGACCGATCCTATGGCGATGTCGTCGAGGGCTATTTTGCCCGCCACCGCGTCAAGCCCGGCGTTACCGGCTGGGCGCAGATCAACGGCTGGCGCGGCGAGATCGACAATGACGACAAGATCAAATTCCGCACGGCCTACGACCTCTATTACATCGAGAACTGGTCGCTGCTATTCGATCTCAAGATCCTTTTCCTGACACCGATCCGCCTGTTCAACACCGAAAACGCCTATTGAGCCCGATGAGCACGTTCGCCACCCCATCACCGCAGGTCACCCAACCGCAGCTCGCCGCGCTGCGGCTGATCGGCACCGGCTGCGTTGCGTTCGGCGTCTTCCTCTCCGGCTTCGTCGTCGCAGAACCGGCGCCGTACGAACTGTGGCTGGCGATGCTGATCGGCCTATGGTTCATGCTCGGGCTGCGCATCTCGCGCAGCGTGGCGCCTTTGCTCGTGCTGTTTCTGACATTCAACATCGGCGGGATGCTGTCGATGACGCAGATGCGCGATCTCGGCAGCGCCGAAATGGACGCACCGATCTATATCGCCGTTTCCACTTTTCTTGCTCTCAGCGCGGTGTTCTATGCCGCCATCATCGAGCACAACGGCAATGTGCTGAAGCTGATGTTCAAGGTCTGGGTGGCTGCCGCCATCATCACGGCCTTGCTCGGCATTCTCGGCTATTTCCATGCCTTCCCCGGCGCCGGAATGTTCACCCGCTACGACCGGGCGATGGGGGCCTTCCAGGATCCGAATGTCTTCGGCCCCTATCTGGTGGCGCCGACGCTGTATCTCATCCATGGCGTGATCATCGGCGACCTCCGTAAGGCGCCCCTGAAGGCAATCGGACTGACGATCCTCGCACTCGGCATCTTCCTGTCGTTTTCGCGCGCCGCCTGGGGCCTGTTCGCCTTCTCGTCGGTGGCGCTGGTGTTCTTCATGCTGCTCAAGCACCGCAGCAATACGTTTCGCCTGCGCATCCTGGTCATGACGCTGACGGCAATCCTGCTGCTTGGCGCAGCCCTCCTGGTCGCCCTGCAGTTCCACCAGGTCAGCGACCTGTTCTCGACCCGCACCCAACTGGTGCAGGACTATGACGGAGGGCACCTCGGGCGCTTCGAGCGCCATCGTATCGGCTTCCTGCTGTCGATGCAGCGCCCGCTCGGCATCGGGCCGCTGGTGTTTGCGACAATGTTCCGCGAGGACGAACATAATATCTGGCTGAAGACTTTGACGACCTACGGCTGGATCGGTTTCTTCTGCTGGGTGAGCATGATCTGCTGGACCATCTATATCGGCTTCAAGAACGTGTTGAAGGAACGGCCCTGGCAGCCGTTCCTGATGATTGCCTGGATCGTCGTCCTCGGCCACGTCGGCATCGGTAACGTCATCGACACGGATCACTGGCGCCATCTCTACATGCTGATCGGGATCGTTTGGGGCTGCGGTGCGCTCGAAGTTCGCCACCAGCATCGGCTTGCCCGGGGAGAAATCGCGGCATGAACGCCAGCACCGCGACTACGCACCTGTCGATGCTGCAGATCCTCGAGCCCGGCGGCGGCGGCTCCGGCCGGCATTTCCTCGACCTCTGCCGGGCCATGCAACACCGTGGCCACGCCGTGACGGCGATCTATTCACCGGTGCGCGCCGAACAGAAATTTGTCGAGGAACTCGAGGGCATGGGCCTTACCGCCGTGCATTCGGTCGGCATGAAGCGGGCTCTCGGCCCGGCCGACTTCACCGCCTGGCTGGAAATCCGCCGGATAATCGCCACGCATGGCCCATTCGACCTGATCCATGGCCACAGCTCGAAGGCCGGGGCTCTTGCGCGCCTGCGGCTCCCCTGGTCGAAGACGCCGGTGCTCTACACACCGCACGCCTTCCGGACGATGGACCCCTCGCTCGGAGGAAAGCCGCGATTTGTCTTCGGCAGCATCGAGCGGCTTCTCGGCGCGTTCTTTTCCGACCGCGTGATCTGCGTCTCGCGTGACGAATACGATCATGCCGTCTCGATCGGTATTCCGAGACGCCGGCTGCGGGTCGTTTACAACGGCGTCGCCCGACCGCCGGTCGGCGAACGCGAGGCAATTCGCACCCGCTTCGGTATTTCTCCGGACGATATACTTTTCGGCTTCGTCGGCAGGCTTTCCGCCCAGAAGGCGCCGGAACGACTGGTCTCGGCCTTTGCGCAGGTCGCAGAACAGCTGCCTTCCGCCAGGCTGCTGATGATCGGCAGCGGCGAGCTCGAACAGGAGGTCAGACAGCGCATGGCTGCCGCCAATCTCGGAGACCGTGCGCATCTCGACAGCAGCATCCACGGCCCAGTCGCCATCGACGCTTTCGATATCGTCGTCATGCCGAGCCGCTACGAGGCCATGTCATACGTCATGCTGGAAGCAGCATCGGGCGCCAAGCCCCTGATCCTGACCGACGTCGGCGGCGTCAGCACAGTGCTCGAAGACGGGCGCAACGGCATCAGGATTGCCAACAGCGACGATCCGGAAGAGCTGGCAGCCGCGATGCTCAGCGCTGCGGAACCGGAGACCAGGACGATCTTTACCGCCGAGGCGCAGCGCCGCCGCAACCGATACACGCTGTCTGGCATGGCCGACGAAACCGAGGAAATCTATTTCGAATTGCTCGGCCATCGCCTGCCCACCCTCTTGAGAACGCCGGAGAATGCCCTAGAGTTGAAGGCATGATCACAGCAGCACAAATCCGCGCCGCCCGCGCCATGACCGGCCTCTCCCTGCAACAGCTGGCGGACGCCGCCAGGCTCAGCTCAGCCGAGGTCGAAGCCATCGAAACCGGCACTGAACCCGCCAACAGCCACGCTGTCTCGGCCATCCGCGCCGCGCTCGAGGCCAGCGGCATACAGTTTCTCGCCGATGGTAGCCAGGATGGCGGCGGCGCCGGCCTGAGGCTGAAACACACGCATGGCGACGAGGGCACACGCCCCGAAAACCTCAATTCCACCAACGACGACTGAATTTATCCTTTCGACACAATTTCTCCGGCAGCGCAATAAATCCTGCGACGCACGGAACAAAAGCGGCAGTCGCGCATTCTGCCCCCGCATTACGCTCAGGGGGACATCTTGAATCGCAGCAACGGGCTCTATCTCATTATCGGCGCACTGATCGTCGCCGTCATCGGCCTTGGCGCCTATGTCTATCACGAAAAGCAGAAGCCCGAGGGTGTCGAACTCACCATCGGCAAGAACGGCGTTTCAGTCGAACAGAAATGACACGCGGGGGTCGGTCGCCTCTCTCGACGCTACCGACCCCGCACTCCGTTATAACAACGTTCCCTTCTTGGATGACTCACAGTTGCCTGTACCCTGAATTCAGGCTGTGCAGTAATCAGCAACTATCAGAGACAGCTCAGTCGCTTCTCCCTTCCCCACCTCTACATTCGATACGAAGCCACTCAAATCATTAGTCCTGCTACGCATTAACGTCCTCATGCGCTTGTCTGCGGTGTGGGGCACACTACATCTGCGCGGTCTGTCGCCCCATGGCGGCTTATCCCACAAGGAGAAAAGCCAGTGAAAGCTGCAATCTACAGCGAACCAGGCACCCCGGATGTTTTTCATTACGGTGAGGTTGCCGATCCTGTTCCAGCCGACGACGAAGTGCTCATCCGCGTCGAGGCTATCAGCATCGAGGGCGGCGACCTGATCAACCGGGCGCTGACGCGCCAGGGTGCCGACGAAGTGGTCGGCTATGCGGCAGCAGGCACGATCCTGCAGGTTGGCAAGGCTGTGACAGGGCTCTCCGTCGGGCAGCGCGTTGCAACTTTCCAATGGAAGGGATCGCATGCCACTCTTCGCGCGGTTACGGCGGCAAATTGCTTCATCGTTCCAGATGGCCTCGATATCGGCGTGGCGTCCGCCATTCCCGTCGGCCCCGGCACGGCGGCCTATGCGCTCAAGCTCGGTGATTTGCAGAGCGGCCAAACCGTCCTCGTCCTCGGTGCCAGCGGCGGCGTCGGTCTTGCCGCCGTCCAGCTTGCCGCCAAGGCCGGCGCACGGGTAATCGGCACCGGCACCAAGGCAGAGAGCCTCGCAAAGCTCAAGGCCTATGGCCTCACGGACGCAATCGTCACCGCTGACCAGCCGGCGAGCGAACAGGTCCGTGCGCTTCTCGGGGGCAACGAGGTCGATCTCATCATCGACAATGTCGGCGGCGACGCACTGGTCGATTCTCTCAAGGTGTTGAAGGACGGCGGCAAGGCTGTGTTGATCGGCGTCTTCGGCGGCCGCAGCACGATGATCGATGCGGGCCAGATCCTGATGCACCGCCACGTCATCATCGGCTGCCTCCTCGGTACGGCAATGACCGATCCCGAGGCACGCAGGCTGATCGAGGAACTGTTCCCGATGGCCAAGGACGGTTCCCTCAATGTCCCGATCGATGCCACGTTCCCCCTCTCCGAGGCAGCGGCAGCGCACCGACGGGCAGAAGAACGCGGCCGCATCGGTCGCGTCATCATGACGGTCTAGGCTTTCGGGCGCATTTTTGTGTCTCGGACTGAAGTCACAGGCGGCGCACCGTCGCCTGTGACACGCAAGCGGCAGCCTCCTGGAGCCGGTCACCTGCTTGACAGCCGCCCTGTGCCGCTGCCACTGATGAGCGGGCTGCGTAACGCAACGCGGCGTGCTCTGGAGCGATGTCCACGGCAAACACATCCCATCAGGACGCGTCATGCCGTTACCCCTACAGATTTCGATCATCAGGCAGAGACAAGGGTCCCGCCTCGCCGGCCACTTTGTCGCCAGACGCTGCCGGAAGGGTTAAAACCTTGGCAGATCGTGTCGCAGTCGAGGCTCCCGACAGTCGCCCAGTGCACGGCATTGCCTTTGGCGAGGCGCTGCTGGTGTGGGCTCGGATCGCCGCCCTGAGCTTCGGGGGCCCGGCCGGGCAGATTGCGCTGATGCACCGAATTATCGTCGAGGAGAAGCGCTGGGTCGGTGAAGCGCGCTTCCTGCATGCCTTGAACTACTGCATGCTGCTGCCTGGCCCGGAAGCCCAGCAGCTGGCGATCTATCTCGGCTGGCTCCTGCACCGCACGGCTGGCGGGCTTGTCGCAGGCACGCTGTTCGTACTTCCCGGTTTCGTGGCAATCCTTGGCCTCAGCTATCTATACGCCGCCTTCGGGGATGCCGGCATGGTGGCAGGACTGTTCTTCGGCCTGAAGGCCGCGGTTCTTGCGGTGGTCGTGCAGGCAGTCCTGCGGATTGGCGGACGGGCGCTCAAGAACCCCGCCATGATCGCCATCGCTGCCACGGCCTTCGTGGCGATCGCAGCATTCCATGTGCCGTTCCCGCTGATCATCGTTACCGCCGGTCTAGCTGGCTATGCCGGATCGCGGGCGGGACTTGGCTGGTTCCGGATCGATAGCGGCCACCGACCGGGCTCCGGGCGGGTTCTGCCGGATGCAGACTCCGCGCTTGGCGAGGACACCCCAGAGCACGCGCGTCCTGACGTCGGCTGGTCCTTGCGAATAGCCATCGTCTTTCTCACCCTGTGGCTCGGACCGGTGATCCTTCTTCATGTCCTCTTGGGCGCGGACAATGTGTTTACCCAGATTGGCGTCTTCTTCAGCAAGATGGCGGTCGTCACCTTCGGTGGCGCCTATGCGGTGCTTGCCTATGTGGCCCAGGAGGCCGTGCAGCACTATGGATGGCTGAAACCTGGGGAAATGCTCGACGGGCTCGGCATGGCCGAAACGACCCCGGGCCCGCTGATCATGGTGACGCAGTTCGTCGGCTTCATGGGCGCCCTGCGCAATCCGGGGAGCCTGAACCCAATGCTCGCGGCAACGCTGGCCGCCATTCTGACGACGTGGGTAACCTTCGTGCCGTGCTTTCTCTGGATCTTCCTCGGTGCGCCGTTCATCGAGCGCATGCGCAGCAATGTCCCTCTTTCCGCCGCCATGTCGGCGATAACAGCTGCCGTGGTCGGTGTCATCCTCAACCTGGCGATCTGGTTTGCCATCCATACGCTTTTCGGAGCGGTCCGTACGGCAGCCATCGGCCCTGTCAGCCTCGAAATCCCGATTTTAGACTCGGCAGCCATTCCCGCCATGGCATTGTCGCTGGCAGCGGCCATCGCGATCTTCCGCTTCAGAGCTTCCGTCGTCGCGACGCTGATAGCCTGCGCCCTCGCCGGCATGGCATGGACCGCCCTAAGGTGAAGCAGCCAGCCTAATATTTCTGTGATTTTACCAGGGATATCAAGGAGATAATTGGTCGGGGCGACAGGATTTGAACCTGCGACCCCTTGACCCCCAGTCAAGTGCGCTACCGGGCTGCGCTACGCCCCGACCTGCCTAAAAGGCTTGGTCTGATTAGTCTTTCGACTTTCTGGACGCAAGCGAAAAAATGCCGGGTGCCGAATGAATTTGTGAGGGGGTTGAGATTCCTGTCTGAAGCCGTATCCCGGCGTTCCCAGAATGCCCGATTTTTGCCCGGAAATGGCCTAACTCGGTTCATCAGCCGTTCAGACCTGCGGTCGCTAAATAAGCCGTCCAATAGGAGGAAGTTTGATGAAGAACATGATTATTGCCTCTGCAATTCTGGTCGGCGGTTTGTTCGCGACAGGCGCGAGCGCAATGCCTGCGGTCTCGATCGCCAAGGCCCCGACCGTCGTCGTGCAGGTGGATTACGTCTGCGGTCCTGGCTTCCACCAGACGCCGTGGGGCGATTGCCGACGCAACGGCTGGCGCCGTCTGCCGCCACCACCACCACCGCGTTTCTATGGTCACCATCGCCCGCCACCGCCATACTGGGGTGACCGCAGATGGCACCACCACCGCCACTACGACGACTACTGAGATCGTCGCATAAAATCCACTCGCGAGGGGGAACGAACGAGGCCAGGCCCGCGTTTCCCGTCGCCAATACAAATCGAGGAAATCCCATGAGAAACCTGATCATAGCTGCTGCAATCGCAGTGACTTCCATCGTGTCATTCGCACCGGCCTCATACGCCGACACCGTCACCACCGTGACGACGCGCGAACGGCCGATGCACCGCGGCTGGCATCACCCCCCACGCCGTCACTGCTACGTCAAGGTGACAAAAGTGCGTCACCATGGCCAGCTGGTAGTCCGCAAGACGCGCGTTTGCCGTTAATTGCCCGGACTGCCCGCGTTCGCGCGGGCAGTCCGTTGAATGACATTGCTATCGGAACTTCGCAGCCACTTGGCTGTTTCTCTGCAACATAGGAGAAGAAGATGGCAAAGAACGACGAAGACCTCCACGCCGGCTTTACCGGCACGCCCATAGAGCCTTCCGACAGCGTCGCCGAAAAGGCAAAGGCTGTCGTTTCTGGCCTGAAGGACGAGGCAAGTGCCATATCAGCAGCGGCGGCCGAACACCCGCACACAGCGACTGCGCTGCTGGTGACCATCGGTGCCATCGCATTCGGTCTCGGCTACGCGCTCGGACACTCTTCCGGCGTTAACAGCCGCCAGCGCTTCTGGCGCTAAGTAGGCAACAACCAAATTACTGGCAGACGTCGACCCACTGAGCACCGGTGAGATCTACCATTCTCTGCGGCGACAATCTCACTGCCGAGTTTGTCGCCCCGGCCGCCGGAAGAACTTCCGCGTAGGCCTGCAACGATACATCGCAGTAAATGGGCAAGTCCGTTGCGAGACCGAACGGGCAGACGCCACCGACGGGATGTCCCGTCAGTGTTGCCACATCTTCCAAATCCAGCATCCGGGGCTTGGCGCCGAGCGCCTCGCGGCTCTTCTTGTTGTCCAGCCTCGCAGTACCGCTCATGACGACAAGGATGACCTTGTCGCCGACCCTCAGGCAAATCGTCTTGGCGATCTGGCCAGGTTTCACGCCGTGAGCAGCAGCGGCCATGGCAACGGTAGCGGAGCTTTCAACCGTTTCGATAATCGTCAGGTCTGGCGCATTGGCTTCGAAAAAGCGTCTTACAGTTTCCAGTGTCATGGTCCACGGATGCCATAGGCCTCCACGGGGTGCAAGCCCGGCGGCAACGGGAATTCGTCGCCTCCCCTCAGGAACATTCCCCAGGATTCGACGTTAGCGAGGTGGGCTACAGGAGGACTGGTACCATGAGCACTTATATCGACAGCAAGACAATCGAGAACGCTGCCAACAGGCGCGTGTGGAGCGTTCCCGAATTTGCCCGGCGCTACCGGCTGGACAAGACTGAGGAAGACAAGTTGTTGGCGCTTCTAGCGCCCTTCGCGCTCGAACACGAACTGCTGATGAACGCCCAGCGGCGCCCGGTTTTCCGGTAGAGTGAAATCCGCGACAGTTTGCAACGGGCGCCTAAGGCGTCCGTTTTGTTTTCGAGGCGGTATTCCGGCTCAGCATTTCCCTCTACGCGGGGCATAGCTCCGCTACATGACATAGATGTCTGGCGCCGAAAAAGCAGACGGTCCGCTAACGGACCTTGACACCCCGTCGTTTCAAGCCAAATAAGCTGCTGGTAGGGTTGAACAGGGGAACACATATTCGTGACACACCGCAGAATTCTGGTCGTAGAAGACGATGCGCTGATCGCCATGCTTTTGGAAGATATGCTTTCGGAACTCGACTACGCGGTTGCCGGTACGGCAGCGGATTTGGAAGACGCGCTTGAAATGGCGGAGGGTGGCGCGTTCGATGCAGCTATTCTCGACGTGTCTCTGGCAGGCAAGAGCTCGCTGCCGGTTGCACGTCTGCTCGATGAGAAGAACAAGCCCTATATCTTTGCCACCGGCTACGGCGTCCTGCCCGAGGGCATGGAGGGCAGCGGTCGTCAGCTGCTCAACAAGCCCTACCAGCTACACCAGCTGGAAGCCGCCCTTACCAGCCTCAACATCGGCTGAGGCCTCCGGTCAGCGAACCTGATCGAGGAGACGCTTGCATTCCAGCAGATCGTAAAGCGCTTCCTGCAACAGCGCGCGATCTTCCTTGCCCACAGTCGACCCGCCCAGTGAAATCTCCGGAGCGCCCTCTTCGCCGCCTCCGAAATTGAAGAACCGACGGCTGGTCGGAGTCTTGGCGCGGCCGACAATCTGGTCTTCCTCGGCGGTGCTCACGCGTGGTTCGGACGGAGCCGGCTCTTGTACCGCAGCAGCAAGCGCCTCGACGCTGGCAAGGTCGCCACTGCCGACCGCGATAACGAACTTGTTGCCATTCGTCTTCAGAAGCTTTTGGACGCCCTTGATCGTGTAGCCGTGGTCGTAGAGAAGATGGCGGATGCCCTTTAGCAGATCGACGTCTTCCGGCCGGTAATAGCGGCGGCCGCCGCCCCGCTTCATCGGCTTGATCTGCAGGAAGCGGGTTTCCCAGAAGCGAAGAACGTGCTGGGGGAGATCGAGATCGTCAGCGACTTCGCTGATGGTGCGGAAAGCATCCGGGCTTTTGTCCAACGTCACTCTCCCTGCACGACCATTCTCGCCATCTGGTAACGAATCGCTATATTTCAAAGGTTTGCGACACGCATTTCAAGTGCAGTCTGCGGGTGTTACACAGTGAACACCAGCATTATGCAAAAATATGTGTTGGAAAATTGGTCGAAGTTGCCCGCTGCAAGGCGGTTAGCCCGTTCAGGCCACGGGCGCCGCGGGCTTGACCTTGGTCTTGCGGCTCGTATGGGCCTTCAGGATGCGGGTCTTCAGCACGTTGGATGCCTTGAATGTCATCACCCGGCGCGGCGATATCGGCACTTCCTCGCCCGTCTTCGGATTGCGGCCGATGCGCTCGTTCTTGTCGCGCACCTGGAACGTCGCAAACGACGAAAGCTTGACGATTTCGCCCCGCACAATGGCGTTGCAGATCTCGTCGATCACGGTTTCGACCAGTTCCGCGGATTCGGTACGGGACAGGCCGACCTTCCGGAACACCGACTCTGCCAAGTCTGCCCGCGTGACTGTCTTACCGGTCATGGTTCCCCGCCCATCGTGTTCTGGAATTGTGGTCGCCGCGAGAGAGTATTGCCCTTGCGCCGAACGGTCAAGCTCTTGTTCGGAATCGGAATTTGGGTTTGGCAGCTACCAGCGCAGCAACACCGCACCCCAGGTAAACCCGCCGCCCATGGCTTCCAGCATCACCAGATCGCCCTTCTTGATCCGCCCGTCTCCGGCCGCAGTCGCAAGCGCCAGCGGAATGGAGGCCGCCGAAGTATTACCGTGAAGATCGACGGTGATGACGACCTTCTCCGGCGGAATGCCGAGCTTCCTCGCGGAACCGTCGATGATGCGGCGGTTGGCCTGGTGCGGGACCAGCCAGTCGAGATCGTCGGCGGTGGTCCCTGTCGCCTCGAAAGCGGCAACAATGACGTCAGTGATCATGCCGACCGCATATTTGAAGACTTCGCGGCCTTCCATGCGCAGCTTGCCGACGGAGCCCGTCGAGGATGGCCCGCCGTCGACGAAGAGCTTGTCCTTGTGTGACCCATCGGAGCGCAGGCTGGCGGTCAGCACGCCGCGATCGGCAACAGTGCCCTCGCCTTCAGCCTTCTCCAGAATCAGCGCGCCTGCCCCGTCTCCGAACAGCACGCAGGTGGTGCGGTCGTTCCAGTCGAGGATGCGCGAGAAGGTCTCTGCACCGATCACCAGCACACGGTTGGCAAGGCCGCCGCGGATGTAGGCATCGGCAGTGGTGACAGCATAGACGAAACCGCTGCAGACCGCCTGAAGGTCGAACGCGAAGCCGTGGTGCATGCCCAGACGGTTCTGGATATTGACCGCAGTCGCTGGAAAGGTGTTGTCCGGCGTCGAGGTTGCAAGGATGATCAGGTCGATGTCAGCGACCGTCAGGCCGGCATTGTCGAGCGCAGCACGGGCAGCGGCTTCGCCGAGCGATGCGGTGGTCTCGCCATCTCCGGCGATGTATCGCTGGCGGATGCCGGTGCGCTGTACAATCCAGTCATCGGACGTATCGACGACGGTTTCCATTTCGCGATTGGTCATCACGCGCTTCGGAAGCGCTGCCCCGAAGCCGCGGACTACTGAACGGATCATGCTGATTATACCTCGTCGCTCATGACAGCTTCCGGCCCGATGGGCGGCAGACGCATGGCATGATATCTCTTGAGATCGTTTTCTATTTTCTGAGTGAGGCCGTTTTTGGCCATATCGTAGCCGACGTCGATGGCCGCTGCAAAGGCGTCGGCGGTGGCGCCGCCATGGCTCTTGATGACGATGCCGTTGAGGCCTAGGAACACGCCGCCATTGACCTTGCTTGGATCGAGCTTTTCACGCAGCATGTCGAAAGCACCCTTGGCGAAAAGATAGCCGATGCGGGCCATCAGGGTCCGGTTCATCGCCGAGCGCAAATAGCCGGCGATTTGCTTGGCTGTTCCTTCCGCCGTCTTCAGGGCGATGTTGCCGGAAAAGCCCTCGGTCACAACGACGTCGACGGTGCCCTTGCCGATGTCATCGCCTTCGACGAAGCCGAAATATTCCAGCGATTCGAGATTGGCCTCGCGGATCAGGCGGCCGGCATCCTTGACCTCTTCCTGTCCCTTCATCTCCTCGACACCGACGTTCAGCAGCCCGACCGTCGGTCGCTCCACCTCGAACAGCGCCCGCGCCATGGCGCCGCCCATCAGGGCAAAATCCAGTAACTGCTGCGAATCGGCACCGATGGTGGCGCCGACGTCGAGCACGATGCTCTCGCCGCGCAGCGTCGGCCAGATCGCAGCAATGGCGGGCCGTTCGATATTGGCCATGGTGCGCAGGCAGAACTTCGACATCGCCATCAGCGCGCCGGTGTTGCCGGCAGACACGATAACGTCGGCCTCGCCGAGTTTCACCGCTTCGATCGAGCGCCACATGCTCGAGACATTGCGACCGCGACGCAGCGCCTGACTGGGCTTCTCGTCCATGGCGACTGCGACTTCGCAATCGTAGAATACGGACTTTGCCTTGAGCTTGGGAAACTTGTCGATCAGCGGTTGGCAAAGGTCTTTCCGGCCATAGAGCAGGAAGGAGATTTCCGGGTGCCTTTCCAGCGCCTTGGCAGCACCGGGGATGACAACTCCAGGGCCGAAGTCGCCACCCATAAGGTCGAGAGAAATTCTGATCACGCCTGACTGATCCTTTTTTTCCGCCACATTTGGCGAAATTTCGGCCAAAATACCGTTTTTCATTTGCCTTACAACTGAATTGTGCCGAAGGGGCTGCGGAAGCCTATTCCTTCTTCCAGTTCTTTAGAGCAGCAAATGCTGACGGTTTGACGTCATTGTCGGCGGTATCCTCGATATGGTCCTCGAAGTCCAGACCGGGCTTGCGCGGATAGGGTTCGATGCCCATTGCGGCAAATTCCGTGACGATAGAGCCGGCATCGATGACATCGCCGACAAAGGTCTCGGGCAGGTCGTCACCGTCTGGGTTGAGCACCAGTTCGCCGGAGGGCTGAACCGGCACGCGGGCGAGCTTGGATCCCTCGGGAACGAACAGCTGGTCGAACTCCTCGTCGATCTCGGAGGCGACCGGGTCGAGCGAAACGACGCACTCCTGCACGATCCGCGCCTTGACTGTACCCCTCACCCTGACGCCATCGCGCTTCCAGCGGGAGATCTTCAACTCGGCCTTGAGATCGTCGACCGAGACGACATTCCACAGAGCAGCCAGGCCCATACGTTCAGCCTCGTCGGCTTCGAGACGCACCTCGATCGGATTGAGCGAAATATGCCCAACCTTGACGTTGTAGGAAAACGGGTTTTCGGCTGTCGCCGTCTTATTCTTCATCTTTGCCTCCTATGCCGGCACCGGCAGTGACGCCGAGCCTGTGGCAATTTCCGCTTCCGAAATGCCCGACAGATGGTTTTCCGCCGACATCATCCAGTCGGCCAATCCCAGCATGTCAGGCGCATCGTCGCGCGGTTCGGGATATATGTTGCGGCGTAGCGCCTGCGCGAGTGCCTCACGATCGTTGCTGTCCATCGCCGCAGCGTAGGATTCGAGACGACCGTAGAACATGCCGGCCAGTTTCTTCATCCGCTTTGGCACGCCGTTGTCGCCGACGCCGAGTTCCCGGATCGAATAGTCGATATCCTGGAAGAATGCATCGACAATTTCCTGGGCGATCTCCTGGCCGCTGGTCCGAGACGACCGGGTGCGGCGAAAAAACAGGATCATGACGGCCGACAGCATTTCGAAACGGCCCATCACCGTGTCCGGGACGTCCAGTGCGGCATAGAAGCCGGGCTGGCGGGCTGCAGCGGTCAGGGCAGCATATTGCCGCTCGACGATCGTCCGATTGTGATTCTTTTTGGCAAAGAGCCCGAAGATCATCGAATTTCCCAGAATTGGCCCATTCGGCGCGCCGCATGGCGCCGGCCCTTGTTGCATCCGTCAAAAAGCTGGTTTACCGAAGCAGGCGCGAATTGCAATGCCGTTGGTGCCCTTGCGGGAACCGCCCGATCTGTCCGGCCCTGGTGCCACGACAGTCGCTTCAGGGCCATTCGTCCATCACCGGATTTTCCGCATATCGCGGAAACGCCATAATGATGTGCGCAGCAAGTGTTCCGGGCGGTCGGCCGCAGGATTGATAGATAGGGAGATGTCGTTGACGCGACGGGATTTCAAGTCGGACAGAACTTTCATCCGGGGCGCCACTATCGCCCTGCTGATTGCCACCGCAGGGATTGCAGGCTGCCAGACTGGCGACGTCATGAATGGCGGCTACATCTTCGACCAGCAGTCGCTCGATCTGGTGCCGGTCGGCTCCAGCCGCGAGCAGGTGCTGCTGTCGCTGGGCACGCCATCGACGACGGCGACGTTCGACGGCGAGGTGTTCTATTACATCTCCCAGAAGCGTACGCGCCCGGTGGCCTTCATGAAGCCGCACCTGGTCGCCCAGTCGATCCTGGCGATCTACTTCGACAAGGACGGTGTCGTGAAGCAGCGGGCGAACTACTCGCTGAAGGACGGCAAGCCGTTCGACATGATTTCGCGCACGACGCCAACAGGCGGCAAGGACATGACCTTCCTGCAGCAGGTCCTGATGGGCAGCGGCACGGGTGCCAATGGCGCCAAGAACCTGCTGAACACCGTCAACCCGGGCCAATAAGCCCACCAATCAAGACGAAGCCCGCGACGCACTCATGCGCCGCGGGCTTTTTGGTGTATCAGGCTGACCGAGCCAGCACTGCCAGCAGCAGCAGGGCAACGATGTTGGTGATCTTGATCGCCGGATTGACGGCGGGACCGGCCGTATCCTTGTAGGGATCGCCGACGGTATCGCCAGTCACAGAGGCCATGTGTGCCTCCGATCCCTTCATGTGCCGCACGCCATCCTTGTCGACGAAACCATCCTCGAACGACTTCTTGGCATTGTCCCATGCGCCGCCGCCCGACGTCATCGAGATGGCGACGAACAGGCCGTTGATGATGACGCCGAGCAGCGAGGCGCCAAGTGCTGCAAAGGCCGAGGCCTTCGACCCCGATATCAGCAGCACTCCGAAATAGACCACGACTGGCGCCAGCACCGGCAGCAGCGAAGGGACGATCATCTCGCGGATGGCCGCCTTCGTCAGGATATCCACGGCCCGACCGTAATCCGGGCGCTCGGTGCCGAGCATGATGCCGGGCTTTTCGCGAAATTGCCGGCGTACTTCCTCGACGATGGCACCGGCGGCGCGGCCGACCGCTGTCATGGCGATGCCGCCGAACAGGTAGGGAATCATGCCGCCGAAGAGCAGTCCGGCGACAACGTAGGGATTGGCGAGATCGAAGGAAATCGCCCCCATGTTGGCGAAGTAGGGAAACAGGTCGCCATGGGCGGCGAAATATTTCAGGTCGTTGGAATAGGCGGCAAACAGCACGAGGGCGCCGAGGCCGGCAGATCCGATGGCATAGCCCTTGGTGACGGCCTTGGTCGTATTGCCGACCGCATCCAGCGCATCGGTAGATTTGCGGACCTCAGGCGGCAGATGGGCCATTTCGGCAATGCCGCCGGCATTGTCGGTGACCGGACCGAAAGCGTCGAGCGCGACGATCATTCCGGCGAGGCCCAGCATTGCCGTGACGGCGATGCCGGTGCCGAAAAGGCCACCGAGCTGGTAGGTGGCAACGATGCCGCCGATGATGACGATGGCCGGCAGCGCCGTCGATTCGAGCGAAACAGCCAGTCCCTGGATGACGTTGGTTCCGTGACCAGTCACCGACGCCTGGGCGATGGAGACCACCGGGCGCTTGCCTGTCGCGGTGTAGTATTCGGTGATGACGACGATGAGGGCCGTAACAAGCAGACCGACGAGACCGCAGTAGAAGAGGTTGAGGCCGGAGACATCGACGCCGCCGACTGTTCCGATCGAGCCCCAGCCGATGGTGGCCGATGTCGCGATGGCAAGCCCTGCGATCGACAGCAGCCCGGTGGCAACAAGCCCTTTGTAGAGCGCGCCCATGATCGAGCCGTTGGGGCCGAGCTTGACGAAGAAAGTGCCGATGATCGAGGTGATGATGCAGGTGCCGCAGATGGCCAGCGGATAGACCATGGCGACCGGCAGGATGGCGCTGCCTGCAAAGAAGATCGAAGCCAGCACCATGGTGGCGACGACGGAGACGGCATAGGTCTCGAACAGGTCGGCCGCCATGCCGGCACAATCGCCGACGTTGTCGCCGACGTTATCGGCAATGGTGGCCGGGTTGCGTGGGTCGTCTTCCGGAATACCGGCCTCCACCTTGCCGACGAGATCGCCACCGACATCGGCGCCCTTGGTGAAGATACCGCCGCCGAGCCGGGCGAAGATCGAGATCAGCGAGGCGCCGAAGCCGAGTGCCACAAGCGCATCGACGACATCTCGCGAGCCGGGATCGTGACCGAGAATGCCGGTAAGGACACCGTAGTAGACGGAGACGCCGAGCAGAGCGAGACCGGCCACCAGCATGCCGGTGATCGCGCCGGATTTGAAAGCGATATCGAGGCCTGCCGACAAGCTGACAGACGACGCCTGTGCGGTGCGGACATTGGCGCGCACCGAGACGTGCATGCCGATGAAGCCGGCGGCACCGGAGAGTACCGCGCCGATGAGGAAGCCGATAGCCGCCTCGCCCGAGAGCAGCCACCAGGCGGCGAAGAAGACAACGAGGCCGACAATGGCAATGGTTTTATACTGACGCGTCAGATAGGCCTGCGCGCCTTCGCGAATATAGCCGGCAATTTCCTGCATTCGCGCATTGCCCTGGTCGGCAGCCAGCACCGAGCGGGTCGCCCATCCCGCGTAGAGCAGCGACAGCACCCCACATGCAATGACGCCAAAAAGTATAAGCATTCGATCTTCCCTCCCAAAAAGCCGGCGCTTGTCTCCCCCGGCCGCAAAAGGCATCGGTCGCCAACCTCCTCCAAGGATGGCGGCCTTTGCGGAAGGCGAGATTGCGTGCGGGACAACCGCGCGTCAAGACGGGCGGCAGGCAAAAAGCCATGGGTGGCAAAAACAGCAGTCGTTATGCACGGGAGTGCCGAAGATCCTGCAAAGCGAGCCAAATCAGGGCTGAAAAAGCCGGATGGGATGACGAAGAAGCGGCGCGCAGGGGTAGATTTTCGAACTACTACGGCGACTCAGGCGAGAATCACTTCTTCGTCTCGACCCGGACTTGCTTGGCGATGCGGTCGAGCACCGCGTTGACGAGCTTGGGCTCGTCGTCGCCGAAGAATGCCTGGGCGATCTCGACGTATTCGGTGACGATGACGGCCACCGGTACATCCTTGCGATCGACGATCTCGAATGTGCCTGCACGCAGGATGGCACGCACCGTGCTGTCGAGACGCGACAAAGCCCAGTCGTCCTGCAGCGCCTGGCCGATCAGCGGATCGAGATGCGTCTGCTCACGAACCACGCCCGATACGATCGAGCGGAACCAGGAGGCATCGGCCTTCAGGTAGGTTTCGCCGTCGACTTCCTGTCCGAGGCGATGCGCCTCGTATTCGGCAACGACCTCGAGCACGCCGCTGCCGCCGATATCCATCTGGTAGAGCGCCTGTACTGCGGCGAGACGCGCTGCGCCGCGCTGGTTGGCGGTCTTGACCGGGCGCTCGACTTCCTCGTTGCTCATCGCTCAGGCACCCAGCTTCTGCTTGACGGAAATCATCGTCAAGGCGGCGCGGGCGGCAAAGCCACCCTTGTCCTTGTCGCTGCGGCGGGCGCGGCTCCAGGCCTGTTCGTCGTTTTCGACGGTGAGAATGCCGTTGCCGATGGCGAGCGACTCGCTGACGGACAGATCCATCAATGCGCGCGACGACTCGTTGGAAACGATATCGAAATGGTAGGTCTCGCCGCGAATGACCATTCCGAGCGCAACGAAACCGTCATATGCCGTGCCGCCATTGTCGGCGCCGTCAAGCGCCATGGCGATGGTCGCCGGAATTTCCAGCGCGCCGGGCACGGTGATGATGTCGTAGGTTGCGCCGGCTTCTTCGAGCGCATGCTTGGCGCCGTCGAGAAGCGCATCGGCCATATCGTCATAGAAGCGGGCTTCGATAATCAGAATATGAGCATTGGATGAGCTGGACATACGGCACCTGGATCTTGAGTGGCGCGAACGCCTGACATGGCGGGCGTCAAACCATGCCGTATCGCGGTTGGCAAGTGTTTTTCGGTCTCAGACAGGCAATAGAGCGCCCGGAACCGCGCAAGACTGCCCTTCCCGCCCTGGCCGGGTTCCGATAATCTGGTACCACCACAGGGAGTTGTGAATGACAGACACAGACAAGGTTGCCGTCAGCCTCGACGCGCTGCCGCTGGAAGACTGGCAACAGGGCGAATATTACGGCGGCAGCGACGCTTCCTTCGGGGCAATAATCGGGCTGAAGCAACTGGGCATGAGTTACAACATCGTCCCGCCCGGCAAGTCCGGCTGCCCGTTCCACAACCACCATGTCGAGGACGAGGCGTTCATCATCCTCTCCGGGCAGGGCGACTACCGGTTCGGTGCGCGGCGTATTACGGTCAAGGCCGGCGATGTGCTCGGCGCGCCCGCAGGCGGCCCGGAAACGGCGCACCAGCTGATCAATACGGGCGACACGCCCCTCGTCTTCGTCGCCATCTCGACGGTAGCCAGAACCGAGATCTGCGAGTATCCCGATTCCGGAAAGTTCATGGCAAAGACGCGGGTCGGCGACGCCGTGACGAAGCGCTTCCGCTTCGTCGGCCGGGAAGAGAGCAATGTGGATTACTGGGACGGAGAACCCGGCGCATGAGCATGGAAGCAGCGGATGGCAATGTGCCGGTGATGGTCACCGAGCGTCTGGTCCTGCGGGCGCACCGGCTCGACGATCTCGAGGCTTGCACGGCGCTGTGGGCCGACCCAGCCGTGGTCCGCTTCATCGGCGCGGTGCCGTTCTCACGCGAGCAAAGCTGGGCGCGGCTGCTTCGCTATGCCGGGAGTTGGCAGATGCTCGGTTTCGGCTTCTGGGCTATCGAAGAAAGAGAAAGCGGCGCGTTTGTCGGCGAAGCCGGGTTCCTGGAGGCAATGCGTGACATGACACCGTCGATCGCGGGAACACTGGAAACAGGCTGGGTGCTGAACCCCACCTTTCATGGCAAGGGCTATGCGACCGAAGCCGTCTCGGCGATGATCGCCTGGGGCCAGGAGCGCTTCCCCGAGCAGCGCATGACCTGCATCATCGCCTCCGAACACGGTGCTTCCATGCGGGTGGCCGAAAAGCTCGGTTTCGAAAAGGTCACCACCACTTCCTACCTCGGCTCCGAGGTCACGCTGCTGGAACGTGCACGCCGCCTTTAAGACTCAGACGCGCGCCGGCAGCATCCGTCTCAGCACACCGTCGCGCATCAGGTAATGGTGTGCGAGAGCGGCAACGGCGTGCCCACATGCAAGGATGATAATCGTCCAGCCCACGTAATAGTGGATCGAGGAATACCAGTGGCCTAGCTCCTTGTTCTCCCCGATAGGATTGGGAATCGAAAACAGGCCGAAGAACATGAACGGCTCGCCCTGCGCCCAGCGGAAGAGATAGCCGAGCACAATCTGCGCCGCCAGCATGAGGTAGAGCAGATGGTGGACACTCTTCGACAGGATGCGCTGGATACCGGTTTCCAGCGCGGCAAGCTTGCGGCCACCCGTCGAACGCCAGAAGACGCGTGCGATGAAGATCACGCTGAGCAGGATGCCCATCGAAATATGCAGGGACTGCAGGGATTTGCGAAGCGGCGTGCCCCTCGGCAGGTAATCCCAGGTGATCGCGGAGGCGAACAGGGCGATGACCAGCAATGCCGAGAACCAGTGCAGGGTTATTGTCCATCGGTCGTATCGCATAGCGCGCCCGGCTCGGACTGGTGACAAGGATTCGATGGACATTGGATTTCCTGCTTTTACGTTACACGGCGTCGAAGCTACAACGCAGATGAGGCAGACATGGATACAAAGGTCGGATCCCATCGATGCCGCAGTTTTCAAAAATGCGCGTTGATCTGGCGCACCCGCAGCGCCTAACGCAGATTTCTTACGCCAAGATTACGAAATGCAGCGAAAAGGTCGCTTTTTGATGATGACCGCACGCTTCAACCCGCTTGCGCGGCCGGGAACTCTGCCAGTCGCGCGGCGTATCGCGCCATGGTGTCGACTTCGAAATTGACGAAATCGCCGGTCTTGCGCTCGCCCCAGGTGGTGACCTCGAGCGTGTGACGGATGAGCAGAACGTCGAAATCGGTGCCATTCACGGCGTTGACGGTGAGCGATGTGCCGTCGAGAGCAATCGAGCCCTTCGGCGCCACGAATTTGGCGAGGTGCTCTGGTGCGCGCAGGCGATAACGGGTGGCCTCGCCCTCCTCTGTAACCGACAAGATCTCGGCCTTGCCGTCGATATGGCCGGAGACGATGTGGCCGCCGAGTTCATCACCGATCTTCAGGGAGCGCTCGAGATTAATGCGGGTGCCTGCCGTCCAGGTGCCAACCGTTGTCAGGCGAAGGGCCTCTTCCCAGGCTTCCACCTCGAACCAGCGATCGTTGCTTCCGCCTTCGGGAAGACCGGTCACCGTCAGGCAGATGCCCGAATGGGAGATCGATGCGCCCATGGCGATGGTCTGCGGATCGTAGATGGTGGCGACGCGAAGCTTGATGCCCTCCTTCATGGGGGAAACTTCTTCGACGGTGCCGATATCGGTGACAATTCCGGTGAACATCAGATGTCTCTCTCATAGGTGTCGCAGCGATCGTCGCCGTAGACTTCGGTGCCGACATGGGTGAAGCCTGCAGGGATATCGGTGCTTTGAACCGGCGATGCAAGGCCATCCGTGCCGATGGTGATGGGTGCTTGAAATAGCAGGATGCGGTCGACGAGACTGGCCGCGAGAAAACTGCGGATAGTCTTAGCGCCGCCCTCCACCAGCAGCGAGGATATGCCGCGACCGCCGAGCGTCGTCAGCAGCATCGCCAGATCTTTCGGATCCTGATCGAGGATCTCGATGCCTGCATCCCGGAGAGCCGCGCGCCGGTCCGCGTCATTGACGAGCCCGACCGAAATCACAGGTACCTCCCCGGCAGTCTTTGCCAGGTTCGAGGACAGCGGCAGTTCAAGCCTCCGATCAAGCACCACCCGAATGGGAGAGCGGTGTTCGAGACCCGGCGCCCGGCAGGTCAGCAGCGGATCGTCTGCAATGGCGGTACCGATGCCGACGAGGATAGCATCGCTCTCGGCGCGCAGAAGCTGGACTGCAGCGCGGGCTTGCGGACCGGTGATCGCGACCTGTCCCGCACCCAACCTGCCGATCATGCCATCGGCGGAAATGGCAAGCTTGACAGTGACATAGGGACGGCCTTGAGTCTGCCGCATGAGGTAGCCAGCCATCGACCGGCAGCCCTCCGTCTCCAATACGCCGGTCTCGACAGTAATGCCGGCGGCCCGCAGCATCTGGAGACCACGACCGGCGACGCGGGCATCGGGATCACCGACGCTGACGACAACGCGCGAAACGCCTACTGCAATCAGCGCATTGGCACAGGGCGGCGTGCGACCGTAATGGGAACAGGGTTCGAGCGTGACGTAGGCCGTAGCGCCCTGGGCCGACTCGCCTGCTGCGGCCAGGGCCTGCGGCTCTGCATGCGGTCGGCCGCCGAGAGCCGTCACCGCGCTGCCGACAACACTGCCATCCTTGACGATGACACAGCCGACGGAAGGGTTGGTGCTGGTCTGGCCGAGATGCCGGCGCCCGAGGGCGATGGCCTCGGCCATGAAGAATTCATCGGTTGCCGACTTTGGGCCAGTCATCGCTCAGCCGTCCAGTGGATCGCGGGCGATCTTCGCGTTGATCTCGGCGATGACCTTTTCGAAATCCTCGGCATGGGAAAAGTCCCGATAGACAGAGGCGTAACGGACGAAAGCGACATCGTCGAGCGTCTTCAGGGCTTCCAGAACCTGCAGGCCGATCTGCTCGGACGAGATCTCGGTCTCGCCGGAACTTTCAAGACGACGGACAATGCCGGAGACGGCGCGCTCGATGCGGTCTCGATCCACCGGGCGCTTGCGCAGCGCGATCTCGAAGGAACGCACCAGCTTGTTGCGGTCGAACAGAACCTTGCGGCCGGTCTTCTTGGTGACCATGAGTTCGCGCAACTGCACGCGCTCGAAGGTCGTGAAGCGACCGCCGCATTCCGGGCAGATGCGCCGCCGGCGGATGGAGGTGTTATCCTCCGCCGGACGCGAATCCTTCACCTGGGTGTCTTCGGTCCCGCAATATGGGCAGCGCATTTAAATCCCTCAGCCGATGTAGTCGTACATCGGGAAGCGATTGGTCAGGGCCAGGACCTTCTCACGGACGGCAGCTTCGACTACGGCATTGCCTTCGTCGGAGTTGGCGACCTTCAGGCCGTCAAGCACCTCGATGATGACATTGCCGATTTCCTTAAATTCGGCCTCCTTGAAACCGCGCGTCGTGCCGGCTGGCGTGCCGAGGCGGACGCCCGAGGTGACGAAGGGCTTTTCCGGATCGAAGGGGATGCCGTTCTTGTTGCAGGTGATGTAGGCGCGGCCAAGGGCTGCCTCGGCGCGCTTGCCTGTGGCGTTCTTCTTGCGCAGGTCGACCAGCAGCAGGTGGTTGTCGGTGCCGCCGGAGACGACGTCGACACCGCCGGCCATCAGCGTTTCGGCCAGGGTCTTGGCGTTCTTGACCACCTGGGCGGCGTATTCCTTGAATTCAGGCTTCAGCGCTTCGCCGAATGCGACGGCCTTGGCGGCGATGACGTGCATCAGCGGTCCGCCCTGCAGGCCCGGGAAGACGGCCGAGTTGAACTTTTTTGCCAGACCCTCATCATTGGTAAGGATCATGCCACCACGCGGGCCGCGGAGCGACTTGTGGGTCGTGGTCGTCGCCACGTGGCAATGAGGGAACGGCGACGGATGCTGGCCACCGGCAACGAGGCCGGCGATGTGAGCCATGTCGACCATCAGGTAGGCACCGACAGAGTCTGCGATCTCACGGAAACGCTTCCAGTTCCAGGTGCGGGAATAGGCCGTGCCACCGGCGATGATCAGCTTCGGCTTGGTTTCCTCGGCCTTGCGGGCAACTTCTTCCATGTCGAGCAGGTTGTCGCCTTCGCGCACGCCGTAGGAAACGACGTTGAACCACTTGCCTGACATGTTGACCGGCGAGCCGTGCGTCAGGTGACCACCGGAATTGAGGTCAAGGCCCATGAATGTGTCGCCCGGCTGCAGCAGCGCCAGAAAGACAGCCTGGTTCATTTGGCTGCCGGAGTTTGGCTGGACGTTGGCGAACTCGACGCCGAACAGCTGCTTGGCGCGCGAGATGGCCAGCTCCTCGGCGATGTCGACGAACTGGCAGCCGCCGTAGTAGCGCTTGCCCGGATATCCCTCGGCATATTTGTTGGTCATGATCGAGCCCTGCGCTTCCAGCACGGCGCGCGAGACGATGTTTTCGGAGGCGATCAGTTCGATCTCGTGTCGCTGACGACCCAGTTCCTTGGTGATCGCGCCGAAGATTTCAGGATCGGCCTCGGACAGCGGGCGATTGAAGAAGGGCTCGGTGGAAGGATGGGTCATCGTCAAATCTCCGGATCTGGAATGCATGACGTCTTAGCGTCGCGGCCTTGCGAGGGCAAGACGATCCGCGACATTTGCTAGGCAAACCGCGGTGTCCTGCCCGCAGAAACACGAAAGCCGCGCAACGGGGCGCGGCTTTCGTCGAATATTGCATCGTTGAGCTTACTGAACCGGCTTTTCCATGCCCTGCGTCGTATCCAGGGCCAGCTGGGAGTTGCCGTCCAGCTGATAGATGTCGTCGCGGAACTGCACCACGCCATTGCCCGCACCCCAGGCGGAAATATAGGCGAAATAAACCGGAATTTCCTCGGGTAGCTTGATAGGCGTGTTGATACGGCTGGCGATCACACTTTCAATATGCTGGCGCGGCCATCCCGGCGTCTCGGCAAGCAGCCAGACGACGAGATCGCGGACGTTCTGAACGCGCACACAGCCCGAACTGTCGAAGCGCATCAGCTTGTTGAACAGGCCCTGCTCCGGCGTGTCGTGCATATATTCGTTGTTCGGGTTGTAGAAGTTGATCTTGGCAGAGGCCATGGCGTTGTTCTTGCCCGGATCCTGACGGAACATCAGGTTCGGCGCCTTGTCGGCATTCCAGTCCACCGATTCCGGCGCGACTTCCGTGCCCTTGGGGTCGAACAGGCGGATGTTGTTCTTCGCCAGGTATGTCGGATCCTTGCGCATGATCGGCATGATGTCTTTTTCGACGATCGAGCGCGGCGAGGTCCAATAAGGATTGAGGATCACCTCGAAGATCTTCGAGTTAATGATGTGGGTCGGGCGCGCCATACGGCCGACGATCGCCATGTGACGGAGCGCCACCTGGCCGTCCTGCACGGCTTCGACATAGGTCGCCGGAATATTGACCATCACGTGGCGGCGACCGAGGTCTGCCGGGAAGGTCTGGAGGCGGATCAGGTTGGTATTCAGCTGCTGTAGGCGGACGTTTGCCGTCACGTTCAGTGCCTTGACGGTGTATTCGCCAAGACGGCCATCTGGCGGCAGGCCGTGACGGGCCTGGAACCGCTTTACTGCGCCGTCGACATAGGAGTCGAACGCAGGCGACATGCCAGCCTCGCGCGGCAGGTCGCCGGTGATGGCAAGGCGCTGCCGCAGCGTTTCGACGATGGGGTCGGAAACGCCGAGTTGCAGCTTGTTATCGCCGACGTCGATCTGCGGCCATCCGCCGTTTGCTGCAATCGCCTGATACTGGGCAATCGCCTGCTGGATGTTGGAAACCGAGTCCGGGCTCAGGATCGGGGTGTTCGATACCATCGCGGCGGCCGTGCGGGAGGCGGACTTGGCGTCGAACTGGTCATCCCAGGAGCCGCGCCGCGGCGCATTGATGATATCGTCCATTGCCGACTGAGCGAATACCGGGCCTGCCATAGCGACGGCGCCGACGGTTGCTGCCGACCGCAGAAAGGCGCGGCGTGAGAAGTCTACAATTCCGTTTTTCTTCGACATAACCCTACCATTCCACGCCGGCGACGATGATCGTCTGCGGCCAAAAGCGAAATTCTGGAAACACTCGCACTGCATAACGCGGCACGCAGCGATCTGTTGCGTCCACACCGGTCCGAACCTCATTTTTGACCATCACAATTTTGAGAGGTCAAAGCCTTGGCAAACAAGGCATTCGGGCCGGAGGCGCACGTCTGCCATCCCATTTCGCTGTCATACCAATATGGCCGATTCGTGTCGTCAGGCACGGAACTTGCTTGCATGGTCCGACGGCGAAAAATGATCATTCAGTGTTGCTGAAACAAGACGGTCCGCATGCTCATAGTGCATCCGGCATAGGCGTCAATCAGCGACGCGCGGCCCTCATGGTTGCATTCGAAACAAGGTCGCCGGCGTGGCAGAAAATCCACAGCAGGCAATGGTTGGCATCGCCTCTTGTCGTCGCCTGGAAATCGTGCTCATCACTCGTACCAAGAGCTGACGCACGAGGGACTTCGGTCACAATCCTGTTCAGAAGCCTGTCTAGACGAACAAACAATCGAAAGAAGGGATTCGCCATGGCTGAAGAGAATGCGATCGAAACGGAAGAAGGCATGGTGGATTTCGACGCCGGTCAGGGTGAAGCCGCGACCGTCGAGATGGACGACTACACGCGGAGCCTCGCGCAAGCCAAGGCCAAGTCCGTCAAGCTGATCGACGCGATTACCGGCGCGGCCCTGAAGAAGAAGGACGCCGTGCATTTCGACGACCTGCGGCCGTCGCTCGCCGATTTCGTCCGCCAGAAGCATCCGGGCATTCGATCGGACGACTATCTCAGTCGCAAGGCGATGGACGAGTACCGCGGCCAGTATATCGCCGAACTGCTGAAGGACGAGCGCGGCGAACTGTCGACGCTGGAAGACGAAGTCGTCGAGAGCCTGAAGACGCACGACACGCTGGCCGAGAATATCGAAGAAGACTACGAGGACCACCGGTCGATCGGCGATCGCATGTCCGACGTCGTCGCCTCCTTCGGCGGCAGCTGGACCTTTATCATCTCCTTCTGCGCGTTTCTCGCCATCTGGATGCTCATCAATGTCGTCATGGGCGCCACCCAGGCCTTTGACGCCTATCCATTCATTCTGCTCAACCTCATTCTCTCGACAATCGCAGCCCTGCAGGCTCCGGTCATCATGATGAGCCAGCGTCGGCAGGAGGCAAAAGACCGCTTGCGGGCGCTCAACGACTACAAGGTCAACCTCAAGGCCGAGCTCGAAATCCGCCACCTGCATGAAAAAGTCGACCACCTGCTCAATCGCCAGTGGGAGCGGCTGACCGAGATCCAGCAAATCCAGATCGAGATGATGCTGGAACAAGCAAAGGCAGCCGGCCGGGTGCTGAAAGTCAGCAAGGCCAGCAAGGCAAAGACCGTGCGCAAGAAGGTCGCGCCGAAGAAGGCGCCGCCTGCCCCGTTGCCGGACGGTGCGCTGGAATAGAACGGTTGATACTCGAGGAGCCAGCGCACTGCCGGCAAAGTCGGAGGCGTCGCGGTGACATTATTAGCCTCCCTATCGATTTGAATTTACTTTTTGATCGCTTGCCGTCAGAGTTGTCACCGGCAGTCGTCTTTTGGTTCTGGTTCAGAACCCGACAGGCGCGTTGGCGTCACGCTGTATCAGCCGGACACTTGCAATCCTGTCACGGGTAAGTGAACCAAGATGGTGAAAGACCTGCCTTTTTCGACACGGTCGCTCGGAACGGAAACGGGCCGGGCGAAGTTTAAGGTTGGGAGCAGATTGCCCTGCCCTCACATTCACGAACAGGAGATTCCATCATGAAATGGCATGCACCAAAATTCATCGAAGTTAGCTGCGGCATGGAAATCAACCGTTACGCTCCGGCCGACGGCAGCGAACCCGTCCTGTTCTAGGACTGAAGCAACCGGAGCACGGGTTTGACAGATATGCGCTTTCTCGTGCTCGGGACCGCAGCCGGCGGCGGATTGCCGCAATGGAATTGCGGCTGCGACAACTGCAGGCTGGCCCGGGTCAAGGGATCCGGACTGAGCCCGCAGACCCAGTCTTCCGTTGCCGTCAGCGTCGACGGTGAAAACTGGGCCATACTCAATGCCTCGCCGGATATCCGCCAGCAGATAGCGGACAACAGCGCCCTGCACCCCCGCGAACTCCGGCACTCCCCCATCCGTAGCGTTGTCGTCACCAATGGCGATATCGACCACATCGCAGGGCTGCTTGTCCTGCGGGAAAAGCAGGCATTCGGGCTCTTCATGACGGAAGCCCTGGCCGACATCCTGTCTGGCAATCCGGTTTTTTCGGCACTCGACCCCGCATTTGTCCAGCGGCAAACGATCGCTCTCGGCACCCCCTTGCAGCTTCTCCCGGGATTGACGGCAGAGTTGTTCCCCGTGCCGGGCAAGCTGCCGCTATTCCTGGAGGACGACAATCCGGAGATCGGCCTCGAAGGCGAACAGACCGTCGGCATCGAACTTAAGTCAGGAAACCAGCGCGCCTATTACATCCCCGGCTGCGCTGCGCTCACGGAAAAGCTAATGTCCCGTATCGATGGCGCCGATCTGCTGCTTTTCGACGGCACGCTGTTTACCGACGACGAGATGCTCCTCAGCGGTACAGGGCAGAAGACCGGCCGGCGCATGGGTCATATGCCGATTGATGGCGCTGGCGGCAGCCTGGAGGCGCTTTCGAGCGCGACCATCGGGCGAAAAATTTACGTCCATATCAACAATACCAATCCGATTTGGCGACAAGGCCCTGCCCGCGACAAAGTCTATAATGCGGGTTTCGAGGTCGGCCATGACGGCATGGAGATCAATCTTGCAACAAACACCTGACCGACACAGTTTCGAAGATCGCCTGAGGGCCATCGGCGCGGAACGATACCATGACAAGCACCCTTTCCACGTCATGCTGCACGGCGGCGAATGTAGCCTGACACAGGTGCGCGCCTGGGTGATCAACCGGTTCTACTATCAGAGCCGCATCCCCATGAAGGATGCCGCTTTCATGTCTCGCTCGGACAACCCCGATCTGCGCCGCGCCTGGCGCCGGCGGATCGAGGATCATGATGGCGGCATCGAGGAAGGCGGTGGTATCCGCCGTTGGCTGAAGCTTGCCGAAGCCGTCGGTCTCGATCCGGATTATGTTGCATCGACGAGGGGTGTGCTGGCCGGAACCCGCTTCGCCGTCGACGCCTATCTGCATTTCGTGCGCGAGAAGCCGATGCTGGAAGCCGTCGCCTCGTCGCTGACAGAAATGTTTGCACCGAAAATCCACGCCGACCGCATTGCCGGATTGCTGAAGCACTATGCCTTTGCCGACGATCGGGCACTCGCCTATTTTCGCCAGCGTCTCAACGAAGCACCAGAGGAGGTAGCCTTCGGGCTCGGCTATGTACTCGACCATGCCGATACGCTGGAAAAGCAGGATGCGGCCGCAGCGGCACTGACCTTCAAGACCGATGTGCTCTGGTCTCAACTCGACGCGCTTTATTCCGCCTATGTAACGCCCGGCCGCATTCCGCCCGGGGGATGGGATGGCCGCGAGGCGGTCATTGCTTTTTCGCCGGATGATGATTTCCCGAAGGGACAGCGCCTGTGAGCGACCAACAGACAGTCACCATCACCGCCGAAACCGTCATCAAGCTGCCGCGCGGCGTGCGGCTGCACGACGACCCGGTGCGCAAGCAGATGGTGCTGCTGGCGCCCGAGCGGGCGCTGGCGCTCGACGAGATCGCTGTCGCCATCGTCCGCGCACTCGATGGCGTGAAGAGCCTCGATCAGATCGCTGACGGCTTTGCCCGCGATTTCGGTGCTCCGAAGGACCAGGTTCTGGCCGACATCATCGCCTTTGCGCAAGAGTTCGCCAATCGCCGGATGCTGGAGGTCGTCCAATGACCGTCGTCTTCTCAGCGGAAAAATCGATGGCGGAGGCGCGCCGCGTTGCAGCTCCACCGCCTATGGCGCTGCTTGCCGAGCTTACGCACCGCTGTCCGCTCGCCTGCCCCTATTGCTCCAATCCGCTGGAGCTGGTGCGGGCTAATGCGGAGCTCAGCACCGAACAGTGGATCGAGATCTTTCGCCAGGCGGCAGCCATGGGTGTCCTGCACCTGCATCTGTCCGGCGGCGAGCCGGCGTCGCGGCGCGATCTGGTCGAACTGACGCGCGCGGCAGCCGGCTTCGGGCTCTACACCAACCTCATCACATCGGGCGTCGGCCTCACCGAAGCCCGCATCGCCGAACTGGCCGACGCCGGTCTCGACCACCTGCAACTATCGATCCAGGGCATCACGCCTGAAAAGGCCGATCAGGTCGGCGGCTACCGGGGTGGCTATGCGCGCAAGATGGCGGTTGCTGAATGGACGCGCGCAGCCGGCATTCCGCTGACGGTCAACGCCGTCTGCCACAAGCAGAATATGGAAGAGATTGGCGGCATGCTCGATCTCGCCATCGCGCTCGGCGCCCGGCGCATCGAGATAGCCACAGTACAGTTCCACGGCTGGGCGGAGCGCAACCGGCAGGCCCTGATGCCGACGCTGGAGCAGGTGGAAGCGACCAACGCCTTCGTCGATGCATCGCGCAAGCGGCTCGAAGGCACGCTGGTTATCGACTATGTGCCGGCCGACCATCATGCGCGTTTCCCCAAAGCCTGCATGGGCGGCTGGGCGCGCATCGGCCTCAACGTCACGCCTTCAGGAAAGGTGCTGCCCTGCCACGCCGCCGAGACTATCCCCGGCCTCGCCTTCGACAACGCCACGGAGCGGCCGCTTTCCGAAATCTGGTACGACAGCGCCGCCTTCAACGCCTATCGCGGCGACGACTGGATGCAGGAACCCTGCCGCTCATGCGACCGAAAGCACATCGATTTCGGCGGCTGTCGCTGCCAGGCCATGGCGCTCGCCGGCGACCCCGCCGCCACAGACCCCGTCTGCGCATTCTCTCCATTGCGCGGCGAACTGACGGCGCGGGCCAAAGCCGACTCGCTCGCGATCCCGCCGCCGTTTGTTTATCGCGGTCGGTAATGGTGGGCGGTGTGATGATGGTGGACGAGCCTCCAGAGTTCGTCATCCTCGGGCTTGACCCGAGGACCCGTAAAACACTCTGAGGTCGTGGGTCCTCGGGTCGAGCCCGAGGATGACGAGCGACGGGGCCAAGGATTACGAGCTACCTTGCCAGGGACGATATAGGGCACGGCCGGGGGCGGAACCATGCCTATCCCCGGCTTGACCCCTTAACTCAGGGGATAATGCGGGCTTCCCGGAGGCGGGTGAAGAGGTCCGTGAAGCTGTCGTCGGTAGCCTGGTAGTCGAGGAAACCGAGTTTGCGGCTCTTGCTCATGTCGGTCATGACCTCGATGGGGCGGCCGAGATCGGCGTCCGTGTGCCAGGCGGAGGCGAGCTTGTTGATGTCATGTTCCGCAAGACCGTTCTTGGCGGCGATGTCCGCCCAGATCGGTCCAGCATCGGCGAGCTGTGATTCGAGCGTCGTCATTTCGGATGGCAGCGGCTGTGGCTCGATGTCGAACCATCCAGCGATGCGCTGCCACATCCAGCTCCAGCGGAAGACATCGCCGTTGACGACGTTGAAATCCTTGTTCCGAGCTGCATCCGTGGTCGAGGCCCATTCCAGATGGCGGGCGAGCAGGCGGGCGTCTGTCATATCCGACAAGCCGTTCCACTGCATCGGCGAGCCCGGGAAGATGAAGGGACGGCCGGTCGCCTTGCAGATCGAGGCGTAGACGGCAAGCGTCACGCCCATGTTCATGGCGTTGCCGAGTGCGTAGCCGATGATGGTGTGCGGGCGGTCGACGCTCCAGCTAAAGCCATCGGTCTTGGCGGCGGCGAAAACCTCGTCTTCCTGTGCATAGTAGAAATTATCGACTTCGAGGCGACCCTGCTCCTCGCGGAACGGTGTGGCCGGCAGCACGCCCTTGCCGTAGGCCTCGAAAGGCCCGAGGTAGTGCTTGAGGCCGGTGACCAGCGCCACGTGCTCGACCGACTTGTGTGGGCGGAGCGCATCGAGCAGGTTCTTTACCATCGCGCCGTTGACGCGGATATTTTCGAGCTCAGTCGCCTGACGCGACCATGTGCTGAAGAAGACATGGCTAGGCTTCAGGTCGCGCACGGCGGAGGCGAGACTTTCGGGATCGAGCAGGTTGGCGGCAACCGGGCGCAGGCCGGCGATGTCGCTTGCCGGATTGCGGGCAAGGCCTGCTACCTCGAAACCCTTGTCGATGAGATGACGGGCGAGGTTATTGCCGACAATGCCGGTGGCGCCAATGATGAGGGCTGATTTCGTCATGTTTCCAAACTCCTTTTGCTGAAGAGGAAATAGGCAATTTGCGCAGGCTCTGCTAGAAGGCACCGTTAAGTGCCATAGCCACCGGGAGGTGCCCATGAAAGACGAGATACCGACCCACGAGGAAGACTGCGCGCCCCGCCGGGTGCTGGAGCTCTTCAGCGTCAAGTGGACGAGCATGGTGCTGCACGCACTGCATACGCTGCACGGCGGAACCTGCCGCACCGGCGTTCTGCAGCGCAGCCTGCCTGGCATCAGCAAGAAGATGCTGACGCAGACGCTCCGAGAGATGGAAAATGACGGGCTGGTTACCCGGCAGGTGTTCGACGTTGTCCCGCCGCGCGTCGAATACAGCCTGACGCCCCTCGGCATTGAGTTCGTCGAGCCGATCGAGATGCTCTATAACTGGGGAAAAGCCCATTCCGGCGCCCTCGACCAATTGGCATCCAGACCGAAATCGCGCCGCCGCGGCTAGCTGCAGATTGGGGCGAGCAGCGTCGGAGCCGGCCGAAAAAAGCACAAAAAATCGGCCGGACAGCTAGATAATGCAAGAATTCTGCCACCCGTGCAGAACGAAGGTATCGCTTGGCCTCGCTTACTGGTAGCACCACCGGAACCGCATCGGAGCTATCATGACCCTCGACGAAAAATACCTGATCATCGTAAATGCCTTTCAGAACAGCCGTTTCGGCGCCTCGCCGACCTCCACCCGCGGCGCTGTCCTCAATCATTCCAAGAAGCACGGCCTCGAAGGCGAAGATTACGCTGAAGCCCTGACGGCTGCCATTGCCGCCGGCCTCGTCGCACCGATGGCGGATTCGGCGTTGACCATCCGCAATGCCGGTCGCGCCCTGATGACCAAAACTGCAAGATAACATTTTGCGAAAAGATGGTCGCGCCGGGTGAACACCTGCGGGCGCGACCGCACATCCCTGCACCGTCGCGCCCTTCAGGCACCAACTGGAGGTCTCTGCCGGGTCATCTGGGATAACGGCCCGTCAAAATTTGCAGATGGCACGTGATCAGTCCGACGCCGAGATAGCATTGTTTTCGTTACGTTTCTGTGACGATCTGGCGGCGAAAGGTAAAACGCTGCATTTGGAATTCGCGAACAATCGAGAGGCGATATAAATCTGTCGCAGTGGCAGCGGTAAATATCGCCAATGCTACCAGGAGACCTGTGGCCGACTGGAGTCGTATGCGAACGACGGAGAATTGTCGGATGTTTTTTATCTTTGGCGGATTGCCCGGCAGCGGGAAAAGCACCATCGCCCAAGCCTTGGCAAGCCGGACCAAGGCGGTTTACCTGCGCATAGACTCCATTGAGCAGGCAATTCGTTCTGCCGAGATTTTACCGCAAGGCAAGGATGTGGGTCCGGCCGGCTATTTGACGAGCTACCGCCTCGCTGCAGACAATCTCGCCCTCGGCCAATTCGTGATTGCCGACTCTGTCAATCCTGTCGAAATAACCCGTGCAGCCTTCAGGGACATCGCAGCAGAGGTAAAAGTGAGCTTCATCGAGGTCGAGGTCGTATGTTCCGACCCGGAGATGCATCGGCATCGTGTGGAAAGCCGACCGTCAGCTGTCGAAGGATTGAAGCTGCCGACCTGGGAAGATGTTGCGCAACGTCAGTACGAGCCATGGGATAGTCCGCACCTCAGCCTCGACACCGCCCACCTCTCCGTCGACGAAAGCATTGCGGCAATCTTAGCAGCCATGCCTGACGCTGCACGGAAAAGTTTTTCGCTCTGAGGGGAAGACCCTCCGGGCTCAGCCCGCCGGGATCTCGTCTTCCCCGCACAAATGCCAGCAGGCGCAACCATGCGTCACCGCATGATTGCGCCCTCAGGCACCAACTGGAGGTCTCGGTCGGGCCATCTGGGATAACGGCCCGGCAGATTTTACAGGCGGTACATGATCGAGTCGTTCCAGAAGCGGTCGAGGCGCTGCAGGAGCTTGTTCATCTGAGTGAATTCGTCGGTGCCGATGCCGCCGACCTTGTCGATGGAGCCGATGTGGCGCTCGTAGAGTTTGGCGACAGTCTCGGCGATGTCCTGACCGCTGTCGGTCAGGCTGATGCGAACAGAGCGACGGTCGATACGCGAGCGCTGGTGATTGATGAAGCCGAGATCGACGAGCTTCTTAACGTTATAGGAAACGTTCGAGCCCAGATAATAGCCGCGTGAGCGAAGTTCGCCGGCGGTCAGTTCCGAGTTGCCGATGTTGAAAAGCAGAAGTGCCTGGATGGCGTTGACGTCGCTGCGACCCTGGCGGTCGAACTCGTCCTTGATGACATCAAGGAGACGGCGGTGGAGACGCTCGACCAGGTGCAGCGATTCCATGTAGAGATCGCGGATGGCTTCGACCTTGACGTCCTGGACGGGAGACACGGCCTGCGGCTTGATTTTCGTGTTCATGATGACTGCCTCACTGTTTTGTTTGGCGGTGTTGGTTTTCTTCCCGCCTTGAGACAGACACTATCGAATACACATAAAATTCTACTTAAACTGCAGGCTTAACAGCACCTTACCAAAGGCCCGATGTGTCTCAGGGTAAATCAACGGTTACACTTTTGCGGCGCTGCCGCTTCTCCACGTAGAGCATGACGCGAAAAATGCAGTAGAGAATGACCACTGCGGCGTGCAGGATCATCACCAGCGGATTGCTGCCGAACACCTCCGGCCACACCCCGTACATCAGCGCCTGGCCGCCTGCGGCGCAGAGCCAGATGACCGGTCCCCAGGACACCGTCAGCCACAGGCCGAGAGCTGCAACGGGAAAAACGACGGCAAGGCCTGCGCCGGCGACCTTCCAGGGCAGACTCAGCAAATCGAAGCGGCCCTGGCCAGCCAGAGAATAGCCCACCAGCATCGACCAGTATTGCAGCCCGAACCATAGGCAGGACACGGCGATCAGGCGCAGGAAGACGATGAACAGGATGTCCAGGACGCTGCGTTTCGGAATGGCGGAAGAATCATGTTTCATGAGCAAATCATAGGCAGGCAATCGGCACCTCGCCAGCGGCTTGATGGCTGCGGCCTTTCGTCTGGTTTTATTTTGCATCGCCACCATGCTAATGAGCGGCCTATACAAGGACAGAGATAAAGGACGACCGACATGTCGGACAAGACCCACCTGGTGGACGAGATCACCGGCCATCGGCGCATGCGCCGCAATCGCAAGGCCGACTGGACCCGTCGCATGGTGCAGGAAAACCGGGTGACAGTCGACGATCTCATCTGGCCGATCTTTCTCATTCCCGGTAACGGCATCGTCGATCCGATCACGGCCATGCCCGGGGTCAACCGCATGACGATAGACAAGGCGGTCGAGGCCGCCAGGATGGCCGCCGATCTCGGCATTCCGGCGATTGCCACTTTTCCAGACGTCGAGATGGCACTGCGCGACCAGACGGGCTCACAGAGCCTTGAGGCGAACAACCTGATCAATCTCGCAACCAGAGCCATCAAGAGGGAGGTTCCCAACATCGGTATTATCACCGACGTGGCGCTCGACCCTTTCACCAGCCACGGCCATGACGGCATCCTGCGCGATGGCGAGATCGTCAATGACGAGACGGTGGACCAGATCGTCCGGGCGGCCATCGTCCAGGCCGATGCCGGCGCCGACATCATTGCTCCGTCGGACATGATGGACGGCCGCATCGGCGCAATCCGCCGCGCGCTGGACGCCCACGGCCACCAGATGGTCGGCATCATGTCCTATGCGACGAAGTTCTCCTCCGCTTTCTATGGCCCCTACCGCGAGGCGATCAACACCGGCGGCCTGCTGAAGGGCGACAAGAAGAGCTATTACATCGACCCGGCCAACGGCACCGAGGCCTTGCGCGAGGCGACCATGGACGTCGAGGAAGGCGCCGACATGCTGATGGTGAAGCCCGGCCTGCCCTACCTCGATATCTGTTGGCGGCTGAAGGAGGCGTTCGGCCTGCCCACCTATGCCTACCAGGTCTCAGGCGAATACTCGCAGATCAAGGCGGCAGCGATGAACGGCTGGATCGACGGCGACCGCGCCATGATGGAAACCCTGCTCTCCTTCAAGCGCGCCGGATGCGACGGGATCCTGACCTATTTCGCCATCGACGTCGCCAAGGCGCTTGCCAAGAGGTGAGCGCAGTCTGGCTTTCGGGAGGGGCCGCTGATTGCTGTGGCGTCGCGATGACGCTAGAGGGGCATGCCCCTCACCCTCGCCCTTATTGCGGGGGCGGTTTTCTTGGCGCTCTTGCGATTTCCCGGCGGCCATACCATATCTCTGACGACGTAACCGCGGAGCACGATGATGTCGTTGAACCCTAGCCCAATTCCCGCCGTACAGGACGACTGGCGCACCTATAGCGGCGTTCTCAGCCGCCGCGTGTTCGCGTTCATCCTCGATTACTTCATCGTTGCCCTGCTGTGCATTCCGGCCGGGATCCTGCTGTTCATCGTGTCAGTGGCCACGCTTGGGCTCGGATTCTTCCTGTATCCGGCGTTGTTCGTCATCGTTGCAGGCTTGTACTTCGGCATGACTGTCGGCGGGCCAGCGCAAGCGTCGCTCGGGATGCGCTCGGTCGGCATCGGCATGCGCCGCATCGACGGGCAGCGCATCGATTTCATGACGGCGATCGTCCATCTTGTGCTGTTCTGGATCCTCAACTCGGTACTGACGCCGCTGGTGCTGCTCGTCGGCTTGTTCACCGATCGCAGCAGGCTCCTGCACGACCTGCTGATCGGCACGGTGACCGTACGCTCGATTTGAGGCGGATCGGGCCTATATCATTGCAGAATTGAAGTTTGTTTCGCAGAAGCGACAAAACGTCAGCCCGGGAGCAATTCCCGGTGTTGACGTTTCGCATTCTTTCGCCATGCTTGAACGGGCACACTTTTGACGACTGACGAGAGGTCGATTTTCGGCTGATGAACACGCAGACAACGCCATCTCCGCAGTTCTATCTGACCGCTCCGGCTGCCTGCCCTTACCTGCCGCACGAAATGGAGCGGAAGGTGTTCACGCATCTGGTCGGCGCGCGCGCCACGGAGATGAACGACATCCTCACCCAGGGCGGCTTCAGGCGCTCGCAGAACATCGCCTATCGCCCGGCCTGCGAGGCGTGCCGTGCCTGTGTATCCGTGCGTATCCTAGCCCAGGAGTTCCAGGCGACACGATCCATGAACCGCGTCGTGGCGACAAACGAAGACATCATCGCGACGGAATTTCCTGCCCAGCCGTCGAGCGAGCAATATTCGCTGTTTCGCCGCTATCTCGACGACCGGCACCAGCAGGGTGGCATGTCCGACATGACGGTTCTCGACTACGCCATCATGGTCGAGGATACCCATGTCAATACACGCATCATCGAGTATCGCCGCCGCGAGGAAGGTTCTGGCCTGCAGGAGCGTCCGACCGGCGAACTCATGGCCGCAGCTCTCACCGACGTCATGAGCGACGGCCTGTCGATGGTCTACTCCTATTACAATCCAGCGCTCGACAAGCGCTCGCTCGGCACCTTCATGATCCTCGACCATATCCGCCGCGCCAAGCTGCTCGGCCTGCCGCATGTCTACCTCGGATACTGGGTCAACGGCTCTCGCAAGATGGACTACAAGACGCGCTACCAGCCGCAGGAGCATCTGACGCCGCGCGGATGGGAACGGTTCGACCCGGCCTCCCTCGACCCCAGCGCTGTCTGAATGGGATTTTCAGCCTTATCCGACCATGGCAAGGGCCTCCTGCTGACGACCATCGGCGGCCTCGCGCTATCGATGGACATCCCGCTCATTCGTCTTTCCAGCGGTGAAGCCTGGTCGATCCTCGGCCTGCGCAATATCGTTACCCTTTCTGTCGGCATTATCCTGCTGCTGGTCCTCAGGGCGGGCGGACGGCCATGGCGCCTGCTGCTGCCGGGCGCAACCGGCCTCTGGGTTGGCCTGTTCTATGGTATCGGCACTGTCACCTTCATCCTCGCGGTCTATTACACCAGCGCCGCGAATGTCGTATTCATCCTCGCCTTCAATCCGATGTTCGCGGCCCTTCTTGCATGGTTCGTGATTGGCGAGCGACCGTCGAACGTCACCATAGCCACGATGCTGGCCATGCTGGTGGGCGTAGGGCTGATCGTTGGCGATGGCATCGGCGGCGGACATTGGCTCGGCGACCTGTTATCGGCCATTTCGGCGCTGACCACCGCCTGCGCCATCACCATTGGCCGGGGCTCGAAGCGAGGAATGGGCTTCATGCCGCTGCTGGCGACGGTCATCCCGGCGGCCATCGGGCTATCCTATGCCCTGCCCGCAGGGCTGGTTGTCGATCACCCGTTCTGGATCCTTCTCGACGGCGGCCTGATGATGCCGCTCGCCTTCTGGTGCCTTGCCACAGGCCCCCGCTACCTGTCCGGTCCTGAGGTGGCGATGTTCTACCTCCTCGAAACCATCCTTGCACCTGTATGGATCTGGATGATCTTTGAGGAGACACCGCGCCCGATGACATTGATCGGCGGCTCCATCATGATGGTCGCGCTGGCGAGCCACTCGCTCTGGCAGGCCCGAACGAAGGGTCGTCAAGCAGCGCTGGCTGGATGAAGACGCGGCGTTGCGGCCGACTTTAGTTCGTGTTATAACGTAGTTACAACATCGGAGCCAGAGCTATGAACGTCATCATTCGCAAGATCGGCAATTCTGAAGGTGTGATTCTGCCGAAGGAGGCGCTGCAGAGCCTCGGCCTGAAGAGCGGCGACAGCCTCGAATTACGGGAAGTCGAAAACGGCTTCCAGTTGGTCCACCAGAAGCCCGATCTAGCTGAGCAACTGCGTGCGGCCCGCATCGGCATGCAGAAATATCGTATTGCTCTTCGTGAGCTGGCAAAGTGAGCGAGCTCAAATGGTTGAGCCGCGAAGCCATTGAAATCATGCATCATGAGCAACTTGCCGAGCATGGCGGGCTTGCTGGTTTAAAAGACGAGAATGCGCTGGAGGCAGCGCTTGCCCGTCCGCTTCACAAGGCGGCTTATGGCGAAGACGATATTTTCGCTCTGGCGGCCGCCTACCTTTATGGCCTGACAAGAAACCACCCGTTCTCTGACGGCAACAAGCGGACGGGCTTTCTCGCAGCCTTCACATTTCTTTACATCAACGGTCACTTGATCGAAGCTGAAGAGGTGATGGTAATCGAATTCGTCCTCGGCGTCGCCGCCGGCGAGATCGACGAGGACGGCGCGACGCGCTTTTTGCGTGATATGAGCGTGCCCCTGCCAAAGTGACCCCGGCAGGTGGCCTCGCTAGCCCGAGAATTTACCGCTACGGGGGAAGCCCTTCGGTACGGCTCTGCCTGCAGCGCCGCGGTCGCCGAGCCATTCGATCAGGTCGTCCTTCGATCTCATGAAGCTGCGGCCGGCACTGTCTGCCCAGGTCAGCCCATCGGCAAGGCTGAAGCAACGGACATCGGAAATGCCGCCATCCTTGTAGCGCTGCAGGCGTACGCCCTTGCCGCGCGACATTTCGGGGATCTGCGCCAGCGGGAAGACCACCATCTTGCGGTTTTCGCCGACGACTGCAAGATGATCGCCCTTGACCGGCACCAGCAGCTTGGCCTCTGCCGGCATCGATACATTCATGATCTGCTTGCCCTTGCGGGTGTTGGCAGCCATCTCCGCTTCCGGAACGATAAAGCCGTTGCCCTCGGTCGAGACGATCAACAGCTTGCGATGTGGATCATGAATGAAGGCGGTCAGTACGTCCTGGTCGTTTTCCATCTCGACGATGAGACGCAGCGGTTCGCCGTGGCCGCGACCGCCGGGCAGCTTGTCGGCGCCGAGCGTGTAGGCCTTGCCGCCGGTCGTGACGATCAGCAGCTTGTCGGTGGTCTGGGCCGGGAACGCCAGGCGCAGCGCATCGCCTTCCTTGAAGGTCAGCGTTGACGTGTCGGAGATATGACCCTTCAGCGCCCGGATCCAGCCCTTTTCCGAGATAACGACAGTGACGGGCTCTTTCTCGATCATCGCCTGCTGGATGGCTTCAAGATCTGTTTCAGGTGCATCGGCGAAAACCGTACGACGAGCGCCGAGCTTTGTGGCCTTGGCGTATTTCTTGCGGACCTCGCCGATCTCCCAGGCAATAGTCGCCCAGAGCTTTTCGTCGGAGGCAAGCAGCGCCTCGATCTCAGCCTTCTCCTTAGACAGGGCGTCGAATTCGGTGCGGATCTCGAATTCCTCGAGCTTGCGCAAGTTGCGCAGCCGCATGTTGAGGATGGCTTCGGCCTGGATGTCGGTAACGCCGAAGCGCGCGATCAAGGCTGGCTTCGGTTCGTCCTCCTCGCGGATGATCCGGATCACCTCGTCGAGGTTGAGATAGGCAATCAGCAGGCCGCCGAGGATCTCGAGCCGGCGATCAATCGCTGCGAGCCGGAACTTCGAGCGACGGATCAGCACGTCCTTGCGGTGGGCGAGCCATTCCAGCAGCACTTCGTTCAGCGCCATGACCCGTGGAATGCGTCCCATGGAGAGGACGTTCATGTTGAGTGGAATACGATTTTCAAGCTCGGACAGCTTGAAGATCGATTCCATCAGGATCGTCGGGTCGACCGTGCGGCTCTTCGGCACCAGGATGAGCCGGACATCCTCGGCGGACTCATCGCGCACGTCTTCCAGCAGCGGCAGGCGGCGGGCGTTGAGCAGCTCGGCCAGCTTTTCGATCAGACGCGACTTCTGCACCTGGAACGGGATTTCGGTGACGACGATCTGGTAGCCGCCACGACCGAGATCCTCGACCGCCCATTTGGCGCGAACGCGAAAACCGCCGCGCCCCGTCTTGTAGGCCTCGACGATGCTTTCGCGGCTGTCGATGATGATACCGCCGGTCGGAAGGTCGGGACCCTCTATGCCACCCTTCTCGCGATTGTTCGGATCGGCCATCAGATCTTCGACCGTGGCATCCGGATGCTTGATCAGGTGCAATGCTGCGTCGCAGAGCTCGTGGGCGTTATGCGGCGGAATGGATGTCGCCATGCCGACGGCGATGCCGGACGTGCCGTTGGCGAGCAGGTTCGGGAAGGCGCCGGGCATGACGACCGGCTCGCTGTCTTCCTCGTTGTAGGTCGGACGGAAGTCGACCGCGTCCTGGTCGATGCCTTCGAGCAGCAGCGTAGCAACATCGGTCATGCGGGCTTCGGTGTATCGATAGGCGGCGGCACTATCGCCGTCGATGTTGCCGAAATTGCCCTGGCCATCGACGATGGGATAGCGCTGCGAGAAATCCTGGGCCAGACGGACGAGAGCGTCGTAGACAGACTGGTCGCCGTGCGGGTGGAACTTACCGATGACGTCACCGACGATGCGGGCGCTTTTCTTGAACGACGAGTTGGCGCGGATGCCCATTTCGCTCATCGCGTGGATGATGCGGCGATGGACGGGCTTCAGGCCGTCGCGTACGTCAGGCAGCGCCCGGTGCATGATCGTCGACAGCGCATAGGCAAGGTAACGCTCCTCGAGCGCCGCCTTCAGATCAATCGGCAGAATACTGTCATCGCCCCCGCCAGAAGGCGGCAAAATCTCTTGTCCCATAGGCTTTGCCTAGCGGAGAAGCTGATGTCCGGCAAGGAATACAGTGGTATCAGCCTGTGGATTAAGCCGCACAGCGCCCTAGATTGACCGCAATGCAACAGTGAAGAGACTTGGAGCGCATTTCCCTATTGCAATTCACCAGAATTTTAGACACGGGCGATACAAACCCGGCTTCATACGTCTACACTGCATATCTATTTGTCACTTGGCCAATGAGGAAAAGCCCGACATGACTTTTTACCGGACAACCCGGCTGATGCTGTCCAGCGCCGCCATTCTTTCGCTCGCAAGCTCGGCCTTCGCGCTCGATGGCAACGATCTGCTGAAGAAGATGAATGCTGCCTACGCTATCCAGGGCGTCAGTCTTGCAGCTGACAGCGTCGAGGTCGACGACACGACGGTGACGCTCAAGGGCGCTTCGTTCAAGCCGCTGTCCGGCGGCCAGGGCGTTCCCCTCGGCAAGGTGACGATGAGCGATGTCACGGAAGAAAGTGACGGCGGCTACGCTATCGACAAAGTGACGTTTCCGGATATTTCGGTGACCAACGAGGGCGTGACCTACACTGCAAGCGACATGTTCCTGGGTGGAGTAACAGTACCGGCCGACGCCAATGCTGAAGGCATCGACGGAATGCTGCTCTATTCCAAAGCCCATACGGGTCCGCTGGCGGTCACCAAGGAAGGCAAGGAAGTCTTGTCGGTTAAGGACATGGATTTCGCGCTGACGCCGACCCATGACGATTCCGGTTTTGAATTTACGGGCAACGTCAACGCCATCAAGGCGGACCTGTCCGATGTCAAGGATCCGGCATCGCAGGACACCATCAACAAGCTTGCCCTGCAGCACGTTTCCGGCGCCCTGACGATGAAGGGCAGCTGGGATATCAAGCCCGGCACCGTCACTGTCGAAGACCTCGGCCTCGACCTCGACAATATCGGCCGCCTCGACCTGTCGCTGGCGATCTCCGGCTACACGATGGAATTCATGAAATCGCTGCAGGAGGCCGCAAAGGCTGCGCAGGCAAACCCTGACAAGCAGGCAGCCCAGCAGGCCACCGGCCTTGCCATGATGGGGCTGATGCAGCAGCTGACACTCGACAGCGCCGAGATCCACTTCAAGGACGCCTCCATCACCAAGCGCCTGCTGGATTATGCCGGCTCGACGCAGAACGTCTCTGGCGCCCAGATGGCCAACACGTTGAAGGGGCTAGCGCCAATCATGCTGGCGCAGTTGAACATCCCGGAACTGCAGAACTCGGTCTCTGCCGCGATCAACAGCTACCTCGACAATCCGCAGAGCTTCACGCTGAATGCTTCGCCGGAAAAGCCGGTCCCCTTCCCGATGATCGTCGGCGCCGCCATGGGCGCGCCGAACACCATCCCGAAAGTCATCGGCCTGAAAGTAAGCGCGAACGACTGATCGTCAGTGTCGATTGCCTGAATGCAACCCGGCGATTGTATCGCCGGGTTTTTTGTTGCAAAAAACCCGGCAGCTTTCGCCACCGGGTTCCAATTTACAACGGCCTGAAGACCGAGATCAGTCCTTCTTGATCGGCGGAATAACGCGCAGAGACAGCTCCATGAGCTGCTTCGGTGCTGCCGGCGAAGGCGCGTTCATCAGCAGGTCCTGGGCCTGCTGGTTCATCGGGAACAGCGTGATCTCGCGCAGGTTCTTCGCACCCAGCAGTAGCATCACGACGCGGTCGATACCGAAGGCGCAACCGCCGTGCGGAGGGGCGCCGTACTGGAATGCACGGTACATGCCACCAAAACGTTCCTCGACATCGGTCTGGCTGAGGCCGACCAGTTCGAAGGCCTTGACCATGGCTTCCGGCGACTGGTTACGGATCGAGCCCGAGGCAATCTCGAAGCCGTTGCAGACGGCGTCGTACTGATACGCCTTCAGCGAAAGCGGTTCCTGCGTGTTCAGCGCCTCGAGGCCACCCTGTGGCATCGAGAACGGGTTGTGCGCGAAGTCGATCTTCTTGTCTTCCTCGCTCCATTCGTAGAACGGGAAGTCGATGATCCAGCAAAGCTCGAAGCGATCACGGTCGACGAGGTTCAGGTCTTCGCCAGCCTTGGTGCGCGCCTCGCCTGCAAACTTGTAGAACTTGGCAGGCTCGCCGGCGACAAAGAAGCTGGCGTCGCCGGCTTCCAGGCCGAGTTGCACGCGCAACGCTTCTGTACGCTCCTCGCCGATGTTCTTCGCCAGCGGACCGGAGCCGACGATCTTGCCGTCCTCTTCCTTCCAGAAGATGTAACCCAATCCTGGCTGGCCGAGGCTCTGGGCCCAGGCGTTCATGCGGTCGCAGAACGCTCTGGAACCGCCGGTCTTGGCCGGGATCGCCCAGACTTCGACCTTCGGGTTCGACGCGATCATGCCGGCGAACACCTTGAAGCCGGAGCCTGCAAAGTGCTCGGTGACGGCCTGCATCTCGATCGGGTTGCGAAGGTCGGGCTTGTCGGAACCGTATTTGCGGATCGACACGTCATAGGGAATGCGCGGCCAGTCCTTGGTAACCGGCTTGCCTTCGGCGAACTGCTCGAAGACGGATGTCATGATCGGCGCCATCGTGTCCCAGACATCTTCCTGGGTGACAAAGCTCATTTCCATGTCGAGCTGGTAGAATTCGCCCGGCAGGCGGTCGGCGCGCGGGTCTTCGTCGCGGAAGCAGGGCGCGATCTGGAAGTAGCGGTCGAAGCCTGCCACCATCAACAACTGCTTGTACTGCTGCGGCGCCTGCGGCAGCGCGAAGAACGTGCCGGGATGGATGCGCGACGGCACCAGGAAGTCGCGCGCGCCTTCCGGCGACGAGGCCGTCAGGATCGGCGTGGTGTATTCGCCGAAGCCGGCCGACGTCATGCGGTTGCGGATGTCGGAAATGATCTGGCTGCGCTTGACGATGTTCTTGTGCAGCGTCTCGCGGCGAAGGTCGAGGAAGCGATACTTCAGACGCACGTCTTCCGGATAATCGGGCTCGCCGAACACTGGCAGCGGCAGTTCCTTGGCGACCGAGAGTATCTCGATCTCCTGTGCGTAGAGTTCGATCTCGCCTGTCGGCATCGTCTTGTTGACGGTGTCCTCGGTGCGTGCCTTGACGAGGCCATCGACGCGGATGACCCATTCGCCGCGGACCAGTTCAGCCTGTTTGAAGGCAGGTGAGTCCGGATCGACAACGATCTGCGTCATTCCATAGTGGTCGCGAAGGTCGATGAACAGCAGGCCGCCGTGGTCGCGGACGCGGTGGACCCAGCCGGAGATGCGCACGGTCGACCCGACGTCGGACTTGCTGAGAGCGGCGCATGTATGGCTGCGATAGCGATGCATTTTATCATTCCTGGGCTTGGCGGACGGTGGCAGAAGCGGTCGAAATGCCGCGATCTCCCCGTCGAGAAAATCGGGCGGAAAAGCGCATGGCCTGCCTCATTTGTCAAGACTTGCCACGCCTCGTCGCGTTTGAGGTTGTCTTTATAGCCAAACCCCGCCTAGAAAGACAGCCATGTTGCCGGGCCGGTCGCGGTCATGGTTCGATTCGTTTGCAGGCCCTCCCCGATGAGCCAGATCCGACCCCTTATTCCCTTGCTCGTCACGGCCGGTATCCTGATCGGTGGCAACGGCCTGCAGGCGACGTTCATCTCGCTGCGCGCCCTGCACGAGGGCTTTTCGGCCTCGACCATCGGGCTTGTCGGCACCGGCTACAATATCGGCTTTGCCATCGGCTGCGTCTATGTCACCCGCATCATCCGCTCCATCGGCCATATCCGCGCCTTCTCTGCGCTGGCTGCGATCGCATCCGCCGCCTCGATCGCCATGGTGCTGCTGATCGTGCCATGGTTCTGGTTCAGCATGCGGCTCGTGCAGGGCCTGTGTTTTGCAGGGCTGTTTGCTGTTGTGGAAAGCTGGCTGAACGCCCGCGTGACCAACTCCAACCGGGCTCGGACGCTGTCGGTCTACCGTTTTGTCGACCTCGGCTCGGTGACGCTGGCGCAATACCTGATCCCGTCCGTCGGCATCGACGGGTTCCAGCTGTTTGCCATCATATCGATGGCGCTCAGCCTGTCGCTCGTACCGATCTCCTTTGCCGACCGCTCGAGCCCGGGCGCACCGGAGGCCATTCGCTTCGATATCAAGACGCTATGGCGGATATCGCCGCTCGCCACCGTCGGCTGCGTCGTCGTCGGGCTGACGAACTCGGTGTTCCGCTCGCTGGGTCCGGTCTATGCGCAGGGCATCGGCCTGTCGGTGACGGGGATCGCAACCTTCATGAGCGTCGGGATCTTTGCCGGCATCGTGCTGCAATATCCGCTCGGAGCCTATTCCGACAGGCTCGACCGGCGGCTCATCATCCTCGTCTCGTCCGTTGGCGCGCTGATCGGCTGCCTGTTCCTGGCGCTTGTCGCGGGCAGCAGCGAATGGCGCAATTTCGTCGGCATCTTCATGTTCGGCGCCTTCTGCATGCCGCTTTACTCGCTCTGCTCGGCCCACGCCAACGATCACGCCGCCAAGGGCCAACATGCCCTGGTCTCGGCAGGCACGCTGTTTTTCTGGTCGGTAGGCGCCATCGTCGGGCCGATGTTTGCAGCCTTCATGCTCGACAGGTTCGGCCCGCGCGTGCTGTTTATTTACATGGCCGCCGTGCTATTTTTCTTCATGCTCTACACACTGCAGCGGATGACGGTGCGCGAGGGCGTGCCGACGGAGCGGCGCAGCATGCGGTTTCGCAATCTGCTGCGGACCTCGACCTATTTCAACAAGCTCGCCACGCCGCCTTCCGAGCGCGATAAACAATAGGTGACTGCGGCAGTTTGGCCAAACAGGTGCTATTGCTGAATACTGCGCTCAACTTTAAACAGGACCGGTTAGACCCCGTCCGGAGCATAGCATGGCCGTTTTCACCCGCCGCAATCTCATCAAGGCTTCAGCCGTAGCCGGCGTTTACGGTGTCGGCATGGGTCTGGCGGGTCGCTTCGGACGTGCCCAGGCAGCGCCGGAACCGGTTATCTTGAAATCAAACAAGATCCAGGCCAACATCACCGGCACCGAGATGACCAGGGACGTGCTGACTTATGGCGCCGATGGCATGCCGCCGGTGTTGTGCATGCGCCAGGGCGAACCCTTTGCCGCAAGACTGATCAACGGCATCGACGAGCCGACGACCATCCACTGGCACGGCATGCGTATCCCCAATGCGATGGACGGGGTGCCATTCCTGACACAGCCCTATGTCTATACCGGCGAAAAATTCGAATATGCCTTCACGCCGCCGGATGCGGGCACCTTCTGGTATCATCCCCATTGCAACACTCTGATCCAGATGGGCCACGGCATGACCGGGGTGATCGTCGTCGATAATCCGAAGGATCCGCAATTCGATGCCGAGATCGTCGTCAACCTGCGCGACTGGCGGCTTGGTGGCGACGGACAGTTCATCGCCCAGTTCAAGCCGCGCGACTCGGCACGGTCCGGAACCTACGGCACGGTACGTTCGGCCAACTGGCAGATCGAACCGCAATACGACGCGCCCGCCGGCGGCCTCGTCAGGCTGCGGCTGGCGATTACCGACGTGACGCGGATATTTTCCTTCAAGATCGCTGGCGCAGAGGCTGCAGTCATCGCCATCGACGGCAACCCGGTGCCAAAGCGCTTTCCTCTCGACGTGCTGCAACTCGGGCCGGGCCAGCGGCTGGAACTGGCCATCCGCATGCCGGACAGCGAAGGGGCGCTTGTCACGCTTGAGGATATCCATGGTACCAGCCCGAAGACGCTGGCGACGCTGAAGGCGGTCGGTAGCTCGCTCAAGCGCGACATGGGCGATCTGGCGCCGCTGGCCGCAAACCCGGTGGCCAAGGCCGATGTCGGGGCCGCGGAGCATATCCCGATCATCCTCAGCGCGACGGCGGAGGATACGTCGACCGACAGCATCTGCGGCTCGCTCGGCTACAGTTTCTGGGCCATCAACAAGGTGCCATGGCCGGGCGACACGCCGGACCCGACGGCGCCGCTGGCGGAACTGAAGCTTGGCAAGAGCTATGTGTTCGACATGGAAAACCTGACGCCGCACTCCCATCCCATACACCTTCACGGGATGAGCTTCACGGTGCTTTCCTCGACAACCGGCGCTGTCCAGCCATTCGTCTCCGACACCTATCTCATTCAGCCGAACGAAAAGGTCCAGCTTGGCTTCGTCGCAGACAATCCCGGCGACTGGCTGCTGCATTGTCACATCATCGAGCATCAAAAGACTGGCATGACCAGCTATCTGCGGGTCGTTTAGCCTTCGGGCTCGTCAGCTTATTGACATATCGAAGCGAAAGGGAAAGGAAGGTTCAAGAACTAATTTCGTATGAATGTGTCCAAATGATCGTAACTACCGCCGAATTAGAGGCGGCCTGCCAAGAGCTGGCCAAGTCAGAATTCATCACCATCGATACCGAATTTCTTCGCGAGACGACCTTCTGGCCGGTGCTTTGCCTGATACAGATGGCGAGCCCGACAACCGAGGTCATTGTCGATCCGTTGGCGCCCGGCATCGATCTTGCGCCGTTTTTCGCGCTGATGGCCGACACCTCGGTGCTGAAGGTATTCCATGCCTCGCGCCAGGACATCGAAATCATCTACAATCGCGGAAACCTGATCCCGCATCCGGTGTTCGACACGCAGATTGCTGCGATGGTCTGCGGCTTCGGCGACTCGGTCTCCTATGACCAGCTTGTCAGCCGTATCAAGAATATCCAGATCGACAAGACCTCGCGCTTTACCGACTGGACACGCCGTCCGCTGACGGAAAAGCAGTTCGACTACGCGCTTGCCGACGTTACCCACCTGCGCGACGTCTATATCTTCCTGCGTGACGAACTCGAACGCGAAGGCCGCGCCTCCTGGCTTGCCGAGGAAATGGCGATCCTCGAATCGCGCGACACCTATGACCTGCATCCGGACGATGCGTGGCAGCGGCTGAAGATGCGGCTGCGCAAGCCGCAGGAACTGGCCGTGCTGAAGTATGTAGCCGCCTGGCGCGAGCGCGAGGCCCGCAGCCGCAACGTGCCGCGCTCGCGGGTGCTGAAGGACGATGCGATCTACGAGATCGCCCAGCAGCAGCCGCGTGACGTGGAGGCATTCGGCCGCCTGCGCACCGTTCCGAAGGGCTGGGAGCGCTCGTCGGCCGGCGGCGCGGTGCTGGAGGCTATCAACGCCGCGCTGGACATGCCGAAGGCCGACATGCCGCATGTTCCGCGTCACACGCAGGCCCCGGAGGGAACAGCTGCTGCTGCCGAGCTACTCAAAGTCCTTTTGAAGCTGATTGCGGAAAAGAACGCCGTTGCGCCGAAAGTGATCGCCAACAGCGAAGACATCGAACGGATCGCTGCAGAAGGCGACAAGGCCGACGTACCGGCCCTCTCCGGCTGGCGTCGAGACTTGTTCGGCGATACCGCGCTGAAACTCATAAAGGGCGAGGTTGCGCTGCGGTTTGTAGACAAGAAGGTGGAGACGATCGCCATCTAGCGGGAACCGTCTTCGGACCGAAAAGGCTTGACCGCAGCAGTTGGGCGGGATCAATAACGGCAGACGTCTGTCATCTGCCTGTCGGAACGAACCATGCGAACTCTGCCCACGGCGTTGAACTGGCTTGCTATCGCTGCCGTCGTTGCGTTGTCCGGTGTTTTTTACGGCGCGGCTTTCTATCCCGAATCGCACTTCTATATCGGCGCCATCTTTGCCCTGACGACCGGCATGCCTGTGCTGGTCTTTGAGCGTGGACTGGTGCTGCCCGGTCTTTACTATCGCGTCCATCGGCTGCCGACACCGGCCTATATTCCCATCGCGCTGATGATCGACCTTGCGCTCATCAGCGTCGGCTATGCGATTTCTGGCAGCCTGCTGAAAATCATGGGCATAACCAACACGAGCTGGGCGGAGGCGACCATCCTGTCCGCCGAGGTTCTTGTCTATGCGCTGTCGGTCACCGCCCTGATGGTTTTCATCATGCGTGTCCGCGAGCTGCTGGGCCGCGATGTCTTCATCAGTTTGCTGACAGGCCGCTACCGCAATCCGGTGCCGGAGGAACGTGTCTTTCTGTTTATCGATCTGGTCGGCTCCACGGCATTTGCAGAGCAACACGGCGACCTCAGGACACAGCAATATCTCGGCTCGCTGTTCGGGACATTCGCCGAACAGATCCGTCGCCATAACGGTGCCATAGACGATTACATCGGCGATGCCGCCATCGTCACGTGGCCGCTGCAACGCGGCATCAAGAACGGCTGCTGCGTCCGTTGCATTTTCGATATCTTTGCAAACATCGAGAAGAACAAGGATGTCTGGCTGAAGGTCTACGGCCAGGTCCCGCGTCTGCGCGCAGCCCTGCACGGCGGGTCGGTGATCACGGCGGAAATCGGCGTCGATCGTCACAAGATCACCTATTTCGGAGACACGGTGAACACCACGGCCCGCCTCGAGGGTCTTTCGAAGACATTGGAAAGGCATGTCCTGATCTCGTCCGACCTTGCCGACCTCATGACATTGCCCAAAGGCATCCATGCGGAATATCTCGGCAACCACGCCGTCAAGGGACGTGGCCGGGAGGTCGGGGTCGTCGCTCTGACCGACCTTGGCGACGGAATTGCCCGCCCGCCATCGCAGCTTTCGCTCAATCTCGGCAAGGCGTCCTGAAGTTGTGGTTCGCTGTCATCAAAACTTAATCCGAGTATAATCTCACAGACACGATCCCGCCGTAACTCCTCGGGCGTCAATCCCGACCGGAACTGGTGAGAATCATGACCAAAATCCTTTACGCCTCCGTGGCGCTTTCCCTCTTGATGTCGTCTCAGGCTTTCGCCGAGGAAAAGGCCTTTCCGGCAACCCTGACCGCACAGGCCATTCTGCCTGCTAACACGATCATTGCAGCGCCTGCCGATGCGCCGGACTTCCTGAAGACGGCCGGTAAATTCACCACTCCCGACCGCAAGCGCGCCACCGTTCTCGGCAGCGTCCCCGGCATGGACGGCTTGGTGAAAACCGATCTCGCGCTGCCCTTCGATGGTCAGGCCGTGCAGGGTTTCTCCGGCATCAAGACCATGCCGGACGGCACCTTCTGGAGCCTCTCCGACAACGGATTTGGCTCGAAGGCGAATTCCAGCGATGCAGCGCTAATGTATCACCACCTCAAATTCGACTGGGATAGCGGCAAGGTCGAGGTTCTGAAAACAGTCTTCCTCTCCGACCCGGACAAGAAGGCGCCCTTCCCGATCGTTCTCGAAGGCGCCGAGAAGCGCTACCTCACCGGTGCCGATTTCGACGTCGAATCGATCCAGCCCGTAGCCGACGGTTTCTGGACGGGCGAGGAATTCGGTCCCTACATGCTGCATTTCGACACCGAGGGCCGACTGACCGACGTGATATCCACCGTCGTCAACGGCAAGCCGGTCAAATCCCCCGACAATCCGACGATCTCGCTGCCGGCCAACCCCACACTCAAGCTGCCTGCCTTCAATCTCGCTCGCTCGCGTGGCTTTGAGGGGCTTGCGAAGTCGCCGGACGGCACAAAGCTTTATGCTCTGCTGGAAGGCGCGCTCTATCAGGATGACGGGTCTGTGGAGAAGGTCGACGGCCAGCCCGCACTGCGGATCATCGAACTCGACGTTGCTGCGAAAAACTGGACCGGACGCTCCTGGCTCTATCCGTTCTCGCCCGGCGGCGAATCGATCGGCGATTTCAACATGCTCGATGCCAGCACCGGGCTGGTGATCGAACGCGACAACGGTGCCGGCACCGGCGACAAGGTCTGCGCCGATCCGAAGGCGCCAAAGCCCGATTGCTTTGCCGTCGCCGCCAAGCACAAGCGCGTCTACAAGATCGAAATGACCGAAGAAAACGTCGGAAAGGCCGTGCGCAAGATCGGCTATATCGACTTGATGCACATCGCCGACCCAAACAACAAGAAGCGCCAGGGCGGCGGCGAAGGTTTCTACGACATGCCGTTCGTGACCATCGAGAATGTCGACCGCGTCGATGCGACCCATATCATCGTTGGCAACGACAACAACCTGCCGTTCTCTTCCGGCCGGACACTCGGCAAGGCTGACGACAACGAGTTCGTACTTCTCGAGGTCGGCGAGTTCCTGAACGCGAAGTAAGTTGAATCTGTCTTCTCCCTACCGGGAAGAAGATGTCCGAAGGAAAGATGAGGGGCGGCGGCCAAAGTTGCGGCTCCCCTCATCGCCTCGCATTGGCTCGGCATTTCTCCCAGACGGGGAGAAGGAAAGACGAGGCTATTCGAAGCGGAACGCCAGGCGCTTGCCGGTGAGTTTGCCCAGTTGCTGCAGGCGCCCGTCGAGGCGCTCGCCGGCAAAATCGCGATATTCCGGTGGAACGACGAAGTCGAGGTCGACATCCGGATCTTTGGACCGCTGGAATGTCAGGTTCCTGACGACGCCGGGCATCGAGGCCGAGAACAGATAAACGACGCGCAGAAGGCCGCCGAGAAGCTTGGCACGCTCGATGAAGAGCGGCGTCGCGATCGTCGCCAGCGGGCCGGTGGCGCTGTCGTCGCTCAGGCCCTCGTAGCGGTAGTAGCTGGTGAGGGCGAGAAAGGCACGACCGGCATGGGTAATGCCGACGAAGGAGGAGTTGGCGATGACGTTGAGCGCCTGCAGGCCGCGATAGTCGGGATGGGCACGCCAGCTGATGTCGGCCACCAAGCACGCAGCCTGGCGGTAGCGGTTCTCTTCCTCGGTCTCATTGACCCCGAAGAAGGGCATCATGCGGCCGGTCCAGTCCGCAAGCTCCCGTGCGTGCTCCGGCGAACGAGCGCGCAAGATGGCGAGTTCGCCGGCAGCGGCGAGCAGAGGATCGGCGTGACGCTCGTGCTCGTTGAGCAGCGAATAGAGATAGCCCTCGCGCACGCCCTGCGACGAGAAGGAGACGCGCGCCGGCTTCATTGCCAGCAAAACTTCCTGCAGCGCAATGGCGCCATAGGGCAGGAGCGAGCGCCGAAACTTCGAGACGGACTGGAAGATCGGGTCCTTGCTGTCCTTGGCGACGGCCACCTGATCGAGGAAGCGCAGCATCTCGTCGAGCGGCAATTCATAGCCCTGCATCATGTGAAGCGGATAATCGCGCACCTGCATGTGCAGCTTGGCAATGTTACGCCAGGTGCCGCCGACCGCATAGAAGGTGCGTCCCTCGCCACCACCGAGCAGTTTTGCGGTGCGGACGTGCTTGCGGGCAAAGGTATGCGCCTTGGCGAGCGACCCGTCGGCATATTCCGACAGTCGCAATCCGCCGAGCGGCAGGGTGATCCCCTGGCCGAACTTGTTTCCCTTGATGTCGATCAGTTCCAGCGATCCGCCGCCGAGATCACCGGCAATTCCGTCCGCAGCGTGGAAACCGCTGATGATGCCATAGGCGGAGAAAAGCGCCTCTTCCTCGCCCGACAGCACGCGCACCTTGCGGCCCAGAATGGTTTCCGCCTGATGGATGAAGTTGGGGCCATTGCTGGCCTCGCGAGCAGCCGCCGTCGCCAGCACATACATGGTACGGGCGCGGGCCTGGTCGGAGAGAGCCCGAAACCGGTGCAGCGCCGCCAGCGCGCGCAGCACGCTCTGCTCGTCCATCTTGCCAGTCAGGGCAAGACCCTTGCCGAGGCCGCAGAGGACCTTTTCGTTGAACAGGATCGTCGGCGAACGCGACAGGCCTTCATAGACGACAAGCCGCACGGAGTTTGAGCCGATGTCGACGACGGAAACGGGGGCAATTCCGGGAAGGCGCCCCTGAGCTTCTGATTCCACCATGCGATTCCAGCTATGACTTCCGGCGCGACAACAGGCCGGCAATGAGTTTCGGCGCACTGGACTTCAGGGCCTCGCCGCGCCCGGACAGGCTCGGATTGGTCATGAAATACTGCTGCGCGTTGAACGGCTCTTTCCCCTTGCGCACTTCCATGCGCCTGGAGGTACCGTCGGGCAATATCTCGTAGCTCTGCTGGTTGTCAATCAGGTTGCCGAGCATGATCTGCGACAAAACCTGCTCGTGTACCGTAGGGTTAAGAAGAGGCACGAGAGTCTCGACGCGCCGGTCGAGATTTCGCTGCATCATATCGGCAGATCCGATGTAGACCAGCGCCTTGTCCGACGGCAGGCGATAGCCGTTGCCGAAGCAGAAGATGCGGCTGTGCTCGAGGAAGCGGCCGACGATAGACTTGACGCGGATATTCTCGGAAAGCCCGGCCACCTGGGGCCTGAGGCAGCAGATGCCGCGAATGACGAGGTCGATCTCGACGCCGGCGTAGCTGGCGCGATAGAGCGCATCGATGATCTCTGGATCGACCAGCGAATTCATCTTCATCCAGATCGCAGCCGGACGCCCCTCGCCTGCGTGGACGATCTCCTGCTCGATGTGCTTGAGGATACGCGAGCGCAGCGTGTAGGGCGAAACCGCGATCTCCATGCTCTCGGCAGGCTCGCCATAGCCGGTGATGAAATTGAAGATGTTCGCCATGTCGTGGGCGATCTTCGGGTTGCAGGTGAAGTAGGACAGGTCGGTGTAGATCTTGGCGGTGATCGGATGGTAGTTGCCGGTACCGAGATGGCAGTAGCTGCGCAGTCTGCCCTCCTCGCGACGGACGACCAGCGACATCTTGGAGTGGGTCTTCAATTCGATGAAGCCGAAGACGACCTGCACGCCGGCACGCTCCAGGTCGCGCGCCCAGCGGATGTTGGCCTCTTCGTCGAAGCGGGCTTTCAATTCGACCAGCGCCGTCACCGACTTGCCCATTTCGGCAGCGTCGATGAGGGCACGTACGATAGGGCTGTCGTTGGAGGTGCGGTACAGCGTCTGCTTGATCGCCAGCACGTCCGGGTCGCGCGCCGCCTGGATCAGGAACTGGACGACGACGTCGAAGGATTCGTAAGGGTGGTGAACCACCATGTCCTTCTCGCGGATGGCGGCAAAGCAGTCGCCCGCGTGCTCGCGCACACGTTCTGGGAAGCGGGCATTGTAAGGCTGATAGCGCAGATCTTCGCGCGGAGCCTTGGTGATTTCGGACAGCGTGTTCAGCGCCAGTAGACCTGGCAGCACAGCAACGCGATTGTCCGGCACACCCAGCGCCGTGACGACGAAGTGTCGTAGCGGGGCAGGCATTTCGGAATCGGTTTCGATGCGGATGACCGAACCGCGACGGCGGCGCTTCAGCGCCGTTTCGAAAAACCTCACCAGGTCTTCGGCCTCTTCCTCGACCTCGATGTCGCTGTCACGGATAAGCCGGAATGTGCCGGATCCCTGCACCTCGTAGCCCGGATAAAGACGATGAATGAAGATGTTCACCACGTCCTCGAGCGTGATGTAGCGAATGACGCCATTGGCGTCCGGCAGGCGAATGAAGCGATCGAGCGCCGGCGGCAGGCGCAGCAGCGCCGTCATCGCCTCGTGGCCGCGCATGCTGTTCAATTGCAGTGCGATGGAGAAGCCGAGATTGGGGATGAACGGAAAGGGATGGGCCGGGTCGATCGACAGGGGCGTCAGAACGGGAAAGATCGACTGGTCGAATTCGTTGGCAAGCCACTGGCGGTCAGCCTCGGACAGAGCCGCTGATCGGACGATGAGGATGTCTTCCTTGGCGAGGTATTGCTGCAGGACGGCGAGCGAGGCCTGCTGCTCCATCTGCAGGTTGTCGATCTCCCTCAGGATGTCGTTCAGCTGCTCGGCCGGGGTCTTTCCGTCAGGACTGCGCACGACGATGTTCTGGCGCACCTGGCCTTCGAGGCCTGCGACCCGGACCATGAAGAACTCGTCGAGGTTGGCGGCCGAGATGGACAGGAAGCGGACGCGCTCGAGCAGCGGATGGGCCGTGTTCAGGGTCTCTTCAAGGACGCGCCGATTGAACTGCAGCCACGAAAACTCGCGGTTGATGAAGCGTTCCGGGCTGTTCATCAGATCGCTGATCGGCGGCTTCGCAACGATCTCCGGTTCGCCTTCCTCCGGAAGTTCTGCGACTGAAGACTCCATATGCACCTGCCCCTGTTTGTCTGCGTTGGACATCAATTTGACGAAGAAACTGTCACAGTCAATCACATTGAATCGAAATTGCCCAATTCATTCAATACCTCAGACGCGAGTCCTCGCGTGATGCGGGTGCCTCGTGACAAGGCCAGGCGATCCAGCCGGTCGACAATGGTCTGGGCGGCGCCAAGCGAACGCTCCATGCGGCCGACGATATAGAGAACCAATTTGTCATCGATATAAAGCTGGCGGTCGGCGAACAGCTTGACGATGACCTGCGACAGCAACTCCTCATCGGGCTCGCCGATCTCGACTGTCGTTGCCGCCTTGAGACGCGAGATCAGGTCCGGAAGTGTCACCGGCCAGGAGATCGGCCACAACCGGCTGGTGATCATCAGGCTGGTGCGGTTTTCGCGGACACTGTTGATAACATGGAAGAGTTCGGTGTCGTCGAAGCCCGCCCTGTCCGCATCCTCGAAGATCACCGGTCCCGCAGCCGCTGCAAGCGCGGCATTGGCGCCCTTGACGGGGTGGATCTCGACGGCGCCGCTCTGCTCGCGCCAGATGCTGGCGAGATGGGATTTGCCTGAGCCGACGGGGCCAGCCAGGATCACCACAGGCGACGGCCAGGCGGGCCAGCTGTCGACGATGGCAACGGCTGCCTGAAGCCGTGCGGACACGCGCAGGTCGTCGCGGCCGCTGGCGGCATCGTGAACGAATGCCAGCGGCAGCTGCTCGGCGCCGCGGCGCCTCGGATCAGCCTTCCTCACATCGCTCATGGTCGCTTTATTTCTCGATGTTGCTGTCGATAACCTTGCGCGCCGGCAGGATCAGCTTGCGTCCATGGTAAAGGTCGCTCTCAAGATACCGCGAAAGGGCGAAGCGGACAAGCACGCCACAGGCGGCCGCTGCCGGCACTGCGATCAGCAGGCCGACGAAGCCGAACATGATGCTAAAGGCAAACAGCGCAAACATCAGCCACACCGGATGCAGGCCGACGCTCGAACCGACCAGCTTCGGCTGCAGGATATTCCCCTCCAGAAACTGGCCAGTGAAGAAGACGGCCAGCACCAGCGCGATCCAGGGGTAGTCGGGCCAGAACTGCACCAGCGCGACACCGGCTGCGAGAAACAGGCCAACCAGCGAACCGACATAGGGGATGAAGCTGATCATGCCCGCGAACATGCCGATCAGCAGGCCGAAATTCAGGCCGACCAGCGACAGGCCGACGCCGTAGTAGACGCCGAGAATGATGCACAGCGAGCCCTGGCCGCGTATGAAGCCGGCGATTGCCTGGTCGATCTCGCGGGCGATCTGGCGGACGGAACCGACATGCTCGCGTGGGATCCAGGCGTCGACCTTGGCGATCATGCGATCCCAGTCGAGCAGCATGTAGAAGGCGACGACGGGTGTGACGACCATCAGCGAGACGATATTGACCAGCGCTTTGCCGGAACTCCAGATCTGCCCGAACAGCCCGGCAACGAAGCTGACGCCATCCGACATGATCGTCGAGATGTTGTCCTTGATCGTGCCTGCCTGATTGCGGATCCACTGCGGTACGATCGAATTCTGCGTATTGGTGATGAACTTCTGGAACTGCTCTACGTAGCCCGGCAAATGCTGCAGGAAGTCGTTGAACTGGTTGACGATGATCGGAATCAGGATCGTCAGCGCCAGCGCAAAGATCAGCACGAAAACGACGAGGATGACGAGGGTCGCCATGGTCCGGCTGAGACCGCGCCGCTCAAGCCAGTCGGCGACCGGATCGAGAAAATAGGCGATCGCCATGCCGGCGATGAAGGGCAGCAGGATCGAGCTGAACAGGAAAAGGAAGGCAATGAAGAAAGCCAGGATCGCGAGCCAGAAAAAGACCTGCCGCTTCAGATCGGTGACGCTCGATGGTTGTTGCTCCATGATATTCCTGATCTTTGCTGCTGGTGACGTTGAATTAGCACATAGGATAGCCGCTCAACTAGCGTCAAGATGATAACGGGCAATGGCGGGATCGGCCGACGGTCGGTGAAAATCGGGGGTTTGATCGCCAACGCCTTGCATAAAGAGACTTGCCATGCAATGGCGACCCGGTCAAAACCCTATTGCCAGGGCGCAAGAGCGCCGACCGGAGACGCAGCATGAGCCAGTCGGGAAAAAACGGCCTTACCTATAGCGACGCAGGCGTCGACATAGATGCCGGCAACCTCCTCGTCGAGAAAATCAAGCCGGCGGTGCGCTCGACGCGCCGGCCCGGTGCGGATGGCGAAATCGGCGGTTTCGGCGGCCTTTTCGACCTGAAGGCCGCAGGCTTTACCGACCCGATCCTGGTCGCCGCCAATGACGGCGTCGGCACCAAGTTGAAGATCGCCATCGACGCCAATTATCACGACACCGTCGGCATCGATCTTGTCGCCATGTGCGTCAACGATCTGGTCGTCCAGGGGGCCGAGCCCTTGTTCTTCCTCGATTATTTTGCGACCGGCAAACTCGACACGGACCAGGGAGCAGCCATCGTCGAAGGCATCGCTGCCGGCTGCCGCGAGGCAGGTTGCGCGTTGCTCGGCGGCGAGACCGCCGAAATGCCCGGCATGTATTCCGACGGCGACTACGATCTGGCGGGCTTTGCCGTCGGTGCTGCCGAGCGCCACCAGTTGCTGCCGACGCGCGACATCGCCGAGGGCGACGTCATTCTCGGCCTTGCCTCCTCCGGCGTCCATTCGAACGGCTTCTCGTTAGTACGCAAGATCGTCACGCTGTCCGGCCTCGCATGGGATGCCCCTGCCCCGTTTGCCGAGGGAAAGACCCTCGGCGAGGCGCTGCTGACGCCGACCCGCATCTACGTCAAGCCGCTGCTGAAGGCGATCCGCGAGACCGGTGCGCTGAAGGCGCTGGCTCACATCACCGGCGGCGGCTTTCCGGAAAACATACCGCGCGTACTGCCGAAGAACCTTGCCGCCGAGATCGATCTTTCCGCCGTCAGGGTGCCGCCCGTCTTCTCGTGGCTGGCCAAGACCGGTGGCGTCGAGGCGAACGAGATGCTGCGCACCTTCAACTGCGGCGTCGGCATGATCGTCGTCGTTGCCGAAGAGAATGTCGATCGCGTTACGAAAGCCCTCGAGGCTGAAGGCGAAAGCGTCATCGTTCTCGGCCGGATGATCGCTCGTGCCGAGGGCGCGGCAGGCACCGTCTACAAAGGAACCCTCGCCCTATGAGCGAAACGCGCAAACGCGCCGTCATCTTCATCTCCGGCACCGGTTCCAACATGATGTCGCTGATAAAGGCGGCACAGGCGCCTGACTATGCTGCCGAAATTGTCGGCGTCATTTCCGACCGGGCCGAGGCTGCTGGCCTTGCCAAGGCACAAGCGGAAGGCATCCCGGCCTTCGCCATCCCGCGCGGTGATTTCAAAAGCAAGGAAGCCCATGAAGCGGCAATCCTTGAGCGGCTCGACGAGCTTCAACCAGACATCATCTGCCTTGCCGGCTACATGCGGCTTCTGACCGGCGATTTCATCAAGCGCTACAAGGGACGGATCATCAATATCCATCCCTCCCTGCTGCCGCTGTTTCCCGGCCTGAACACCCACCAGCGGGCGCTGGACGCCGGCATGAAGATCGTCGGCTGTACCGTGCATTTCGTCACCGAGGGCATGGATGAAGGCCCGGTCATCGGCCAGGGTTCTGTCGCCGTACTGGTGGACGATAATGCCCAGACGCTGGCCGCGCGGGTGCTCACCATCGAGCACCAGCTCTATCCCCTCGCACTCAGGCTGATTGCCGAGGGCAAGGTGCGGATGGAAAAAGGCGTCACCGTCACCACCAACGAGGCCGGCGGAACGCTGATCCCTCCGGCTCTCAAGAAACTGATCGCCCTGCTGGTCGACCCAGACAAGGCCTGAAAGGCAGTCTTCCGGCGATCAGGCGACCAGCGCCGGATGCAGATGCAGCGGGTGCAGCGTGCCGTCGCTGTAAACCACGCGGCCATTGCGGAATGTTGCCCGGACACGCGGCACGGCGCCGGGCTCCACGGCGATCAGATCGGCCTTCTGTCCGACAGCGATCTCTCCCCGGTCCATCAGGCCTGCTGCACGCGCCGGATTGCGGCTCGCCATTGCAACGGCTGCAGGAAGGTCGCCCTCCAGCGCATCGGCAATCTTGAAGGTCGCCGACAGAAATGCGGCCGGATGATAATCGGCAGCAATGATGGTCAGCAGCCCGGCGCGGGCGGCATCGAGCGCACTGAGGTTGCCGATCATCGACAGGCCACGCAGCGCATTCGGGGCACCCATCAGCGTCCACAGCCCGAGCCGACGGGCTTCCTCTGCAGCTTCGAGCGTCACCGGAAACTCGCTGATGGTGATGCCGAAACCGTTCATCTCGACGACTTTGGCGGCACTGTCGTCATCATGGGAGGCGAGCGAGATACGGTGCTTCATTGATAGATCGGTGATCTCGCGCAGCCGCTTGTCAACCTCGGGATTGTTGCGGCGTTCCATGCGAAGGGCGACGACTTCGGCCGCAGCCTCCGCCGAAATGCCCCTCTGCGCCGACATCCGCTCCATATAGGCTTCGACGTCGTTGTATTGACCCTGGCCCGGCGTGTGGTCGGTCAACGACACCATGTCGATGAGGTCGTCCTCGATGAGCTTTTCGAGCACCGGCGAGGCTGCAAGGTTGGTGATCTCGTAGCGGGCATGAACGCGATGATCGACCAGCAGGCCGGCCTTCAGCCGGTGGATGCCTTCGATGATGGCACGCGTATTTTCCAACGAGCGGATATGGCCGTAGACGCTCTCGGTCGCGAATGACAGCGCGGCGTAGGCCGTGGTGATGCCCGAGGCCGCCAGTTTCTTGTCAAGTTCGTGGATGCCGAAATCGATCGGCATCATCGCATTCGGCCGCGGCGCGATCTCGCGCTCGATCATGTCGCCGTGCAGGTCGACAAATCCGGGCATCAGCAACCGCCCGCCGCCCTCGAAGGTGGCCTCCGCCACAGGTTCTGCCCTGATCTCGGCAATCGCCCCGTCGTCGATCCGGACGGCGCCTTTGTCGATCACTTCATCGGCAAGGACGAGTTTGAAATTGTTGAGCCACATGGGAACCTCCTTGGCGTATGCCGGCGTATCAAGGCGCAGCCCTTAACCGTGGTCGATGACCGTTGCATGAACGTCGGCGACCGAATGAGCGGGAGCGCTCAGGCGAGACGGTCGCGGTTCAACCCAGCCCATTGCAGCAGCATGATCGTCTTGCCGTCGATGATGGCGCCGGTCTCTATCATCGACAGTGCCTCCGATAGCGGCACTTCCATGACCTCGATATCCTCGTGCTCCTCGACCAGTCCACCGCCTTCCGACAAACGATCGCCGGTGTCGATGACGGCAGCGAAGAAGTGGACGACCTCGGTCACTGCACCCGGTGCCATATAGGCCTTGAACAGGAACCTGACGTCGCGCACGTGATATCCGGTTTCCTCCATCGCTTCTCGGCGAATGGCTGCTTCCGGCTCCTCCCCGTCGAGAAGACCGGCCGGCGTCTCTATCATCCAGCCGGCATCGCCGTTCAGATGGGCGGCAAGGCGGAACTGGCGGACGAGAACGACAGTCTCCTTGTGGGGATCGTAGAGCAGGATCGTGGCCGCAGGGGTGCGATGGTAGATCTCGCGCTTCAGGCGGTGGGTCGCGCCATCCGAGGCGGTGTAGTCGATGTCGTAGCTGCTGAGCTCGGTCCAGCCCTTCGACAGCGTGGTCTGCGCGACGATTGCCACGCCGGCTTTCTCAAATTTCGTCATTGGACATCCCTGCGCAGCCAGACCTTGTTGTCGTGGACGGCAGCGCCGCCATAGGGCGCGACAGGATCGGCCCCGGTCAGGACATTGATGCCCTCGCCGTCCACATGTGCGCTGTTCGGCCAAAGCCCCTCGGCGATCAGCACGCCGGGCTTGACCTCGGTGGTGATGCGGGCGTGAAGGCGGATGTCGCCCCTGACATTGCCGATACGCACGAGGTCACTATCGGCGATGGCATGCGCTTCGGCATCGCTCGGATTGATCATGACTTCCGGGCGACCTTCCTTCTGTCGCGAGGTCTTGGTCTCGGCGAAGCTGGAATTCAGGAAGTTTCGGGCCGGCGATGTCGCCAGCCGGAATGGATGCTCTGCATCCGCGACCTCGATCACGTCGACCTGATCGGGAAAGGTCGGCAATTCCGCATGCGGGCCGAGCAGGCCGATCGATTTCGGCGGACGGTTCGGCGCCGGCTGGTTGCTCCAGTCCGGCCGGAAGCGGAACTTGCCGTCGGGATGGGCAAAGCCGTCGATGAAATGCGCCTTGTCGAAATCCGGCTGGCGATCGAACCATTTGTGCTCGAGAAAATAGTCGTAATCCGGAAGATGGCTGTCGGCGAGGATGCGGTCGACCATCTCGCGGGCCGTGAAGCCGAAACCCGGGCGGTCGGCGACGCCGAGGCGCTTGGCCAGTTCCTCGATCACAAAGAGGTTGCTGCGCACCGTTTTCGGCGGCTCGACCAGTTTTGGGCCGAGCAGGATGTGGTTCTGGCCGCCGGCACGGTAGATGTCGTCATGCTCGACGAACATCGTCGCCGGCAGGACGATATCGGCCATCGATGCGGTGTCGGTCATGAATTGCTCGTGGACGGCGACAAACAGGTCGTCTCGGGCAAAGCCGCGCTTCACCAGCCGCTGCTCGGGCGCGATGTTGACGGGATTGGTGTTCTGGATCAGCATCGCGGTCACCGGGCCGCGATGGCGAAGGGCTTCGGCATCGCCCGTCAGCGCCCGGCCGATCTGCGACTGATCGATCATCCGGATATCCTCGTCCTTCATGGCGCGGCCGGTCAGTTCGGCGCTGCTCATCTGGAAGATATCGCTGTTGGAATGGAAGGCGCCGCCGCCCTCGTATCGCCAAGAGCCGAGTACGGTGGCGATCGAAGCTGCCGCATGCATGGCGATGGCGCCATTGCGCTGGCGGGTAAAGCCGTAGCCGAGGCGGAAATAGGACTTCTTCGTGCGGCCGACGAGCGCACCGAAAGCCTCGATCTCCTCGACCGTCAGACCGGTGATGTCGGCGGCCCATGCCGGGGTGCGGGTCTTCAGATGTGCCTCGAGGCCCGCCGGATCGTCCGCGTATTTCGCCATATAGGCGCGGTCGGCATAGCCGTCACGGAAGGCGATATGCATGACCGCGCACGCAAGGGCTGCGTCGGTGCCGGGCCTGACGATCAGCGCAAGATCGGCCTGCTTCATCGTCGGATTGTCGTAGATATCGATGACGACGATCTTGGCGCCACGTTCCTTGCGCGACTTGATCGCGTGGGTCATGACATTGACCTGGGTGACGACAGCATTGGTGCCCCAGATGACCACGCAATCGGTACGCCCCATCTCGCGCGGGTCGGGACCGCGCAACACGCCGGTCGCCATGGTGAAGCCGGTCCAGGCCGGGTTGGTGCAGATCGACGAGAAGAACCCGGAATAGCGCTTCGCGTGGCGCAAACGCTCGATCGAGTCGCGCTGCACCCAGCCCATCGTGCCGGCGTAGAAATAAGGCCAGATGGCTTCGCTTCCGTCCTTCGCCTCTGCCTTGACGAAGGCGTTGGCGATCTCATCCAGCGCGTCGTCCCAGGAAATGTCTCCCCATCGCCCTTCGCCCTTAGCGCCCAAGCGCCGGACAGGCTTCATCAGCCGATCGGGATGGTACAGCCGCTCGGCATATCGGGCGACCTTGGCGCAGATGACGCCTGCGGTATAGGAATGATCGCCGGCCCCGCGAACGCGGCCGATGCGGCCGTCCTCGGAAATCTCGATGTCGAGGGCGCAAGTGGACGGACAGTCGTGCGGACAGGCCGTGTGGCCGATTCTCGCTTTTGCCGGAATGGGGGTCGCAATGTTCATCGCAACTGTATATTTCAAGGCGAGGCCGGCAAAAAGAGCAAAACCGGTGCATCGCAACATTTCATGCAGGCATCACCGAAAATGAATTATCGGCACATCTACCATGCGGGCAATTTCGCCGATGTCTTCAAGCACGCGGTCCTGGCTCGGCTTGTCCGCTACATGCAGACGAAAGACAAGGCCTTCCGGCTGCTCGACACTCATGCCGGTATCGGCGTTTACGATTTGTCGTCGGAGGAAGCCCAGAAGACCGGCGAATGGCTGGATGGCATCGGCCGGGTTATGGCCGCGGACCTGCCAGCGCAGGCAGCGGAACTGCTCGAGCCCTATCTCACCGCCGTCAATGCGCTCAATCCTGACGGTGGCCTGCAATTCTATCCCGGCTCGCCGAAGCTGGCGAGCCTGCTGTTCCGGCCGCAGGACCGCCTGTCGGCGATGGAACTGCACCCGGAAGATGCGAGCCGGCTGCACCGGCTGTTCGAGGGCGACCACCAGGTGCGCGTGACGGAACTCGACGGTTGGCTGGCGCTCGGCGCCCACCTGCCGCCGAAGGAAAAGCGCGGCATCGTGCTGGTCGACCCGCCATTCGAAATCGAAGGCGAATATGACCGGCTGGTCGACGGACTGGCGCGCGCCTATCGCCGCTTTCCGGGCGGCACCTATTGCCTATGGTATCCGCTGAAGAAGGATGCGCCGATCAAGGCGTTTCACGAGGCGCTTCAGGCGCTCGAGATCCCGAAGATGCTGTGTGCCGAACTTGCGGTGCGCACCGAACGCGATTTCACCGGATTGTCAGGCTCCGGCCTGATCATCGTCAATCCGCCCTTCACGCTCAAGGACGAGTTGCACGCCCTGCTGCCGGTGTTGAAGGATATCCTTGCGCAGGACCGTTTCTCCTCAAACCGGGCCTTCTGGCTGCGCGGCGAGCAACCGAGCCGCAAGCCCGATGCCAACGAAGACATCTGAGAGTTCCCCTTCCCGTTTTGGAAAGACAACCATGAAGCTTCTCTGCTCGTCGACATCGCCGTACTCGTCCAAGGTCAGGATGGCGGCACGCTATCTCGATATCAAGCTTACAGAAATCAGCGTCGACACCAATGCCGGGCCTGCAATTCTCCTCGACAACAACCCGCTCGGTAAAATTCCCACACTGATTACCGACGACGGTCTTTCCGTTTTCGACAGCCGTGGCATCAACCATTATTTCGGCCGCATGGAAGGCAAGCGGCTTTATCCCGGCAGCCAGACCAAGCGCACCAAGGCCGATGTCCTCGAGGCTCTTTGCGACGGCACATGCGACTGCCTGCTGTCGATCATCTACGAGCGGCGGTTCCGCACGGAAGAGAAGGTGTTCCAGCCGTGGATCGACCGCCAGTGGGCCAAGGCCCAGCGAGCGCTTACCTACCTCAACGAAGACACGCCGAAGATCGGTCGCAAGCTGAACGGCGGCCATTTTGCCATGGCGGCAATGCTGGGTTACCTACAACTGCGATTCGCCGGCGAGTGGGAAGACGATCACAAGGCACTGGTCTATTGGCTGCGAGACTTCGAAAAGCGCTTTCCGGCATTTCCGGAACTGAAGCCGCAGTAGGAGGCTTTGACGCCGCCGCTCCGGTCAAGATTGGCTGGTGCGATAGCAAACGGCAGGGTTTCGTTGCCGACCTCGCCTTTCTACAGGCCTAGAAACGAAAAAAGCCGGGACGAACCCGGCTTCTTCCGTAACATCAGACCAAGTCTTAGAACTTGTAGCCGATACCGACCTTGACGCTATTTTCGTCGTAGCCGCGCGATACGCTGCCGGAGTCGAGATCGAAGTTCTTCTTGCCGTAGTCGGTGTAGCGATATTCGAGGCGGGCAGAGATGTTGTTGGTGACCATCGTTTCGGCACCAGCACCAACCGTCCAGCCAACAGCCGTCTTCTTGTCAGAAGAAGTGTCGTCAGACATCTTGTTCTGGCCAGCAGCAACACCGGCCGTGCCGTACAGCATGAAGGGGTTGAAGTCGTAGCCGAGGCGAGCGCGAACCGAACCGTTGGTTTCGTTCTTGCCTGTGATGCCGTTCTTCGTGCTGTCGGCGCCGGAGTAACCTACGTCACCTTCGATACCGTATACGATCTGGCCGTCCTGCCAGTTGTAGCCCGAGTAGACCTGGCCGCCAAAAGCGTCAGCGCTGCCGCCCTGGCCCTTGATCTTGCCCATGTTGTAGGTGCCAGCCGCGCCGAGGTAGAAGCCGGCCCAGTTGCTGACCTGGGGAGCGTCCTGAGCGACGGGAGGCTGAGGAATCTGTTCGACAGCGTCGGCAGCCATTGCAGCCGAGAAACCACCGATAACGAAAGCCGAAGCCATGAGGGTCGTGATGATGTTACGCATACTTTTATTCTCCTAATAATCTCGTTCCGTCGCCTACTGTCCTGGCGTTCGAACGGTCCGAGCAATTCCTGGATATTCCCTCCCGGATGACTGTAAATTGGAATGCAATTGCGGATTTGGAAGAGCTAAATTGTGAAATCATTGTGGCAACCGAATGGCTGAAATTCGATGTTGCTTTAACGCCACAGGACAATCGTTAACCATAACAAATTATTAAAGAGACTATACTTAATTTTATTCAAATATATCTCAAGATCTACATAGAAGATTTGTCTCCCCTGCCCCTGCATCGGAGTGGCTTCCTATGGTCTATCGGCTCCCTATATAAGTGCTAATCCGACCAACGCAGTGAAAAGGCGACATTTTGACCGATAACAAACTCCGAACCGCGCTGATCACCGGCGCATCCCGCCGGATAGGCAGTGCAATGGCCCGGGATCTCGCGTCTAACGGATTCAATATTGCAATTCACGCAGATACATCGATGGTCGAGGCGGAAGCCCTGGCGGCGGAATTGAGGCTTGACGGCATCAAGGCAATTGCCGTCAAGGCCGACCTTCAAAATAATTTCGAGGTCTCGACCCTTGTCGAACGGACGGTTTCGGCTCTCGGGCCACTGGATCTGCTGATCAACAATGCCTCGACCTTCCGCTCGGACACGGCAGACGCTTTCGATGCGGAGGCGTTTGAGGCGCATTTCGCCGTCCATGTGCGGGCACCCTCCATCCTGGCGGCTGAATTTGCCCGACAACTCCCGGACAGCGTACCCGGCTTGATCGTCAACATCATCGACCAGCGGGTCTGGGCTCTCAATCCGCGTTTCTATTCCTACACGCTTTCCAAGGCGGCTCTCTGGACGGCCACTCAAACCCTCGCCCAGTCTTTTGCGCCGCGAATCAGGGTCAACGCAATCGGGCCGGGCCCGACGCTCGCCAGCAGCCGGCAGGCGCCGGAGGATTTCCAGGCGCAGATCGACGGGCTGTTGCTGAAGGCAGGCCCGGGGCTCGACGAATTCGGCCGGACGGTCCGCTTTCTTTTTGACACGCCTTCGATCACGGGCCAAATGATTGCCCTGGATGGAGGCCAGCACCTGGCCTGGGAGACGCCCGACGTGCCGGAGACCGCTGAATGAATGCCAGAAAGCTGCCCGAGGGCGGCGTTCTCTACGACGAATCGGACGATACCGACGATGACATCGAGGTCGAGGGCGGCGGCATCGCCGTCCCTGCCCTGACGGTGGCCGTCGACTGGAACGAAGGCGGAAAGAACGAGACCGGGCTGAAGGGCGCCGAGCTCATCGGCGAGTTCGTCAAGCGGCTGCCGAATGCCCCGGGCGTCTATCGCATGTTCAACGAGGCGGGCGACGTGCTTTATGTCGGCAAGGCCCGCAGCCTGAAGAAGCGCGTCAGCAACTACGCTCTCGGTCGTGGCCACTCGAACCGCATCGCCAAGATGATCCGCGAGACGGCGAACATGGAGTTCGTTACGACCCGCACCGAAACAGAAGCGCTGCTGCTGGAAGCCAACCTCATCAAGCGGCTGCGCCCCCGCTACAACGTGCTGCTGCGCGACGACAAATCCTTTCCGTATATCCTTATTACCGGTGATCATCGGGCACCGGCGATTTTCAAGCATCGTGGCGCGCGCAGCCGAAAGGGCGCCTATTTCGGCCCCTTTGCCTCAGCCAGCGCCGTGGGGCGGACGATCAACTCGCTGCAGCGGGCCTTTCTGATCCGCACCTGTACGGACAGCGTCTTCGAGACGCGCACCCGGCCCTGCCTGCTGCACCAGATCAAGCGCTGTTCCGCTCCCTGCACCCACGAAGTCAGCGACGACGGCTATGGCGAACTGGTGCAGGAAGCCAAGGATTTTCTCTCGGGCAAAAGCCAGAACGTCAAATCGCATATTGCCGATGCGATGAACTTGGCGGCCGAGAACCTCGATTTCGAAAGTGCAGCCGTCTATCGCGACCGGCTTTCGGCTTTGTCGCATGTGCAGAGCCATCAGGGCATAAACCCGGCCGGCGTCGAGGAAGCGGACATCTTCGCCATCCACCACGAGGGCGGCATATCCTGCATCCAGGTGTTCTTCTTCCGCACCGGCCAGAACTGGGGCAACCGGGCCTATTTTCCGCGCGCCGATCCGTCTCTGTCAGGCGCCGAGGTACTGAATTCGTTCCTCGCGCAATTTTACGACGACAAGCCGGTGCCGCGCCAGATCCTGCTGTCGGAGACCGTCGAGGAAATCGAGCTTCTGGCAGCCGCGCTGTCGGAAAAGGCCGGTTACAAGATCGCCATTCTGGTGCCGCAGCGCGGCGAGAAGAAGGACCTGGTCGACCACGTCGTCGGCAATGCCCGCGAGGCGCACGGTCGCAAGCTGGCCGAGACCGCCTCGCAGTCGCGGCTGCTCGAAGGCTTCAAGGAAACATTCAAGCTGCCCTATGTGCCGCAGCGCATCGAGATCTACGACAACTCGCACATCATGGGCACCAATGCCGTCGGCGGCATGGTCGTCGCCGGACCGGAAGGTTTTGTCAAAAGCCAGTACCGCAAGTTCAACATCAAATCGACGGAGATCACCCCCGGCGACGATTTCGGCATGATGCGCGAAGTGATGATGCGGCGTTTTTCGCGCCTGTTGAAAGAGGAAGGCCTGCCGGACCGGACCAAGGCGATCAGCGAGGATGCGGCCGACCTGCCCTTCCCAGCCTGGCCCGACGTCATCCTGATCGACGGCGGCCAGGGACAGATGACGGCGGTGCGCGCCATCCTCGACGAACTCGGCATCACGGACAGCGTCATTGCCATCGGTGTTGCCAAGGGCGTCGACCGCGAGGCGGGCAGAGAGCGATTCTTTCCGCCGTCCGGCGATAACTTCACCCTCCCACCGCGCGACCCGGTTCTCTATTTCATCCAGCGCCTGCGCGACGAGGCGCACCGGTTTGCGATCGGATCGCACCGGGCACGCCGCAAGAAGGAGTTCGTCAAGAATCCGCTCGACGAGATCGGCGGTATCGGACCTTCGCGTAAACGCGCATTGCTGCAGCACTTCGGAACCGCAAAGGCCGTGTCGCGGGCAGGATACACCGACCTGCTCGCCGTCGAGGGGATTTCAGAGACCGTGGCGAAGCTCGTCTACAATCACTTTCACGACGACGCCGCGAAATAAAAGCGGCAGGTCGCAAATTCTACGCAATGACGGCGGAAAAACTGAAACAATATTGACGCTATAGAGCAATGACCGTCATTCTACCCGGACGCTCCAAACGAAACGATTTTCATGGCATCGCGCGCATATAACATTCCGAATCTCCTCACCTACGGACGCATCCTGGCGGTGCCGCTCATCGTCATCTGCTTTTTCGTCGAGGGAAAGCTTTCGATCAGCAACACGGCGCGCTGGGTCGCGCTATGGATCTTCATCATCGCCTCGATCACCGATTTCCTGGATGGTTATCTGGCGCGGATCTGGAACCAGACATCGAATATCGGCCGCATGCTCGATCCCATCGCCGACAAGCTGCTGATCGCCTCGATCCTGTTACTGGTCGCAGCCGACCAGACGATTGCCGGCTGGTCGCTGTGGGCGGCGATCATCATCCTCTGCCGCGAAATTCTGGTGTCGGGACTGCGTGAATATCTGGCGCAGTTGAAGGTCAGCATCAGCGTGCCGGTGACGCGTATCGCCAAATGGAAGACGACGGCGCAGATGGTGGCCATCGCCTTTCTGCTGGCGGGCCCCGCCGGCGAAGAAATCCTCCCGCACACGACTCAGATAGGCATCGCGCTGTTGTGGATTTCGGCGATCCTGACGATCTATTCCGGCTACGACTATTTCCGCGTCGGTCTGAAGCACATCGTGGACGACGAGGGATGACCAAACTCGTCTATTTCGCCTGGGTGCGCGAACGGATCGGCCGGGGCGAGGACGAACTGGTTCTTCCCGCCGATGTGATTACCGGTGCCGATCTCCTCAATCATTTGAAGACGCTGGGCGAAGAGTACGAGATGGCATTGGAATTTCCGGATGCCATCCGAATTGCCGTGAATATGGAACATGTCGAGCATGACGAGAGCATCGTCGGCGCGCGGGAGATTGCTTTGTTTCCGCCGATGACAGGCGGCTGACGGGGATGGCCGACGTTCTTCCCATTCTGCCAACGATCCGCGTCCAGCGTGAGGATTTCGACCTGCAGGCGGAGGTGGCGAAGCTGTCGCGAGGACGCCACGAGATCGGCGCGGTCGTCACCTTCTCTGGCCTCTGCCGGGACGAAGGTGCCAGTCTCGCGGCGCTGGAACTCGAACATTATCCTGGCATGGCCGAGGCCGAGATGGAGAGAATCGCCACCGCTGCCATTGAACGCTTCGAACTGCGCGGCCTGACGGCCATCCACCGCTTCGGCCGCATCCTCCCCGGCGAAAACATCGTGCTCGTCATTGCCGCCTCGAGCCATCGGCAGGCCGCCTTCGACGGCGCCAATTTCGTCATGGATTTCCTGAAGACGGCGGCCCCCTTCTGGAAAAAAGAACATGCTGCCGACGGCAAGGCCGGAGACTGGGTGGCGGCCCGCGATGCGGACGATGCGGCGCGGACGAGATGGACCGCAGACAGGTGACGCTCAGGGAATGACCCGCTCCCGCCGGCTGATGACCAGCAAAACAACCAGCAGTGTGAACACCATGAGATCGCGCCAGAGCAGCGGCCCGTAGGCGCTCCACAGCGTCTCCGCAAACGCCAGTGCCGCTGCGCCGCCCGCCGATTTCAGCGGATTGCCGTAGCCGCCGACCGAAGCAATCAACAGCACCTTCAATCCAAACATCATCCCGGCGCCGAAATCCATGGTGCCGTAGTAGGATGTCGACAGCAACCCGCAGACCGTGGCAATCAGGGTTGCGCTGCCATAGGCTGTGAGGAAGACCCGGCTGGTCGACAGGCCGCAAAGTTGGGCGGCGAGCGGCTCCTCATTTACGGCGCGCCAGATGCGCCCCCAGGCGGTGTAGCGCAGCACCGCCGCGCCGCCGAGGACGATCGCTGACATGAGGGCCGTGTCCAGCAGCTGGATTTCCGTCAGCGTCACCGGGAAGCTGATGTCGTTCCAGAGCACCACCGGCGCATTGAGGAACGGCGGCAGCCAGCGCGGCCGGCTGCCCATCGCCAGCGACGCGGTTTCCATCAGCACGATCAGGACACCGAAGGCGGCGACGATCACCGTGTTCGGCGATGTCTTTGCCAGTGGCTGGATGACGGAGCGACCAATGAGCAGACCCGCGCCGAGCGTGTAGACGAAGGCGAGCACTGCTCCGAATGCCAGTGCTGCGGGTAGCACGAGGATGAGCCGGTTGTAGCCGACATCGCTGAACAGCAGCAGCATCTGGCCAGCAAAGGCAAACAGCGCGCCATAGGTGATATCGGGCCGCCTGGTGACACCGAAGGCAATGGCATAGCCGAAAGCCAGGGCGGCGTAGAGTGCTGCGAGCGGCACAGCGTTCGCCAGTTGCTGCAACAGATAGGCCATGCCACCCCTCCCCACGGCTGAAATAATAACTGGCAAAATAGGTTTTACCAGTTATTATTTGCGGCATGAGCTTTTCCTGGACCCCTCATCGCTTTTCCGGTGGCGGCCTTGCGCTCGATGTCGCCAACAGCGTCATCCTGCGACACGACGCAACACGCAGCATCGACCGTTTTGCGACACCGGAACATCTCGAAGACTTTGCGCCTGCGGCAATGCAGTTCTGCGCCGAACGGGCATTGTTCGGCGATATCAAGCCACTGAAATCCTCCGAGGCGCCTGCATTCCTGCATCTGAGGGAAGCGATCGACGGCTACTTCCGGGCGGTGGTGCTGGGCACGACATCGGATGCTTTGCTGGCCGATCTGCTCGCGGCCATGGCAACATGTTTGCGCGGTGCCACCACGCCTGACAGTCTTGCCAGCGCGACCGTACATTCGACGCTGCGGCTGCTCGCGAACCCGGAACAGGACCGCATGAAGATCTGCGGCAATTGCGGCTGGCTGTTTGTCGACCGCAGCAAGAACCGTAGCCGCAGCTGGTGCGACATGGCCGTCTGCGGCAACCGGGTAAAGGCAAGCCGGCACTACAGGCGCAAGAAGCAGGAGGTGCCGTCATGAGAACCAGAGAGATATTCGCAGTCACCATGGCCCTCTTGACGCTGGGCGGTTGCCAGCGGCAGGACAGCGACGGTCCGACCGAGTTGAACGGCCGGTACTTCGTCTTCAACTACCGCGTCTCAACTGCGACCTACCTCGTCAATCTTGCGCTGAAGGCGCCGATGCCGGATGGCAGCTTTGCCATTGCCGAATTCGAAAACCCGATGGGTGGCGAGCCGCTGGTGGTGAAGGAAAAGATATTTCCGCTCTGGGACAAGATCACGCTGCAAAGCCCAGCCGTCCATTGCGTCCGCAAGGATCGGCCCTATGCCGTCAACATCCGGCTGGTGGACGGCGACGGCCGGACATTCCAGACCATCAAGACGCAGGTCATATCGGATGTCGACCAATCGGTGCTGACAGCAAGGCCGCTGGTCGTCGGGCCGGGCTATAGCGTCAATCCCGAGTTGGTAAAGCCCGACGGCAGCATCGATTTCTCGCCGGAAAAATGCGCCGCCGGCTGATCGCAGCCACGAAAAAGCCGGGACGCGAACGACCCGGCTTTGACAAGTTAGTTCAATGGCTTCGGCAAAGATGCCGAGAGCTTGATTCAGCCGACGATTTCGGTGCCGGAGAACCAGTAAGCGATTTCCTCGGCAGCGGTTTCGGGAGCGTCCGAACCGTGAACCGAGTTCTCGCCGATCGACAGGGCGTGCAGCTTGCGGATCGTGCCTTCGGCAGCGTTAGCCGGGTTGGTTGCGCCCATGACTTCGCGGTTCTTGAGGATGGCGCCTTCGCCTTCGAGAACCTGAACGACCGTCGGGCCAGATGTCATGGAGTCAACGAGTTCGCCGAAGAAAGGCCGCTCCTTGTGCACGGCGTAAAAGCCTTCGGCTTCGCGCTTGCTCATCCAGACGCGCTTGGAAGCAACGACCTTGAGGCCGGCATCTTCGAGAATCTTGGTGATCGCGCCGGTCAGGTTGCGCTTGGTTGCATCAGGCTTGATCATCGAAAAGGTGCGTTCAGTGGCCATGGTTCAAATCCTTCGTTTTGCGGCAAAAGTTGGCGGTCTTTACCCGCCTGCCCGCCTGAAAACAAGGGGGATGCGGCAATTTCACGGGACCGTCACAGTCGCCTGGCTGCAACCGCCCGTTAACCCCGCCAGCCGATACTATCGAAAAACGGCGCCATACCGGGCTACCTTAAAGCCGTTTTAACCCGGCAGGCCGCAAATCGAGAGCGATTACCCAAACGGCCAGGCGCAGGACGACCTCAAGCAGGACAGAGCGATGAAACACCCAACGCCAGGCGCTGCTGCGACTTCGGCCAATTCGATGCTCGGTCCGGTCGACCTCCAGAAGGTTGGCCACGCCATGGCCAAGTTCAAGGTCCGCGGGTTGCCGCGCAACTACCAGCTTTTCCATGAGGCACTGTTCGGCGCCGACCGCAGCCTATCGAACGAGATCGCTCTTCTCGGCAGCCACCCTTCGCAGGCCATGCTCGACGAGATCGGCCTCAGGTACCGCCTTGTCAGCCATTGCGGACTGGTCGCCGAGAATACCCAGTCAGAGACAGCACGGATGCTGCGCGACGTCGCCGGGCAACTGGCCGAGGGCCTGAGGCACAAGCAGAGTTTCGTTCAAGCCGTCGAAACGATCACACAGTCTGTCAACGAAGACCCGATGCAGAGCCTTGCTGCATTTTCCGCCGAGATGGATTTCCTCAACGCCTCGCTGACCAACCTGATGATCTACGAGACCGGGCTGACGGAAAAGTTGACTGACCAGATGGACAGGATCGCCACGCTGGAAAAGGGCAACGCGGCAATCCGCACCGCCGTTGCCACCGACCGCATCACCGGGCTGCCCAACCAGATTGCCCTCATCAACCGGCTGATAGAGTTGTACGACGAAGACAGCGCCCAGGGGATTGCGCTGATCATGGTAGACATCGACGATTTCGGGGCATTCAACGGCAAGTTCGGACCGCAGGCCGCCAATCACCTGCTGAAGAAGCTGGGCGGGCTTTTCCGCAAGAGCATCAAGAAGAACGATCTCGTCGTTCGCATGACAGGCGACGACTTCTGCTTCCTGGTGACAGACGTGAATACCGAGGGCGCTCGGGCAATCGCTGCAAGGCTTCGGACATCAGTCGAGGAAACGCTGGTCTATGCAACCTCTGACAAAAGCGATCCGGGCCGGCTCAGTATCTCTGCCGGCATTGCGCTCAGCACCGACGCTCCATCGGCAGCCCAACTCATGGCCCACGCCGAGGCGGCACTTGCCAGCGCGCAAGCCAACCGCCGCCATCCGATACAGCTGTTCAGCCACGACGCGCGCCCTTAAACCTTCGGCGGACTGTTTGCCGTCGCGCGAACCGTATTGCAGCGCACACTCTTGCCTTCAAGGGCAAGTTCGGTCAAAACCGCCCCATGATCACGCTCAACAACATTTCCGCCCGCATCGCAGGGCGCCTTCTCATCGACCAGGCAAGCATCGCGCTGCCGGCCGGCATAAAGGCCGGCTTCGTCGGCAAGAACGGTGCAGGCAAGTCGACGCTCTTCAAGATCATTACCGGTGACATGGAAAGCGAGACGGGCAACGTCTCCATTCCGAAGAATGCCCGCATCGGCCAGGTCGCGCAGGAAGCGCCGGGTACGGAAGAGCCCCTGCTGGAAATCGTGCTGAAGGCGGACAAGGAGCGCGAGGCGCTGCTGGCCGAAGCCGAGACCGCGACCGATCCTAATCGCATCGGCGAAATCCACATGCGGCTGGCCGACATCGGCGCCCATTCGGCGGAATCGCGGGCAGCGAGCATCCTTGCAGGTCTCGGCTTCGATGCCGAGGCGCAGCTGCGTCCGGCCTCGAGCTTTTCCGGCGGCTGGCGGATGCGCGTGGCGCTTGCCGCCGTGCTGTTTTCCGAGCCAGACCTGCTGCTGCTGGACGAGCCGACCAACTATCTCGACCTTGAAGGCACGCTGTGGCTGGAAGACTATATCAGCCGCTATCCGCACACCGTGATCATCATCAGCCATGACCGCGACCTGCTCAACACCGCAGTCAACGCCATCGTCCATCTCGACCAGCAGAAGCTGACCTTCTATCGCGGCTCCTACGACCAGTTCGAGCGCCAGCGCGCTGAAGCCAACGAGTTGCAGACGAAGGCCAAGGTCAAGAACGATGCGGCGCGCAAGCATCTGCAGTCCTTCATCGACCGCTTCAAAGCCAAGGCCTCCAAGGCCCGCCAGGCGCAGAGCCGCGTCAAGGCGCTGGAGCGCATGGGCACCGTCTCGTCGGTCATCGAGGACAATGTCCAGGGCTTCAAGTTCCCCGATCCCGAGAAGGAAGCCGCCTCCCCGATCATCGCCATCGAGAGCGGCTCCGTAGGCTATGCGCCGGGCAAGCCGATCCTGCAGCACCTGACCCTGCGCATCGACACCGACGACCGCATCGCGCTGCTCGGCTCGAACGGCAACGGCAAGTCAACATTTGCCAAATTCATCTCCGGCCGTCTTCCTGGCTCACCGGGTTCGGTCAAGACCGCATCCGGCCTGAAGATCGGCTTCTTTGCCCAGCATCAGCTGGACGACCTCATTCCCGAGCAGACGGCCGTCGAGCACGTGCGTCGCCGCATGCCAGGCGCCACCGAAGGCAAGGTGCGGGCGCGCGTTGCCCAGATGGGGCTTGCGACCGCCAAGATGGAAACCGCAGCGAAGGATCTGTCGGGTGGCGAAAAGGCACGCCTGCTGATGGGGCTTGCCGCCTTCGACGCGCCGAACCTGCTGATCCTCGACGAACCGACCAACCATCTCGATATCGACAGCCGCAACGCGCTGATCCAGGCGCTGAACGAATATTCCGGCGCCGTCATCCTGATCTCGCATGACCGCCATCTGATCGAAGCCACCGCCGACAGGCTGTGGCTCGTCAAGGACGGCACCGTCATGAACTATGACGGCGACCTCGAGGATTACCGCAACACCATCGTTGCTGCATCGCGCGGCGGCAAGGGCGGCAAGAAGAGCCCGGAAGACAAGGCCAACAAGGCCGAGCAGCGCAAGGCCAACGCCGACAAGCGCGCCGCCAACGCACCGCTGAAGAAAAAGATCAACGATGTCGAGGCTTTGACGCAGAAACTGCAGAAGCAGATTCAGGCTCTCGACCGCGAACTGGAAGACCAGGAGATCTACGACAAGTTTCCTGACAAGGCCGCAGCCAAGGTCAAGGAACGCGCCGACCTGATGGCCAAGATCGCCAAGAGCGAAGAGCAGTGGATGTTGCTCTCGGACGAATACGAGGCAGCGATGGCGGGGTGACCGCCAGCGTCGCATTTCCTCCAGGCAAGCAGGCGCAACCTTCATTTAGCCTGTTTGCTTTCCCGCCTCCGTCCCCTGTCTAAAGGACGGATTGCTCGGCTCACGGTCGCGCGATCAACCCAACGTTGATGCCGATCGGCAACAGTCGCCAACATGCGCGCCGGGACCACGACGGCATCTGCGGGCGAACCGCCTTCGTCAACACCTCGTTAACCATAATCAGAAAATATCGTCTCAATATTCCTCCCTTGATTGAGCGATTCCCATGTTCTCACGTCCCGTTGTCGCCGGCCTTCTGGCCAGCCTGATGCTCGCCGGCTGCGCGACAAAACCGACGACAGAGATGTCGCTGAAAACCTCCTACGCGCCGGGCGCTACTGTCACTGCACCGCTCAAGGCCCACGATCCCATTGCCATGGAGCCGACCGCCTGGGGAGGCTACTGGCACCATCTTGCCGGTCGGACACTGACGGTCTCGTCCCTGCACGACCTCAAGCTTGCCGACAAGGAAGTAATCCTCACCTTCGACGATGGCCCGATGCCGGGAAAGACCGAGAAAATCCTTGCGACACTCGACCAGTTCGGCGTCAAGGGTGCCTTCATGATGGTCGGAGAAATGGCCGCCGCCCATCCAGCGATTGCCCGCAAGGTTCTCGACGACGGCAATGCCATCGGCAGCCATACCTACCGCCATCCGGATCTCGCCAGGATGAGCTTCGACATGGCCATAGCCGAGGTCGTCAAAGGCGAGAATGCCGTCTCGAAGGCCATCGGTACCGATGTCAACTTCTTCCGCTTCCCCTATCTCGCCGACACGAAAAGCCTGCGCTCGGCGATTGCCCAGCGCGACATGATCGTCATGGATGTCGATATCGACAGCAAGGATTATTTCACCGTCAAGCCGGCTATCGTCCTCGAGCGTACCATGGAGGAGCTGCATCGGCGCGGTCGCGGCATCATCCTGATGCACGATATCCACCAACGTACTGCGATCATGCTGCCGGGCCTGCTCAACAGACTTGAGAAGGAGGGCTACAAGGTGGTCACGCTTCGCTACGGGCGTGACGCGGCACCGGGCAACGTCATTGCCATGGCCGATCTGAAAATGAGCCGTTAAGCCGCCACTCGCACCAAGCCCGGCCTTGCTCGCGGCCCGCATTCTGATACAAACACCTCAAAAATAATCATACTTTTGAGTGAAACACCGGAACGCGAGCAAGCCCATGTCTTCCAATCCCTCCGCCCCCATCCAGCTCGGCATCGTCGGCGTCGGCAAGATCGTCCGCGACCAGCATCTGCCGTCGATCGCGGCCAATGCGGACTACAACCTGATCGCCACAGCCAGCCGCAACGGCACTGTCGACGGCATCCAGAGTTTCACGACCATCGACGAGATGATTGCCACTGTTCCTGCGATGAACGCCGTGTCGCTGTGCATGCCGCCGCAATACCGCTATGAGGCCGCCTACAAGGCGCTGACGGCGGGCAAGCACGTGTTTCTCGAGAAGCCACCGGGCGCGACACTGAGCGAAGTCCACGACCTCGAAGCGCTGGCGAAGGCCAAGGGCGTGTCGTTGTTTGCAAGCTGGCATTCGCGCTACGCACCGGGCGTCGAGGCCGCAAAGGACTTTCTTGCCGCGACGACGATCAAGAGCATGCATGTCATCTGGAAGGAAGACGTGCGCCACTGGCATCCGAACCAGGACTGGATCTGGCAGGCCGGCGGCCTCGGCGTGTTCGATCCCGGCATCAACGCCCTGTCGATCGTCACCCACATCCTGCCTCGCGCCATCTTCCTCACCGGCGCAACCCTGGAGTTCCCGGAAAACCGCGATGCACCCATCGCTGCCGACCTGCACTTCAAGGATGCCACCGGAGTGCCCGTGCACGCTGAATTCGACTGGCGCCAGACTGGCAAGCAGAGCTGGGATATCATCGTCGAGACGGAGGCCGGCACGATGCGGCTGGCCGATGGCGGCGCCAAGCTTTTCGTCGACGAAGAACTGAAGCTCGCCGAACCGGAGGCGGAATACCCGTCGCTGTACCGCCGCTTCGCCGAAATCGTCAAGGCCGGCACATCGGACGTCGATCTCGCCCCCCTCCGCCACGTCGCCGACGCCTTCATGCTCGGCAAGCGCAAGTTCGTGGAAGCGTTCCACGATTGATCTGCGGGTTCCAGATGCGTGCGAAGGCGCTTGAATAAGAGGTAGTGTTCGCATTAATTCCGGGGTCGAAAATGCAGCGGAATGAAGAATCAGCCTACGGTCTTGGCGTCAAACATAAGCTCGTCGTGCTCGCGGAGCCCGACGACCGATGGCCTAAGGCCTACGCCGAGGAAGCCGAATGCATCCGGCTTGTACTGGGTGCACTTGCGATCGATATCCAGCACTTCGGAAGCACTTCGATACCGGGCATCAGGGCGAAGCCCGTTATCGATATCATCGTCGGCATCCGTCGTTTCGAAGACGGTAGTGACTGTATCAAGCCGATGCAATCCATTGGCTACGATTATGCCGGCGCAGATATCGTTCCGGATGACCATATTTTCGGACGTGGTATCAAGCAGCAGACGCGCACCCATCTCGTGCATATTGTAGAACATCAAGGTTTTCATTGGAGGCGAAACCTGCTGTTTCGCGACAAACTCCGCACGAATGCCGCCCTGGCGTCTGAGTATGAAGATCTTAAGATTTCTCTTGCAGCCAAATTTTCCGGGGACCGCGCCGCCTATACGGACGCGAAGAAAGCTTTCATCGACAAGGTAGTCGGGAACGGGTGACCCCTCGCCTCGACTACCTAAATCTTCAGGTCAGGCCTTCTTTTCCCAGCGACCTTCCTGGGTCTGCTGCCAGTAGGTGAGCTTGTGGCCCTCGGCTTTCAGCTTTTTCCACTGGGCCCGGGCACCTTCCAGTTGTGACTGATCGTAGCCGTCAAACATGAAGACGACGCGGTCGTAGACGTCGATCTCTTCAGCTTCGGCACCGTCGACGAAGAAGCGGACCTTGGCATCGTTGACATTTTCCGGCGACAGCGTCAGCAGCACCGGCTGGTGTTCTGGCGCCTCGCCGGCATCGGTGCCATGAGGAAGGAAACTGTCCTCGCGGAATGTCCACAAATGGCTGTCGAGCAGGTCGCGCCGAGCCGGGTCGCGACCTTGCACCGCCACCCGCCAGCCACGCTCGACGCTTTTGTCGAGCAATGGCGGCAGGGCGTCCTCGAGCTTTGATTCCGTCAGATGATAGAACAGCACCTCGGTCATCGGGCGATCTCGTTTTTACCGATCACTGCTCGTAGTGCCGGCGCACGAGTTCGTCGAGCAGGCGGACGCCAAAGCCTGAACCCCAGGACTGGTTGATCTCGTCGAGCGGCGAGCCGAGGGCCGTTGCTGCAATGTCGAGATGGGCCCATGGAGTGTCCTTCACGAAGCGCTTGATGAATTGTGCGGCGGTGATCGATCCGGCCTGGCGGCCGCCGCTGTTTTTCATGTCGGCGAACTTGCTGTCGATCAGCTTGTCGTAGTCCTTGCCGAGCGGCATCCGCCAAAGGCGCTCATTGGTGGCAAGACCGGCGGCCGTCAGGCGTTCGGCAAGCGTGTTGTCGTTGGAAAACAAGCCTGCATGCTGGCTGCCGAGGGCAACGACGATGGCGCCGGTGAGCGTCGCCAGATTGACCATGAATTGCGGCTTGAACCGGTCGTTTGTGTACCAGATGGCATCGCCGAGAACGAGACGGCCTTCGGCATCTGTATTGATGATCTCGATCGTCTGGCCGGACATGGACGTGACGATGTCGCCGGGGCGCTGGGCGTTGCCGTCGGGCATGTTCTCAACGAGGCCGAGGACGCCGACGACATTGGCCTTGGCGCCGCGTGCCGCCAGCGTGTGCATCAGGCCGATAACGGCAGCGGCGCCGCCCATGTCGCCCTTCATGTCCTCCATCCCGGCCGATGGCTTGATGGAAATGCCGCCGGTATCGAAGACGACGCCCTTGCCGATGAAGGCGATCGGTGCCTCGCCGGGCTTGCCGCCGTTCCACTGCATGATTGCCAGACGCGGCGGGCGGACGGACCCCTGGGCTACGCCCAGCAGCGCGCCCATGCCAAGCGTCCGCATGTCGCGCTCGGTGAGAATCTCGACGGTCACGCCGAGCTTTTCCAACTCCTTGGCCTTGGCGGCGAATTCGACGGGACCGAGGACGTTTGGCGGCTCGTTGACCAGGTCTCGGGCGAGGTTGACGCCGGCCGCAATCGCTTCCGAATCGCCGAACAGGACATCGGCTTGCGCAGCCTTGGCAGTGACGATGGTCACCTTGATTGCCTTGCTGGTCTTCTCGTCGTCTTCGCCCTTGCGGGTCTTGTAGGTATCGAAGCTGTAGGCGCGCATCAGCATGCCCAGCGCGAAATCGGCAGCATTCTGCGGGGTGACGTCGGCACCCGGGCTGTCGACGAAAACCGTCACGGTCTCGACCTTCTTCATGCGCGCTGCAGCGACGCCGCCGAGCTTCAACCAGTCATGCGGCGTGGTATCGGCCGGCTTGCCCGTCCCTATCACCAGGATCCTCTCGACGGAGGACCCTTCCGGCGCGACGATATCGAGGGTCTTCAGAGACTTTGCAGAATAGCCGGCGATGCGGGTTGCCTTGGCAACGGTGTTAGCAGGATCGACGTGCTCCGCGCCGGCCGGTCGCTCGCTGCCGATACCTTGGAGGAGGACAGCCAGTCCCGTCGTCGGCCGTGCCGAGGGTGCAAAGGAGATTTCGAATTTCACAGACATGTCAGCTCCACGATGTGCCCGATGCCGGGTCTTTGATGTGGGATCATTTAGGGTTTCCCCATTGAATACAAGCTTAAGGGCCACAAAGCCTGCATTAGTTCGCAGCAAACTGCGCGTACCCGTCGTAGCAAGCCCCACACCCATACACTTTATATCCATGGGAAATCTGGAGCGCGAAGGGGGTGGTTGCCGGGTCTGCAAAGCGGCTGTCGTCCACCTCCGATCACAAACGACACACCATGGAAATATTTCGAGAAATTAACGAAATTTTCGCGTGCCGCTTGTCGCAAAAAAATAACAAACAGCGTAGAGGAATTGGAACTGCGAGGCCTGAGGGCTTTCGGAGACGCGTCGCATCAAGGGCCGGCATGAAACTACTTGAATCCTATATTACCCGGCGTGTCGGTTTGATGTTTCTGGTGGCGCTGCTGCCGGTGCTTGCCATCATCTGGACGACTCAGGTGTTGCAGCGCATCAATCTGGTGACGGACAGCGGCCAGTCGATGGGGTCGTTTGCGACGCTTGCCACCCTCATCCTGCCAACGATCATTCCCGTCGTGCTGCCTTTCGCCCTGGTGATCGGCATCACGCAGACGCTAACTGCCATGAACACCGATTCGGAATTGACGGTGATGGAGGCTGCGGGTGCCAACCGGATGGTGATCATCCGCCCGATCATGCTTCTGGCCGTCGCCGTCAGTATTTTCTCCTTTGCCGTCGACAATATGGTTGAGCCAAAGGCGCGTGTCGCGGCGCGCGACATGGTCGCTGCCGCCTATGCCGACCTTCTGTCCACGGTCATCGAGGAAAAGAACTTCCGCCGAATCGAAGACGGCCTCTATGTCGAGATCTCCCAGCGGATGTCGGGGCGTATCCTCAAGGGCCTGTTCGTCGCCGATTCCCGCGATCCGGCCTTCGACCTTATCTATTACGCCAAGGAAGGCGCCGTCGATCCGAGCGGCAAGTCGCTGCTGATGCATGACGGCGAAGTGCACCGCAAAACCGTCGACGGCAACGTCTCGGTCATCAAGTTCGACAGCTATTCATTCGACCTCTCGGATCTTAGCCAGAGCCGTGGCCAGGCCAATCTTCGCTCCGGCGACAGAAGCCTGCCATTCCTTCTGCATCCCGATCCGAACGATGCCGACTACAAGGCGAAACCGACAGGCTACCGTGCCGAGCTTCACCGTCGCCTGACGGACTGGATGCTGCCGGCGATCTTCGCGCTGATCTCCCTCGTCATTGCCGGCGACGCCCGGTCCCATCGTGAGGCACGCCTGCATCCGATGGTGTCGGCGCTTACCATCTCATTCGGCCTGCGCTGGGCGGATTTCTATGCCGCCAACCAGATCGAAGCCGCGCCCTATTTCATCGGCGTTCTCTATGCAATCAACATCGGTTCGATCCTGATCTGCATCTTCCTGCTGTCACGCACGAAGAAGCGGACCATGCCAACGACCTTGCGCAATCGCATCAGCGGATGGTGGCTGCGGGCGCAGGCGAAAATGCCGGCATCCGGTGGGAAATCGAGCGGAGGCAACGCATGATTTTCGGCACCCTGAACCGCTATTTCTTCCTCCGCTATGCCATCACCACCGGCTGGTTCTTCGTCGGCGTGACGGCCATCGTCTTCCTCGCCGATTTCAGCGAAAATGCCGGCAGGCTCTCCGGCCTTCCCGGCTATACCGTCGCCATCGGGCTGCTGATGACCGCCGTCCGCCTGCCGCTCATCCTGCAGCAAACGATGCCGTTTCTCGTGCTGTTCGTCGGCATGACGACGCTGATCGCGCTCAATCGTCGCTACGAACTGGTGATTGCCCGCGCCGCCGGCATTTCCGTCTGGCAATTCATGGCGCCGTTCATTTTCGGCGCGTTTATCGTCGGGCTGCTGACAATGCTGGTGCTTAACCCGATCGCGGCAGCCGGCCAGCGGCAGGCGGATGCGCTCGAGGCGGACCTGCGCGGCGACCCGTCCTATCACAACCGGCTCTCCGTGCCGTGGCTGCGCCAGATCGCCCGCGACGATGATGTCATCATTGGCGCGAAAACCGTTGTCGACAACGGCATGACGCTGATGAACGCGGTTTTCATCCACTTCAATCCACAGGGCGACGTGGTGCTTCGGCAGGACGCAAACTCTGCTAAGTTGGAAGATGGTTACTGGCTTCTTACCGGCGTTGTGGAGCGTGCTCCGGGGGAGATCCCTGCGCACAAGGCTACGGTGCGCGTCCGTACGAATTTGAAACAGGATTTCGTGTCCCAACGGCTGGCACAGCCTGAAACCATTGCTTTTTATGATCTTTCTAATCGAATTGAGATCGCACGAAGCTTTGGTATATCTACCAAGGCGTTGGAGACGCAGTTTAACTCCCTGCTTTCACAACCCTTCCTCATGGTGGCAATGACTCTCATTGCCGCAACCGTGTCTCTAAAATTCAGCCGTTTCAACCAGTCACGTTCCGTGATTCTGGGTGGAATACTCGCAGGCTTCGTGCTTTATGTCGTCAACGTGCTTGTAAAGGCATTCGGAAGTAGTGGCGTTGTGCCTCCCTTCGTGGCGACATGGATACCCGTGGTCGTCGCCTTGGCTTTGGGCGCAACGATCCTGCTTCATCAGGAGGATGGCTAGTGGCGGTCACTAACCGCAAACAGATCAGAAAGCTCTCGGCTGTCGTATTGGCAGCACTGAGTGCCTACGTCGCGACGTCGCCTGCCGTATTCGGCCAGGACGGCTCGCCAATGAAAACCGCGAAGGTCAATGTACCGGCTGATTCGAAGCTGGTGCTGTCCTCGAACGAGCTGATCTATAACAAGGACACACAGGTCGTCACCGCTAACGGCGCGGTGCAGATCAACTATGGCGGCTACAAGATGGTCGCCCAGCAGGTCGTCTACAATCAGAAGACCGGCCGGATGATGGCGCTCGGCAATGTCGAGCTCATCACGCCCGACGGCAATCGCATGTATGGCGACAAGATGGACGTCACCGACAGTTTCTCGGATGGCTTCGTCGATTCGCTGCGCATCGAAATGCCGGACAACACCCGCCTTGCCTCCGAAAAGGCCGAGCGGGTTGGCGGTACGCAGATGATCCTGACCAAGGGCATCTACACGGCCTGCCTCGCCTGCACCAAGCTCGGCAAGGCACCGCTGTGGCAGGTGAAGGCGCAGCGCGTCGTCCAGAACGGCGTGACGCATACGGTTCGCCTGGAGCACGCCCGGTTCGAACTGTTCGGCCTGCCGATTGCCTACATTCCGTGGATCGAAGTTCCGGACAACACGGTCAAGCGCAAGTCCGGCTTTCTGTTCCCGACCTTCAGCGTCTCGCAAAACCTTGGTTTTGGCGCCAAGGTTCCCTATTACTACGTCATCTCGCCAAGCATGGACGCAACCGTCAGCGCGACGGGTTACACCACGCAGGGATTCCTGCTCGAAGGCGAATTCCGCCAGCGGCTTGAAAACGGCACCTATACGATCCGGGCTGCCGGTATCGACCAGAACAAGCCCGATGCCTTCACTGCAGGCACAAGCGACGCGGAATCAAAGACCCGTGCGTTGATCGCCTCCAAGGGCGATTTCCAGATCAATCCACGCTGGACGTTCGGCTGGGATGTGATGGCGCAGACGGACAACAACTTTGCCCGTACCTACGGCATCGAGGGTCTCAACCAGAGCACCCACACCAACGAGGTCTATTTGACGGGTCTCGGCAAGCGCAATTATTTCGATATGCGCGGCTTCTATTACGACGTGCAGGACGCCACCGAAAACAGCGACAGCGAGAAGCAGCAGGCGATCGCTGCCCCGGTGATCGACTACCACTATGTCGATCCCAAGCCCGTTTACGGCGGCGAACTTTCGGCGACGATGAACTTCACCAACATCTCGCGCCAGGAAGTGGCTGCGCGCGACCTCAGCGACCTGACGACCAAGGATCGGTTTGAAGGACTGAAGGGCGACACCAGCCGCCTGACGACCGAATTGCAGTGGCAGCGGACTTTCGCGACGCAGGGTGGTCTCCTCCTCACCCCGTTGATGGCAGCACGTGGCGATGCCTACGGCCTCGGCATGGACTCGCCGAATTCGATCGGCACCAACTACAGCTATTCCGGCAACTACGACGACAGCAGCACGGCCGCACAGGGCATGCTGACGGCCGGGATCGAAGCGAAATACCCGATCATGGTCTCAACGGCGAACAGCACACACGTGTTCGAGCCGATTGCACAGCTTTACGTTCGTCCGAACGAGACGCTGGCAGGCAGGCTGCCGAACGAAGATGCGCAGAGCTTCGTCTTCGACGCCAGCAACCTCTTCAATCGCGACAAGTTCTCGGGCTTCGACCGTATCGAAGGCGGCACGCGCGCCAATGTCGGTATCCGCTACACCGGCAGCTTCGACAGCGGCTACAAGCTGACGAGCATTGTCGGCCAGTCCTACCAGCTGGCTGGACAGAACTCTTTCGATACGGCGGACCTTGTAAACGCCGGTGCCGAGTCTGGCCTCGAAGACAGTGTTTCCGACTATGTCGCCATGGCGTCTCTATCGACACCGCAGGGCTTGTCGCTGACGGGCTCCTACCGCCTCGATCACAAGGATATGTCGTTCAAGCGTGGTGACTCGACGCTCGGATATGCGAATGCCGACTTCCAGACCTCGGTTACCTACACGCATATCAAGGCGCAGCCCGAATACGGCTTCACCTCCGACAACGACGAAATCCAGACACGCGCCCAGATCAACTTCAAGGACTACTGGGCGATCTTCGGGACGGTCAGCTACGACCTGAACAACAACGATGTGACGCGTCGTGGCGTCGGACTTTCCTACAGCGACGAATGCACAATCTTCAGCATCTCCTACCTGTCGAAAAGCGACAGCGTAGACCAGACCGCCAGCGACTGGTCCATCGGTGCCAAGATCACCTTCCGTACCCTTGGCGACATCAATGTCGGCAGCGCGTCGGACACCACCTTCTAGCATCAAGCGCACGGTGACCGGATTTCCATCCGGTCACCGTTATATCGCTGCCCAAAGATCCCATTCCGTGCAAAATCCGTGTCATTGTTTCGCCGCAAGGATTGTGCAATTCCATAGCCTTGCTGTAGATGGTCGGCAGGAAACGTTGGCCCGTCCGGATACGTCCGGGACAGGAGCGGCCAACCGCTGGGACCTTTGAGAGGGATAGTCGATGTTTGCTGGACAGAACCCGGTACGCGCCATTTTAACCGGCGCTGTCGCCTTGGCCATTGCCACATCACTGCCGATCTCGGGCCAGGCTGCGCCACAACAGCGGGGCGCTCCTCCGGCCGTCGCATCGGGCACCAGCGAGGTCAAGGTCCTCGTCAACAATGAAGTCATCACCAGCGGCGACATCGCCAAGCGTATCAACTTCATGCGCCTGCAGCACCAGACGGGCGACTTGCCCAAGCTCGCCAAGGAGCAGCTGGTCACGGAACTGCTGAAGCGCCAGGAAATCCAGCGCGTTCGCATGTCGGTGTCGACAACGGATGTCGATGCTTCCTATGCCCGCTTTGCCGCAAGCAACAAGATGAAGACGGAGCAGCTGAACGAGGTCCTCACAAAGACCGGCGTCACGCCCGCACACTTCAAAGCTTATATCGCCATCCAGATGAGCTGGCCACGCGTTCTGAATGCGCGCTTCGGCGCCAGCGGCAAGCTGTCGCCCGACGAGCTCATCACCCGCATGACGCAGAACAAGAACAACACGTCGACCACGGAATATTTCCTCAAGCAGGTGATCTTCGTGGTCCCCGCCGCCAAGAAGGGAACGCTGGAAGCCAAGCGCAAGGCCGAAGCAGATGCCTCGCGCGCCAAATTCCCGGGATGCGAGCAGGCCAAGGTGTTTGCCGCCACGATGCATGACGTCTCGGTGCGCGACCTCGGCCGCGTTCTTGCGCCGGAACTGCCAACCCAGTGGAAGCCGCTGGTCGAGGGCGCGACCGGCAACACAACGTCTTCCATCGTCACGGACCGTGGCGTCGAGTATCTGGCCATTTGCTCCAAGCGTCAGGTCAGCGACGATGTCGCCGCCGCTGCCGTCTTCCGCCAGGAAGATCTTGGCAAGAACGCCCAGGGCGAGGCCACCGGCAACGAGAAGAAATACGTGGATGAACTGCGCTCCAAGGCGCAGATCATCTACCGCTGATCTCTTCGGATGACAGCGTTCAACACCCGGCCACTGGCGCTTACCCAGGGCGACCCTGCCGGCATAGGCCTCGACATAACGCTTGACGCGTGGATGCGCCGCACGGAGCTGGGGCTTGCGCCGTTCCTTTTCATCGGCGATCCGGCTGCCCTCGGCGTACGCGCCCGGTTGCTGGGACGGGAGATTCCCCTTCGGGAATGCGATGCTGCGCAGGCCTGCTCGATCTTCGCCACCGCGCTGCCGGTTCTGCCGGTGGCTTCGGGTGTCGACGTGGCTGCTGGCGTGCCGCATGTTTCGACCGCGCGCGGCACCATCGCTGCGATCGAGACTGCCGTACAGCTGACAATGGCAGGAGAGGCTGCAGCTGTCGTGACGAACCCGATTGCCAAGTCCGTGCTATACGAGGCCGGCTTCGGCTTTCCCGGCCATACGGAATTTCTGGCGGACCTTGCAGGCCGCCACAGCGGCAAGCGCTTCATGCCTGTGATGATGCTGGCCGGCCCGAAATTACGAGCCATACCGGTAACGATCCACATTCCCCTGAAGGACGTGCCGACAGCGCTGACAGCAGACCTCATCATCGAGACCTGCCGGATTACGCACGCCGATCTCAAGGCCCGTTTCGGCATTGCCCGCCCCCGGCTTGCTGTAGCCGGGCTCAATCCTCATGCCGGCGAGGACGGGACGCTCGGTAGCGAGGACAAGGACATCATCCACCCCGCCATCGAGGTATTGCGCGCCGAGGGTATCGACGCCTTCGGCCCGCTTCCGGCCGACACCATGTTCCACGACGACGCACGCCATCGCTACGATGTGGCTATCTGCATGTATCATGACCAGGCGCTGATCCCGGCCAAAGCGCTCGGGTTCGACGACTCCGTCAACGTGACGCTCGGCCTTCCCTTCGTCCGCACATCGCCGGACCACGGCACCGCCTTCGGCATTGCCGGCAAGGGCATTGCCAAGGCGGACAGTCTCGTGGCAGCCCTGAAGCTTGCTGCCGACCTTGCCCGTGTCGACAGGATATCTGCCTGATGGCCGCTCTCGACGGGCTGCCTCCCCTTCGCGATGTCATCGAGCGGTTTGGGCTCGATGCACGCAAGGCGCTGGGACAGAATTTCATTCTCGACCTCAACCTGACGCAGCGCGTGGCGCGGACGGCCGGCAACCTTGAGGGCGTTACCGTCATCGAGGTCGGGCCCGGTCCCGGGGGACTGACGCGGGCAATCTTAGCGCTCGGTGCCAAGAAGGTCATAGCCATCGAGCGCGACCCGCGCTGCCTGCCGGCGCTAGCGGAGATTGCTGCCCATTATCCCGGCCGGTTGGAGGTGATCGAAGGCGATGCGCTGAAGATCGACTTTGCCGCGCTGGCGACAGATGGCCCCGTGCGGGTCATCGCCAACCTCCCCTACAATGTTGGCACACAGTTGCTGCTGAACTGGCTGCTGCCAGCCGTTTGGCCGCCGTTCTGGCAATCGCTGACACTGATGTTCCAGAAGGAAGTCGGCCAGCGCATCGTCGCTGCCGAGGGCGACAATCATTACGGACGACTGGGCGTGATCTGTGGCTGGCGCACGGAGGCCTACGCGGCTTTCGATATCTCGCCGCAGGCTTTCACGCCGCCGCCCAAGGTCACCTCGTCGGTGATCCACCTGACACCTCGCGAAAACCCGATCCCCTGCTCCGTCGCTAAGCTCGAGCGTGTCACCGAGGCGGCTTTTGGCCAGCGCCGCAAGATGCTGCGCCAGAGTGTCAAATCGCTCGGTGGGGAAGTGCTGCTGGCGCGCGCCGACATCGACCCGACAAGGCGGGCCGAAACATTGTCCGTGGAAGAGTTCTGCCGGCTGGCGAACTGCCTCTAGAGTTTCGGCACTTCTTCCAGCAAGCCCCGAATGAAATCGAACATACCATGGCGACGGTCGCGGCGCAGACGCTCGGCCTTGACGATCGACTGCACCGAATCGAAGGCTGTGTTCAGATCCTCGTTGACCAGAACATAATCGTACTCCCGCCAGTGCTCGATTTCGGCGCGGGAATTCTGCAGCCGCGTCGCAATCACCGCCTCCGAGTCTTCGGCACGGCGATGCAGTCGGGACTGAAGTTCCGTCATGGTCGGCGGCAGGATGAAGACCGAGACCACGTCTGCCGCCATCTTGTCCTGCAACTGTTGGGCGCCCTGCCAGTCGATATCGAACAGCATGTCGCGGCCCTCGGCCATCGCCGTCTCGACAGGCTCGCGCGGCGTGCCGTAGAAATTGCCATGAACCTCTGCCCATTCCAGAAGTGCATCGGCATCGCGCATCCGCTCGAACTCGCGCTGCGAGACGAAGTGGTAGTGGACATCGGCGATTTCACTCGGGCGACGCTGGCGCGTGGTGACGCTGACGGAGAGGCTGAGTTGCTTGTCGTCGGCCAGCAGCGTGCGGGCAATGGTCGATTTGCCGGCGCCCGATGGCGAGGAGATGACCAGCATCAGACCGCGTCGGGCGATTGGCAACGATGGCGAGATCGCCGTATTCATCATTCACTCCAAATTCTGAACTTGTTCGCGAAACTGGTCGATGACCACCTTCAATTCGATGCCGGCGTTGGTAACGGCTGCGGCATTCGATTTCGAACAGACGGTATTCGATTCGCGGTTAAATTCCTGTGCAAGAAAATCGAGCTTGCGCCCTATCGGGCCACCTTTCCTCATCAATTCGCGAGAGGCGGCGACATGGGCCATCAGCCGGTCTATCTCCTCGCGCAAATCCGCCCTGGTGGCGATGAGCGCCGCCTCTGCGTGAAGCCTGTCGCGATCCAGCCCGGAGGCTGCGTCCATCAACAAAGCGACCTGGGCTGCAAGCCTCGTGGCGATTTCAGCCGGCGACCGCGACGGATCGCGCTCTATGGTATCCGTCAGCGTCTCGATGGTGGCGACCTGGTCGAGCAGGACGTGGGCCAGCGCCTGTCCTTCCTCCTCCCGCATGGTCCTGAGGTCGTAGAGCGCACCCTCGAGCCCAGCCATGATGTCGGCGTCGCGGCTGGCGACTGCATCGTCACCTTCGGGGGTCTCGCGAAACTCTATGATGCCGCGGATCGCCATCAGCGTATCGAGCTTCAGCGGCGCGGGATCGATGATGCCGGCCAGCTGATCGCGCATGGCAAGTACGGTGGCGAGTGCTGCCTGGTTGACGACCGCTTCGAAGCGGTTTTCGTCGGCCGAGATCGACAGGCTTGCCTGAATGTTGCCACGGGAAAACTGCAGCGGAACAAGGCGCCGGATGTCGAGTTCCAGACGCTCTAGGCCGGGCGGCAGGCGCAGGCGCAAGTCGAGCCCCTTGCCGTTGACCGAGCGCAGTTCCCAGGCCCAGCGGTAGCGACCGCTGGTGCCTTCACGCCGGGCAAATCCTGTCATGGACTGCAGTGCCATCAGCGTCTCCGTGCTTTGCTTCGGGTTACTTCTTCTTTGCCGGCGTCACGGCACCATTTTCTTCAGGCTGGCCGTCGACAACGATATCGGTGCTGTTGACGCCCTTGTCGGCCAGGATCTTGCGCCAGCGCTTGACGTTGGCGTTATGCTCTTCCAGCGTCGCGGAAAAGACATGCCCGCCACTGCCGTCGGCTACAAAGTAGAGATCCTGCGACTTCCAGGGGTTGGCCGTGGCTTCGAGTGCATCGCGTCCGGGATTGGCAATCGGCGTCGGCGGCAAACCCTTGATGATGTAGGTGTTGTACGGCGTTTCCTTCTTCAGGTCCGATTGGTAGATCGGCCGGTCTGTCGGCTTGCCGTCCCCGCCGAACAGACCGTAGATCACGGTTGGATCAGACTGAAGGCGCATGTTCTTGGCGAGGCGGTTGATGAATACCGACGCTACATGTGCACGCTCGTCGGCAAGGCCGGTTTCCTTTTCGACGATCGATGCCAGTATGACGAGTTCCTGCTTGCTGGCGAATGGCAGGTTGGCGTCACGCTTTTCCCAGATCTGGTCGACCAGTTTCTTCTGGGCCGCAGCCATCTGGTCGACAATCTCGGCACGCTTCGCGCCGCGAGAAAACTTGTAGGTGTTCGGCTCGAGACTTCCCTCCGGCGGCAGGGCAGACGGCAGTTCGCCCTCGAGTATGGGATCGGCCTGAAGCTTGTTGAAGATCTGGCGAGTTGTCAGGCCCTCCGGCAGCGTGACGGAATAGAGAATGGACTTGCCGGACTCCATCAACTCCATGATGTCCTTCATGGACGCGCCGGCCTTGATCTCGTATTCGCCGGCCTTCAGTGTATCGCCGTCGCGGAGTTGACGGGCCGCGAGATATTTGAATATCCGAGCATCAGAAATGATGTTGCTGGCCTCCAGCCGAGAAGCGATTTCGGATGGACCCGCTCCGTTACGGACGATGAAGTTGGCATTGGTGGTCAGCGGTCCGGGCGACTGGTAGGTCGAGACGACATAGTAGAAGCCGATGACGCCCAGCGCGATGACGAAGACGACAAGCGTCATCAGGAAGTTCAGGAAGATGACCATCTGGCTGCGGGCCTTGCGGGACCGCTTCGGTGGCTCCGGCACGCGTTCGGGACGCAATGCCTCGTTTGGCGATTTAGGAATGATCGGTCCCTTCTGCCCCGCCGGCGTATCCCCGTTCTGGTTCGTGTCGTTCACCGGCAGTCCCTTCTTCTTGTCTTTGTCCGCTCTTGACCAAGCAATGCGGCAAAAACAGGTTCAGGATCTTCCGCACACACGTGGTGCGCGAAAAATCAGCCGTTACCTGCCTCTAAGCCTCATAGCGGCGCAGAACGAGCGACGCGTTGGTTCCGCCAAATCCGAAGGAGTTCGACAGCGCAATGTTGACATCGCGCTTGCGCGCGGTGTGCGGTACCAGATCGATCGCGGTTGGCCGCTCCGGATTGTCGAGGTTCAGCGTCGGCGGCACGATATTGTCGCGGATCGCCAATGCCGAGAAAATCGCCTCGATTGCTCCGGCCGCTCCGAGGAGATGTCCGGTCGCCGACTTGGTGGACGACATCGAGATCTTCGAAGCGGAGGCGCCGACCAGTCGCTCGACGGCGCCAAGCTCGATCGTATCGGCCATGGTCGATGTGCCATGGGCATTGATGTAGTCCACATCGGCTGCCGTGACGCCCGCACGCTTCAAGGCAGATGTCATGCAGCGGAAAGCGCCCTCGCCGTTTTCTGACGGTGCGGTGATGTGGTAGGCGTCGCCGGACAGGCCATAGCCGACCACTTCCGCATATATCTTGGCGCCGCGCGCCTTGGCGTGTTCGAGTTCCTCGAGCACGACGATGCCAGCTCCCTCGCCCATGACAAAGCCGTCGCGGTCGTTGTCGTAAGGGCGCGAAGCCTTCTGTGGATCGTCGTTGTGCTGGGTCGACAACGCCTTGCAGGCGGCAAATCCAGCCATGGCAATGCGGCAAACGGGAGCCTCGGCACCGCCGGCAACCATCACGTCAGCATCGCCAAAGGCGATGAAGCGGGCGGCGTCGCCGATGGCATGGGCCCCGGTGGAACAGGCCGTGACGACGGCGTGGTTCGGGCCGCGCAGCTTGTGGCGAATAGAGACCTGGCCGGACACAAGATTGATCAGACGGCCGGGAATGAAAAACGGAGAGATGCGCCGGGGACCCTTGTCACGCAACGTGTAGCCGGCCTCGACGATGCCTTCCAGACCCCCGATACCGGAGCCGATCATCACACCGGTAGCAATCTGGTCCTCGTCGGTCTTCGGATGCCAGCCGGCATCGTTCAGCGCCATATCGGCGGCGGCCATGCCGTAGATGATGAAGGGATCGACCTTGCGCTGTTCCTTCGGCTCCATCCAGTCGTCGGCATTGAACGTGCCGTCGCTACCGTCGCCGACGGGAACCCGGCAGGCGATCTTGGCAGGCAAATCGGAAACTTCGAATTCGGTGATCAGGCGGGCGCCGTTGTGGCCGGCGAGCAAGCGTGTCCAGGACACCTCCGTGCCACACCCCAAAGGAGATACCATGCCGGTACCCGTGATAACGACACGTCTCATCGCCCTCAGCCCCTGTCTTCGCGCATGTCATGCATATCATATGGAAAGTCCGGCATGACCGGACGAAAAAGGGCGGACTCCATGAGCCCGCCCTTTGATATTGCCAAGCTGTTAAGCCTGGGCCTTTTCGATGAACTTTACAGCGTCGCCAACCGTCAGAATGGAGTCGGCGGCGTCGTCCGGGATTTCAACGCCGAATTCTTCTTCGAATGCCATGACCAGTTCGACAGTGTCGAGCGAGTCCGCACCCAGGTCGTCGATGAAGCTGGCGCCTTCAACAACCTTGTCGGCGTCGACGCCAAGATGATCAACAACAATTTTCTTAACGCGTTCTGCGATATCGCTCATGTCGGTTTCCTCGACCTTATTTCCTGATCAGAATGCCGTCTGGCACCCCTACCCTGTTTTCAACCTGCAGCACTCAATCGGAGCACCGTTGGCAAACCCGTTCAACCCGGCTTGAGATACCACAAAACCGCGCAATAACGGCATGTAGAATCTGCGTATTCGGGACGACTGTTCACAGTCATGGCCCGATTAACATGCTTTATCTCTGTCGCAAAGCCTGAAAATCAACCCTACGGGCCCGCCCAACAAGCTGTTGGGGACAAATTCTCTCCCCAACCGCAATTTCCATTTCAGATCATGGCCATGCCGCCGTTGACGTGCAGCGTCTGCCCCGTCACGTAGGCTGCTTCGCTGGATGCGAGATAGGCGACGGCCGCAGCGATCTCGGCACCGGTGCCCATGCGCTTCATCGGGATGGCGCCCATGATGCCGTCCTTCTGCTTGTCGTTCAACTTATCGGTCATTGCGCTGGCGATGAAGCCCGGCGAAACGCAGTTGACGGTGACGTTGCGCGTGGCGATTTCCTGGGCCAGCGATTTTGTCATGCCGATCATGCCGGCCTTCGAGGCGCAGTAGTTCGCCTGGCCCGGATTGCCGGTCGTACCGACGATCGACGTGATGTTGATGATGCGGCCGTAGCGGCGGCGCATCATCGGATGCGTGAGTTCGCGAGTCAGTCGAAATGTCGAGGTCAGGTTGATCTCGATGACATTATCCCAGTCTTCGTCGCTCATGCGCACGAACAGGCCGTCCTTTGTAATGCCGGCATTGTTGACGAGAATATCGACGCCTTCGAGTTCTGCCTCTGCCTTGGCGGCGAGCGCCTTGACTTCGTCGCGGTCGGAAAGGTTGGCCGGGAAGATCTTGACGCGATCGCCGAGTTCGGCTGCCAGTGCCTCGAGCTTTTCGACACGAGTCCCGTGCAGGCCGACGATGGCGCCCTGGGCGTGCAGCGTGCGGGCGATTTCCTCGCCGATGCCGCCGGTGGCGCCGGTAATCAGGGCCTTGCGGCCGGTCAGGTCAAACATGTGAGTTTCCTCATTCCTGGATGTTGCGTGCTTGGTAGCGCACTCGGTCAGCCGACGAGGCCGGCAAGCGCTGCTTCGATATCAGCGGGCGAATTGACGGCGATGCCGGTCACAGACTTGTCGATGCGCTTGGCAAGCCCGGTCAGCACCTTGCCGGCACCGACTTCATAGAGCGTCGTCACATCGTTGGCGGCAAACCACTGAACCGTCTCGCGCCAGCGAACCTGGCCTGTGACCTGCTCGACCAAGAGCGCGGCAATCTCGCCGGCATCGGTGACGGGAGCAGCACGGACATTGGCGATGACAGGCACGATAGGATCGGACATCTTGACGTTGGCGAGCGCTTCGCGCATCGCGTCTGCGGCCGGTGCCATCAGGCTGGAATGGAAGGGTGCGGAGACCGGCAGCAGGATCGCCCGCTTGGCGCCCTTTTCGGTCGCCAGTGCCGCCGCCTTCTCGATGGCTGCCTTCTCGCCCGAGATCACGATCTGGCCGCCACCATTGTCATTGGCGATCTGGCAGGCGCCGAGCGCCGATGCTTCCTCGCAGACGGCAACAACGTCCGCCTGCTCGAGCCCGATGATAGCAGCCATCGCGCCGGTGCCGACGGGAACAGCTGCCTGCATGGCGTTGCCGCGGATGCGCAGAAGACGGGCGGTGTCGGCGAGCGTGAAGGTGCCGGCAGCACAGAGCGCCGAGTATTCGCCGAGCGAATGGCCGGCGACATAGCCGACCTTACCCTTGAGATCGAGTCCGCGGGCTTGCAGAACCCGAAAAGCGGCCACCGATACGGCCATCAACGCCGGTTGGGCATTGGCCGTCAGCGTCAGCTTGTCTTCGGGGCCGTTGAATATCGTCTCGGAAAGTGCCTCGCCGAGGGCATCATCGACCTCGGCAAAGACCGCGCGGGCTTCGGGAAACTGCTCGGCCAGATCCTTGCCCATGCCGACGGCCTGGCTTCCCTGACCCGGGAATGTGAAAGCAACAGTCATTGTTTGGCGTCCTTGTTTGGCTTCCCAATCGGCATTCTTGTCCCCGGAGTCAAGAGCGCAGGCCTGATGGCACCGGGCTTTTGCGGATGCTAAGGCCCACGAATTTTTCTTGCACTTGCGAGAATTAGACCTAAATTCCCGCCGTCCTCCCGGACATGCATTCCCGCCAGATCCAAGGTTTTCCCATGAAATATCAGAATTTAGGCCGCACAGGCATTTCGATTTCGCAAATCTGCCTTGGCACCATGACCTGGGGCACGCAGAACAGCGAAGCCGAGGCCCGCGAGCAGATGGATTTCGCCGTCGAGAAGGGCATCAACTTCTTCGATACCGCCGAAATGTACCCCGTTACGCCCCTGTCGGCCGAGACGCAGGGCCGCACCGAAGAGCATATCGGCACCTGGTTCGAAAAAACCGGCAAGCGCACGGATATCGTACTCGCCACCAAGGTTGCCGGCAACGGACGTTCCTATCTGCGCGGAGGCCAGGGCGCCGACGCCGCCAATATCCGCCTTGCGCTCGAGGCCAGCCTGAAGCGCCTGAAAACCGACTATATAGACCTCTACCAGATCCACTGGCCGAACCGCGGCCATTTCCACTTCCGCCAGAGCTGGAACTACAATCCCTTCACCCAGGACCGCGCCGCTGTCATCGCCAACATCGAGGACATCCTCCAGACGCTCGGCGAATGCGTCAAGGAAGGCAAGATCCGCGCAATCGGTCTTTCCAACGAGACGAGCTGGGGTACGCAGAAATATCTGACGCTGGCCGAACAGAAGGGCCTGCCGCGCGTCGCCAGCATCCAGAACGAGTACAGCCTCCTCTACCGCCATTTCGATCTCGACCTTGCCGAACTGTCGCATCACGAGGATGTCGGGCTGCTGGCCTACTCGCCGCTGGCCGCCGGGCTCCTCACCGGCAAATATGTCGGCGGGGCCAAGCCAGAGGGCTCCCGCGCGGCCATCAACGGCGATCTCGGCGGCCGCCTGCAGCCGCTGCAGGAGCCGGCCGTCAAGGCCTATCTCGAAATCGCCCGCAAGCACGGCCTCGACCCGTCGGCGATGGCCATCGCATTCTGCCTTACCCGCCCGTTCATGGCAGCAGCGATCATCGGGGCGACCACGATGGAGCAACTGAAGATTAATATCAGCGCCGCAGACCTGACGCTGTCGCCCGAGGTGTTGGCCGAGATAGCCAAGGTTCATCGCCAATACCCGATGCCGATCTGAGGATTTCTCTTCTCCCCGCCGGGGAGAAGATGCCCGCCAGGGCAGATGAGGGGGACGCGCGGCATACCGTGTACCGCGTGAGGAGCCCCCCTCATCCGACCCCTTCGGGGCCACCTTCTCCCCGGCGGGGAGAAGGAGACGCAGCCACTTCACCATATTCCTTTGCCGCCCTCCCTTGCCTTTCGCCGAGAATCCCGTATAAGCCGCCGTGTTCGCAAACCCGGTCATCTGGCTGGTGGCTGAACGGAGGGCCGGTTTCCTTGGAAATCGTTCGGAACGGAAGCGTTCCAGCCTCCCGTGTCTCCGCTCTCGACCGTCTCGGATTAACGCTTTCTTGCTGGGGTCACCCCTTACAGGAGCAGTCGTTGAGGCTTAGCCGCCGATACCGGGTTTCACAAACGCAAGAAAGGCAAAGCTCATCATGGCTCTTTACGAACATGTATTCCTTGCCCGACAGGACGTTTCCGCGCAGCAGGTTGATGCCCTCGTAGAACAGTACAAGGGTGTCATCGAAGCTAACGGTGGCAAAGTCGGGCGTATCGAGAACTGGGGCCTCAAGTCCCTGACTTATCGCATCAACAAGAACCGCAAGGCTCACTACGCCCTGATGGACATCGACGCTCCTCCTGCCGCCGTGCAGGAAATGGAACGCCAGATGCGCATCTCGGAAGACGTCCTGCGCTACATGACGATTGCCGTCGAAAAGCACGAGGAAGGCCCATCTGCCATGATGCAGAAGCGCGACCGTGACGACCGTCCGCGTCGTGATGGCGACCGTCCGGATCGTGGTGGTTTCGGCGACCGTGGTCCTCGCCCGGATCGTGGTGATCGCGAAGACCGTCCGCGCCGTCCGCGCGAAGACCGCGTTTAAGGAGATCTGAATATGTCTGAAGCTTCCTCCTCTTCGCAGGTCCGTCGTCCGTTTCATCGTCGTCGCAAGACCTGCCCGTTCTCCGGCGCCAACGCACCGCGGATCGACTACAAGGACGTTCGCCTTCTGCAGCGCTACATTTCCGAGCGCGGCAAGATCGTTCCTTCGCGTATCACGGCCGTTTCCCAGAAGAAGCAGCGCGAACTGGCCCAGGCCATCAAGCGCGCCCGTTTCCTCGGCCTGCTGCCTTACGTCGTCGCTTAATCGCGTCCGACATCTCCGATCAGAGGGAAGGCAGCGATGCCTTCCCTTCTTCCTTCCACGGTGGGCGTGGATCGAAACCGTTTGAAACCCATGTTGGGGCTGCGCTTCTGAGACTTGTCATCAGGGCGAACCTCTAACTGCTTAAACAAGCAGGACAGCGACTTGAAGACCTTGAATCCCAGACTGCTTTTGATCGGCGTGCTCGCCGGCATTACCGCGACCCTGCTTGTGCTGGCCGCGAATGCGCAGCCGTCATTCAGTGCTGTCCTATACGCTGCGTCTGCCCTCCCAATTCTGATTGCCGGCCTCGGCTGGGGCAATATTGCCGCCATCGTCTCGATCCTTACCGCCTTCGTGCTCGGCGCGGTCGCCATATCGCCATCGTTTGCCTTCGTCATGGCGCTGGTGACGCTGGTTCCGGCCGGCTGGATCAGCCATCTGGCGAACCTTGCCCGCCCGGCCGACGAAATCGGCGGACCGGACCACCTGATGGCCTGGTATCCCCTCTCCGACATGCTGGTGCAGCTCTGCGGACTGGTAACGATCGGCGTCATCGCCGTCGGCGTGATGATCGGCTACGGACCTGAGCTCACCGACAAGATGGTCGATGCGCTGATGACGGCGCTTTCGGCACAGGAGCCGTCTTTCCAGCCGGACCCGGATGCCACCGCCCAGACAAAATCGCTGATCGTCCTGATGCTGCCGGCCCTGCAGGCGGCAATCTGGGTCATCATGCTGTTTGCCGCCTACTACATTGCAACCCGGATCGTCACCGCCTCAGGCCGCAATTTCCGGCCGCGGGAGGATGTGCCTTCGGCGCTCAGGATGAACCGCAATGCGATCTTCATCTTTCTAGCCGGCCTTGTTGCCTGCTTTGCCGGCGGAATTCCTGCCATGGTCGGCGCAACCGTGTTCGGAGCCTTCGGCGCCGGCTTCGTGCTCGCCGGTTTCTCGACGCTCCACTTCAAGACACGCGGCAAGGACTGGCAACTGCCGGTCCTGGTCCTCTGCTACCTGGCCGCTACCATGGTGCTGCCAATCTTCTTCATCCTCGTTCTCGGCCTGTCCGATACCCGCAAGGCGATCGCACTGACCCCGAACAAGGATGCGAATGCCTCGAACAAACCCGATCCAAAAACCTGACATTGAAAGGATACCACGATGCAAGTCATTCTTCTCGAACGCGTTCCCAAGCTCGGCCAGATGGGCGAGACCGTAAAAGTCCGCGACGGCTTTGCCCGTAATTACCTGCTGCCACTCGGCAAGGCTCTTCGCGCCAACGCCGCCAACAAGACCCGTTTCGAAGCTGAACGCGCTACGCTCGAAGCCCGTAACCTGGAGCGCAAGAGCGAAGCCCAGAAGGTTGCCGACGTTCTCGAAGGCAAGTCCTTCAACGTCGTCCGCTCGGCTGGCGAAACCGGCCAGCTGTACGGCTCGGTCGCTGCTCGCGACGTCGTCGACATCCTCGCTGCAGAAGGCTTCAACATCGGCCGCAGCCAGGTTGAGCTGAACACCCCGATCAAGACCATCGGCCTGCACAGCGTTACGCTGGCCCTGCACGGCGAAGTCGAAATCGCAATCGAGCTGAATGTTGCCCGTTCCGCCGAAGAAGCCGAACGCCAGAAGCAGGGTGAAACCCTGACTTCGGCCGACGCCATCTACGGCATCGACGAAGACGCCCTGCGTCCGGAAGACTTCTTCGATCCGGATGCCGACGGCAACCGCGACGACGAATAGTCACAACTTTCGCTTCACGGCGGCGTTTGAGCCCGGATCTCGCGATCCGGGCTTTTTGCGTTTTGTGGCCTCAGGCCTACTTCGCCTCCGGCTTCGAAGCCTTGTCTATGGAGACGACGACGGAGAGGCCGGGGGCTAGATTGGCGGCTTCCGGCTGGCCGGGGTCTATCGTCACGCGGACGCCGACGCGCTGGGCTACCTTGGTGAAATTGCCGGTGGCGTTGTCGGGCTTGATCACTGCGAACTCGGAACCGGCAGCCGGCGAGAAACTCTGGATGTGGCCATTCAGCCGGCGGTGACCGAAGGCGTCGACGGAGATCGCTACGGGCTGGCCGACCTGCATGCCGTCGAGCTGCGTTTCCTTGAAATTGGCGATGACCCAGGTGTCTTCGGGCACGAGCGCCAGCAATTGCGTGCCGGCCGTGACATATTGGCCCAACCGGACGCCAATTTCACCGAGCCTGCCCGACCTCGGGGCAATGATGGTGGCATTCTGCAGGTCGATGGACGCCTGCTGCATCGCCGCCTCGGCGCCGGCAACGCCTGCTTCGAGCGAGGCGCGGTTGACGATGATCGTCGTCAGGTTCTGCCGCGAGACCTCGACGGCTGCCAGCGCCTGGTTGACGGCAGCCTTTGCCTGCTCGAGCGTCGCTTGCGCAGTCTCGGCATCGCTGGTGGTCGATACGCCTTTCTGGACGAGCGTCTCAATGCGTTCCCAGGCCAGTTGAGCCCGCGTCAGCCCGGCCTGCACGCTATCGACAGCCGCCTGGCTCGAGGCAATCTCGGCGCGGGCCACCAGCTCCTGCTGGCGGGAATTGGCAAGACCCGCCTTCTGGCCGTCGCGGTTGGCACGCGCCTGGGCGAGTTTCTGCTGGTATATGCGGTCGTCGATCTTGGCCAGTACCTCGCCCTGCTTGACGCTCTCGTAGTCCTTGACGCGAACGTCCGTGACGTAGCCGCTGACTTGCGGGCTGATGACCGTGACGTAGCCCTTGACGTAAGCGTCGTCTGTCGTCTCCACAGATGTCCTGAAGGGTGGCAGATGCCAGGCATAGAGCACCAGCATTATACCGCCGATGCCGGCGAGGACGGCAACCACTTCGATGGGAGATCGGACAAGCCTGGACATGGTGCAGCGTTCCTCAGGTCGCGGATGCGGTGGCCGGCGCATCGGCCGGTTTGGTGCGGATGACGGCCATCAGCCGATTTGCAATCAATACGACAAATGCCAAGGCTGCGATCACCCCGGCCACGAAGAAGGCATCGCCGAAGGCAAGGCTGTAGGCCTCGCGCGTGACCTGTGCGCCAAGCAGCGTCAGCCCCTCGCCGTTCAACAGGCGCGAATCGGTAATCACCTTGCCATAGGAGGCCGAAAGCTGCGCTGCCCGCTGGGCGACGATCGGATCGGTGAGCAGGACGTGCTCGACCAGGACGCTGGAGTGGAATTTTTCGCGGATGGTGATGAGGGTGCCATAGAAGGCCGTCCCCATCAACGAGCCAATGCTCTGAGTAAACAGGAAAATCACAAAGAAGGTCACCAGGTAAAACGGTCCCTTGGAAAGCGCGGCGCGGAAACCGGGCGACAGTGCCGGCGGCAGGAACAGCGTGATTCCGGCCGACATCAGCGCCTGGCTCAGATACATCTGCTCGGGGCGCGTCAGGCTTGTCACCTGGCTGTCCATGAAGGCGGCTGCGATCATCATCGGCAGCGCGATCATCTGGATCTGCCAAGTGTAGCCGACATTCATCAGGGCTGCGCAGGTCAGCCCGCCGACGAGCGAAAACACCAGGATGATGGTGTAGAGCATCTGCAGCTGATCGTAGAGCAGGCCGATATTCTGGTAGTAGATCAGCAGGATCGAGTTCTGCTCGGCAGCGATCATGCGGAAGACGAGCAGCACGATGGTCAGGCGCACGTTCGGCCACGTCAGAAGCCAGCGGATATCGATGAGCGGCGTCGTTCGGTCGAGATCGATCACCACCGCCACCGTCAGCGTCGCGATGCTGACTGCGAGGACAACGCCGAGCCATGGCACCTCCAGCCACCAGTAAAGCCGGCCGACGGACAGAACGACGGCGAGACAGCCAAAACCGATGGCGACCAGGAGATAGACGACGATATCGCCGAAGTTGATGATCTTGACCCGCGGCGGGGCAGTCAGCGGCAGGAGATAGATGATCGGCATCACCAAAAGGGCCAGGCCCATTTCCAGCGTGTAGAGACCCCGCCACTCACCGAAATCGAGGAGTGTGGGCGACACCAGCCGCGTGATCGGTGCTGCCAGCGTCGTATTCATCATCGCCAGGCTGAGCCCGACGGTCAGTTTCTTGGCCGGTGGGAAGGCCTCGAGCATGTAGAGGAAGCCCAGCGTCGACAATGGCGCTGCAGCAATGCCGCTGAGAAAACGAACGATGACTGCCGATTGGAGATCCGAGACGAACAGATTGAGCAGCGAGGCGACGACGAAGCCGATGATGCTGATCTCGGCGAAATTGCGCACGCCGTACTGCATGCGGATCTTGACCAGAAAGATCGCCAGGCTGACATTCGGCGCCATGTAGGCAGCCGACAGCCAGGCGGATTCCGTTGTCGTCGCGGCAATGGTGCCCTGGATCTGGGTAAGGTTGGCAAGCGCGAGGTTCATCCCCAGCCCCTGCGTCAGAAAGAACATCACCGAGGACAGCATGTAGCCGAGTGCCTTCCATCCCGGCATCGCCGGTGGATCAGCCATTGCAGGCGCCGGTGCCGGGGTGCCGGCAGCGCCCCCTGCAGCCTCTCCGTCGGTGGCGTCAACGGCGCTCAAGCTACCTCGTCTTTGCCGATGTTCGGCAGATTTGCCGCCATAGTGCGGATCACCTTGAGCGCGGTCGCCCGATCTGCGTCGGATATGCCCTCGAGGATATCGGCGCGGACCCGCGCTGCCAGCGCGTCGATCTCGATTGCGATGACCTTTCCGGCCTCGGTGGTATGAATCTGCTTGGCGCGGCGGTCGGTCTCGACGGCGCGACGCTCGATAAACTTCTGGCCTTCCATCGCGTCGAGAATGCGCACCAGCGTCGGCGTTTCGAGCTCCAGAAGCTCGGCCAATTCACGCTGGTTGATGCCGTCCTTCTTGGCCAGCGCAAAAAACACGCGGGCACGGGCAAGCGTCATGCCGCGCTTGCGAACAAGAGCATCGAAGCCCGCCCGCAACTTTCTGTTGAAAGCCGAAAGCTCATCGAAGAATTCACGGCTCGTCGCTTTGTCGGGCATGTTTCACGCTTTTCTTGCTCTGAAGGCTGTCAGATTACCGGCTTCTATCATCTTTTCAAGCGACGGCTGTCTCGCGTTCAGAGACAGGCAACACTCAAACAGTCTAATTTGCCTTCCGGCACGGGTGAGTCGGGCCCTCCATGCGGAGCAAGCGGCAAATGCAAAGATTGCACGCTTTTTTGTGGCCCTGTGGACAACGGGCATAGGGCGGACGAATCACCCATGCCGGGTGCATTATCGGCCGAACGGCCTTGACGCCCAGGGCCGCAGGGTCGAACACCACCGCGAAGTGAAGGTAGGAGATCGAGATGGATGTGATGAACGACGCAGGTCGCAAGAGCGCAGCACTTGCTCCCGCCGAACAGCATTACCGTGAAGCCCCGAACAACATCGAGGCGGAGCAGGCGCTGCTGGGCGCAATTCTCGTCAACAACGACGCCTATTACCGCGTTTCGGACTTCCTGAAGCCCGTGCATCTCTATGAGCCGCTTCATCGAAGGATTTTCGAGGTTGCCGGCGACATCATCCGCATGGGCAAGATCGCCAACCCGGTGACCATCAAGACCTTCCTGAAGGCCGACGAGAAAGTCGGCGACATGACGGTGGCGCAGTATCTGGCGCGCCTTGCTGCCGAGGCCGTGTCGATCATCAATGCCGAAGACTACGGTCGAGCCATCTACGACCTCGCCCTGCGTCGGGCGCTGATCACAATCGGCGAGGACGTGGTCAACATCGCCTATGACGCACCGCTGGACATGCCGCCGCAAAGCCAGATCGAGGACACCGAGCGCCGGCTGTTCGAACTCGCTGAAAACGGTCGCTACGACGGCGGCTTCCAGGCCTTCAACGATGCCGTCGCCATGGCAATCGACATGGCTGCCGTCGCCAAGGAGCGCGATGGCGGGCTTTCGGGCATCTCTACCGGTATCCATTCGCTCGACAGCAAGATGGGCGGACTGCAGCGCTCGGACTTGATCGTGCTGGCCGGACGCCCCGGCATGGGCAAGACGTCGCTCGCCACCAACATCGCCTATAACATCGCCGCCGCTTACGAGGGCGAAGTGCAGGCAGACGGCTCGACCAAGGCGAAGAACGGCGGCGTCGTAGGCTTCTATTCGCTGGAAATGTCGTCCGAACAGCTGGCGACCCGCATCATCTCGGAGCAGACGGAAGTGTCCTCGTCAAAAATCCGACGCGGCGATATCAACGATGCCGATTTCGAAAAGCTCGTCGCCTGCTCGATGATGATGCAGAAGGTGCCTCTTTTCATCGACCAGACCGGTGGTATCTCGATTGCCCAGCTCGCCGCCCGCGCCCGCCGCCTGAAGCGCCAGCGGGGCCTCGACGTGCTCGTCATCGACTATATCCAGCTGATGACCGGCTCGGGCAAATCGGGTGAGAACCGTGTGCAAGAAGTCACCCAGATCACCACCGGCCTGAAGGCGCTGGGCAAGGAACTGAATGTGCCGATCATTGCCCTGTCGCAGCTGTCGCGTCAGGTGGAAAATCGCGACGACAAGCGGCCGCAGCTTTCGGACTTGCGCGAATCGGGCTCGATCGAGCAGGACGCCGACGTCGTGCTGTTCGTCTACCGCGAGGAATACTACGTCAAGAACCAGGAGCCTCGCGATCCGGCCGACCCCAAGTACAACGAATGGGAACAGCTGTTCGAGAAGGTCAAGGGTACCGCCGACGTTATCATCTCGAAGCAGCGCCATGGACCGACCGGCACCGTAAAGCTCGCCTTCCAGGCCGAGTTCACGCGCTTCGCAGATCTCGCGGATTCGTCGTTCACGCCGTATGAAGAGCATTGATCCCAGGCTATCAGGGATTGGCAGCCGGGGCTGTCTTCATTTCAACCTGAATCGGCTCTATCATGGCCGGAGACACTACTCTCCGGCCAATTCTATTGAGGTTTCATGACCGACCTTTCCGAAGACTTCGACGACGAACTCGATGCCTTTGACGCCGCCGGCCTGCGGCTGACGGTCGATCTGGGGGCATTGGTCACCAACTGGCAGGACATGGCCCGGCGATCCGGCCGCGCCCGTACCGCCGCTGTCGTCAAGGCAGATGCCTATGGCCTCGGTATCGAGGAGGTCGGCGAAACCCTTTACATCGCCGGAGCCCGCGACTTTTTCGTCGCCACCGTCGAGGAAGGCGTGACGCTGCGGCTCTATGCGCCCGATGCCCGCATTTTCGTGCTTGCGGGTATCTGGCCGGGCATGCAGCGGCTGTTTTTTGAAAACGATCTGGTTCCAATCATATCGTCCGAGGAGCAACTAGCTTTCTGGATGGCCGTTGTGGCCGACTATGGCGAATATCCTTGCGCATTGCAGGTCGATACCGGCTTCAACCGGCTGGGCCTTACAGTCCCGGAGGCAATGGCGCTCGCCGACGACGTGTCCCGTCCCGCCAGCTTTTCGCCAGTACTGGTGGTCAGCCACCTTGCCTGCGGCGACGATCCGGCCTCGCCGATGAACCGGCAGCAGCTCGATTCATTCCGGCAAGTCAGCCGCGCCTTCGAAGGCATCGAATCGAGCCTGTCCGCCTCGGCCGGCATTTTTCTCGGCCCGGAATATCATTTCGACCTGACCCGCCCCGGTATCGCGCTCTATGGCGGCGAGGCTGTGCCGGGTGTGGCCAACCCCATGCGCCCGGTCGCCACTGCAGAAGCCCGGGTCCTGCAGGTGCGTCAAGTGAAGGCCGGCGAAGCCGTCAGCTATGGCCGCGCCATGCAACTGACCCGCGACAGCACATTGGTGGTGGTATGCGCCGGCTATGCGGACGGGTACATGCGCAGCCAGTCGAGCGGCGGCGTGCCGTTGCGCCAGACAGGGATCGCCGCCGGCCACGGCTTCATCGCCGGCTATCGCGTGCCCGTCGCCGGCCGCATCACCATGGACCTGACGATCTTCGACATCACCGACCTGCCGGACGGTCTCGTTCGGGCCGGCGACTATGTGGAACTGTTCGGCAGCAATATCCTTGTCGACGATGCCGCCCGTGCCGCCGGCACGATCGGCTACGAAATGCTCACCAGCATGGGCCTCCGCCACAAGCGGCGGTACCTGGTCGAGGAGTAGCATTCCAAGGGAGGCTGCGGTATAAAAGCAGAACATTGGGAGATGGCTATGGCGACCATTCGACTGGGCTCGAGAGAGCAGGCCTTCGTTGACGAGCAGGTAGAGACGGGCGCCTATCAGGATGCAGACGCTGTATTGCGCGAAGCGCTCGCGCTCCTGCGCAAACGTGACGAGAAAGTTGCGAGATTGCGGGGACTGATCCAGGAGGGCATCGATGACATCGAAAATGGCCGCGTTTACGAGTACGACACGGCTGAAGAACTTCTGAAAGATATCCAGCAAATGGCCGCGTCCCAGCAGTCCAAGCCGGAGACTGACCATTAAGCGACGCCGGCTTATCTGGTCCGGAACCGCCCGGGCCGATCTCATGGGCCAGTATCTCTATATCGCGGAGAGCAACTCTCCCGCAGCAAACAAATTCATTCTCGACATTGAGCGGAAGGCGCAGTCATTTGCGAGGCTTGGCCTGACCGGTGTTGGCCGCGACCATCTCAGACCCGGCCTCCGCAGCTTTTCCTATCGACAGAGAGTGTTTTACTTCGTTGTCAGTGATATTGCGCTCCGGGTGGTGCGCGTGATCCATGCACACGAGGACACCGCACCAGAAGATTTTACCGAAAGCATTCCCTGATGGCCAAGGCCAGAACTCAATTCATCTGCCAGAACTGCGGCACCATCCACAATCGCTGGGCCGGAAAATGCGAATCCTGTGGTGCGTGGAACACCATCGTCGAGGAAGACCCGATGGGCGGCATCGGTTCGGGTCCGGGCCGCGTGCCGAAGAAGGGCAGAGCGGTGACGCTGGTGGCACTGTCCGGCGAAATCGAGGAAGCACCGCGGATTTATACCGGCATTTCCGAACTCGACCGGGCGACGGGCGGCGGCTTTGTGCGTGGCTCGGCAGTGCTGGTCGGCGGAGATCCGGGCATCGGCAAGTCGACGCTGCTGATGCAGGCGGCAGCCGCGCTTGCCAGACGAGGCCACAAGATCGTCTACGTCTCGGGCGAAGAGGCGGTTGCCCAGATCCGGCTGCGGGCACAGCGGCTGAAGGCAGCCGATACAGACGTGATGCTGGCGGCCGAGACGAATGTCGAGGATATCCTGGCGACGCTCGCCGATGGCAAGCGACCGGATCTGGTCATCATCGATTCCATCCAGACCCTGTGGAGCGAGCTTGCCGAATCGGCGCCCGGCACCGTCACCCAAGTGCGCACCGGCGTGCAGGCGATGATCCGCTTTGCCAAGCAGACAGGTTCCGCCATGGTGCTGGTCGGCCATGTCACCAAGGATGGCCAGATCGCCGGGCCGCGGGTCGTCGAGCACATGGTCGATGCGGTGCTCTACTTCGAGGGCGACCGTGGCCATCACTACCGTATCCTGCGCACCGTCAAGAACCGCTTCGGCCCGACGGACGAGATCGGCGTTTTCGAGATGTCGGATATCGGGCTTCGTGAAGTCGCCAATCCGTCAGAGCTTTTTCTGGGTGAGCGCAACTCCAAATCGCCAGGTGCTGCCGTCTTTGCCGGCATGGAGGGAACGCGGCCGATCCTCGTCGAGGTACAGGCGCTGGTGGCGCCGACGTCGCTCGGAACAGCACGGCGCGCGGTCGTCGGCTGGGATTCGTCGCGGCTATCGATGATCCTTGCGGTGCTCGAGGCCCACTGCGGCGTGCGGCTTGGCAGCCACGATGTCTACCTGAACATCGCCGGCGGCTACCGGATTTCGGAGCCGGCGGCCGACCTTGCGGTGGCCTCTGCACTGGTTTCATCCCTTGCCGGTATTGCCCTTCCCGCCGATTGCGTCTATTTCGGCGAAGTCAGTCTTTCTGGCGCCGTGCGGCCCGTGGGCCATACGGCACAACGCCTGAAGGAAGCCGAGAAGCTGGGCTTTGCGCAAGCGCTCCTACCATCCGGCTCGGCTGAACTGCCGAAAGGCAGCGGCGGCCGCTGGAACGAGATCGACAGCCTGACCGACATGGTGGTCAGGGTCGCCGGATCGAAGGGCGCACTGCGGCCGACGGAAGACGAGGACTGAACCTTTTCGCTCTGGCGACGAGGCAAGACGCATTCAGGCAGACGATAGCCATGGCGCCCATGGCAAGTCTTGGAGTAAAGTATAGATGCCCATTACGATTTTCGACGGTATTGTTATCGGCGTCGTGCTGTTTTCCGCCGTTCTCGCCATGGTACGCGGCTTCTCCCGCGAAATTCTGTCGATCGTCAGCTGGGGCGGCTCGGCCGTTGCGGCCTACTATCTTTACCCGAAGCTGGTGCCATACGCCAAGCACTACACAGATGACGATCGTATCGCCATCGTTGGCTCGGCCGCAGTCGTCTTCCTCATCGCGCTGATCATCATCTCGTTCATCACTATGAAGATCGCCGATTTCATCATCGACAGCCGCATTGGCGCGCTCGACCGCACGCTCGGTTTCCTTTTCGGCGCCGCCCGTGGCGTGCTGCTGCTGGTCGTCGCCGTTGCCTTCTGGAACTGGCTCGTCGACGAGCCGCACCGCCCCGATTGGGTCAACAATGCCAAGTCCAAGCCTTTCCTCGATTCGATGGTGGTCAAGCTGGAGGCTGCATTGCCGGAGAAATTCGCGCAGATGATCCGGACCAACGTTATCGACAAGATCCAGCCGGAAAAGCAGCAGTTGAACGATGACGCGGCCGCACCGAGCGATGCAGCCCCATCGGACGACGCACCGGCTTCGCCAGCGGCACCGACGACGACACCTGCCGCTCCGGCGACGAACAATTGACGCTGCGTCACCAGGCTTGACCCGTTTGGCTGGCATCGCCATCTGATCGGCACCGACGACCCTATCCGGCCAGGCATATCGCCCGGCCGGATTTTCAGTTATTTTGGATCCCAGCCCCAGCGCTGCCCGAACCCCGTGAGAGCAAAGGCCTTCAGCCATGACCCTGTCACCATCCCCTGAAATCGATAACGACATCGACGGCGACACACTGCACGAAGAGTGCGGCGTGTTCGGCATCCTCGGACACTCGGACGCTGCGACCCTGACGGCGCTCGGCCTGCACGCCCTGCAGCACCGCGGCCAGGAAGCAGCCGGCATGGTCGTCTTCGATGGTCAGCGCTTTCATTCGGAGCGCCGCATGGGTCTGGTCGGGGACCACTATACGGATCCGGCAACCCTAGCCCGCCTGCCCGGCGACCGCGCCATCGGCCATGTCCGCTACTCGACCACGGGTGAGACGATCCTTCGCAACGTCCAGCCGCTGTTTGCCGAACTGGAAGTCGGCGGCATCGCTATTGCCCATAACGGCAACTTCACCAACGGTCTGACAATGCGCCGCATGCTGATTGCCGACGGCGCCATCTGCCAGTCGACGTCCGACACCGAAGTCGTGCTGCACTTGATCGCTCGTTCCAAGCATGCTTCCTCTTCCGACCGCTTCATCGATGCTATCCGCCAGATGGAAGGCGGCTACTCGATGCTGGCGATGACCCGTACCAAACTCATTGCCGCCCGCGATCCGATCGGCATCCGGCCGCTGGTGATGGGCGAACTCGATGGCAAGCCGATCTTCTGTTCGGAGACCTGCGCGCTCGACATCATCGGCGCGAAATATATCCGCGACGTCGAGAACGGCGAAGTCATCATCTGCGAGATCCAGAGCGACGGCTCTATCACCATCGATTCGCGCAAGGCCGATCAGCCCGAGCCCGAGCCCGAGCGGCTGTGCCTGTTCGAATATGTCTACTTCGCGCGCCCGGACTCTGTCGTCGGCGGCCGCAACGTCTACGTCGCCCGTCGCAACATGGGTATCAATCTGGCCAACGAAGCGCCGGTCGAGGCCGACCTCGTCGTTCCCGTGCCGGATGGCGGCACGCCGGCGGCAATCGGCTACGCGCAGGCGAGCGGCATACCGTTCGAGCTCGGGATCATCCGCAACCACTATGTCGGCCGGACCTTTATCGAGCCGACCCAGTCGATCCGCGCCTTCGGCGTCAAGCTGAAGCACTCCGCCAACCGTGCCATCCTCGAAGGCAAGCGCGTCGTGCTCGTCGACGATTCCATCGTCCGTGGCACGACATCTGTGAAGATCGTCCAGATGATCCGCGAGGCCGGCGCCAGCGAGGTGCACATTCGCGTTGCCAGCCCAATGATCTATTTCCCGGATTTCTATGGCATCGATACGCCTGACGCCGACAAGCTGCTGGCCAACCAGTATGAGAACCTCGAAGCCATGTGTGCCTTCATTGGCGCCGACAGCCTCGCCTTCCTGTCCATCGATGGCCTCTACCGGGCTGTCGGCGGTGAGCCGCGCGATCCCGTTGCACCCCAGTTCACCGACCACTATTTCACCGGCGACTATCCGACCCGGTTGCTCGATCGGGAAAGCATCAACAATGTCCGCAAGCTATCGGTGCTTGCCGGCAACGGCTGAGGCCGAGAGCCGCGCTTGATGGACTGACCGATAGTCTGTTATGGGGCATATTATCGCCCCATAAAATTGCGAACGGAACTCGGTATCATGAGCGTCAACCTGCAGGACAAGATTGCCCTGGTCACCGGCGCCTCGCGCGGCATCGGATATTTCACCGCTCTGGAGCTGGCAAAGGCCGGCGCGCATGTGATCGCCTGCGCCCGCACCGTCGGCGGACTGGAAGAACTGGACGACGCGATCAAGGCTGTCGGTGGACGTTCAACGCTGGTGCCCTTCGACCTTGCCGACATGGATGCCATCGACCGGCTCGGCGGCTCGATCTTCGAGCGCTGGGGCAAGCTCGATATCCTCGTTGCCAATGCCGGTGTGCTCGGGACAATTTCGCCGATCGGCCATGTCGAGGCGAAGGTCTTCGAGAAGGTCATGACGATCAACGTCACCGCGACGTGGCGGCTGATCCGCTCCGTCGAACCGCTGCTGGTGCGCTCAGACGCCGGTCGCGCCGTCATCCTGTCGTCTTCCGCAGCCCATAAATGCCGGCCCTTCTGGGGCCCCTACTCCGCCTCCAAGGCGGCCGTCGAAGCCCTGGCCCGCACATGGGCCGGGGAAACACAAGGCACACCGCTGCGCATCACCAGCCTCGACCCGGGCGCCACCCGCACTGCCATGCGGGCACTGGCGATGCCCGGAGAAGACCCCGAGACCGTGCAGCATCCCCGCGATGTAGCCGAGGTCATCATGGGGCTGGTCGGCCCCGATGTAACGGAGACGGGCAAGCTGTTCGTGGTGCGGGAGAACAGGCTGGTGGATTACCGGTTGCCGGAATAGGTGGCCGCGAGCGGGGTTGCATGCTAACATTGCATTGCCGGGTATAAAGCGACATCGCTTTCACTGGCCCGACGTGGTCGACCACGGAATTGAGGATCGTGCGATGACAAGCAGAGCCCAGCATGTTGTGCCCCAAGCGGGAAAGTGGAGCGTCAGAAAGGCGGGCTCGGCGCGTTCTACAAGTGTCCACGCCACTCAAGATGAAGCTATCAAGGCCGCGACCGCAATCGCTCGAAACTACGGAACCGAACTTTACATTCACGGCGAAGACGGACGAATTCGCGAGCGGAACTCGTTTGGCGAAAACCACGCTCAATCGAAACGTTAGAATGGCGCAACCTCCGTTCGAACGCTCGGTTTTTATCAATTGTCCGTTTGACGAAGCCTTTGCGCCGATCCTCCAAGCCATTGCATTCTGCGTGGTTTTTCTCGGATTCTTTCCTCGATTGGCCCCAGAAAACCGTGACAACGCGGCAAGCCGCCTCGAAAAGATCGTTGAACTTATCAAGGGTTCCAAGTACGGAATCCATGATCTGAGCCGTTGCCAGGCTACCTCTATCGGGCAATACTCTCGCATGAATATGCCGTTCGAACTCGGAATGGATCATGCCTGCAAGCGGTTCGGAAATTCCCTGTTGTCGGAAAAGGTCATTTTGATCCTCGAACAGGAGCGCTTCGACTATCAAAAGTCGCTGTCCGACATCGCAGGCTGGGACATCCAAGCACACCAGGGCGACTTCGCAAAAGCCGTCAGGCATGCTCGAACGTGGCTCGTCGCTCAACCCTCAACGGCAAGGGTAAGCCCCTCCAAGATACTCGGCGAATATCTGGCTTTTCAGGAATGGTATTGGAAACGCGAACTCGCAGCCGGGTCGTCCGAGGAGGATATCAGGGAGTATCCGACTGTCGAAGTAATCGAGGCCATGCATGAGTGGAAGCGTCAGGCATGAGGCAATAAATCGCAAGACTACATCCGCGATGCCTCCGCTGCTCTTGACCAAAATCCCGTGTCGCGCCATAAAGCCAGCCATGAAAACAGCTATTTGCAGCATCTGCCGGAAAATTATTCGCTAGCGCACCGCTGGCCTGGCCGTTTTCGTCTCCCCATTGCGCAAAGATGAGAAACGCCCGGTCCGCCGGCCGCGACGATTTTTTTCGATCGTGCATCTGGGAGAGTGGACATGGGCGGGACGCCTGAGCTGAAATTTTACAATACCCTGACGCGCGAAAAGAGCGTGTTTGTGCCGATCGATGCCAGCAATGTGCGTCTCTATGTCTGCGGCCCGACGGTCTACGATTTCGCCCATATCGGCAACGCCCGCCCGGCTATCGTCTTCGACGTGCTGTTCCGGCTGCTCCGGCAGGTCTATGGGCCGGAGAACGTCACCTATGTGCGCAACATCACTGATGTCGACGACAAGATCAACGCCCGCGCCCTTCGCGACTATCCAGGCATGGAGCTCAATGCTGCCATCCGGCTGGTCACGGAAAAGACCGACAACCAGTACCAGAAGGATGTGATGGCGCTCGGCTGCCTCGAGCCGACCGTGCAGCCGCGCGCCACTGACAACATCGGTCAGATGATTTCGATCATCGAGGCGCTGGTGGAGAAAGGCCATGCCTATGCGGCGGCGGGCGAGGTGCTGTTCGACACGAAGTCGATGGCGGATTACGGCCAGCTGTCGAAGCGAAATCTCGACGAGCAGCAGGCCGGCGCCCGGGTCGCAGTCGATGTTCACAAGAAGAACCCCGGCGACTTCGTGCTGTGGAAACTGTCCGATGCCGACGAACCCGGCTGGGACAGCCCCTGGGGCCGTGGCCGGCCGGGCTGGCATATCGAATGCTCGGCGATGAGCCGCCGGTACCTCGGCGACGTCTTCGACATCCACGGCGGCGGCCTCGACCTGATCTTTCCGCACCATGAGAACGAGATCGCTCAGTCGCGCTGCGCCCACGGTACGTCCGTGATGGCCAATGTCTGGATGCACAACGGCTTCCTGCAGGTCGAAGGCCGCAAGATGTCGAAATCCGACGGCAACTTCGTCACCATCGCCGAGCTACTGGAAACAGACAAGCTCGGCGGACGGACATGGCAGGGCGAAGTTCTGCGGCTGGCGATGCTGATGACGCATTACCGCGAGCCGATCGACTTTTCGGTGAAGCGGCTGGAGGAAGCGGAGCACATGCTCTTTACGTGGGGAAAGACCGTTGGCAACTCGACAGCTGGCAGGCCAAGTCAGAGGTTTATCGCCGCATGGGCGAGAGACCTTGATAGTTCTGGCGCGATTGCGGAACTCCACTCGTTAAGAAAAAGTAGTCCGGCTGCCCTTCGAGCCTCCTTAGAATGGCTGGGCATCGACATCACCGCCTTTTTTGCCCAATTCCGAACTCGCAGCAGCAGTCTAATCTTTGACAACCCAAAGGTTTCTTCCCAGCATAGTTCAACAAATCTGACGGCGGCGATCAATGCGCTGGTGCAGATGCGCCTCGAACTGCTGAAGGCAAAGAATTTCGCCGATGCCGACAAGGTTCGCGACGAGCTCTCTGCCAAGGGTGTGCAGCTGAAGGACGGCAAGGACGCCGCGACAGGCGAGCGGGTGACCACTTGGGAGATCAAGCGGTGATACCTGCAGCTGCCGCGGCATACCCCCCTCTGTCACCTTCGGTGACATCTCCCCCACAAGGGGGGAGATTGGTTGGGTGCGGCGACGACGTTGTCTTTTCATTCCGCTCTCTTGATCTGAAAGAGAAGCTGCTGAAAACTCCCAGGATAGCTGGAGCGCAAGACCGTGCCGCCAGCCAATCGCCCCCCTTGTGGGGGAGATGTCACGCAGTGACAGAGGGGGGCAACGTGCCGCATACGCCCATCCCTCCAAAAATGCGCACCTCAGACGCCTTGTGCCCCACCGCTCTCTCAACGGGAGGCACGCCATGACCAACGTCACGCTTTCCGGCGGCTGCCAATGCGGTGCGGTGCGCTTCCGAGTCGAGGGATCGCTCGAGGACGTTTCGATCTGTCATTGTCGAATGTGCCAGAAGGCCTTCGGTGGCTATTACGCACCGCTGGTCTCCACTCGGAGCGCCGTACTGGAGTGGACACGTGGGACGCCGAAGCGCTTTCAGTCGTCCAATATCGTTGCTCGCGGATTTTGTGACGAATGCGGCACGCCGTTGACCTATGAAGCGCCCGATGGCATCGCTCTTGCCGCCGGCGCATTCGATAATCCTGCCGTTCTGCCACCCAAGCTGCAATATGGCACCGAGGCCAAGATTGCCTTCGTGGACCATCTTCAGGAGCTACCGGGGCACCCGACGGAGGAGGACATCGCTGCCCTGCCGTTCCTGGGGGACATCGTTTCCTACCAGCATCCCGATCACGATACGGCCACATGGCCAGCGGAGGCGAAGCATGACTGAGACCACCAGAAGCGGCGGCTGCCAATGCGGTGCGGTGCGGTTCAGGATTAGCGGCGCGCTCGGGCGACCGTCGATCTGTCATTGTCGCATGTGCCAGAAGCAGTTCGGTGGCCTGTTTTCGGCGCTGGTGACGGCACCTGAGGATGGTACCGAATGGACGCGGGGCGCGCCCAGCTATTTCCGGTCTTCGGTGAATATCGAACGCGGATTTTGCAGCGATTGCGGCACGCCGCTGACCTATCGTCATCCCGGCGGGCTGGAGATCGCCATCGGAGCCTTCGATGAGCGTGACGATCTGGCACCGCAGATCCAGGTGAACCATGACGCGCGCCTGCCCTGGGTGGAAACGATCTTCGCACAGCCGGTACATGCCGACCCCGATTTCTATGCCCGCCAGGAAGCGATCATCTCCTTCCAGCACCCCGACCACGACACAGATACCTGGCCCTCCAAAGGTTTGAACCTATGACCGAAGCCCTGCGCACCCTCTACCCCGAGATCGAACCCTACGCCTCCGGCCATCTCGATGTCGGCGACGGCCATGTCATCTACTGGGAACGGATCGGCACGCCGGGCGCCAAGCCGGCCGTCTTCCTGCACGGCGGCCCCGGCGGCACGATCTCGCCCAGCCATCGCCGCCTGTTCGATCCGGCGCTTTACGACGTGACGCTGTTCGACCAGCGCGGTTGCGGCAAGTCGACGCCGGCTGCCGATCTCAATGCCAATACCACCTGGCACCTGGTCGACGACATCGAGCGCCTGCGGCAGATGGCCGGGGCGGAGAAATGGCTGGTGTTCGGCGGCTCCTGGGGGTCGACGCTGGCACTCGCCTATGCGGAGAAGTTTCCGGAGCGCGTCAGCGAGCTGGTCGTGCGCGGCATCTATACGCTGACAAAGGCCGAGCTCGACTGGTACTACCAGTTCGGCGTCTCCGAAATGTTTCCCGACAAGTGGGAGCGTTTCGTCGCCCATATTCCGGCTGACGAGCGCCACGAGATGATGCTCGCCTATCACCGCCGCCTGACCCATGAGGACAGCCACGTGCGCCTCGCCGCCGCCAAGGCCTGGTCGATCTGGGAGGGGGAGACGATCACGCTGCTGCCGGAACCTTCCACCAGCACAGCGTTCGAGGGCGATGAATTCGCCTATGCCTTTGCGCGCATCGAGAACCATTTCTTTGTCAACGCCGGCTGGCTCGAGGAAGGCCAGCTGATCCGTGACGCGGTGCGCCTGAAGGACATTCCCGGCGTGATCGTGCACGGGCGCTATGACATGCCCTGCCCGGCAAAATATGCATGGAAGCTGCACAAGGCCTGGCCGAAGGCGGAGTTTCACCTGATCGAGGGGGCCGGACACGCCTATTCCGAACCCGGCATTCTCGACCAGCTGATCCGCGCGACTGACCGGTTTGCGGGTAAGATAGACAGCTGACCGGGCGCGAGGGAGGAAGGCATGCGAGACATTCTAACTGGCGGCTGCCAATGCGGCGCGATCCGCTTCAGGGTACTGGGGGCGATCAGCCACCAGGCGATCTGTCACTGCCGGATGTGCCAAAAGGCCGTCGGATCGATCTCGTGGCCGTTTTTCACCGTCGCCACCGACGATCTCGAGTGGTCGAGAGGCCTGCCTGCTTCTTATAGAAGTTCAGAGGCTGCGGAGCGCGGGTTCTGCTCGCGATGCGGCACTCCCCTGACGTTCAAGGCTGTTGGCAGCGATCAGATCGACATATCGATCGGCAGCCTGGATAATCCGGCCAAAGTTGAGCCGAACGGGCAGCACTGGACGAGCAGCAAGGTGCCCTGGTTCGATACGCAGCCGCATCTGCCGTCGATCTCCAGCACCGCCTCGCCCGAGGAAATTCTCAATCGACGCCCCCATCAACATCCCGATCACGATACGACCGAATGGCCATTCCCATGAAAGAGCGCATCTATCTTTTCGACACGACGCTGCGCGACGGCCAGCAGACCCCCGGCGTCGATTTCTCGGTCGAGGACAAGATCGCTATTGCGAGCCTGCTAGACGATTTCGGGCTCGACTATATCGAGGGCGGCTATCCCGGCGCCAATCCGACCGACACGGCCTTTTTCGGCCAGAAGCGCACAAAAAATGCGTCCTTCGTCGCCTTCGGCATGACCAAGCGGGCCGGCGTCTCGGCGTCCAACGACCCGGGGCTTGCGGGCCTGCTGCAGGCGAGCGGCGATGCCATCTGTTTCGTCGCCAAGAGCTGGGACTACCATGTCGAGGTCGCACTCGGGATCTCGAACGCGGAAAATCTCGACTGTATCACCGAGAGCGTCAAGGCGGCTGTCGGCGCCGGCAAGGAAGCGCTGGTCGATTGCGAACACTTCTTCGACGGCTATAAGGCCAATCCCGGTTATGCGCTGGCCTGCGCCAGGGCTGCCTACGCGGCAGGGGCCAGCTGGGTGGTTCTCTGCGACACCAATGGCGGCACGCAGCCATCGGAAATCCGCGCCATCGTCGAGGCTGTTATTGCCGAGGGCGTGCCCGGCACGGCGCTCGGCATCCATGCCCATAACGACACCGGCCAGGCGGTGGCCAATTCGCTGGCAGCCGTGGAGGCCGGTGTGCGGCAGATCCAGGGCACGCTGAACGGGCTCGGCGAGCGCTGCGGCAATGCCGATCTGGTGACGCTGATCCCGACCCTGGCGCTGAAGAGCGCCTACAACACCCGCTTCGAAACCGCCATCGACGGCGAACGGCTGATTGGGCTGACCGGTCTGTCGCATGCCTTCGACGAACTGCTGAACCGGTCGCCGAACCACCAGGCACCCTATGTCGGCGGTTCGGCCTTTGCGACCAAAGCGGGTATCCATGCCTCGGCGCTGTTGAAAGATCCGCGCACCTACGAGCACGTGCCGCCGGAAAGCGTCGGCAATTTTCGCAAGGTGATGGTCTCGGATCAGGGCGGAAAAGCAAATTTCATCAATGCGCTGAAGCGGCGCGGTATCGCCGTCTCCAAGGACGACCCGAAACTCGATCGACTGATCTCGATCGTCAAGGAACGGGAATCCTTCGGCTATGCCTATGAGGGTGCCGACGCCAGCTTCGAGCTCCTGGCCCGCCGCACACTTGGCACCATCCCCGAATTCTTCTCGATCGACGGCTTTCGGGTGATGGTCGAGCGGCGCTTCGATTCGCACGGGCGGGTGAAGACCGTCTCCGAGGCCGTGGTGCGGTTGATCATCGACGGCAAGACGATCATGTCGGTGGCGGAGGGAGACGGGCCGGTGAACGCGCTCGACCTGGCGCTGCGCCGCGATTTCGGCAAATACCAGGCCGAGATCGAGGACCTCGTGCTCGCCGACTTCAAGGTGCGTATTCTCAATGGCGGCACCGAGGCGATCACCCGGGTGCTAATCGAATCGAACGATAGCGACGGGGTGCGCTGGTGGACGGTCGGCGTATCCGAAAACATCATCGACGCCTCGTTCGAAGCACTGACGGATTCGGTCGTCTACAAGCTGATGAAGAACCGCCATATGGCCGGCAAGATCGCCGCAGAGTGAGCGCCACGAATAGGTCCGTCAAGGAAATGAATTGGTGAAGTGCGGGCGCATCGGTTAATCGGACCATAACAACAAAATATGGAAACATCCGATGGCTGCCGATGCAACTGCCACCCTGGTGAAGAACGAAGACAGTCCGCGCGGTTTTGCCTTTGCGCTGGCGGCCTATCTGTTCTGGGGAATACTGCCGCTCTACATGAAAGCGCTCGCCCATATCCCGGCAGCCGAGGTCATCGCCCATCGTATCGTCTGGTCGGTGCCGGTGGCGGGCGCCGTGCTGCTGTTCCTCGGGCGGACGGGCGACCTGAAGGGGGCGCTTAGGAGCCCTCGGACCATCGCGCTGGCCTCGATGACGGCATTGCTGGTGACGATCAACTGGGGGACCTATGTCTGGGCGATCGGCAATGGCCACTCGCTGGATGCGGCACTCGGCTATTTCATCAATCCGCTGTTCAGCATCGCGCTTGGGGCGCTGCTGCTGAAGGAGAAGATCTCGGTGCCGCAGCTGGTCGCGATCCTGCTCGCCGCTATCGCCGTAGTCATCCTCGCGGTGGATGCCGGGCGCCCACCCTGGGTGGCGCTGCTGCTGACGCTGTCATGGGGGCTGTACGCCTTTTTCCGAAAGACGCTGCCGGTCGGGCCGAACCAGGGATTTTTCCTGGAAGTGCTGCTGCTCAGCCTGCCGGCACTCGGCTACATCATCTATCTCGAAAGCATCGGCCAGGGCCATCTCTATGCTACTGGCATGAACGATACGATGTTGCTGGCCGGCTGCGGCCTCGTCACCGCCCTGCCCTTGATGATCTATGCCAACGGCGCAAAGTTGCTACGCCTATCGACGATCGGCATCCTGCAGTACATCGTGCCGACCATGGTTTTCCTGCTGGCCGTGTTCGTTTTCCATGAGCCGCTCGGCACGGCCCGCATGATTGCGTTCCCGCTGATCTGGACCGGGCTCGTGCTCTACACGTGGTCGATGCTGAAAAACAACCGCGGGCGCTGAGCCCGCCACCGGTCTACATCTTGGAAATCACGTTCTCGTCGCCGGCCCGACCGGCCTTCGTCTCGGCAGCGTGGGCGAGAACCGCGGGGACGATATCGGCGACGGAATCGATGACCATCGGCTGGACCCTGTGGGCGGTGTGGACGAAGCCCTCGCCGGTCATGTGACGGATCAGCTCCATCATCGGATCCCAGAACCCGTTGATATTGGCAAAGACCATCGGCTTTTCGTGCTGGCCGAGCTGCGCCCAGGTCATGATCTCGACGATTTCCTCAAGTGTCCCGATGCCGCCCGGTAATGCCACGAAGGCGTCCGCCCGCTCGAACATCCGGTGCTTGCGGGTGTGCATGTCGGGAGTGATGATCAACTCGTCGAGCTGGCCAAGCGAATGGCGCGTCGCTTCCATGTCGACGAGGAATTCCGGGATGATACCGGTCACCTGTCCGCCGTTGGATAGCACGCCGGAGGCAACGGCACCCATGATGCCTTTTGTACCGCCACCATAGACGAGGCGAAGGCCGCTTTCGGCAATCGCCTTGCCCAGCGCACGGCCAGCTTCCATGTGGGCAGGGTCACGTCCGGGGCGGGAGCCGCAATAGACGCAGATGGATTGAATTGGCAAAGATTCTTGATTCATGCCTGCAAACAACAATGCAGCAGATGCCCAGTCAAGAAATTTAACGGAAAACCTGTGCCTCATTCCCCGGAAATAGCTGAGCAAGCTTGTAAAAGCAGCGGAAATCGTTAGCAATTTTTATAACTGCGACGACGATGCCGCCTGGAGACCTTGATGATGAAGAACCGCGCCGGATTGCTGGCCTTGTTGGTGCTGGTAATTGCGACCATCCTGATGGTCTTCTTCGTGCTGCCGCGCATCGGCAGCGACAAGAAGCCGATCGGTGATGCCATCAACCAGGCAAGCTCGCAGGTGGGCAACATCATTGCCGACAACACCGCGAAACCGGCGGATACTCCGGCGAAGACGGCAGATGCGACGCCGCCCGCTGCAGATGGAGCCGCCAAGTCGGCCGCACCGGCAACGGCACCTTCGCCGGCACCCGTTGACATCGCCGTCATGATCGGCGCCCTCAAGGACAAGGCCACCACCTCGCTTGCCGAGCTGAAGGCGCTGTTTGCCGATGGCAAGGGCCCGACAGAGGATGTGTTCGATGCCGCAAAGACCAAGACAATCAATAGCCTGCAAGCAATCGTCGATGTCGCGAAACCCGACAATGCAGATCCGGCGACCGCAACTCTGATCGACAAGTCGCATCAGGGGGCAAACAAGGCCTTGGCCGTCATAAAGGCGCTTCCGGAAAACATCGCCGACGCCGTTGCCGCAATCGACCGCGCACGCGCGGTGCTGCTCGGCGATCCCACACCGCTGGCGCAGGCGCCAGCAGCGCCCATCAAGCCGGCCTTCGACGTTTTGCGCGTCGAACCCGATGGCTCGACCGTCATCGCCGGCCGTGCCGCGCCAGGCACCAAGCTCGACATAATCGACGGCGACAAGGTGATCAACTCGACCGAAGTCGGGCCGGGAGGCGATTTCGCTGCCGTGCTCGACAGTCCACTTCCCGCCGGCGACCACGAGATCACCCTGAAATCGACTGGCAAGGACGGTACATCCGTCGTCTCCGAGGAGACTGCAACCGTATCCATTCCCAAGGATGGGTCTTCGCAACTGCTGGCGATGGTCACCAAGCCCGGCGAGGCAAGCCGCATCATGACCGCTCCGGAAGCCAAGCAGCCGCGTGTCACGGCACCGGCCACCAAGTCGGCGGCGACGCCGGCTCCTTCGGCAGCGCCTGATGCCCTCACCTCACCTGCAACGGCGCAGGCCGATCCTGCCGCAACGGCAGCCGATGCCGGCACACCATCGGCGACCACCGATCATGCAGGACTGGTCATCAGCGCTGTCGAGGTCGAGAACGACCATCTGTTCGTCGCCGGAGCCACGCGCGCCAACCTCAAGGTTCGCGCCTACGCCGACGAAAAGCAGATCGGCGAGAGCACGGCCGGCGGCGACGGCCATTTCGTCATCGACGGCGCCATGCCATTGGCGGTCGGCGATCACAAGATCCGCGTCGATGGCCTGGATGCCAACGGCAAGGTCATCGTGCGCACGGCAGTCAATTTCAACCGTCCGGAAGGAAGCCAGCTGACAGTTGCCGCCCAGTCGCCGGCCGCCGCCGCCGTTAACCCGGCCCCTGCCGGAGCGCTCGACGAGGGGCAGCTCGGCAAGCTGCGCAGCGATCTCGGGCGCGCCTTTGCGCTGCTCAAGGGCCTTTTCCAGGGTGGCCAGATGCCGGGCAACGAACAGCTCGCCGCAGCCCGCTCCGGCACGGAGTTCGCCCTGAAGGGGCTACGCGATTTCCGCCCCGCCATCGATGCCAGTGCGGCCCTGAAACAGGCATCGTCCATTGCATCCGACGGCGCTGGCAAGGCACTTGCCCTGCTGGAGCCGCTGCCGCGCGATCCCGTGGCAGTCGGTGCGGTAATCGCCCGTCTCGACCAGCTGATCTCGCCGCTGCTGAAACCTGCAGCAGGATCGGTCGCTGCAGCACCTGCTCCGGCCGCCGGAACAGATACTTCCGGCGTCAAAACCTACGAACAGGCACCGCTTGCCGTCAACAAGAATGCCGTCATCATCCGCCAGGGCGATACGCTCTGGCAGATCTCCAGGCGAACCTATGGACTGGGTGTGCGGTACACCACGATCTATCTTGCCAACGAGGACAAGATCCACAACCCCGACCGCATCCTGCCTGGCCAGGTGTTCGGGCTGCCAAAAGACGCCTTGCCGAATTCGGAAGAGCTGCATCGCCAGCGTATGTCGGGCAAGCATCTCTAGGCTGATCGCCTTGGTTTTGCGTCGGGAATGGGCCGGGTAGAATTTTCGCCCGCTCCTTCGCGTTAAAGTGATCATAAAACTTTTCGAACGGCTATCGAATAGTATATGCGTGCGCCGGATGCCCCGGCCGGCATGGCTTGTGAAGCCATGCAGACCAGCGGCATTTTTACACCGCGTGATCGACCGGATCTGACCGGCACTCCAGATCCCCGGTGATGCGGGAGAGTTGCATGGCAGACGGCAAGAAGACGATTTCGGCGGATGCCAGCAATCCGTTCCGCACCATCCTCAATCTGTGGCCCTACATGTGGCCAGCCGGCCGCACCGATCTCAAGATGCGCGTCGTCTGGGCTTCGGTCTTCCTGCTGATCTCCAAGTTCGTGCTCCTGCTCGTCCCCTATTTCTTCAAGTGGTCGATAGACGCGCTGAACGGCAAGATGGACCTGAACGGCATCGTACCGAACTTCATGATGGGCGCCGTTGCCCTCGTCATTGCCTATAATGTCACCCGGCTGATCCAGCTCGCCCTCAACCAGTTGCGTGACGCGCTGTTTGCCAGCGTCGGCCAGCATGCCGTGCGCCAGCTGGCGTTCCGCACCTTCGTGCACATGCACCAGCTGTCGCTGCGGTTTCACCTGGAGCGCAAGACCGGCGGCCTTTCGCGCGTCATCGAGCGCGGCACCAAGGGCATCGAGACCATCGTCCGCTTCACGATCCTCAACACGGTTCCGACCTTTGTCGAATTCCTGCTGACGGCGGCGATCTTCTGGTGGGGCTACGGATTTTCCTACCTCGCCATAACAGCCGTCACCGTCACCATCTACATCTGGTTCACGGTGAGGGCCAGCGACTGGCGCATCTCGATCCGCCGCACGATGAACGACAGCGACACAGACGCCAACACCAAGGCCATCGATTCGCTGCTGAACTTCGAAACTGTCAAATATTTCGGCAACGAGGAGATGGAGGCGAAGCGCTTCGACAAGTCGATGGCGCGTTACGAGAAGGCCGCGACCGACGTCTGGACGTCGCTCGGCTGGCTCAATTTCGGCCAAGGCGTGATCTTCGGTCTTGGCACCACCGTCATGCTGATCTTCTCGGCCTTCGCCGTACTCAACCACACGCAGACGGTCGGCGATTTCGTCTTCGTCAACTCGATGCTGCTGCAGCTCTCCGTGCCGCTCAATTTCATCGGTTTCGTCTACCGCGAAATTCGCCAGGGTCTGACCGACATCGAGGAGATGTTCGATCTGCTCGAGGTTCAGGCCGAGGTCACCGACGCGCCTGGGGCTACCGAACTGACGATCCACCAAGGCGCCATTGCCTTCAACAACGTGCATTTTGCTTATGATGCGGCGCGACCGATCCTCAAGGGCATCTCCTTCGAGGTGCCGGCGGGCAAGACCGTGGCGGTGGTCGGGCCCTCCGGCGCCGGCAAGTCGACGCTGTCGCGGCTGCTGTACCGTTTCTACGACGTCCAGAGCGGCACAATCACCATCGACGGCCAGGATGTGCGCAGCGTCACCCAAAAAAGCCTGCGCAAGGCAATCGGCATGGTGCCGCAGGACACGGTGCTTTTCAACGACACGATTGCCTACAACATCCGCTACGGCCGCCCGGACGCCGACGACGCTGCTGTTCTGGCTGCTGCCGAAGTGGCGCAGATCGGCCATTTCATCGACCAGCTGCCCGATGGCTTCGAGACCAAGGTCGGCGAACGCGGCCTGAAGCTCTCCGGCGGCGAGAAGCAGCGCGTGGCCATTGCCCGCACCATTCTCAAGGCGCCGCCGGTGCTGATCCTCGACGAGGCGACCTCGGCGCTCGACACGACCACCGAACAAGAAATCCAGGCTGCGCTCGACGTCGTCTCGAAGAACCGCACGACGCTGGTCATCGCCCACCGGCTGTCGACCGTCATCGGCGCCGACGAGATCATCGTCCTGAAGAGCGGCGAGATTGCCGAGCGCGGCACCCATGCCGGCCTGCTGGAGCAGAATGGCCTCTACGCCTCCATGTGGAACCGCCAGCGCGAAGCGACCCAGGCGGAAGAGCATCTGAAGCAGGTTCGCGAGAGCGACGACCTCGGCGTCGTCGTGCGTCTCTCTCCGGCGACCTGATCAGCAGCCAGCCGCCAGCGCGATCAGCTGGGGGCGGCGGTCGCGGCGGCATTGCTTGCCGCCCGTTTTGCCTGTAGTCAGCGTCAGGGCTAACAACGGAAGGCCGCCATCGATGAGCTTGTACAACACCATCCGCAATACGATCGTCCCTGTTCACAAGGAGGGCTACGTCTTCGTTGCCGCTTTCTTCGTGGCATCGCTGGTCCTCGGGTGGTTTTTCAAGCCGCTATTCTGGATCGGCCTGATCCTGACACTCTGGTGCGCCTACTTCTTTCGCGATCCGGAGCGGTTGACGCCGCAGGATGAGGACCTCGTGATCTCGCCGGCTGACGGCAAGGTATCGAGCGTTGTGATGATCACGCCGCCGGCCGAGTTGAACCTTGGTGTCGAGCCGATGCTGCGCATCTCGATCTTCATGAATGTCTTCAACTGCCATGTGAACCGCGCGCCGATGCGGGGTCGCATCAGCAACATCGCCTATCGCAAGGGCAACTTCCTCAACGCCGAACTCGACAAGGCCAGCGACGAGAACGAGCGCAACGGCATGGTCATCGATACGGTGCGCGGCCAGATCGGCGTCGTGCAGATTGCCGGCTTCGTGGCGCGTCGTATCCTCTGCTTCGCCCAGCCAAACGAGCCTATCGAGGCTGGCGAGCGCATCGGCCTCATTCGTTTTGGCTCACGCCTCGACGTGTTCCTGCCGGCCGGATTTTCGCCACGTGTGACCCTTGGTCAGACGGCCATTGCCGGCGAAACCGTCATTGCCGAATTCGGGTCGCTGAAAGGCCCGACCACCAGCCGACGCGATTAAGCGTCACCGGGAGATCGCGACATGAAGACGCCATTTCCTCAGCTGGAACCGCTCGGCGAAAACGAAGAAGCACGCGGCCCGCGCCTGCGGGAGATCCCGCTGCGGCTTATGGTGCCCAACCTCATTACCGTGCTGGCGATCTGCGCCGGCCTGACCGGGGTGCGGCTCGCCTTCGAGGAGCGCTTCGAACTGTCTGTCGCGATGGTTCTGGTTGCAGCGTTTCTCGACGGAGTCGACGGCCGGGTTGCGCGGATGATGCGGGCGACGTCCAAATTCGGTGCGCAGATGGATTCGCTCGCCGATATCGTCAACTTCGGCGTGGCGCCGGCTCTTGTGCTTTATGTCTACGTGCTGAACCAGGCCCATTCTCTCGGCTGGATCGCGGCCCTCATCTATGCAATCGCTGCCGGGCTTCGGCTGGCGCGCTTCAATGTCATGGCCGAACGCGAAAACAAGGCCCCGTGGCAATCCGAATACTTCGTCGGCGTTCCCGCACCGGCGGGTGCGATGCTGGTGCTCGCACCCGTCTATCTCGGCTTCCTCGGCATCATGCCCGACAAGACATTCGGCTACATTGCCTCAGCCTATACCGTCATCATCGGCTTCCTCCTGGTGAGCCGCCTGCCCGTCTGGTCGGGCAAGAGCGAAGGCAGCCGTATCCGCCGCGACTTGGTGCTTCCGATCATGCTCGGAGTCGTCGTCTATGTGGCACTGCTGATGAGCTACACCTGGGAGGTGATGGTGGTAACCGTGGCCGGCTACCTCCTGTCTCTACCGCTTGGCGCCCGCTCCTGGCAGCGCAAATATGGCACCTACACCATCAACGGCCCCGCAGACCCCGATGTCGATGACGCCAACGACGATATCGGCCGGCATATCTGACACCTCCAGCTGACAGCATCGGCGCCTCTCTCGCGATGCCGCCTGAAGATACTGACGGCTGCTCAGCCTGTCCGGCGGCCCGCATTGGCGTGCCATCTCCCTCCTCATTGATCCGGCATTCGCGAATCAGGCCTCGCGTCAGGCTCGCGGATTATGCTGCACGTTCACAAAAGCTGATCGGCACCGCCTCCGATTCGTCACGATTGGCCGTGAAAGAGAAAGCATTACAACCACCTGGGAAGGAGATCCTAATGAGCACCGTCAACACAAGTACGACACAACCGGCCAAGACAGACCTCGCATCACTCTACCGCCCGATCGGCCTCAAGGCCGTGACTGCCGCCCATCTGATGCTGAAGGGCAAGTCTGCCACCTCCAAGAAGATCGCCTAAGCGCCGGCATAGAATTTATAGAGCAGGCTGAGGGCAAGCAGGCTCATCACGACACCGATGATTGCATCGAGGACCCGCCAGGCGGCGGGTTTGGCAAAGACCGGCTGTAGCAAACGCGCGCCATAGCCCAGCCCGAAGAACCAGACGAACGAAGCCGCAGCAGCACCTGCGCCATAGGCGAACCTCGCCGTTCCCTCATAGGCAGCCGACAGGCTGCCCAGCAGCAGCACCGTATCCAGATAGACGTGCGGATTGAGAAAGGTGAATGCCAGGCAGGTCGCAATCGCTGCCGGTAGCGTCAACCCGTTGCCACCGGCGGCGCGCATCGCCTGCGGCCGCCATGCACGGCGAAAGGCCAGCACGCCATAGGTGCCCAGGAACACGGCGCCACCGATGGTAACGAAGGCTATCAGCCGCGGCGACTGGGCCACTACGGTCCCTAACCCTGCCACGCCGGCGGCGATGAGCACCGCGTCGGACAGCGCGCAGATCAGGCAAAGCACGAAGACATGCGACCGCAACAGCCCCTGGCGCAGGATGAAGGCGTTCTGGGACCCGATAGCGATGATCAGCGAGGCACCGAGCAGAGCGCCGGAGAAAGCGGCAGAGAGAATTGGCATGGGGGGATTTCCACAGCAGAAGTAGAGGTACGTCAGAACAGGCGCAGCTGGTCGTCTCCCGGGTCATGTTTGCGCGCCGGCTTCAGGCGCGGCTGCACTTCTATCGGTATCTGCAACTCCGGGCCCATGTTGGAGACCTTGTTGACGAGATCGGAGACAGCGATGGCCTCGAACAGGTCTTCGTCGGCCGGCACCATCAGCTCTGCGACCTCGCGCGCCTCCTGCGTCCGGCAATCCAGCCATCGCGCGAAATCCTCAGGCTTGATGACGACAGGCATGCGGTCATGGATCGGCGAAATCGTTTGGTTGGCGGCCGTGGTCAGGATGGCACCGGTATCGATTTCGGAGCCATCGGCAGACGACCAGGTTTCCATCAATCCGGCAAAGACCACGACGCCACCATCGCGCGGGCGTATCCAGTAGGGTTGCGACTTCTCACCACTCTCCTTGTCGGGCCTGTGCCACTCATAAAAGCCGGAGGCGGGTATCAGCACGCGGCGATGGCGCATGGCGGCACGGAACGACGCCTTTTCGATTGCCGATTCGGCACGGGCATTGAGCAGCAGGGGAAAAGCCTTGGGATCCTTGACCCAGGAGGGCGTCAGCCCCCAGCGCACGAGCAGGGCTCGACGATCCGGCAGGTTGCTGCCGGCATCCTGGCGTTCGCCGGAAACGACAACGAGGATCGGCTGTGTCGGCGCAATATTGAAGCGCGCGGGAAAGCTCTCGAGTTCAAGGAGCCCGAGCAATTCCCGCACCTCTTCAGGCGTCGCTTTCAACGCAAATCGGCCGCACATGAGATCTGTCTTGCATTCACCACAGGTCCGGTCAAGGCCACGCTAGCCGCGCGGGCCAAACAGGATTAGCGACGTTCCCGCCAGGCAAACCACGGCACCGGAAATATCCCACCGGTCAGGCGCCCGGCCCTCGACCAGCCAGAGCCACAGCACCGACGCAACGATGTATATGCCACCGTAGGCAGCAAACGTGCGACCGGCCGCCTCGCTCGGCACGAATGTCAAAAGCCAGGCAAATATCGCCAGCGACAGCATGCCGGGAGCCAGCCACCAGACCGGCGTGCCCAGCCGCATCCAGCCCCAGAAGGCAAAGCAGCCGGCAATCTCCGCCAGCGCTGCCAATGCGTAAAGCCCGTACGTGATCATTCGCAACCCATGCCGCCAATTATCTTTTGGCTTAGGATATGGCATTGCTGCGAAGGTGTCGTCAAAGCTAGATGAATAATCTGCGGCATGCGATGTTGAGAGCAATTGCGTCAACAGTTCAGGGTGCCCCATGACCCCAACCCCACAGCCTGCATCCTCCGCGATCCTGGAGCGCGACGGACGGTTTTTGCTCGTGCTGCGCCGCAATCCTCCGTCCAAGGACATGTATGCCTTTCCGGGCGGGCGGGCGGAGGCCGGCGAGACACCGGCCGAGACGGCTTTGCGCGAGTTCGAGGAGGAGACCGGTATTGCCGTCAGCAATCCCCGGCCCTTTGCGACCTACGATCTTCGCCATCCTGGCAAGGACGGCAGCGCGGACAGCCACTTCATTTTGTCCGTATTTCTGGTAGGCGCCGACGAGGATGCGGTAGCCACTGCCGCCGACGATGCGGCTGAGGTCGGCTGGTTCACGCTCGACGAGATCAGGGCACTGCCGGTGCCACAGAGCGTTCTCGAATGCGTCGAGAAGCTGTCGCAAACGCATTAATTGCGGGAGAAGCGGCCAGACCACTTGCTCGCACCCTCCGCAGCCTGTCAACTGGCACGATGATTCCCCGGCCTGTCATCGTCATCTCGCTGTTGCTATCGCTGTGCGCCATCCAGGCTGAGGCGGCGTCGCCCAAGGCAGAGCCTGTACCGGATCCGCCGCCGGCAGATGCGGGGACCCCGGCGCCCTACGACGATAAGCTACTTCGGCTGGGTGAAATTCTGGGCTCGGTGACCTATCTCCGTCACCTGTGTGCGCCAACAGAGCCGCAAGATTGGCGCGAAGCCATGCAAAAACTGTTGGACACGGAGACGAAGAACGAGCCGAAAAGGAAGGAACGAATGACCGCTGCATTCAACCGTGGCTATAGATCTTTCGCTTCCGTCTATACGGATTGCACGCCACAGGCTATGACCGCCGAACAGCAGTACCGTAACGAAGGTGCAACACTCGCTGGCGAAATAACTGCGCGGTTCGGAAATTGACGCTTTATTAACCTCTTTCCATAGCGACCCGTGTCGTTTTAGGAAAAGGCTGTTAAACTTGTTAACCGGGCAGTAAGTACACCGGGCGTTCTCGAGGATTAAAGAAAATGATGGAACCAAGCCTCAACGACATCGACGACATGATCGTCCATGAGAAGATGCAGGCGGCTCTGGAATATCAGAACGAAGCCTGGGCGGACGGTGTAGCCGACGGTATCGAACCGGAAATCATTGCCGGCGCTGCCATCGCCCATGCCTTGCGCGAAACCATACGCCTTCAGGGCGAACAGGGTGCCGAGGCCTTGCTCGAATCGCTCCGTGAACGCATGTTGTCGGGCGAGTTTTCGCCGATCCGTTCCCTGCAATAACCTCAAGAGATATTTTATGCCGCGTGCCATGGGCGATGTTCTGCGACAGTCTGTCACTTCAGTGATGGCTGCGACGCTTCTGGCAACAAGCGCCATGTCGGCCACACCCGCCTTTGCATTTTCGCTCCTTAACGATGCTGTGAAGCAAGCTCCTGCTGCACCACGCGAGAAGCCCGTCCTGCAGGCATTGGAAGCACCCAGCAAGGGCATCCCCATGCCTGACCCGCTGGTGAACAGCCAGGCCGCGCCGAGCACAGGCGACAGTGCGCCAGCGAGCGGCACTCCAACCAAATCTGTCGAATTCCTCTTTGATATCAACAAGGCGCCTGATGCGGTGCGGAAATTGCGCGAGGCCATCGTCGAGGCCGCTGCCTCCGGCGATCCGGAACGCCTGCGCCCGCTGATGAATGTCGGCGGCGGTCTTAACCAGACGCAGGTAACGGCTGACGATCCGGGCGAAGACCCGATCAAGTCCCTTCACGACCTCTCCGGCGACAAGGACGGTATCGAGGTGATGTCGATCCTTCTCGACCTACTATCGACCGGCTTTGCCCATGTCGGCCAGGGGACGCCAAATGAAATGTATGTCTGGCCGTACTTCGCCGAAAAAGACATCAAGACACTGACGGCGCCGGAAAAGGTCGACCTGATGCGGATCGTCACGGCTGGCGACTACTCCGACATGCTGGAATTCGGTGGCTACAATTTCTACCGGGTCGGAATCACGCCTGACGGCAAGTGGAAGTTCTTCTCGGCCAGCGAATAGCCTGCCAGCGGCGGGAACTTGCGATCGTCTCCCGTCATGCCTATTTCCAGGCCTCATCACAAACGTGACGGATTGCCCATGCCAGCCGTATTTCTCAATGATCGCTCGCTGCTGCGCATCACCGGCGCAGATGCCGAATCATTCCTGCAAAACCTGATCACGACGGATCTCGGCGCCCTTGCTGCAGGCGAAGCGCGTCCGGGAGCACTGCTGACACCGCAGGGCAAAATCATGTTCGACTTCATGATCTGGCGCGACGGCGACGGCTTTGTCGTCGAGACGGACAGCGTCCAGGGCGAAGCGTTGCTGAAGCGGCTTTCGATGTACCGACTTCGGGCGGCGGTCGAGATTACGGCTTCCGACGAGCAGGGCGTGACCGTCAGCTGGGGCGACGATGACAACAGCGGATATGCCGACAGCCGCTTTGCCAAGGCGGGCATTGCACTTCACCGCGTTCCCGGCGCCCAGGGTGACGGTCCCGTTGCCATTTACGACGCTGCGCGGATTGCAGCGGGCGTTCCCTCCTCCGGTATCGACTTTTCGCTGCAGGACGCCTTTCCCCATGATGTGCTGATGGATCTGAACGGCGGACTCTCCTTCCGGAAGGGCTGCTATGTCGGCCAGGAAGTGGTGTCGCGCATGCAGCATCGCGGCACCGCCCGCAAGCGGCTGGTGCTGGTCTCGGCTGATGCCGATCTTCCGGAAACTGGAACGCCTCTTCTTGCCGGCGGGAAGCCGATCGGCACGTTGGGCTCCGTCTCCGCCAATAGAGGCTTAGCCATCGTCCGCATCGACAGGGCGGGAGAGGCCATGGCGACCGACACACCGATCCTTGCTGGCGAACTGCCGGTCTCATTGGCCCTGCCCGCGTGGTCCGGGCTTTCATTCCCAAGCAAGGCCGACGAGGCAACGGCGTGACATCGGCGAAAGAACCGCGTGCGTGGCAGCGTATGCTGTCGGGGCGTCGCCTCGATTTGCTCGATCCCTCGCCGCTCGATGTCGAAATCGGAGATATTGCCCACGGGCTGGCGCGCGTCGCCCGCTGGAACGGCCAGACGTCCGGCAGCAACGCATTTTCGGTCGCACAGCATTGTCTCGTCGTCGAGGATATTCTGCGGCGGATCGTGCCGAGTACAGCTGATGACCTGCTGGTGGCCCTGCTGCACGACGCGCCGGAATATGTCATCGGCGACATGATTTCGCCGTTCAAAGCGGTGGTCGGTGGCGGCTACAAGGCCGTGGAAAAGCGGCTCGAAGCCGCCATCCACCTGCGCTTCGGCCTGCCCGCCCATCCGTCGCGCTTGCTCAAGGACAATATCAAGAAGGCGGATGCCATCGCCGCCTATTTCGAAGCGACCGTTCTTGCCGGTTTCACACCTGTCGAGGCGAGGAAATTCTTCGGCCAGCCGCGCGACATCGTCCAGGAGATGCTGCCGATCGATCCCCTGCCCGCCATAGAGGCGCAAGCGCTGTTCCTCGCCCGGTTTGAGGCGCTGGAGGCGGAGAGACGCAGAGCTGCGGGTTCCGCACGATGAGCGCCATCGTCGTTTCACCGCTGGAGCGCATTGCCGAGATGGCTGTGCGCCACTCAGCCCGCGAGATGATAAGCCTGATGGCCGAACAGCACAGCTTTCACCGGCCCGCCGTCATCTCGGCCGACCGCCATTTGCTGCTCGGCATGAACGACATCACTTTTGCCGGCAATGACAAGCTGGTCGCACCGCAGGAAGCCCATGTCGAGCAGATCATCGCCTTTGCGCGAAGCTGGGACCGCTCCGCCCCGTTGCTGATCCACTGCTGGATGGGTGTTTCCCGTTCGCCGGCAGCAGCGCTGATCGCAGCACTGGCAATCGATCCCGATGTAGACGATGGCGCCCTCGTCGCTCGCCTTCGCCGCGCATCACCGCAGGCAACGCCGAATTCAAGACTGGTGGCGTTTGGCGATCAATTGCTGGGACGGCAGGGCAGACTGGTCGCAGCGGTCAAGGCTGCCGGGCGTGGCGCGGAAAGCGATGGCAACATGCCTTTCGTCTTGCCGCTCGACCCGGCTGGTTGACCGGGCCGGCAATTGCTCCATCTACCGCCCGACATTGCAGAAAAGGCTGGTCTATCATCATGGAAAATCAGGCAGCGAACCTTATCGTCGCTACACGGACTGCGTTGACGCAGGCGAGTGCGCTGGCCGTTCAATATACGTTTTCGATCATGGGAGCGCTCATCCTGCTGATCTCCGGCTGGGTCCTGGCCGGCTTCGTCAGCCGCTGGGCATTCGCAGGGATTTCCCGCGTCCACGGCATCGATGAAACACTGGCGCGCTTTTTCACCAATGTGCTTTATTATGGCTTGCTCATCCTGGTGTTCGTCACCGTGCTCGGCCAGTTCGGCGTGCAGACGGCATCGATCATCGCCACTCTCGGGGCTGCGGGGCTCGCCGTCGGGCTGGCGCTGCAGGGTACGCTTCAGAATATAGCTGCTGGCATCATGCTGCTGGTGCTGCGGCCATTTCGGGTCGGCGAGTATATCGAGACGGGAAGCGTCACCGGCACGGTCAAGGAAATCGGGCTGTTCGCCACGGAGCTAAGGACGGCGGAAGGCCTTTACCGACTGGCCCCGAATTCGACGCTCTGGAACACGCCGATCACCAATTTCAGCCGCGAGCCCAGCCGCAAGCACAAGATCACCATCGGCGTCAGTTCGAAAGGCGACATCGATGCGGTGCTGGCGACGCTGATGGAGATAGCGGAAAGCGATCCCAACGTGGAGAAAACGCCTGCGCCGACTGCCTATGTCAACAGCCTCGGCGGAACGATCAGTGTGACTTTGCAATACTGGGTCAGCACCGGCGGCTGGAGCACCACGACCCGCGAAATGATGCGCAAGACCAAGGCGTCACTCGATGCCAGGGAGATCGAGATTTCCTGATGCTCGCTTGTCGCGATCGGGACGCAAACTACACGGCGCTATTGACGGGTAAAGAACGGCCGAACTCATAGGGTGCGGCCGGGTCCGTGTAGGCAGACATTTCGGCCTGCATCTCGGCTAGATAGTCTTCGAGCGCGTCGTGCCTGACCCTGCTCCCGATCTCCGTGCCGGGCGCAGAAGCGGCCTGCGGTCCAAGAATGTGTATTCCTTGCGGAAACTGAACTGTTTTCAACATTGCCGTGGTCTCCGTAGCGGAAATAAATGGGCCGTCCCTTCGGCGCATTGGCGCACGTCGGTTCGGTTGCGGCGTATGAAGAGCCTTCGCAATCACAACTGCTCAAGACGGGTGGAGCTGGACAACCAGGCGATCATCGCTGGCGTGTAAATCAGGCCAGCGATGTCTGCCGGCTATAAAAGGTGTAGGTGGACGCAGATCGAAATCGTTAAACGAAGGGAGACGCCCGCCAGTCGCGGCGGCAACGTCGAAAAAGCGGGTCAGGCAGCCATGTCATCCAAGGCATACTGGCCGTAGGTGTTGCGGTAGATGTCGGTGGGCTGTGCATCGCTTTCGGGATCTGCGTCCGCGGTGCCGCCCAGCAGGGGCGCGCCATTTCCATCGCTCGGAATCTGCATCAGCTTTGCGACCAGGCTGACAAGCGCGCTGCTGCTGGTGCTGACGCTCGGCTGCTCGTCGACATTGGTTGCCATGATGCCGGGACGCTGATCTGCGGCAATCTCTTCACGGCTCAGAAGCCCGTCGCCATTGGCATCGAGGCGAAGAAGCGTTCCACGGTAGGGATAGGAAGATGTTGATACTGATACATGGGACATAGGGAACCTCCTAGGGAAGGTGCCGCCTCATGCGACGTCGGTTAGACGCAGTACAATTTAAATAATTTCTTAATAAGTAAACCGATTTGCGCTCCGGGTCAAAACAAAAAGTTAATGGTCATTAACCATAGTGATTTCTACCTGAACGACCCTACTAACGTGATTCGGCAATCTGAGGCAGGCGAGATCACGATTGCGAACCATGGCGCCGTGGATCACGGCTATCGTCTCCCACCCCCGACCAGCTAGGATCGGGCCTGGTCCAATCGGGCCGATTCTCCACAAACGATCGGAACGGCGATGCGTGATACCCTGCTGTCGGAAGCCTTTTCTCCTTTCGGTGCACTGGCATCCTCCCTCGTGGCCCATGCAACGGATAGCGACGATGGCTCCCATGACATCGCTCATATCCTGCGGGTGTTCAAAAACGCCATGCATATCCGCTCAGTAGATGGTGGCGACGGACGTATCCTGACCGCGGCCGTGTTGCTGCACGATTGCATTTCGGTCGAGAAAGATTCGCCGCTGCGTCATCAGGCTTCCGCGCTTGCGGCAGACAAGGCGTCAGGCATCCTTGCGGGCATGGGGTGGGTGCCCGACGACATCGCTGCAGTGGCGCACGCCATCACCACCCACAGCTTTTCCGCCAACCTGCCGCCGCAGACGTTGGAGGCGAGAATATTGCAGGATGCCGACCGGCTCGATGCGATCGGGATGGTGGGCGCTGCCCGGTGCTTCTACATCGCCGGGCGACTTGGCTCCGGTCTTTACGATCCGCTCGATCCGTTGGCTATCCAGCGACCGCTCGACGACAAGCGCTTTGCAATTGACCATTTCGAGACAAAGCTGTTCAAACTTGCGGACCAGTTCCAGACGAAGACGGGCGCGGCCATAGCCAAGACGCGGCATGAACGTCTGAAAACCGTGCTTTCCATGTTAATCGATGAAATCTGAGAGGCACCATGCGTATCAGCGACCTGTTCATCTACCCCGTGAAGAGCGCACGCGGTACCGCGTTGCAGGCCTCGGCGGTCGATGCCTTCGGCCTCGTCGGCGACCGGCGCGCCATGGTGGTGGCTCCCGACGGAAAAGCGATCACCCAGCGCGAACTGCCGCTACTGGCCCGGATCACCGTCGAAGCCAACAATGGATCACTCCTCCTGCGTATGGAGGGACAGAGCGATATCGTCGTCCAGCGCCCCAGCCCGGTCGCGCGTCTCGATGTGGACATCTGGAAATCGATCGTCAGTGCTGCTGTGGCCGACGAGGCAACCAACCGGGCTTTGTCCGACTGGCTCGGCCGAGATGTGAAACTTGCGATTTTCGACGACGCATCGGAACGCCTCGCGGAGGAAGCCTGGGTCGGCAGTGCAGCGCCTGTGACCTTTGCCGATGGCTTCCAGATCCTGGTGACGACAACCGGCTCGCTGTCCGCCCTGAACGAGGACCTTGCCACCCATGGCTCGTCGCCCGTCGGAATGGATCGCTTTCGCCCAAATATCGTCATCGATTGTCCAGAGCCGTGGCAGGAGGATCGGTGGGCGGCGATCGAGATCAACGGCATTAGGCTGGATCTCGTCAAACCCTGCGCCCGCTGCATCATGACCACCCAGGATCAACTCACCGGTTCTCGCGACGTCGCCAATCCGATGCCTTCCATGGGACGCCTCAGGATGTCTGCAGACCGGCGCGTCCCCGGCCCGCTGTTCGGCTGGAATACCGTGCCCCGTGGTGAAGGCATGATCGAGGTCGGCAACCTCGTGAAGATCATCGAAGAGCGCAGCGAAGGCTGGGCGTTCAAGCGACGGTGAGTGGCGCACCGGTCTAAAGCGGAACCGCTTGGGGGGATTCTTCAAGCTCAGCTGCTGCTGCCCTGTCCAGCGCCTTCAGTGCCGACTGGACGAAACCGTGGCGGGTTGCGCCGATATCGATGCCCCGCGGCTCGTAGACGTGGCGGTGGAGGAAGAAGCCGCTCAAGCGAAACGCAGCGGCCAGACTTTCCCCGTCCGCCGCCTTGCCGTTGCCGACAGCCAGAAAGGCCGGAAGCGCCAGCATCTTGTCTGCCCAGGGAGCACCTGCAGCCCGGCTGACGGCCCTGCCCGACTTCGGAGAAACGTAGACGAGGTCTTCCCTCACGCCGGTCGCAGCGCATTCCGCCAGATCGAGGCCAAAGCCGAGGTCGTTGAGGACGGCCAATTCAAAACGCACGAAAAGCTCGCCGGCATCGGCGGGATCATGCAGGTTCTCCAGAATGACGTCGAGCGCGTTGTAGAGGTGAGGATGGGGGTCGCGCTCGGGCAGCAGCCGAAGAAGTGCTGCCATTGCCTGCACCCCGTAGACCGCCGTCGCGGTTTCCATCAGCCGGGCTGCGCGGAGCCGCACTGGCTCGACGCGGAATTCGCCGAGATGCTCGTCCAGCCGCGCGCGCCAGGTGACTTCGACCTGGTTCCCGGCCTGCAGCACAGGCTGCATCGAACGCGAGCGGCCGGAGCGGACGAGCCCCAGATGTCGACCATGGCCATGGGTCATCACCTCGGCGATCACACTCGATTCGCCAAGGCGCTTGATACCCAAAATGATGGCTTGGTCCTGCCACTGCATCCGACGCACTCGTTCCTATGAAGACACAAGTCTAGTGGAAAGCAGGCAGGCTGTCACGAGAACCGCTTCAGACGGTGGCCGGAAACATCTTCGCCAGGAACTGTAGCATGGCCCGTTCGTCGAACGGCTTCACCAGCAGTGGCGCATCCTGCAGGTCATCTGGGAACTCCTGCGTATCGGAGTATCCGCTGACGAAACCGAAGGGGATGCCGCGCTCCGTCAGGAGCCTTGCAAAATTGAAACTCATCGCTTCGCCAAGATTGACGTCGAGAAGAGCCAGATCATATTGGCCGAGGTTAATCGCTGCCAAAGCTTCGTCGAGGTTCGACGCCAGCTCGACCTTGGTCGAGCCGATTTCACGAAGGATTTCCTCCGCTTCCATCGCAATGATAAGATTGTCTTCGAGAACGAGAACGCGCTGCGGAATCATTGGCATCTTTCTTGCCAAGAAGGCCGGTGCGAAGCGCAGTCTGCCAGTAGAAGTCTCATCTTGGTCTCCGGCGTTCCGCGCAGCCATGTCGATGGAAGGCATTTGCCTTCCCTCTATTGTAGTCGTTTCGGGCCATCTTACCATAGTTGTGCAAACGCCTATAATTAACGACCCGCTCTACCTATGCTGTTTCCTGCGGTTAAGCATTTAAAAAAGACATGTATTTTCATTCGGATATCAAATGAATGGGCGTTTACCTCCGCTTATCCCGCTCCATTCCGCCAGATCGGCCAATCCTTGCCCGTCCAGCACGTCGCAACCGCGCTCCTGCCAGCGAATCAATTTGCGCTCGGCGAGTTTCTTCAGCGTTTTGTTGGTGTGAACAATCGAAAGACCCAGAGTGTCGGCAATATGCTGCTGGGTGACAGGCAGCACAGTCCTGCCGCTGAACAGCTCGATGGCACTTACACGCTGATGCAGATAGGCCAGCAAATAGGCCGCCCTTTCCAGCGCCGAACGCCGGCCGATGCTGAGCAGGTGCTCATCGAGGATGCGCTCCTCCTGTGCCGCGATCCATGTCAGGTCGTATGCCAGTGATGGATGCCTGTTATACAACGTCATCAGTTTGTCGCGCTCGAACACACAGAGCGTCACCGGCGAAAGTGCCTCCACAGAGTGCTGCATCTCGCCCATGATCGTTCCCTGCAGACCTAGAAGGTCACCGGGCATGACATAATTAAGGATCTGGCGGCGACCGTCTTCCAGGACCTTGTAGCGAAAGGCCCAGCCGGAAAGCACGGTGAAAAGGTGGGCGCTGTGCGAACCCTCGACGAGGATTGTCGCGCCCGCATCGACGGCGAGTTCGCCACGCTTGAAATGCGAGACGAAATCGAGCTCGTCGGCATCGAACTCCCGAAAACTCGGCTTCGCCCTCAGCGGGCAAAGCTCGCATGGGGTCCGGGTATCATTCGTATTGGCGGTCTTGCTCATAGCTAACTTTGCAACTTGCTGCGAGACCGTCCGGACCCGCCGTTAGGAAGCCTGTGGGTGGAGTACCAAAGTGAGGGTCACTTCGGGAAATCCAGCCCCATTTCTCGGAACCGGGCCGGATCGTCGCCCCAGTTTTCACGGACCTTGACGAACAGGAAGAGATGAACCGTCTGCTCCAGGATTTCGCCGAGTTCCTTGCGGGATGCGCTCGAGATAGCCTTGATCGTTTCGCCGCCCTTGCCGAGTGCAATCTTCTTCTGGCTATCGCGCTCGACGTAGATCACCTGCTCGATGCGCACCGAACCATCCTTGCGCTCTTCCCACTTCTCCGTCTCGACATGCGAGGAATAGGGAAGCTCCTGATGCAGGCGAAGGAACAGCTTTTCGCGGGTAATTTCAGCGGCCAGCTGACGGATCGGCAGATCGGAAATCTGGTCTTCCGGATAGTACCACGGACCTTCCGGCAGTGTCTTTGCCAGATAGTCCATGACATCGTCGCAACCGTGGCCCTTTTCGGCCGAGATCATGAAGGTCTGGGTGAAGGGGATCTTTTCGTTGGCAGCCAGCGCCAGCGCCAGCAGGTCTTCATGCTTGACCTGGTCGATCTTGTTCAGCACCAAGATCTTCGGCTGATAGACGTTTTTCAGGCCTTCGAGGATGGCATCGCCATCGCCGCGAAGACCGCGCTCGCTGTCGATCAGCAGCATGATCAGGTCGGCATCCTTGGCGCCGCCCCAAGCAGACGTCACCATGGCGCGGTCCAGCCGGCGGCGCGGCTTGAAGATGCCGGGCGTATCCATGAAGACGATCTGGGTGCGGTCGTGGATCGCGATACCACGCACGATCGCGCGCGTCGTCTGCACCTTGTGGCTGACGATCGACACCTTGGCACCGACAAAGCGGTTGACGAGGGTCGACTTGCCGGCGTTGGTCGGCCCGATCAAGGCGACGAAGCCCGAGCGTGTCGGGCGTTCATCGGCTACGGCCACGCCGTCAACAGCGCTTGTGTCTTCAGTTTCGGTCATTTTTTCCGTCATTTTCCGGCAGACGAACTCTGCCATACGCCTTCGCGCTCCAGAATCTTGGTCGCGGCCACCTGTTCGGCGGCGCGCTTGGAGCGATCTGTCCCAGTCTCAGGCTTTGTTCCCGCCACCTCTACCGTCACCGTGAAGCGGGGATCATGATCCGGTCCGCTGCGGTCTTCAATCCGGTAAACCGGACTGACGGCAAACTTTGCGTGGGCCCATTCCTGCAATTCTGTCTTGGCATCGCGCCGGGAGCCATCGGCGCGAATGGCCCGCCCCTCCCAATAGCGCAAAATGAACTTCCGCGCCACCTCCAGGCCACCCTCGAGATAGAGCGCGGCAATCAGGCTTTCGACGACGTCGGCGCGGACGTTGAGCATCCGCTTGCCCGTCGTTTTCTTGACGTCGGCACCGGTGCGAATGAACAGATGCAATTCCATCTCGTCGGCCACCTGCGCGCAGGTTTCGGCGCTGACAAGCTGATTGAGGCGAACCGAGAGTTCACCCTCGTCCGCCTTGCCGAAGGTGCTGAACAGAAGCTCGGCGATACAAAGGCCGAGCACCCGATCCCCGAGGAATTCGAGGCGCTCGTAGTTGGCACCTTTTTCCGTGCGCGCACTGGCATGCGTCAGCGCGCGGTCGAGGCGTTCCTTTTCGGCAAATTCGTGACCAATCGCTGCCTCAAGTCTGGCACGGTCGGCCGACGAAAGTGCCTGTAGCTTGGTCATTGCACGACCTTGAAGATGCGGTTCCAGCGCATGTTGCTCGGCCACTTCCAGATTTCGCGGAAGGAGGTGTCATTGCCCAGCGAGAAGAAGATGACGCTTGCGCGACCGACAAGGTTTTCAGCCGGCACGTAACCAACGTCGAAACGGCTATCCAGCGAGTTGTCGCGGTTGTCGCCCATCATGAAATAATGACCTGGCGGAACGACGAACTCCTGCGTGTTGTCGCCACGCGACACAGGCGACTGGTCGAGCGTGTCGAACGTCTTGCCATTGTCGAAGGTTTCGCGGAACACCGGAACGTCTTCGCCTGGATCCTGCTTGTAATCCGACGTGAAGCTGCCGTCCGGCGCGCGCGGCACGGCCTGGCCGTTGATATAGAGAAGGTCGTCCTTGACCTGGATGCGGTCGCCCGGCAAGCCGACAAGGCGCTTGATGTAATCGATCTCGGGATTGGGCGGGAACCGGAAGACGACGACATCGCCGCGCTTCGGCTCGCTTGCAAATATCCGTCCGCTGAAGAGATTGGGCGAGAACGGTAAGGAGTACTTCGAATAGCCATATGCGAACTTGTTGACGAAGATATAGTCGCCCACAAGCAGCGTCGGCATCATCGAGCCGGACGGGATGGTGAAGGGCTGGAAAAGCACCGTCCGGATCACCATTGCCAGGAGCAATGCCTGAACGATGACTTTGACGTTTTCCCACAGGGCATTCGGCTGCTTTACGGCTTTCTCGGACACGAAGTCTTATTCCTTTTTTGCACCCCACCGGCGCAATTGACTGTCAGGCACTCTCTAGCCGCTTCATATCACTGCTGCAATGCCACCCGCATGAAAAGCGACTGAAGCAAGGCATCAGGATGTCGCGGGCACAGCCTCGATGATCACAAAGGCTTGAGCCAACGGAAAGTCGTCGGTGATGGTCAGGTGAATGACGGGCTTGTGGCCAGCCGGCATCATCGCGGCAAGGCGATCGGCAGCTCCGCCCGTCAATTGCATGGTCGGCTTGCCGCTCGGGAGATTGACGACGCCCATGTCGCGCCAGAACACGCCCTGGGCAAGCCCCGTGCCAAGGGCCTTCGAGCAGGCCTCCTTCGCCGCGAAACGTTTGGCGTAAGACGCCGCACGGTTCTTGCGGCCGTCGGATTTCTGGCGTTCGAGGGCGGTAAAGCAACGTCCGGTGAAACGCTCTCCGAAGCGCTCGATGGATTTTTCGACCCGACGGATGTCGATCAAATCACTGCCGATGCCGATGATCATGCCGGATCTCCTGGTAGACGCGATACCTTGCGCCTAGACGCTGGATGCATTCTCGACTGCAAGCGTGACGCGGTCGCGGGCGCGCTCCATAAGCCGTGCCTTGCGGCGGCGCTGAAAGCCCCGGACACCGTAGAACGTGATGCTGTAGACGATGACACCAGAGACGATGGCAGGGGGAATGGCGCCAATCAGCATCGGCTTCAGGACGACATCCCACAATTGCCAGACGTCGAGCTGGTGGAACAGCGCCGGGAGGTCGATGGATCCGCCCTGGTTGCCGCTATCGCGCCCGAGGATCAGGTGCCCGATCTCCCAGGTGATGGCCCAAATGAAGGGGTAGGTAAAAGGATTGCCGGCCGCAAGGCAGCCGAGGGTTGCTGCAAGCAGGTTGCCGCGAACGATGTAAGCCAGCACGAAAGCGATGACGATATGTACACCGATCACGGGCGTCCATGAAACAAGGATGCCTGCAGTAAAACCAGCCGCAATGGCATGCGGGGAAGCACTGAGGCGAACGATGCGTCTCTGGAAATAGCGGACAGGACGCATGAAGCCCTTGCGGGGCCAGACCATGTCGCGCAGCTTTTCAGTTAGCTTCTGTGGTTTTCTTCGGCGAAATAACATGCGGCATATCTAGTGCAGGCGAAGCCGCGATGACAAGAGCGCTCATGCGCTTCTTTTAGCGAGTGGTGCAAGTGTTTTACCACTCGCAAGCGGCGTTGCATTTGCACGCCGCCTTTCCCATTTCGTAAGTCTACTGTCGATTAACGGTTGCGGAATGCACCACGGTCGACTTGACGCTGACGATACTCAAGATCAAAGCGGTCGTTAGAACCGTTAAGGTAAGCCATTTCGCGTTCTTCAACACTAGGAACGCGGAGGGCGCGGGCGAATTTCTTGAAGGGACCAAACATTGTCATTTCCTCATCTGGTTTGTTTCTTTCGATGAGGTGAATATAGCTCGTGCAGGCGTTAATGACCAACGCCCGATTACCAGTGCAGCCATGCATTCTATGCATATGTAGGCCATTACCTGCGACAAAATGACTAAGAAACGATCATAAAAGATGCACATGGCGCCTCCGGCACCTGCGACGCGGTTAATTATTCATAAAGCCGCTTAACCGTGGCAATGCAGTCGAGGTCCTTCAACTGCAGCAACATCTGGTTCAGCTGGCGCAGATCCCAGACTTCGACATCGAGTGCCATCTCGGTGAAATCGGCTGCAACACGCACGGTATTGAAGATACGGATGTTGACGTCGATGTCGGCGACTGTCTGCGAGATCTTGGCAAGGCTGCCGGGTTCGTTGAGAGCATTGATCAGCACGCGGGCGGTGAACCGCGATTTGTTGGCCTCGTCGAGATCCCAGCGCACGTCGATCCAGCATTCCGGCTGGTCGTCGAAGCGTTGCAGCGCAGGCGACTGGATGGGATAGATGATGATTCCCCGGCCCTTCTCGAGGATACCGACGATACGGTCCCCGGGCACTGCACCCGTCGGCGCGAAATGTACGGCCACGTCGGCAGCCAGTCCGCGGATCGGCAGGGTTTCGAGGTCGTCAATGCCGGCATTGGCGAGATCGGCGACCTTGCTCTGGCCAGGTATCTTGAAAATCATACCGGCGCCGCTGCGGACATTGAACCAGCCCTCGTCGCCGGCAGGCTTAACCGTCACCCGTTCGTCCTGGTGGTCAGGATAGACCGCGCGCAGCACGTCAAGCGACGACATCTCCCCTCGCCCGACGGCAGCAATGGCATCCTCGACATCCTTTTGGCCAAGCCGGTGCAGCGCCGGTTTGAGGGCGTCGCGGGTAAATATCTTGCCGGCGCGCTCGAATGTACGCTCGAGGATGCGGTAGCCGAGGCCGGCATATTGCTTGCGGATGGCCATGCGGGTGGCGCGACGGATGGCGGCGCGCGCCTTGCCGGTAACGACGATCTCTTCCCAGGCGGCGGGAGGCACCTGTACGCCGGAGCGAATGATCTCGACCTCGTCGCCGTTTGCAAGCCGTGTGACGAGCGGCATGATCCGACCATTGATCTTGGCACCGACTGTCGTATCGCCGATGTTGGTATGCACGGCATAGGCAAAGTCGATCGGCGTTGCGCCGCGCGGCAGCGCGATAAGCTTGCCCTTCGGCGTGAAACAGAAGACCTGATCCTGGAACAGTTCGAGCTTGGTATGCTCAAGAAACTCCTCCGGACTGTCACCTTCCGCCAATGCCTCGATAGTGCGGCGCAGCCATGAGTATGCGTTGCTTTCACGCGACAGCAGATCACCTTCCGCCGCGTTCTGATCCTTGTAGAGCGCGTGAGCTGCAATGCCGTATTCGGCAATCTCGTTCATGCGCCGGGTGCGTATCTGCAGCTCGATGCGCTGGCTCGACGGGCCGACGATGGTGGTGTGTAACGAACGGTAGTCGTTCTGCTTGGGCGTGGAGATGTAATCCTTGAAACGACCGGGAACGACGCGCCAGCGCGTGTGGACGATGCCGAGAGCCCGGTAGCACGCAGGCAGATCGTCAACGATGATACGAAAGCCATAGACATCCGACAGTTGCTCGAACGACAGGGACTTCGACTGCATTTTTCTGAAGACGGAATAGGGCTTCTTCTGCCGGCCCTTGGCGACGGCATTGTCGAGGCCGTTGGCGACCAGGAGATCGCGCAACTCGGTTTCGATCTTCTTGACCAGCCCCTCGTTGCGTTGCGACAACTCCTCGAGGCGCTTGGTGACTGCGTCGTGTGCTTCCGGATTGATATGGCGGAAGGACAGTTCCTCCAGTTCCTCGCGCATATCCTGCATACCCATGCGCCCGGCAAGCGGCGCATAGATGTCCATCGTCTCTTCCGAGATGCGGGCGCGCTTGTCTGCCGGCATGTGGTCGAGCGTGCGCATGTTGTGCAGGCGGTCGGCGAGCTTCACCAGCAATACGCGCACATCGTCGGAGATGGCGAGCAGCAGCTTGCGGAGGTTTTCAGCCTGCTTTGCCTTGCGGGTGACGAGATCGAGCTTCTTGATCTTCGTCAGCCCCTCGACCAGCCGGCCGATGTCCTCACCGAAAAGCTCGTCGATTTCGGCCCGCGTTGCCGTCGTGTCTTCGATGGTATCGTGCAGGAGGGCGACCGCAATCGTCGATTCGTCGAGATGCATATCCGTCAGGATCGCAGCGACTTCCAGCGGATGGGAAATATATGGATCGCCGCTGGCGCGCTTCTGCTGTCCATGCTTCTGCATCGCATAGACATAAGCCTTGTTCAGAAGCGCTTCGTTGGCATCGGGCTTGTACTTCTGAACTCGCTCTACAAGCTCGTATTGCCGCATCATCCAACGCTACTCCGGTAAAAAGAAAAGCGCGCCAATCGGATGACTGGCGCACAGACATTTCACCATCATATAGCTCCAACGCGGAGCATCAAGATTGACGATCAGTAATCGTCGCTCTTTTCCGGCGGTACAAGGCCTTCGATGCCGGCCAGCAGCTCTTCTTCCGACATCTGGTCGAAGGTTACAGCTTCCGGCTTGTCGTCGTCTTCCTCGGAAGAAGAACCAGCGGCGGCAAGAGTTGCCGGATCTGGCTCAGGCTCATCGATTTCGACGTGCTTCTGCAGCGAGTGGATCAGGTCTTCCTTCAGATCGTCTGGAGACAGGGTCTCGTCGGCGATTTCGCGAAGGGCAACCACGGGGTTCTTGTCATTGTCGCGGTCGATGGTGATCGCTGCACCCTGGGAGACGAGCCGGGCGCGATGGCTGGCGAGCAAAACAAGCTCGAACCGGTTCTCTACCTTATCAATGCAATCTTCTACGGTGACACGGGCCATTGCCTGTCCTTTACGGTCGTGATGTCGTCGACATGTATGGAATTAGGATGCCGGATACAATCAAACGGCGGCAAATTCAAGTTTTTCCTCGCAAGGCGACAGATAACAACCGCTGCTGGACGAGGAAACGGAAATTGAATTTTTCATTTCAATCCAGAGTTGCTTGGAATAACTGGAATCCTGCCCTAAATCTCCTTATATGAACAATTCGTGAATTAAGCGACCTGTTTCTATATTTTAGCGATAAGGCTTTGTTTTGATTGCCTTTTAGTGTTTTCTTTTTGCAGCAATGGATAAACCAGCCATGTTTGACCCTCGCGAGAAAATTGCACTCTTCATTGACGGCGCGAATTTGTACGCCGCCTCCAAAAGTCTCGGCTTCGACATCGATTATCGCAAGCTGCTGAAAGCGTTCCAGAAACGCGGCTACCTGTTGCGCGCGTACTATTACACTGCGCTGATCGAGGACCAGGAATATTCCTCCATACGGCCGCTGATCGACTGGCTCGACTACAACGGCTACAAGGTGGTCACGAAGCCCGCCAAGGAATTCACCGACTCCATGGGACGCCGCAAGATAAAGGGCAACATGGATATCGAGCTGGCCATCGATGCCATGGAGCAGTCCGAGACTGTCGATCACATGGTGATCTTCTCCGGGGACGGCGATTTCACGACGCTTGTCGAAGCGCTGCAGCGTCGCGGACGCAAGGTTTCCGTCATCTCGACGATGGCGACCCAGCCGCCGATGATCGCCGACGACCTTCGTCGGCAGGCCGATCACTTCATCGACCTGGTCTCGCTGAAATCCGAGATCGGCAGGGATCCGTCCGAAAGACCGGCACGGCTTGTGGACGCGTCACCGACGGCCGAACAGGAAGAATAGTTCGGTCGACGATATCCGTATCCGCCTGGCTAGAGAGACTGCGTTAGACGGTCAGCCAATGGGTTCGAAGCGGATTGGCTGCGCGCCGTTCCAGAGAACACGGCGGCCCATCTCCGGCAGGTGCTCAGCGCCTTCGACGACGGTGAGGAAATGGTTTCCGGCAAGACTGCCCATCTTGCTGGCAAATGACGAGCTGCCATAGGCGAAAAGCAGCTCCGTTTCGCTGTGGCCGCCGGGATAAAGCAGGATATCGCCGCGTGACGGATGGGTGGTGTGGTTTTCGAAACCGACGCCGAACTCGAAATCGCCGAGAGGTACCCAGACCGCTTCGCCGCTCCAGCGCGAGTGGATCGTCTGATTGACGAAGGGCAGCAGAGCCTGGAATGCCTTGCAGGTCCGAGGCGCCTTCTTGTTCTCGAAACGAGCGACGAAGACCAGGTCGCCGACGGTCAGCCTCACCATCTGCATCAGCCGTTGTCCTTCAGAATTCGGGTCTTCTGGCGGTTCCAGTCGCGTTCTTTTTCCGTCTGTCGCTTGTCGTGCAGCTTCTTGCCCTTGGCAAGAGCCAGTTCGAGCTTGGCGCGGCCCTGATCGTTGAAATAGATTTTCAGCGGAATGAGGGTCATGCCCTCACGATTGATGCCGACGCGAAGTCTGTTGATTTCGCGGGCGGTCAGCAGCAGCTTGCGGCGACGGCGGGGCTCGTGGTTGAAGCGATTGGCCTGCAGATATTCCGGCAGATAGGAATTGATCAGCCAGATCTCGCCGCCTTCGTCCGAGGCATAACTATCCGCGATATTCGCCTTGCCGTCGCGCAACGCCTTCACCTCGGTGCCCATGAGCATGATGCCGGCTTCATAGGTATCGAGGATCTCATAGTTGTAGCGAGCCTTGCGGTTATCGGCGACAACCTTCTTGACGACGCGTTGGCTGCCTTTGGGTGCCATGATCTGTTGTTCCGTCCCTCGGGTACCGGCGGCGCTCAAACATGAGAAAATGCGGGCCGCAGTGATGTTCAGGGCCCTAGATAGGGGAGTATGACCGGATTGTGAAGACGCGACGGCGACGAACGCCGCCGCCTTCGCCTCAAGCTATCAATTCAGCAGGCCGGCGTGGCGCATCGCAGCATCGATCGCTGCTTCCGTACCCGGTTCCAGCGTAGACAGCAGCGGCGAGCGAACGTGGCGGCTCATCCGCTCCAGACGCGACAGGCCATATTTTGCACCGCAGAGACCGGGCTCGAGAAAGATTGCCTTGTGCAGCGGCATCAACCGGTCCTGGATCGAAAGCGCCGCCTTGTAGTCGCCGGCAAGGGTCGCCTTCTGTAACTCGGCACAGAGGCGCGGCGCGACGTTTGCCGTCACCGAAATACATCCGACCCCGCCATGGGCGTTGAAGCCGAGAGCGGTCGCATCCTCGCCCGACAGCTGATGAAAATCATTGCCGCAGGTGATGCGCTGCTCGGAAACGCGCTCGATCTTGCCGGTCGCATCCTTGACGCCGACAATATTCCCATAGGACTTAGCCAGCGCACCCATGGTTTCAGGCGTCATGTCGACGACAGAGCGACCTGGAATATTGTAGATGTAGATCGGTAGCTTAACGGCCTCGGCAATCGCCGAAAAGTGAGCATAGAGCCCCTTCTGCGTCGGCTTGTTGTAATAGGGCGTGACGACCAGGACTGCATTCGCGCCAACCTTTTCGGCATGCTGTGCCAGTTCTATCGCTTCGCGCGTATTGTTGGATCCCGCGCCTGCCATGACGGGCACGCGCTTGGCGGCGACCTCGATGCACAGCTCGACGACGCGCTTGTGCTCGGCGTGCGACAGGGTCGGCGATTCGCCGGTGGTGCCAACAGGGACAAGCCCGGTGCTCCCCTCGGTGATCTGCCATTCTACGTGCGAGGCAAAAGAAGCTTCGTCGACGGCGCCCGCAGCGGTGAAGGGCGTAACGAGAGCGGGAATGGATCCCCTGAACATGCAAACTCCTCAAGGCCTGGCATTTCACGCTTCGGCCGCAATCCTTGGTTATGAATCTGCGCACCATAAAGCGGCCATCTGGCTCCGACAAGCGCGCTTTATGGCTTCGTTTGCAAATTCCGGTATCATGTTAGATCGATAATTCGTGCATGCGCTAAGGTTTCGTTAAGATGGCTTTCGGCAGATTGAGGGGATCTGAATTCGCGTGAGTAGCCGGATGAACAAATCGATCCTGGTCGTGTCCGCCACAGGCCTTGCCATTGCCTGGGGCTGTCTTGCGGCCGGGCTGCCGATTGAAAGCGCCCCTGATCCGGCCGGGCAGCCGCAGACATCAGTCGCCATGGCAATTCCGAACGATCCGCTGACGACTGGTTCTATTCCACGCGCTTCCAACATCGCGCCTGCGAGCGCCGATCTCAAGGCTGGCCTCGACGCGCTGTCGAACCGGAAGCCGCTGCAGGCCATCGCCGTCCGCAATGGCATGGCGCGCGGAACGCTGGACCGCCACATCCTCACCTGGGCAATTGCCACGTCGGGACAGACCGGGATACCGTCCGCCGAAATCGCTTCCGCCTCGCAAGAGCTTGCGGGCTGGCCGGGGCTCGCCAGTCTGCGTGGCTTCTCCGAGCGGGCGATCTACAACGAGAATCCGTCCACGGCCGAGGTGCTCGCTGCCTTCGGAGAGACCGCACCGGAAACGCCGGAAGGTGCATTCGTGTTGTCAAAGGCCCTCATTGCCGTTGGAAAGCCCGCCCAGGCAGCCGCCTATATCCGCAACGTCTGGCGAAACCAGACGCTGGACGCATCGCTCGAGGACAAATATCTGGCAGCTTTTGGCGGCCTGCTCAGCCCCGCCGACCAAAAAGCACGCATGGATCTGTTGCTCTACCGAAGCAAGACGGCGCAGGCGAAGCGTTTTGGCGATCTAGGCAAGGCACAATCACTCTATACTGCATGGGCAGCTGTCAACGATCGAAGCCCCAAGGCTGCGAGCCTGCTTGCCAACATCTCGACGCAGTGGAAAAGCGATCCGGCCTATCTCTTCATGCGGGTCGAATTTGAGCGCCGCAAGGAAAACTACGATACGGCTGCAGCCCTGCTGGCGCGAATGCCGCGCGATCGCAGCCTGCTGATCGACGCGAGCCAGTGGTGGGACGAGCAGCGAATCGTCAGCCGCGGCCTTGTCGACCAAGGTAACTACAAGGCTGCATACAGAATTGCCGACGACAACGTCGCCGTCACCCCGGTCGATGTCGGCGAAGCGGAGTTCCATGCAGGCTGGTATGCGCTGCGCGGCCTGAAGGATCCCTCCACGGCAGCAACGCATTTTCGCAAAATCCTCGGCGTGTCGAACGGACCGATCTCCGTCTCTCGTGCCTGGTATTGGCTGGGACGCGCGGCGGAAGCCGGCGGCCCGGGCAAGGCCAGTGATTTCTATGCGAAGGCCGCCGCCCTTCCGAGCACGTTCTACGGTCAGCTTGCCGCGAAAAAGCTCGGACGGCAGATGCTGGACGTGACCTACCCATCGCCATCGCCGGAAGACCGGCAGCGCTTTCAATCGCGAGAAGCGGTGCTGGCGATCGCGCGCCTAGAGGCAGCCGGCAATGGCTGGCGCGCCGACAGTCTTTACCGCGCGCTAGCCCAACAGCTGCAAAGCCCGGGCGAGATCGCGCTGCTTGCGGCCAGCGCCGAGCAGTCCGGCAATCACCAGCTTTCGCTGCAAGTCGGCAAGATCGCCTATGGACGCGGCGTCGATGTCGCAGCGCTTGCCTTTCCGATCGGCGTCATTCCAGACGATGCCAATATCGCTGGCTCCGGAAAGGCCATGGCTTATGCCATCGCCCGACAGGAAAGCGCCTTCAATCCGCAGGCCGTGTCGTCCGCAGATGCCCGTGGATTGCTTCAACTGCTGCCGAAGACCGCCAAGGCTGTGGCCGGTCGCCACGGGATCGTTTATTCAGCCGACCGCCTGACGAAAGATGCCGGCTACAACGCGACGCTCGGCTCGCACTATCTCGGCGAGCAGATAGATGCATTCGGCGGATCCTATATCCTGACATTCGTTGCCTATAACGCCGGTCCGAAAAAAGTGCCCGAATGGATCAGCCGCTACGGCGACCCGCGCGGCAAGTCGATGGATGAAGTCGTCGACTGGATCGAGCGCATTCCCTTTCCGGAAACCCGCAATTATGTGCAAAGGGTGATGGAAAACTACGAGGTCTACAAGGCTCGGCTTGGTCAGAAGAGTGATATCGAGCAGGACCTCATCCACGGACGCGGCTGAAGGGGCCTTTCGCGGCTTACCGATTCGTTAGGTCCGCCACCCTTCCCGCCGACTGACGGGCACAGAGTTTGTGCCCGGGATCCAATTCCCGAGCTCACCGACTCGAAATTGTCGGCACGAAAATGGCCCGGCTGGGATACCGGGCCATCTCTTTGACAGGAGGTTAGATCAACTCAGTATTAGAACGAACGCTGGAAGCGGATGATGCCAGACCAGGTGTCCTTGTTGACGCTGTCGTAGTTGACGTAGGTGACTTCCGGCTCGATGAGCAGGTTCTTGACCGGGTTGAACTTCAGGTTGCCCGTTGCTGCGAACGTCTTCTTGTCGTCGTAGGCCAGCTGCACGTTGGCCTTCAGCTTGTCATTGATCTGTTGGCCAATGCCGCCCCAGACAGCCCAGTCGCCCCAACCGATACCAGCACCACCGGCACCAGCATACTTGTTGAGCTTGTTGCCATCGGTGTTGTAGCCACCCATGAGGAAGGCGGTGAAGCCGCCGAACTTGGCATCAACACGAGCCTTGACAGCGCCTTCTTCGACGATCGAGTCGTAGCCGCCGACAACGCGGAAGTTGAAAGCGCCGGCCTTGTAGCCGAGACCGAGAACGCCGTCCGGAGCGTAGTGATCCGAGCTGTTCTCGCCATTGGCGCCAGCTGCAGTGCCGTTGGTGCTGTCTTCGAGCGAAGCAACAGCCGTGAAGCCGGTGCCAGAGTCGTAGGCGTAGGTCAGCTGGTTCAGTTCGTCGGTGCCGTTGATGCCGTATTCGATGATGTCGTCGTTGATGACGTCGCCAGCGTAGCCGAGGAAGGTCGAGTAGACCGAGTCATTCTTACCGACGAGGAAACCACCCAGGCTGATGTTGGCCCAGAGAAGCTTGTTGGTGTTGTTACCTTCGGCCGACTCGAAGCGGAAAACGGCGTCAGTCTTCAGGGCGCCATATTCAGTGTCACTTGCAGTGTCGATCGAAAGTTCGGCACGTGTCTTCCAGTATGTGCCGCGAGCAGCAGCGTCCTGGCCGGCCTTGTAAGCGTTGTACCAGCTGACGTCAGAGCGAACCTTGCCGCCGATCTTGATGCAGGTTTCCGTGCCCGGGATGTAGAAATAGCCCGCGCCGTAAGCGTCGCAGATGCGGACGTATTCCAGCGGCTCAGGTTCAGCAGCGACGATGGCGTCGGCAGCGTGTGCACCGGATACTACCGAGAAGGCAGCGGCCGAGCCGAGAAGAAGGCTTTTAATGTTCATTGCAATTAGCTCCAATCAAAAGACGACTGGGCGTGAGACGTCGCGCCGAAAAATCGGCGTGTCCTACCCCATCCCTGTATTTGTGACCCCCCCTTGGGGAGAACCAAAGCGCGTCTGCTTCGGTTCTGGGCAGACCATAGCGATTGAATATAACAATGAAATATCAATGCGTAACAGGCACCGTTTGTGACAAAGCTTTGGATTGGTGCGTTGCACAAAAATCACGTCACGAAACTGTGATAATTCCGTCATGAAAGGTGATTGATCACCTCGCGGCCTGGAAAAGGCAGCGGAAACAAGACCTGGAGAACAGACAAAGAGCAAAAACGAAAAAGCCCGGCTCGAAAGCCGGGCTCCTTTCAATCGACCGAAGTCGTATTGAATTAGAACGTGCGCTGGAAGCGAAGGATACCAGAGAACGTGTTGTCGTCGAGAACGGCGTTGTCGTACTTGACGTAGGTGATTTCTGGCTGGATCTTGAAGCCCTTAGCAACGAAAACGTTGAGGTTTGTCGTAGCTTCGAAGGTCTTGCTGTCAGCATACGAAACCTGAGTGTTCCACTCGAGCTTGTCGTTGAACTTGACAGTCGTGCCACCCCAAACCTGCCAATCGCCGGTCGAAGCGCCGCTAGCGTCGCCATTGGCGTAGCGGTTGATCTTGTTGCCGTCAGTGTTGTACTGGCCGAGCAAGAAGGCAGAGAACGTGCCGAAGTCGAGGTCGAGGCGAGCCTTGACAGCGCCTTCTTCAACAACCGAGTCGTAGCCGCCGACAACCTTCAGACCGAACATGCCAGTCTTGTAGCCGAGGCCGGCAACGAAGTCAGGTGTGTAGTGGTCAGAGATGTCGCGGCCAGGATTGTTCGGATCAACTGCAAGGTCGCCAGACTGGCTGTCTTCAACCGACAGAACGCCGGTGAAGCCGTTGCCGCCGTCGTATACGTAGGAGAGCTGGTTCAGCTCGTAAGGTCCATCGCCGATCACGTCGTCGTTGATGACGTTGCCAGCATAACCAATCCACTGATTGTACTGCGAGTCCGTCTTACCAACGATGAAGCCGCCGAGGCTGATCGTTGCGAACAGAACCTTGGAGTCGTTGACACCTTCAGTCGAGTCGAAACGGTAAACCATGTTGGTCTTCAGCGGACCGTATTCTGTGTCCGTTGCCGTGTCGACGTTGAGTTCAGCGCGAGTGTGCCATTCCGTGCCGCGCTTGAAGCGATCGCCAACAGCGTATGGGTTGTGCCACTGAGCTTCAGTACGAACCATGCCGCCAATCTTGAGGCAGGTTTCCGTGCCTGGGATGTAGAAGTAGCCAGCGCCGTATGCATCGCAGATGCGGACGTATTCAAGCGGCTCAGGCTCAGCAGCTACGATAGCGTCTGCAGCGTGAGCACCGGATACTGCTGCGAGGGCAGCAGCGGAGCCGAGAAGTAGGCTCTTGATGTTCATGATTGACCTCCAGTTCAAAGTTTCAATTGGGTCTGGGATTTTTAACCCGAAGGCATTCCCTGCCCCATCCCCATGTTTCAAGAAGTGGACGATCACGCCCTCGCTTCCGTTGTTGAAAATACTCGACGGGCGCCGTCACGCAATCGACATCTTGCCGGAAGGGGGTTTTGGGGGGACCCTTCCCCAATTCATGTTGCCGAAAGGACACAAAACGGTGAGATGAAGGGTGGTTTATTTAGCCTTTATTAAGAAAAAGCCTTATCTCGCACGGACTTAACCCCGACGCGCCGGCCCGTCACAGTCTTTCGGTAGACCTGCCGACGCACAAAATCCCTGGAAACCCTGCCACATGTACGGCATTTCCACGGCAGGCGGCAACATTTGGAAACAGCCCGGCAACGATTCCCGGTTGGGGAATGGACATGCGCTGGACGTCGATTCGGATCGTGTGTGCGATTCCGCCTGCGATTCGAGCTTGGGTGCAGACATGGGGTAGGCATCCGGTCCGGCGGACGTCATTACTTCAGCTCTATAAGCCCCGCCTCCGTCGGCCAGAAGTCGCAACTACGGTAGAGTGAGACCAGCTGCGGCTCGACGTTGACACTCAACCACCTTGCATCGTGCTCCTGCGCAATACTGGTGGCCTCTTTTATCATGCCGGTAGCAATCCCCTGTCTTCGCATTCGAGGGGCGACGCGGGTGTCGAGAATAAAGGCGTGAACGCCTCATCCCACGCACCATTCACGAAACCGACGAGCTGACCATCGGCGTAAGCGCCGATAACCGACGTTACAGTTACCGAGGTATCGGAAGCTGTCACAGGCAGTAGGGAATGGCCCAAGGCTGCTGTTGATCTCGGAGATTTCTGAGGTGAACCTAAGGATTTCAATGGCTGACCAAAGTGGCTAATTAGCCATCGACAGGCTACAGCAAAGCCCTAGAAGCCTAGAAGCCTAGAAGCCTAGAAGCCTAGAAGCCCTGTAAATAGGGCGTGTAGACCATTCGCCTCGATATTTCACCGCAGCAAACGTCAACACAGGCTCGGTTCCCGCCAGGCTTTTTTTGTATTTTACGAAAGAAAGGCGGGGAAGGCAATCGAGCGGCTTACACCTCCCGGCCACAACGAAAGGAGGACGCTGGGTTTACCCGAAAGCCAGCGCGTGTTGTCTCCAAACTGACGAAATCAGTCATCAGAATTGAACCTATCTAGAACGGCCCAAGGAATTTCCACATTGTTGGCGGGCGTGTACGGCATCGATACATCTCCCGTAATGTTGATCGCAGTTACACAGAAGCGCGTCGTGTGAGACCGACCAAAAACGTCTTCATAGTCGCATTGCCCAAAAACGAAGAGCCGCCTTTTACCTGTAGCGATGAGAAGCAAATCCGAGGCATAGTAGTCAATAGGATTGGCTTCAATAGACCCACCGTCTTGATGAAGATTAACTGTCGCAATGCGGGGTGGTAAGCTGCCCACAAAATCAAAGTCTCCTGGCAGATCATCGTCTCGCAACTCGTAGCCAACGCTGACACGAACTTTACGGGTAGGCGTAGCACCTCGATTGATCCAAGAAGGACGCATTCTCCAAAACAGGCCAGTTGGGGATGGATGCGATATGTAACGTATCCCCCCAGCGACCACATAAGCCCGCTCAGTGGTCTCAAGGGCGTGCTTAGCACTTTTGATCTGCTCCCGAGCTAGGATTATCGAAATAGCAATTCCCGCAGTTCCCAAAAGGCTAAGCATAAACTGCCACTTGCTCCACATCGACAAACTAACGGTCGCTGATGCCACGGTTTGCTGAGCGGTAAGATCGGCCTGCTGTCGGGCGGTAGTCTGCCGCTCCCTTTCCAGATCTTCCAAGGACGGCTTTGGCTGACTTACTATCCTTACCGGAAACCCCTCATTCTCACTAGCAGGCGTAGAAATCGTAAAGGTGCAAAGCATAACTGCGGCGATTAGGAAAAGGCCGCACGATTTCTTCATAATTACCGAAAGGGAAGAGATAAAGTATCTTAGCATTTGGAAATAGCTAATACATCTTGAGAAAACACACTAGGTCCAATCTCCACCCAGCGACTTTTACTTTTTACAAGATGTCTACATTCGACCACGGCAACCGACTGACCTTGACCCCGAATACTTAAGCCTCTCACGTCGATAGCCATTGATATCTGGAGCAAGAGGATAATTACACCAACGGGAATTTCATGGGAACCATTACAACCCTAGTTAAGATACGCCGCCTTGAAACTGAACTGTAGTTCTGCTCTATCTTCGTTGAGGTGTAGGCCTTCGGGAAATTGCGATTACCGCTGGGACCGCACTACTGAGTTCCGGTCTTTCGATTGGATGATTCCCAGTCCCGGACTAGATGATCGCAGTTGATATCGCCTGATTTGGCGATGGAACGAATATTTTGGCACAAGCGCTTGGCACAAATAATCTACAATTGTGGACGTAAGACGCTGTAATGATTAGATAAATCCGCACATTTGAAAGAATGGCGGAGAGGAAGGGATTCGAACCCTCGATACGCTTTTGACGTATACTCCCTTAGCAGGGGAGCGCCTTCGGCCACTCGGCCACCTCTCCGAGGCCGTGACTATTGGGCAAAGGCTCCAAAGGCAAGGTTTTTTTTCCAATGCCGTCAGAAAAGTGTCTTGCTGTGCGCTAAACCCCGGGAGTGCGAGGGCTAGTAGCCGCGTGGGCCGGCTTCGGCATTTTCCGGTTCCGGTCCGTAGCGTCGGCGAAGGCGCTGGAGTGCCGTGGAGAATTCGGTGACATCGGCGCCGACGGCCACAAAAGTGGCGCCGAGTTCCAGGTAGCGGCGGTTGAGGGTCTCGTTGAATGTCAGGATTCCGGCCGGTTTGCCCGCTTTGACGATGGTGGCTATGGCGGCCTCTATCGCGTCCTGCACCTCGGGCGCCTCGAGATTACCCGGAAAGCCCAGGTCGGCAGCAAGGTCGGCAGGCCCTATAAAGATGCCATCGATGCCCTCGACACCGGCAATCCGCTCGAGGTCGGCAAGCGCCGCGCGGGTTTCGGCCTGGACGAGGAGGCAGATATCCTTGCCTGCATCGGCAACGTAGCCGGCAACGGTGTTGAACCGCGAGGCGCGGCCGATGCCGGCGCCCATGCCACGGATGCCGTCCGGCGGATAGCGGACAGCGCGAACGAGTTCTGCTGCCTGCTCGGCCGAATCGACCATCGGGATGAGCAGCGTGCGGGCGCCGATGTCGAGAAACTGCTTGATCATCCAGCTTGCCCCGGTCGGCAGGCGAACCACCGGTTCCGACGGCGAGGCCTGGAGGGCCTGCAACTGCGCCATTATACTGCGAAGATCGTTGGGGCCGTGCTCGCCGTCGAGGACCAGCCAGTCGAAACCGGCATGGCCGGCGATCTCGGCGGCATAGGCATCGGCCATCGCCACCCAGAGGCCGATCTGCGGGCGGCGCTCGCGCAGGGCGATCTTGAATGCATTGGGTGGCAGGGTCATCGTCACTTATCCGAGCAAGGTCTTGAGGTCGGTGCCGGCGTCGGCCAGCAGGTCGCGATCGGGCGTCTGGCCGGCGTCGATGAGCTTTTTGCCAGTGACATAGGCGCGGGCGTCATTGATCGCATCGACAGCAATCAACCGGCCGGCCTTGAAATACCAGACGGAAGCCGATCCTTCGCGGGCACCATGCCGTAGCACCGTATCGTCGTAGCCCTTGTTGAAGCCTGCGATCTGCAGCTTGACGTCATACTGATCGGACCAGAACCACGGTTTCGGCACATAGGGTTCGTTGCCACCGGCGATGATCGCGGCCGCAGCCTCTGCCTGGTCGACCGCATTCTGTACCGATTCGAGACGGATCAATTCGCCCTGCCAGCGCAGCGCGGCGCAGTCGCCGACGGCATAGATGCTGGGGTCGGAGGTGCGGACGTATTCGTCGACGACGATGCCGTTGGCAACCACAAGGCCGGCTTCCTTGGCAAGACGATCCAGCGGCGCGACGCCGATGCCGACGACGACGAAATCGACGTCGAGGGTGGAACCATCGGAGAGCTCTGCGGCAACGACACGGCCGTCCTTGCCCACCAGTCGCTTGAGGCCGGTCTTCTCGCGGATGACGACATCGTGGTCTGCGTGGATGACCCGCATAATGTCTGCGGTTTCCTTGGCGGCAACCCGCTGCAGGATGCGATCGGCCATCTCGATGACGGTGACTTCCAGCCCGCGATGACGGGCGACTGCCGCTGCTTCGAGACCGATATAACCGCCGCCTATTATAAGGACGCGGCGGCCCGCGCGCATTTCACCTGACAGGAGATCGGCGTCGCGCTTGTCCCGGGCGACATAGACGCCCTCGAGATCGCCGCCGATGGCAGCAGGAAGTCGGCGCGGGGTTGCGCCTGTCGCCAGCACCAGGGTTTCGTAGTCGAGCGCGCTGCCGTCCTGCATGACGACCTGCTTCTTGTCGCGATGGATTTGTTCGGCCCAGGTCGCACGACGGATGTCGATGTCGTGCTCGGCATACCAGTGCTCGTGACGGAACATCAGGCGATCGAAGCTGATCTCGCCGAGCAGGTATTTCTTCGTCAGCGGCGGGCGCTGGTACGGCAGCGATTCTTCCGCGCCGACCAGCGTGATCGGCCGCGTGTCATTGAGAGCCCTCAGCTTGGCAGCAACAGCAAAGCCGGCCTGCCCTGCTCCGACAATGACCAATCTACCCGTCACGCAAGCCCTCCAGAAATTGGGGACACGAAGCCGTAGCGGCCGCGCATCGCGCTTCAAAGGCAAGGCGTATCGCCTCGTCCCGAAAGCGTCAACCGCAGCGGTGCCCATCAAGCGTCATACCGGACGATTTGGAACATCTGGATCGTTTTGCTGCGAGTCTGGCGTTTGTGAAATGCCAGAGGATTGCAACAATCGGCAAGCAATTCAGTCACTTGAATTGCCTGTGGCGGAAATCGGCAGATGCGGTATCATTGCAGATGGAATATATGTTCCGAAAACCGGGAAAAACGAAAGCCGTGGAATGAGTGAGGACGTGACGATACCGGCGAAGGTGCCGCGCGATTTCGAAAGCCTGCGCAGCACGATCATCGAGCGCAAGGCGTCCATGCCGAAACGGCTGGCGCAGGTTGCGGTCTTTGCCCTCAACAACCCCGATGAAATCGCGTTTGGCACGACGGCCAGCATCGCCACGGCGTCCGACGTCCAGCCCTCGACGCTGGTGCGGCTGGCCCGCCATCTCGGCTATGAAGGCTTTTCCGATCTGCAGAGCATTTTCCGCGAACGGCTGCGCGACCGGACAATCAGCTACGAGGAGCGGCTGATCTCGCTGGAGGAGGCGCGCGTAGAAGATGAGAACGCGGCGATCCTTGCCGGGTTTATTTCCTCTGCCACCCAGTCGATCAACCGGCTGGCGGCAACCGTGCAGACGGACACCTTCGCGACGTCGGTCGAAATCCTTGCGGCAGCAGAAACCATCTACCTGATCGCCAAGCGACGCTCCTACCCGCTGACGGCACACATGACCTATGCGTTTTCCAAGCTGAACATCCGCCACCAGATCGTTGCCTCGCCGAACGGGGTCGATACGGAGCTTGTACAGTTCGCCACGCCGCGCGATGCAGCCATTGCCGCCAGTTTTTCGCCCTATGCGGCAGAAAGCCTGGTGCAAAGCCAACTGCTGGTCGACCGCGGCGTACCACTCATTGCCATCACCGATTCGGCATTCTCGCCGCTCGCCGCCTGCGCCACCCACTGGTTCGAAGTGGCAGAATCGGATTTTGCCGGCTTTCGTTCGTTATCGGCGTCCATGGCATTGATCATGGCTTTCCCCGTCGCCATCGCGGAGCAGCGCAGAAAGTGGGCCATGGCAAAATCCGGAAAACATAAAATGGAATAAACATTCCGAATTGACAAAATTACGGAACCGATGTTTCATTATCGGTGCACGGCGTTGGCAACGGGAGATGCCGGCGGAAATCTTGACGGAGGATATCAATGGCAAATCTCAACAACGGCGCGCGGCCGGAGCCGACGCTCGACGTCATCGCCATCGGCCGTTCTTCTGTCGATCTCTATGGCCAGCAGATCGGTTCCAGGCTCGAAGACATCGCGTCCTTCGCCAAATCCGTTGGCGGCTGCCCGGCCAACATCGCAATCGGCACGGCCAGGCTTGGGCTGAAATCAGGGTTGATCACGCGCGTTGGCGACGAGCAGATGGGACGCTTCATCCGCGGGCAATCGGCCCGCGAGGGTGTCGCTACCGATGGCATCGTCACCGACAAGCAGCGGCTGACAGCGCTGGTGCTGCTGGCGGTAGAGGCTGAAGGCGTCTCGCCGATGATCTTCTACCGCTCAGATTGCGCCGACATGGCGCTGACGGAAGACGATGTCGACGAAGACTTCATCGTTTCATCGGGTGCAGTGCTTGTGTCCGGCACGCATTTTTCTCAACCCAACACCGAGGCAGCCCAGCGCAAGGCGATCCGCGTCGCCAAGGCGCATGGCCGCAAGGTGGTCTTCGATATCGACTACAGGCCCAATCTCTGGGGCCTTGCCGGCCATGCCGAAGGTTTCGAGCGCTACGTGAAATCCGACCGCGTCACGGCCAAGATGAAGCAGACGCTCCCTGACTGCGACCTGATCGTCGGCACCGAGGAGGAGATCCTCATCGCGTCCGGCGCCGATGACGTGCTCGGCGCATTGAAGACGATCCGCGAACTCAGCGCTGCCACCATCGTTCTAAAACGCGGCGCGATGGGCTGCATCGTCTATGATGGCGCAATTTCCGAAGACCTCGAAGCTGGCATCGTCGGCGACGGTTTTCCAATCGAGGTTTACAATGTGCTCGGCGCCGGCGATGCCTTCATGTCCGGCTTTCTGCGGGGCTGGCTGAAGAACGAGCCTCTCAAGACCTGCGCCACCTGGGCCAATGCCTGCGGTGCCTTCGCCGTATCGCGGCTGCTCTGCTCGCCGGAATATCCGACCTGGGCCGAACTCGACAGCTTCCTTAAATACGGCAGCCGGCGGCGCGCACTGCGCAAGGACGAAGACCTCAACCACATCCACTGGGCAACAACCCGCAAAGGTCACATCCCGCTGCTGATGGCGCTGGCCATCGATCACCGCTCGCAGCTGGTCAGCGTCGCCGACGAACTCGGCGTCCCCTACGAGCAAATCAATGCCTTCAAGCGGCTGGCGGTTTCGGCAGCGGCGCGAGTTGCCGACGGACGGCCGGGCTACGGCATGCTGATCGACGAACGTTTTGGGCGCGACGCCTTCTTCGATGCTGCCACCAAAAACTTCTCATGGATTGGCCGGCCGGTCGAATTGCCCGGGTCAAAGCCACTGCGATTCGAATTTAGCCAGGATATCGGCTCGCAACTCGTGGAATGGCCTGTCGACCATTGCATCAAGTGCCTTTGCTTCTATCATCCGGACGATCCGGCGGAGTTGAAGGCCGAGCAGCAGGAGAAGCTGCGCACGTTGTTCGACGCGGCGCGAAAGGTCGGTCGCGAATTGCTGGTCGAGATTATCGCCGGCAAGAACGGACCGCTCGACGACAACACGATCTCGACGGCGATGCAGGAGCTCTATGACCTCGGCATAAAGCCGGACTGGTGGAAGCTGGAGCCGCAGGCGTCGCGTGCCGCCTGGAAGAACATCGAGGCGGTGGTGACCGGCAACGATCCGCTCTGCCGCGGCATCGTGCTTTTGGGACTGGAGGCGCCAGCCGAGGAACTGCTGAAAGGTTTCGAGGCGACGCTCGCAGCACCGTCGGTCAAGGGCTTTGCCGTCGGCCGGACGATCTTTGCCGAAGCGGCGCGCAACTGGCTTGCTGGCGAGATCGACGACGAGGCGGCGATTGCCGACATGGCCGGCCGTTTCCGGCATCTGACCGAGGCCTGGCTTAAGACGCGCGGGCTGTAGACCCGCGGACTGGAAAAGAAGAAAACTGGGAGGCGCCCGATGGGCAAGACGATCCGTTTGACGATGGCGCAGGCTGTCGCGCAGTTCCTGACGAAGCAGATGACCGTCATCGACGGCCAGAAGGTGCAGATCTTCGGCGGCGTATGGGCGATCTTCGGGCACGGCAATGTCGCCGGACTTGGCGAAGCGCTCTACCAGATCCGGGACGAATTGCCGGTCTACCGTGCCCACAACGAACAGGGCATGGCGCATGCGGCGATTGCCTACGCCAAGACCAGCGTTCGCCAGCGCTTCATGGCCTGCACGACCTCGATCGGCCCCGGCGCACTCAACATGGTGACGGCGGCAGGCGTGGCCCATGTCAACCGCATACCCGTATTGTTCCTCCCCGGCGACGTGTTTGCCAACCGTGCTCCGGACCCGGTGCTGCAGCAGATCGAGGATTTCGGCGATGGCACGGTTTCCGCCAACGACGCGTTCCGCCCGGTCTCTCGCTATTTCGACAGGATTACCCGGCCGGAGCAGATCATCTCGGCCCTGAAGCGCGCCATGCAGGTACTGACCGATCCGCAGGACTGCGGTCCGGTGACGCTGGCACTTTGCCAGGATGTCCAGGCAGAAGCCTTCGACTATCCCGTGAGCCTTTTCGAGGAGCACGTCTGGACGCAGCGCCGGCCACGGCCGGATGCCGACGAACTCGCCAACGCCATTGCCCTCATCCGCAAAGCGGAGAAGCCCGTCATCATCGCCGGCGGCGGTGTCCTCTACTCGCAGGCGACCGCCGAGCTGACTTCATTCGCGGAAACCCACAGCATTCCTGTCGTCGTCACCCAGGCCGGAAAATCTGCGATCAACGAGAGCCATGCGATGTCGCTCGGCTCTGTCGGTGTCACCGGTACGTCTGCGGCCAATGCGATTGCAGAGGATGCCGACCTGATCATTGCCGTCGGCACCCGATGCCAGGATTTCACCACCGGCTCCTGGGCGCTGTTCAAGAACGACGCGCTTTCGATGGTGGGATTGAACATCGCAGCCTTCGATGCTGCCAAGCATGATTCCCACGCGCTGGTTGCCGATGCGCGCGAGGGGCTAAAGGCTCTGTCTGCCGGGCTTGCCGGATGGAAAGCCCCTGCAGCGCTCGCCGAGAGAGCAGCGCTTGAAAAGACACGCTGGATGGAGGCTGCCACCAAGGCGATGGCGACGACAAACGCCACCCTCCCCTCCGACGCGCAGGTTATCGGCGCGGTGGCCCGCACGATCGGCGGCGAAAACAGCATCGTGCTCTGCGCTGCCGGCGGTCTGCCGGGCGAACTTCACAAGCTCTGGCCGGCGACGGTGCCGGGCAGCTACCACATGGAATACGGATTTTCGTGCATGGGTTACGAGCTCGCTGGCGGGCTCGGCGCCAAGCTGGCGCGGCCGGACAAGGAGGTCGTCGTCATGGTCGGCGACGGTTCCTACATGATGCTGAATTCCGAGATCGCCACGTCCGTCATGCTCGGCATGAAGCTAACCGTCGTGCTGCTCGACAACCGGGGCTATGGCTGCATCAACCGGCTGCAGATGGCCACCGGCGGTGCCAACTTCAACAACCTCCTGAAGGACTCCTATCACGAGGTGATGCCGGCCATCGATTTCCGCGCTCATGCGGAAAGCATGGGTGCCATCGCCGTGAAGGTGTCGTCCATCACTGAGCTCGAGCAGGCGATAGAAGCCTCCCGGACGAACGACCGGACGTCTGTCTTCGTCATCGATACCGATGCGCTGGTTACCACCGAGGAAGGTGGCCACTGGTGGGATGTAGCCGTTCCCGAGGTGAGTTTGCGCCCGGAAGTCAACGAGGCCCATAAGAACTACGTCGCCAAGCGGGCCGCCCAGCGGATCGGATAGCGGACAATCGCCGGATCACATCTTGAGGAGAGCATGATGAAAGCCAAACTCGGCATGTCGCCCATCGCCTGGTGGAACGACGATCTACCGGAACTGAGCGACGACGTATCACTGGAGGAATGCCTCAGGCAGTCCCGCAGTGCAGGATTTACCGGCATGGAAAAGGGCCGCCGCTTTCCGGACAATCCGGCCGTGATGCTGCCGATCCTTCGGGCTGCCGACGTCACGCTCTGCGGCGGCTGGTTCTCGGGCACGCTTGTCGACGAGGAGCTTGCCGCCAACAAGGATCGCATCGCGCCGATGATCGAGTTGTTCAAGGCAGTCGATGCGCCCTGCATTGTCTATGGCGAAGTCGGCCGTTCCATCCAGGGCGACCGCTCCAGGCCGCTGGCCACCAAGCCACGCCTGTCCGACGACGAAATGAAGGCCTATGCACATCGTTTGACCGAGTTTGGGGAATGGTGCGCCGACAAGGGCATGCCGCTGTCCTACCACCACCACATGGCGGCCGTGGTCGAGACCGAGGCTGAACTGGACGCATTCATGCGGCATTCCGGCGAAGGCATTCCGCTGCTGCTCGATGCAGGCCATTTGGCCTTTGCCGGTGGAGACGTGCTGCGCGCCATCGACAACCACCACGGTCGGATCAACCACGTCCACGTCAAGGATATCCGCAAGCCTGTGGTCGACGGACTTGATCGCAGCCGGCAGTCGTTTCTCGATGCGGTGGCACTCGGCGCCTTCACGGTGCCGGGCGACGGCTCGCTCGATTTCGGAGCCATCGTCAAGCGGCTTGCCGACTACGGATACGAGGGCTGGTTCGTGGTCGAAGCCGAGCAGGATCCGCGCAAGGCGCCGCCGCAACGGATGGCTGAAATTGGTCACGCCGAACTGATGCGCGTCATGACATTGGCCGGCTATACGGTTGAGACGCAGGGTTTTCCGAAGGGATGAAACGGCTGTCGTTCCTTCGCCAGTGTTTACAGGAGATCTCAAAATGACGAAGTCCCACCTGCATGTCAGCCCCAGCGGGACCACTGGCAAAGTCCATCACGTGACCCCGGAAACAGCCGGCTGGACCTATGTCGGCTTTGACCTGTACCGCCTGAAGACGGGTGAGAGCGCGGCGGGTGATACGGGTGAGCGGGAGGTCTGCCTTGTCTGGGTCAGTGGAAAAGGCCGGGCGACAGCCGGAGATGTGGATTTCGGGCTGCTGGGCGAACGGATGAGCCCATTCGACGGCGCTCCGCATGCGCTTTACATCCCGGCCGGGTCCAGCTGGTCCGTCACCGCGGAAACAGATCTCGAACTGGCCGTCTGCTCGGCACCCGGTGGCGGCGATCACCCGGCGCGCGCCATTCCGCCCGGCACGCATCCGGCGCTGACGCGAGGCCAGGGGACGAATGTTCGATACGTCAACAACATTATGCCGGAAGACGATGGTGCCGCCCACTCGCTGCTCGTCGTCGAGGTGATCACGCCCGGCGGCCATACCTCTTCCTACCCACCGCACAAGCACGACCAGGACGATCTGCCAAACGAGAGCTATCTCGAGGAAACCTACTATCATCGCCTTAACCCGCCGCAGGGCTTTGCCTTCCAGCGTGTCTATACCGACGACCGGTCGCTCGACGAGGTGATGGCTGTGGAAGATGGCGACGTGACGATGGTGCCGAAGGGCTATCACCCATGCGCAGCCTGCCACGGCTACGATCTCTATTATTTGAATGTCATGGCGGGGCCGAAACGGGTGTGGAAGTTCTACAATGCCCCGGAACATGCCTGGCTGGTAAAGGCCTGAGAGTAGCGGATACGGAGAGAGGGCGCCGGGGGCGTATATCCCGGCCCGAGAATGCCCAGGCAACGAGCATTTGCGGCTTATTTGCACACATGCTTTGTTTTTTAAGGAGTCTCTTAAATCTTCATCAAGCGAAGCGTTCTATTCTGACATCATTCAACCAGCGGAGGGCAACATGCCCCTTCAGATGCACCTCATGACGAACACTGACCAGCAGCCCGCGCTTCAGGAATTCGTTGTCGATAGACCCGGCAAAATCATCTTCGTGGGCCATCATCTCAGCACGAGCGTACAAACGGACTGCATGATCAAGATCATGTCGCAATCCGGCGCCACGCTCGAGGTGGGCACCGGCCACGATCTGCCCAATCACTTTTTCCTCGAGATCCTCGGCATTCGCGACGAGATCGGCTGCACCCTCGTCAAACGTGAGGGTTCGCGGGTCATCGTCAGCTTCAACATGCTGATCAATGCCGAGTTTCTACATCATGTCTTGCGTTTGAACTTCGAGGTCGGCGTCTAGGACGTGAAAGCGGCTCACCTGCGTGCGTCTCGACCCGACGGCCCGAATCAAAGAAGCGCGGGGCCGCCGCCCCGCGCTTCTCCTTCCCCTGATGACATAGCAGCAGCCACTCGGCGCTAGGCTTTGCCGACCGGGAAATCGGTCACTGAATTTTACGCCTGACTTCTGCAGCATTCCGTCAGGGCGGACCTTACGCCCGAAGAATCCGTGCAATATCGTCCCACATACAACGCCCAATTGCCCACACGGTTCGAATATCATTTGACGAAAGGTAATCCGACCGTCGCCGAACGGCGTAGGACTTTTTGAAAAAGGAGCTCGACCCATGATCAAGACAGCGCTTACCGCCTACGCAGGTTGTCTCGTGACGCTGCTTGTTCTCGATGCCGCTTGGCTCGGGCTTGTGGCGCGCACCTTCTATCGCGACCAGTTAGGCGACCTGATGCTGCCTCAGCCGAATTTCGGGATCGCAGCACTTTTCTACCTGTTTTTCACCGTTGCCGTCGTCATGCTCGCAGTGATGCCTGCGGTTGGTGCCGGTTCGTTGACGCGGGCTCTGCTGTTTGGCGCCGTGCTTGGCCTTGCAGCTTACGGGACCTACGATATCACCAACCTTTCGACGTTGAAGAACTGGCCCGTCATGGTCAGCGTCGTCGACATGGCCTGGGGTACCGTTGTCACGGCTGCCACCGCGGGCGGCGGATATGCGGTCGCGCGGTATTTCTCCTGAAATCGACTCATCTGGCAGCTAAATGTCAGATTACTAAAATGCCATCCATATGATTGACGAATGCGCAAAGCCTTCGTGCGACGCTTGTGTCTTAAACCGAGATGATTTCGGTAAGCCACCGTCCGGGGAATAACATGCTTCGCTCAACGCATCTGGCGTCCGTCAAATCCGAGGTCTACGAGCGGAGCTTCGAGCGCTTTTTCGTCCAGCGGCCGGCACGACTTATCGCCGTCAAACCCTGCCTTACCGGGGTCTCGATGCGCAGTGCCGAGATCATCGATATCTCGCAGGGCGGCGCGACCTTCCTTGTCGGCAGCACTGCGGGCCTGCCGCAACATTACTACCTCAACATCCTCGGTCTCGCCTATCGCATCGGCTGCGCCGAGACCTACCGGCATGGCGACCGGATCGGCGTCCGGTTCATCAACTTCCTGACGCCCGAGACATTGAGGCTGGTGGTACGTGCCGACTTCATGATCGGCAACCGCGAAGCCAATGCCGCAAGGTCCATGCGTCGCTGACGCCAGCCGCCTCGTCTCTTGAAACCCGGCAACAAGCGCTTATGGTGCGGGCGACTGCAATCGCTTCGCCGGGAAATCACCAGCATGCCTGTCTTTTCGCGTTTTACACCGCTCACCAGCGCCCTGCCCTCGACCGTGCCGTTTGTCGGGCCGGAAGCGCTGGAGCGGCAGCGCGGCGTCGCTGTCAAGGCCCGGATCGGCGCCAATGAAAGCGGCTTCGGTCCTTCGCCGCGGGTGATCGAGGCGATGCGCCGGGAAGCTGGCGAGATCTGGAAGTATAACGACCCGGAAAATTTCGACCTCAAGGCGGCGCTGGCAACGCATCTCGGGATAAATTCCGCCAACATTGCCATAGGCGAAGGTGTCGATTCGCTGCTCGGGTTGATCGTCCGGATGATCGTTTCCGCCAACACGCCGGTGGTGACGTCCCATGGCGGCTATCCGACTTTCAACTTCCACGTCGCCGGTTTCGGCGGTCGGCTCGTCACCGTCCCGTATCTCGACGACCGTGAGAACCTTGAGGGACTGCTCGATGCAGTCCGGCGGGAGAATGCACCGCTGGTCTATCTTGCCAACCCCGACAATCCGATGGGAAGCTGGTGGGATCAGGAAAGCGTCATCGCCTTCGCAAGGGCCTTGCCGGAGACCTGCATGCTGGTGTTAGACGAGGCCTACAGCGAGACTGCGCCGGCGTCGTCGTTGCCACCGATCGCGTCCCTCATCGACATGCCCAATGTCCTGCGTACCCGCACCTTCTCCAAGGCCTACGGGCTTGCCGGCGCGCGGGTCGGCTATGCGATCGGCGTTCCCGAAACCGTGGCAGCGTTTGACAAGCTGCGCAATCACTTCGGCATGAACCGGCTGGCAACCGTCGGGGCGCTAACCGCGCTGGACGATCAGGGCTATCTTAAAGAGGTCATCGGCAAGATCCACGACGCCCGGGAACGGATCGCCATGATCGCGCGCGACAACGACGTTATGCCGCTGGCATCGGCCACCAACTTCGTTGCCATCGACTGTGGGCGCGATGCGGTCTACGCGAAGGCCGTTGTCGATGGGCTGCTCGATCACGGCGTGTTTATCCGGATGCCCGGCGTGGCGCCGCTCAACCGGTGTGTCCGCGTCAGCGCCGGACAGAAAGCCGATCTCGACCTTTTCGAACAGGCCCTGCCGCAGGTCCTTCAGACGCTCCGGTAATCATCGCGCCAAAAACCGCGCCGGCCTTGTCCCGGCCGGTCGCGGTCGCGCTGTTGCGTCTGCCTTTTGACATTGACGCTCCCCCTCTTTGCGAGGTTATTGTTCTTGGTAATGATCGTCTGAGGACGTTGCCTCAGTGCATGGTCATCCACTCGCGAGCGGAGCGAAGGGCTGCTGCCAGTTGCATCTTCGTTAGCGTGGCAGCGACGTCGGCGCGAAGCTCGGCGGCGCGGTCGCAGCCCTTGATGGCAGCGATGTTCAGCCACTTGTGGGCCGAGATCAGGTCGATGTCGCAACCGCGGCCGGTTGCGTACATCAGGCCCATTTCGCAAAAGATATCGGCATTTTTTTCGCCACCCATGGTGGCCATTTCAGACGTCGTCATTTCAAAGCGTGCCATCGGTTCGGTCCCTGTTTCAGCCTGTTAGTGCAATCCCTGTTTTCCGTTGGGCCTTTGCCGTCTAACGCAGCTTGGTGGCCTTCCGGGTGGCGGGTTTTCCCCGCTCGTTTGATGATTTGAGTATCGCATAAGGACTTCAAAAAGCGCTTAAAATGCTTGCTTAATTTGATGCAAACAAAGTGCAAATGCTTGGTAAACTTGGGATTTTGTTAAACATCGCAGGCCTTGCGAATTAAGGACTTTGCCTGGCATTTTACGAAAAATTAGGATCTGCAAATCAACCCTTTGCTAACCCTGAATCGAGCCGCGGTTGTTGGCGCGTGATTTTTCCCGGCTCGTATTTGCCTGAATTCACCGTCTTGGCGATGCGAATTGAGGCCGACCCGGCAAGCTGAATGCCGGATGAACCGCCGTATCAGCCGCCGTTCAGACGAACCGTGGCAGAAAGGCGTCAGGATCAAGGGCGATCCGTTCCAACAACGGGGGAAATGGACATGGCAATTCTGGCGCGGCGCTTCACCATCATCACTTTGGTTTCCGCAGTTTTCGCCATCAGCTTTTCGGCAGCCGTCCTGCACAGCGGGGGCAGCGGTTCGCAATCGCACTTCGGCGCAAACTTCACCTGCCTGCAATCGACAAGCTCTTATTGCTCGACGGTACAGTAAAGGGTCGCGGGCTGGCATCTTCCCGGAGCCGCAGATGGGGAAAAAAATCCTGCGGAAATCCCGGCTGCCACTGTTGCCGTCATTTGCTTGTTGGAGACAGCACTCTATAATGGCGCATGAGCAACAAATTCTCTCCGCTGGACGTATCCTCACCCGAACCCTTCGCGCCCGTTACCTTTGACGATCCGGTCAAAGCTGTCGATGCTCTGACCGAGCTCTACGACAGGAACACGGCCTTCTTGATCGGCAAATTCGCCGAACTTGCCGAGGGGGAGCCAATCTCTGCTCGCTTCCGGGCCTTCTATCCGCAGGTGAGCATCGAGACTACCAGCTTCGGACATGTCGATTCGCGGCTGTCCTACGGTCACGTCACCGCGCCCGGCATCTACACCACCACGATCACCAGGCCCGTGCTTTTCCGGCATTATCTGACGGAGCAGCTGGCGCTTTTGATGCGCAGCCACAACGTACCGATTGTCGTGTCCGAATCGACGACGCCGATCCCGTTGCATTTCGCTTTCGGCGAAGGAGCGCACGTAGAGGCATCGGCGGCGACATTTGCCGACATTCCGATGCGCGATCTTTTCGATACGCCGGATCTGAACACGACCGACGACGAGATCGCCAATGGCGAATATATACCGCCTCCGGGCCAGCCCTCGCCGCTGGCACCGTTCACCGCCCAGCGCATCGACTATTCGCTGGCGCGGCTCGCTCACTACACGGCGACCAGCGCGGCCCATTTCCAGAATTTCGTGCTGTTCACCAACTATCAGTTCTACATCGACGAGTTCTGCACCTGGGCACGTGACCTGATGGCCAAGGGCGGCGAAGGCTATACAGCTTTCGTCGAACCGGGAAATATCATCACCAACGCCGGATCGAGCTCGCCGGATACTGATATCGCTTCGCCGCGACTACCGCAGATGCCGGCCTACCATCTGAAGAAGAAGGGCCATGCCGGGATCACCATGATCAACATCGGCGTCGGCCCCTCCAACGCGAAGACGATCACCGACCACGTCGCAGTGCTTCGACCGCATGCCTGGCTGATGCTCGGCCATTGTGCCGGCCTGCGCAACAGCCAGAGGCTCGGAGACTACGTGCTTGCCCATGCCTACATGCGTGAAGACCATGTGCTCGACGACGACCTGCCCGTCTGGGTGCCGATCCCGGCGCTGGCCGAGGTGCAGGTGGCGCTGGAGGCAGCGGTGGCCGAGATTACCGGCTACGAGGGTTTCGAGCTGAAGCGGATCATGCGCACCGGCACGGTCGGCACCATCGACAACCGCAACTGGGAACTGCGCGACCAGGCAGGGCCGGTCAAGCGCCTATCGCAGGCCCGCGCCATCGCCCTCGACATGGAATCGGCAACGATTGCGGCCAACGGATTTCGCTTCCGCGTGCCCTACGGCACGTTGCTCTGCGTCTCGGACAAGCCGCTGCATGGCGAACTGAAGCTACCGGGAATGGCGACCGCCTTCTATCGGACGCAGGTCAACCAGCATCTGCAGATCGGCATCCGCGCCATCCAGAAGCTCGCTGCCATGCCGCCAGAAGCGCTGCATTCACGCAAGCTACGCAGCTTTTTCGAGACGGCGTTCCAGTAGGAACACACGCACCGCCCTCTTGCCAACGCGGTGAGAGAGCGGTGGCATCAGGCCGACTTTTGGACCCGGCCTTTCGACATCGCCAGTCCCAGCGCCGTACCGATGAGTGCGGAAACGATCACCAGTAAATGGCCGTTGATGCTTGCCTGCGCCAGCGTGGTGAGCGACGCCGTGTCGGAGGGGGCACCGAAGGCCAGCGCACCGGCGGTAATGCCCGCCGGATAGGTGCCGACGCCGCCCGGCGCGTGCACCGGCAGCACGGATGAAAGCTCACCACCGAGAGCGCCGCCAAAACTCGCCGCTAGCGGGACGACCTGCATAAGGCCGAGTGCCCAGGCGAGCACGAGTACCTTGACCAGCCAGTTGACGATGGTCATCAGCCAGGCCCGTGCAAAAGCGGATGCGTTTATGGGCAGTCCCCTTTCGATCTCGAGGACGACGGACTGCGCCTTTGCAGGCAGCGCCTCCGCGGCGAACCGGACCAGCGGGCGGCGCACGGCAAAGGCTGCGACCGGCAAGAGCAGAAAACAGCACCAGAGCAACCAGGCAACGGCTTTATGCGGTGATGTTACGGCGAGGCCCATGCCGGCGGCGGCGAGTAGCGCGTGGAGGTCGAGCAACCGCATGACCAGCAACGCCGCGGTGCTGCGGACCAGTGGAATGCCGAATTCCGAGCGCATCAAAAGCGGAAAGCTGGTTTCGCCGGTGCGGAACGGCATCATGATGTTGAGCAAGTTGTGGATCTGCGTGACTCGGAAAAGGGCTGAGAAGTGACCCTTCGTCTCGACGGGAAAATAGTCGTAGATACGCCACGTCCGCAGGAAGTAGGTGCCGGTCAGCAATGCGAGGGCGACGACGATCGGCAAGACGCCAACTTTTGCCCATTCTGCAAGGATGACGCTCCAGCCCCAGAACCATTCTATGAAGGCCGCGTAGAGCAAGACGACGCCCAGGGTCAGCAGCGTCATCCGGTTTCGAATAAACCAGGATTGTCGGGTGGCAACCATTGGACTCTTCATGTAGGAAAGCACCCGTGTGAGCTCTGGCTGACGGCACGAACTTTGCTCGCCCGGCCACCGATCATAGCGGCTTTTAGGAGAAAGTAGCGTTGCAGACAACGGCAGAGTCTAATCGGCTTCACGCGGATACCGTCAATCCAGTCGAGCTTTCGCTGGTCGTGCCTGTTTTCAACGAGGAAGACAGTGTCGGCCCGCTGATCGAGCGTATCACCCAGTCGATGGCCATTTTCCCCGGTCGCTGGGAACTGATCCTGATCGATGACGGCAGCACGGATGCGACGCTGGTAAACGCCCGGAGCTATCTGGGCCAGGAAGGCCTGATCCTGCGACTTGTCGAACTGCAGCGGAATTTCGGCCAGACGGCGGCGATGCAGGCCGGCATCGACGCGGCCACCGGCCGCCTGATCGCGACGATGGACGGCGACCTGCAGAACGATCCGAAAGACATTCCTGCCATGGTCGCCGAACTGGAACGCCGCGATCTCGATCTTCTCGTCGGCTGGCGCAAGGATCGCCAGGACGGACTGCTTTTGCGCAAGATCCCGTCATGGTGCGCCAATTACCTGATCGGCCGGACGACGGGCGTCAAGATACACGACTATGGCTGCAGCCTGAAGATCTACCGGGCTGCGATCATCAAGCAGGTCAAGCTGATGGGCGAGATGCACCGCTTCATCCCGGCCTGGGTCGCCAGCGTGGTGCCGAGTTCGCGGATCGGCGAAATGGTCGTCAGCCACCATGCCCGCGCCCATGGCAAGTCGAAATACGGCATATCGCGGACGTTCCGGGTCATCCTCGACCTTCTTTCAGTGATGTTCTTCATGCGCTACAAGGCCCGTCCCGGCCATTTCTTCGGGTCGCTCGGCCTCGGCTTCGGCGCGCTGGCGCTTGTCATCATGGCCTATCTGTTCGTCGACAAATTCATCATGGGCAACGATATCGGCACCCGGCCGATGCTGATGGTCGGCGTCGTGCTGCTGTTGGCCTCCGTGCAGATGGTCACGACCGGCATTCTGGCCGAGATGATTGCCCGCAACTATTACCGCGACGACACGTCGCCGAACTACATCGTCCGGACGATCTTCGATCGGGATCATCCCCATGCATAGGCTGCTGGTCCGCAAGCCAGATGCCGTGATCCTCCTTCTGGCAGCCTACTTCTGCCTCGAGTTTGTCGTCCGCATGCTCATGCCGCACAGCATGCGCTACGACGAATCGCAGCAGGCATTCTTTTCGCAATGGCTGACGCTCGGCTACGATTCGCAACCACCGCTGTATAACTGGCTGCAGACAGCGTTCGTTTCGGTCTTCGGCCTGTCGCTGGCGATCATTTCCGTCGTCAAGAACCTCGTGCTGTTTCTGATCTACGTGACCTATTACAAGCTTGCCCGCCTGGTCCTGGCCGACAAGCTGTTTGCAGTGATCGCCACCCTGTCGCTGCTGACCATTCCGCAGCTTTTCTGGGAAGCTCAGCGCGATCTCACCCATACGGTCGCCCAGATGGTGACCATCAACCTGTTTCTCTACGGCGTCATCCGGACGCTGAAGACGCCGTCCTGGACCGGATACCTGATCACCGGCGTGGCACTTGGCCTCGGCATGCTGTCGAAATACAATTTTGCGCTGCTGGCCGCCGCCACCGTCGTTGCCGTGTTACTGCACCCGCAAGGCCGCGCCCGGATTTTCGACAAGCGGTTTCTTGTGACTGTGCTGATAGCACTGATCATCTTCCTGCCGCACGGCCTGTGGCTGCTCCACAATTTCGATCTGGCCTCCGGTCGCACGCTCGGGATCATGGAGCAGGACGCGCCGAAGAGCCATTGGGCGAAACTCGTCCAGGGACCGCTCGAGTTTTTCAAGCTCGCCATCGTCATCTGCCTGCCGACCGCTATCGTCTACGCTCTGGTGTTCGGGAAAGCCCTGTTTGCCAGCCTGAAGATGTCGAACGAATGGACGCGTTTCCTTGCGACAATCTTCGTTGCCATAGCGATTCTGGTGCTGGTTCTGATTTTCGGCATCGGCATGACTGCAATGCGCGACCGATGGCTGCTGCCGTTTCTATTCCTGCTGCCGATCTACCTTTGCCTGAAGATGGAAATTGCCGGGCTGCGTGCCGAAGATTTTGCCAAGCGTTTCGTTTACATTCCGATTGCACTTATGCTGCTCATCCCGACGGCCCTGCTGACCCGCGTGACCGTGCCGGGCCTGTTCGGCTCTTATGAAGCCTACAATGTTCCCTATGCCGATTTTGCCAGCCAGATTGTCAGCACAGAAGCCAAGAAGCCGGGGCTGGTGATGACGGACGACTGGCTTCCGGCCGGCAACCTCAAGCTCCAGTTTGCTGGCGTGCCCGTCATGTCGCGGTTTTTCGGCAACCTCACGCTGCCCTATCAGTGGACGGCGGAGAGGCCGGTGCTGCTCGTCTGGCTGCCGAAAAAGGGTCGTGATGCCATGCCACCCGTTCTTGCCGAATGGGTAAGCACCTCGCTCGGACCGCAATATGTAAACGCGGTCGTTCGCCAGGCGGATGTCGGCTATATCCACGGCAAGCCCGGTGACACGGCACATTTTGCCTATGCGTGGATCTATCCGCAGTAACGACTGCGGCTATCCGTTCTTCAAAACTCGGAGGCAAGCCATGGCTGCAAGCGATCAGACCCAGCCCGCGCCTATCAATCTTGCTCCGTGGGAAATCAAGAGGTCGAGCTACCCGCTGCGCGATCGCTGGCTGACGGTCAGGGCCGACGATTGCGTCACATCCGAAGGCGTTGAAATCGCTCCCTATTATGTCCTCGAGTATAGCGACTGGGTTCAGGTCGTGGCGATCGATACCGAGGACAATATTCTTTTGCTCAGACAATATCGTCATGCCTTAGGCCGTATCTCGCTGGAATTGCCTGGCGGTGCTATTGATGCTAAAGATGGCAGCCCGGTGCAGGCGGCGCAGCGTGAACTGCGGGAGGAAACCGGATTTTCGGCGGCGGAGTGGCTGCCGGTGGCGTCTTTGTCCCCGAACCCGGCAACCCATACCAATCTTTGCCATATCGTTCTGGCGCTCGGAATTGAATGCAACGCGCTTCCGGATGACAATCCGACAGAGCGGACCGAGATTGTTCGAGTGCCTATTCGCGAAGCCATCAGGATGATGCTGGCTGGAGAGATGATCCAGGCCATTCATGTCGCAGCCTTGACCCTTGCTCTGAACAAGGCAGGGAAATGGATCGTCTGACTTGGATGGTCGGTTTAGGCGGTGGTTCCCGCCCAGACCGCGTCCAGCGCCAGACGTGCAATGCGGACCATCGTGTCGACCTCCTCGCGGCTGATGATCAGGGAGGGCGAGGCTAGCATGCGGTCGGCGGTGGCGCGCAGGACTAGGCCGTTGGCCAGCGCGTGATTGCGAACCATGGCGCCGACGGCATCCGGCTTGTCGAAGCGGCGGCGCGTAGTCTTATCGGCGGCAAGCTGCAGGGCGCCCATCAAGCCGACGCTGACGGCTTCACCGACCATGGGGTGATCGGCAAGGTTGCTCCATTCTGCAGCGAAATAGGGTCCGATGTCATTGCGCACGCGCTCGACGAGATGCTCGTCCTCGATGATGCGCAGGTTTTCGAGTGCGGCGGCCGCGCATACCGGATGGCCGGAATAGGTGAAGCCGTGGTTGAATTCGCCGACGTCGTTGATCAGCACATCGGCAACACGGTCTCCGACCAGCACGCCGCCAATTGGCAGATAGCCTGATGAAAGGCCCTTGGCGATGGGTGCAAGGTCCGGCGTGAAACCGTAGTGCTGGAAGCCGAACCATTCGCCAAGGCGTCCGAAGCCGCAAATCACCTCGTCTGAAACCAGCAGGATGTTGCGTGCCTTGCAGATGCGGTCGATCTCCGGCCAGTAGGTCGAGGGCGGTATGATGACGCCGCCTGCCCCCTGTATCGGTTCGGCCACGAAGGCGGCAACGTTATCCTCGCCGAGCTCGTCGATCTTCTCCTCAAGCTCGCCTGCCACCTTGAGCCCGAAAGCCTCGGGCGTCAGATCGCCGCCGTCGGCGTACCAATAGGGCTGTCCGATATGGACGATCCCCGGGATCGGCAGGTCGCCTTGCTCATGCATGTATTTCATGCCGCCGAGGCTGGCGCCGGCGACAGTCGAGCCGTGGTAGCCGTTACGGCGCGCGATGACGATCTTCTTGGAAGGTTTGCCGACAGCGCTCCAGTAAACCCGCGCCATGCGAAACCATGTGTCGTTCGCCTCGGAACCGGAGTTGGTGAAGAAGATGTGGTTGAAGTTGGGCCCGGCGTGGGAGCAGACCTTCTCGGCAAGCAGGGTTGCCGGCGTGGTGGTCGTGCCGAAGAACGTATTGTAATAGGGCAGCTCGTTCATCTGCCTTGCGACCGCCTCGGCGATCTCCTTGCGTCCATATCCGATGTTGACGCACCAGAGACCGGCGAATCCATCGAGGTATTTCTTACCGAGGCTGTCGAAGATATGGACGCCCTCGCCGCGCTGGATAATGCGCGTGCCCTCAGTGTTCAGCTTCCCGGTATCGGCGAAGGGATGCAGGTGATGGGCTGCATCGATGGCGGCGAGATTGGACAAGGGTTTCGTCTCCGTCATCGTCTGCAAATCCTTCGGAATTGAAAGGCCGGGCTTGATCGGCTACGACCATGGCCGGGCATTCGAGGATTTTCAAGAGCATGACGGTCGGGACCGCAAAAGACGACACGCTGGACGCTGCGGCTCGCATCGAGGTGCTGACCGTCGACATGAACGGCCGGCTGCGCGGCAAGCAGATCCCGCTTTCGGCTGAAAAAAAGGTCTGGGCCGGCGACGTGCGGCTGCCCCTGTCGACGCAAACCCTGGATATCTGGGGTTACGACAATGATGAGTTGAACGGCTTGTCGATGACGATCGGCGATCCCGACGGAAGCTGCATCGCCGATCCGCGCACCCTGGCACCGATGCCCTGGGCGCCGGCCGGATCCTGCCAGGTGCTGGCGACGATGCATGAGCTGAGTGGCGGTCCGAGCTTCATGGATCCGCGTGCCATCCTTGCTGCCGTTGTCGAGCGCTATCGGCTGATGGGGCTGACGCCGGTGGTCGCGACGGAGCTGGAGTTCTACCTGCTGGCGGCGGATTGGCGCGAGACCGGCATCCCGTCGCCGCCCGCGGCCCTCACCTATCGTGGCGAGCCGGACGGCTTTCAGCTCTACGACATGGATGCCGTCGACGTGCTCGGCGATTATCTCGAGACGCTGCGCGCCTATGCACGGGCACAGGGTCTGCCCGCCGATGCGACGACTGCCGAGTTCGGGCCGGGCCAGTTCGAAGTGAACCTGCTGCACAGGCCCGACGCTCTGGCTGCCGCCGATGACTGTATCGGCCTGAAAAGGATCGCGGCCCAGGCAGCAAGACAGCACGGGCTGAAATCGACCTGCATGGCCAAACCTTATACCGATCATGCAGGCTCCGGACTTCACGTCCATGTCAGCATTCTCGACAAGGATGGCCGCAATATTCTTGACGCCGAGGGAGGCGATCCCGCCAAGCTAAAATCGGTGTGTGCCGGATTGCTGCGGACGATGCAGGAAACGCAACTGGTGTTTGCACCCTTTGCCAATTCCTATCGCCGCTTCCAGCCAGGATCGTTTGCACCGGTCGACATTAACTGGGGCTACGATCACCGCGGCACGGCGCTGCGTATTCCCGAAAAAAACGGTGCAGGCGCTCGCATCGAGCACCGCGTTGCCGGCGCGGATGCCAATCCCTATCTCGCAATTGCCGCCATCCTCGGCGGCATGCTGGGCGGCCTGACGGAAGATCTCGATCCCGGGCCTGAGACCACCGCCCATGCGGCCGCTATCGACGCACCGAAGCTGACCCATGATTTTCTGACAGCCGTTGAGCGGTTTCGCGCCTCGGCCTTCACAAGGGAGATTTTTGGCGAGAGGTACCAGACGCTGTTTGCGGATACGAAGGAAAAGGAAGCCATCCATTTCCTGCGCAGCGTCTCGAATTTCGACTACCGTACATATTTGCCACGCATATAAGAATCTTGCTCAGACAGGTGCGGGCTCGTTGCTCTGCTCGACGGCAACACGGCTCGCCGTTCCATGGGCAACCATTACCTTGAGCTCGCGCGGGTGGAGTTTCAGCTCGACGTCGCGCTCGAGCCGCAACAATTCACCGTCGATCACGCAGTGAGCCCTGGACCTCATTTTCGGATAATGCAGGTGCAGCGACTGCGTGTGCATGACCATGACATCGACATTATCGCGAAACTTGCCGCGCAGCATATCGAAGGCCAGCCGGGTTACGCCCAACGGTTTCATAGGCTTGGCGAGATAGAAGCCAAGCGTTCCGGTCGTCAGCTCGTCGGCGTAGAGCAATGCATTTTGTCCGAACGGGTTGTTCGATACGGACACGGCGGACACGTGACGGCGCTCCTTCTTGCCGTCGATATCGAACTCGACATCGAATTCCGGTGGATTGAAGATAACGCCGAGGGCGGCCCGCACGCTGGCAGACATCTTGCCTATGCGCGAGCTGAAAGTGAAGGAATTGCGATAGCGCACCAAGCGCGCGTGCATCCCGGCAGAATACTGGTGGATGAAGGGCCGGCCGTTGGCGCTGCCGATATCGACCGCATCGACCTCGCCATTGGCAATCACGTCGAGCACCTGCCAGATATCCAGCGGCAGCTGAAGTGAGCGGGCAAAGAGGTTCATGGTACCGGCTGGCACAACGCCGAGTGCGATCTTGTTCTTCCAGGCGACGGAGGCGGCCGCCGAAATCGTGCCGTCGCCACCGCCGGCAATGATGCCCTCGATGTCATCGCGCCGCGCCGCCCGTTCCATGGCGGGCACGATTTCCTTTCCCGACACCACCTGACACTCGAAGTCATGGCCGGCGTCGCGGAAAACCTTTTCCGCATGGATACGATAGGCATTCATGTCCGTTGTCCGGAATGTGCCACCGTCTTGGTTGAAAAGTCCGATAAGCTTCATAGAGGATCCCGGTTTCCTCAGTTCGGACAGTCGATATTGGACAGCCCATGCAATTCTCTCGCTAAGATGGCCTGTCGTCGAGCGAAATCAAGACATTCGTGTCACGGCAACGTGAAGAAAGGTGAGCTCCGGTCGTAGACCTACGTATGCACAACCGGCCATGCTGCGGTGCGAAAAACGCAGGGGACGCGGCTATCCTTTTGATTCATAGTAATCTCCAGGCGCATCGCGCCATCCCAATTTTTCCGATCTGTGAGCGGGGCTGGCGCCAAATTTACTGGCGCTGCGAAAAGCCTCCTGCAGCCAGCCTATCTGGAGCTTTCGTGACCGACCTTGTCATCGACAACCTCGATCCGCCATCCGCAGTCGAAGCTCCATCGAGCACGGCCGTCGCGCTTGTCATGCTGGCACTTGCCATGGGCGGTTTTGGCATCGGGACAGGCGAGTTCGTCATCATGGGCTTGCTTCCCAACGTCGCTGATACCTTCCATGTGACGACGCCGGAAGCAGGATATGTCATCAGCGCCTATGCGCTTGGCGTCGTCATCGGCGCGCCGGTGATTGCGGTACTGTCGGCCAAGCTTGCGCGGCGGACATTATTGCTGCTGCTGATGACGGTATTTGCCGCCGGCAACATCATGAGCGCTTTCGCGCCCACCTTTGCCAGCTTCACCCTGCTGCGCTTCCTGACCGGTCTGCCGCATGGAGCCTATTTCGGGGTTGCAGCCCTGGTGGCTGCCTCGATGGTGCCAATCCATCGCCGCGCTCGGGCTGTCGGACGCGTCATGCTCGGGCTCACCATCGCAACGCTGATCGGTACGCCGATCGCCACATTCCTTGGGCAGTTGCTCGACTGGCGGGCCGCATTCATGATGGTTGGCGGCCTCGGCGCCCTGACGGTTCTGCTGATCGCCTTGTTCCTGCCGAAAGACAAGGTTACCGAGGGCGCCAGCGTTTTGCGCGAACTCGGCGCTCTGGTGCGCGTCCAGGTCTGGCTGACGCTCGCCATCGCTGCCGTCGGCTTCGGCGGCATGTTCTCGATCTTCACCTACATTGCCTCGACGACGACGGATGTCGCCCACCTCTCGGTGGGAATGATCCCCGTCGTGCTGGCGCTGTTCGGCATCGGCATGAATGTCGGCAATGTCGTCGGTTCGCGGCTGGCCGATATCTCGCTGAAGGGCACAATCGGCGGCATGCTGGCCTTCAATGTCGTCATCATGACGCTGTTTTCGATGACTGCTGCCGAGCCAGTCATGCTGTGCATCTGCACCTTCCTGATCGGCTGCGGCTTTGCGGCCTGTCCCGCCGTCCAGACCCGGTTGATGGACGTAGCAGCCGATGCCCAGATGCTCGCCGCCGCCTCCAATCATTCCGCCTTCAACGTCGCCAACGCGCTCGGCGCATGGCTGGGCGGCATTGCCATCGCCTGGGGATATACGGCGGCGGCCACCGGCTATGTCGGCGCCATCCTTTCGGTCGGCGGCCTCGTGGTCTTCGGCATATCCGTTGCGCTGGAGCGCAAGGACGGGATCGCCTAGCCTGCCTCCTCCCCGGAAATTCACAGCGCACTTTGACAGCCTCGGTGGCGTCGAACTCGTTCGATGCTTCTTGCGTTGCCAGTGAACGATGCGCATCTAACGTGTCTCGCTACAAACACAGGAGTTCCCCATGCGCGCCGTCGCCTATCAGAATCCACTGCCGATCTCAGCCGAAAGCGCATTGATCGACGTCGACCTGCCGATGCCGGAAGCCAGCGGGCGGGATCTGCTCGTCGATATCAAGGCCGTTTCCGTGAACCCCGTCGATACCAAGGTCCGTGCCGGCGTCACACCCGATGCCGGGCAATACAAGGTTCTCGGATGGGATGCGGCCGGCATCGTCAAGGCGACGGGTGCTGAGGTCACGATGTTCAAGCCGGGAGACGAGGTCTACTACGCCGGAGCCATCGATCGCGGCGGCTCGAATGCCGAATTCCATCTTGTGGACGAGCGCATCGTCGCACTGAAACCGAAAAGTCTCGATTTCGCAGCGGCTGCGGCCCTGCCGCTGACCGCCATCACGGCCTATGAGACACTGTTCGACCGCCTCAAGGTTCAGGACACTGTTCCAGGTGCTTCGCGGACGATATTGATCATCGGCGGCGCCGGCGGCGTCGGCTCGATTGCCATCCAGCTGGCGCGGACGCTGACGGACCTGACCGTCATTGCCACCGCCTCACGGCCGGAAACGCAAAGCTGGGTCCGGGAACTCGGTGCCCACCATGTCATCGACCATTCCAAGCCATTGGCGCCCCAGATCGAGGGACTTGGCCTCGGCGCACCGGCGTTCGTGTTCTCGACGACCAACACCGGAAAGCATCTTGCCGACATCGTCGAGGCGATCGCTCCGCAGGGTCGCTTTGCGCTGATCGACGACCCCAAGACGCTCGATATCATGGCTTTCAAGCGTAAATCGATCTCGGTGCACTGGGAGCTGATGTTCACGCGTTCGCTGTTCAAAACCGCCGACATGATCGAGCAGCACAAGCTTCTCACCGAGGTGGCAGGGCTCGTGGACACAGGCAAGGTTCGCACGACATTGACCGAAACGCTCGGCACCATCAACGCCGCCAACATGAAGAAGGCACACGCGATGCTGGAAAGTGGCACGACGAAGGGCAAGATCGTCCTGGCAGGGTTCTAAAGCTTTCACGGCTTCCTGAGGATCACGAAGACTCACGAAGACATTGGAGCCGGGTCACCACCCGGCTTTACTGCCTCAAATTGCTAAACTGCCCCTCCTCAACCCGCCGATGCAGCTTTTGACGGTCGTGAAAAAAGCGATGCGGCAACGGCTGCAAGCCCCTATCGCGCTTGACTTTTCGGGCATTTGGCGCGATCTCTCGCGGCGTGGACGTCAACGACATCCATGCCGATCAACCGGAGTCATCTTACGATGCCTAGCGACAGTAGCAGTCGATTGCCTATGCCGTCAGCGGCCTTCGTGCACTAACCGACTCCTGTCGGCTCGCCACGATCCGCCGCTGCGGCGGATCGACAGAAAGGCGAGCTCATGAACCTCAACAGCTTACCCGTTCGGGCCGGCCACGCCGCCCTCAATCTCCTTCACGAAACGCGCGGCATCACGACCGCAGAACGCGTCGAGCGGCTGAATGCCCTCGACGTGAAGGAAGCAGCCGCGACACTGGCGACCTTATCGCTGCAGAAGGCGGTGCACGTCCTCAACCAGCCGGAGCTGCACAACGCGGTCGACATCGTGACCGCGATGCCGCCGGAGCATGCGGCAAAGTTGCTCAACGCCACCGCCAACGACCGCGTTGCCGATATTATCCTCGAAATGGACGAGGATGTCCGGGATGCCCTCGTCGCGCGGCTGGACCTTGCCACGCAACAAGCGATCAAGGCCCTGATGGGCTATCCGCCACGCACGGCGGGTGCCATCATGACGACGGAGTATGTGAGCGTGCCGGACGACTGGACAGTCGGCCAGGCGCTGCAACACGTCCGCCAGGTGGAGCGCTCGCGCGAGACCGTCTACGCCATCTACGTGCTCGACAGCCTGACGCATGCGTTGACCCATGTTGTCACGCTGCGGCGGCTGATCAACGGCGAGAACGATGCGTCGATCCTCACGGTCGCGCAGATGGGCGAACCGGTGACGGCATATCCTTTGATGAGACAGGAGGATGTCGCGCGTCTGATCCGCAAGCACAACCTGCTGGCGCTGCCGATCGTCAACGACGAACAGAAGATGCTGGGGATCGTCACCGTCGACGACGTCATCGACACGATGATTGCCGACACCACGGAGGACGCCCAGAAATTCGGCGGCATGGAAGCGCTCGGAAAGCCTTACATGCAGATCAGCTTCACCGGCATGATCCGCAAGCGCGCCGGCTGGCTGGCGGCGCTGTTCCTCGGCGAAATGCTGACGGCAAGCGCCATGCAGCATTTCGAGGGCGAACTGGAAAAGGCGGTCGTGCTGACGCTGTTCATACCGCTGATCATGAGCTCCGGCGGCAATTCCGGGTCGCAGGCGACGTCGCTGATCATCCGGGCGCTGGCGCTCGGTGAACTGAAGCTTTCGGACTGGTGGAGAGTGCTTGTGCGCGAATTGCCGACCGGCGTGACGCTTGGCACAATCCTCGGGCTTGTCGGCTTCATCCGTATCGTTGCCTGGCAGCAACTGGGGTTGTTCGACTACGGACCGCACTGGCAGCTGGTGGGGCTGACGGTGTTCGGAGCGCTGATCGGCATCGTCACCTTTGGCTCGATTTGCGGCTCGATGCTGCCGTTCATCCTGCAGAAGATGCGGCTCGATCCCGCCAGCGCCTCGGCGCCGTTCGTGGCGACGCTGGTCGATGTCACCGGCCTGGTGATCTATTTCACTGTTGCCCTGGCGATCCTCAGCGGCACCTTGCTCTGAGGCCTCTCAGGCGGGCGGCTGCCGCCCGCCAATCATCGGCGGATTGCGCTCGACGTGCAAACCATCAGGCAAAACGCAGGATCATGGCCACACGCCGGTCTGCACCCATGCCGACGGAGACTTCTTTTTCCAGCGCCTTGCGCAGTTCAGGGACAAGGTCGCTGTCGACGATTTCTGAAAATCCCAGCCGGGCATAAAACGGCGCGTTGAAGGGCACGAAGCGATCTGTGGTCAGCGTCACGCCGCGCAGGCGACTGGCGCGGGCGGTTTCGATGGCAGTTGCCATCAGGCGCCGGCCGACGCCCTTGCGTTGCCAGGCACGTGCAACGTCTACCTCCCGGATATAAAGCATTTCGTCGCTTTGCGTGCCGGCGAGGAAGGCTATCGGCTGGTTCTCTTTGTCTGCGGCAACGAACAGCAGATCGTCATCCAGCGATTGCCGCAGCAGGCTTTCCGGCAAGGCATGGGCCTCGCGGCTTCCACCGCGCGCATCGGCGAGCGTCGCGAAGGCATCGAGTTCGATCTCCGTCAGCCGTGGCAACTCCTCAAGCCGGGCCAGCCGGATGATGAAGCTGTCGGCTGGATCTCCCGTCATCCCGGCGCTCCTCACATGTTCGGGTAGACCGGCCCCTCACCACCCTGCGGCGGCACCCAGTTGATGTTCTGGTTTGGGTCCTTGATATCGCAAGTCTTGCAGTGGACGCAGTTCTGGGCGTTGATGACGTAGGTTTCAGCTCCGTCCTTCTCCACCCATTCATAGACACCGGCGGGACAGTAGCGCGTCGAGGGGCCGGCGTAGATGTCGTGTTCGGAGGATTTCTGCAGCGCCATGTCTTTGACCTGCAGGTGGACCGGTTCGTTTTCCTCGTGATTGGTGTTGGACAGGAAAACGGACGACAGGCGGTCGAAGGTCAGTACGCCATCCGGACGCGGATAGTCGATCTTCTTATGCTTTGCCGCAGGTTCCAGCGAGGCGGCATCGGTCTTGCCGTGGCTGACTGTTCCGAAAAATGAGAAGCCGAACAGCGAGTTGGTCCACATGTCGAGGCCACCGAGTGCGACGCCGAGCACCGTGCCGAACTTCGACCATAGCGGCTTGACGTTGCGCACCCGCTTCAGATCCTTGCCGATGTCGCTGCTGCGCCATTCGTTTTCGATCTCGACAACTTCGTCGTTGGCGCGACCGGCGGCAATAGCAGCGGCAATATTGTCGGCCGCCATCATGCCGGACAGCACCGCATTGTGGCTGCCCTTGATGCGCGGAACGTTGACAAAACCGGCCGAGCAGCCGAGCAGCGCACCGCCCGGAAAGGTGAGCTTCGGCACCGACTGCCAGCCGCCTTCTGTGATGGCGCGGGCGCCGTAGGAAAGACGCTTGCCGCCTTCGAACGTGCTGCGGATCGCGGGATGGGTCTTGAAACGCTGGAACTCTTCGAAGGGATAGAGATAGGGGTTCTTGTAGTTGAGGTGGACTACGAAACCGACCGCCACCGTATTGTCCTCGAGATGATAGAGGAAAGAGCCGCCGCCAGTCTTCATGTCGAGCGGCCAGCCGAAGGAATGCTGGACCAGCCCCTGCTTATGGTTCTCGGGTTTCACCTGCCACAGTTCCTTGATGCCAATGCCGAACTTCTGCGGCTGGCGATCCTTGGACAGGTCGAACTTGGCGATCAGTTGCTTCGCCAGCGAACCGCGGACGCCCTCGCCGATCAGCACGTATTTGCCGAGCAACTCCATGCCGCGGGTGAAATTCGGGCCGGGCTCGCCATTCTTCTCGACGCCCATGTCGCCGGTGGCAACGCCGATAACGGCGCCGGCGCTATTATAGAGCACCTCCGTCGCGGCAAAGCCGGGGTAGATCTCGACCCCAAGCCCCTCTGCCTTCTCGGCCAGCCATCGACAGACGAGGCCGAGCGAGACGATGTAATTGCCGTGATTGCTCATCAGCGGCGGCATCAGGAAATTCGGCAGGCGGATGGAGCCGGCAGGGCCAAGCAGCATGAAATGGTCGGCCTTGACTTCCGTCTTGAAGGGGTGCCCCTCCTCTTCACGCCAGCCCGGCAGCAAGCGGTCGATGCCGACAGGATCGACAACCGCTCCGGACAGGATGTGCGCGCCGACCTCGGCGCCTTTTTCCAGCACGACGACGGTGAGGTCCGGATTGACCTGCTTCAGACGGATGGCAGCCGACAGGCCGGCCGGACCGGCGCCGACGATGACGACGTCGAATTCCATGCTTTCGCGTTCCGGCAGTTCCATTGCATCGGTCATTGCGTCGTCTCCACTTGGCCCTGCGCGCGGCCCTGTCCCCGTTTTGCCTTATCTCTTGTCAAAACGGAATGGGATTGTCGAGCCGGGATGCGACGCTGGCTCCCCCAATTCGCACAATCGACCGTGAGCCGAGTTTTCATGCCGTGGCCAAGGGACAGATGGAAAAGACAGCGCATTTTTCTTATGCGCCGCCGGCCGCCGCTCTATATGAAGCGGATCGGCACAGGCCATCGAAAATGAAGGACGACCAAAATGGATCTCGGCATCAAGGGAAAACGCGCACTCATCCTGGCGTCCTCGAAGGGACTTGGACACGGTATCGCCGTGGCGCTGGCGCGCGAAGGCGCTGACGTGCTCCTCTGCGGTCGCAGCGGCGAAAGGCTGGCAGCGAACTGCGCAGCCATCAATGCCGAGGGAAACGGCAAGGCCTTCTGGCTGCAAGCCGATCTCGCCGATCCCGACTTCGTCAAAACACTCACCGAGGGAGTTGCGTCAAAGCTCGGCGGCCTCGACATCCTCGTCAACAACAGCGGCGGCCCTACTCCCGGCACCACCGAAGAGATGACCGCTGAAAATCTCGAGAGCTACTTTATCACCATGGTGGCGCGCGTCATCACCCTCACCAACGCGCTGCTGCCAGCCATGAAGGCGCAGGGCTGGGGCCGCATCCTGACCGTTGCGTCCTCCGGGGTCATCGAGCCGCTGGCTAATCTGGCTCTTTCCAACACGATGCGTCCGGCGCTTGCCGGCTGGAGCAAGACGCTGGCAAGCGAAGTTGCGAGCTATGGAGTGACCTCGAACATGCTGCTGCCGGGCAGCATCGCAACCGACCGTCTCGACGACCTCGACGGCGCAGCGGCAAAGCGTACGGGCCGTCCGATGGAAGATATCCGTGCCGAGAAGCAGGCACGCATCCCGGTCGGGCGCTACGGGCGGGTCGACGAATTCGCGGCGACGGCGGCGTTTCTCTGCAGCGAACCGGCAAGCTATATCACGGGCTCGATGATCCGTTGCGACGGCGGCGCCGCGCGCTCCCTCTGATTGCGGATGCCGAACCCGACATTGATCGCCTGGTTCGGGCTGCTCTCAGTCTTGGCCACGAGTGCGGTAAGTTAGGACTGTTGAGGCGACAACGCGCCTACTGCAATCAGCGGAGGCATGTGAAAGCAATGAGAAATCTTGGGATGTAATTCCGGAGCGATTCAACGCCTTTTGGCATGCCGGGCGGCCCGAAGCTTTCCAAGTGTTAATTTTTCCACGGAAATAACTGTGATAGATTGCCCGCTAATGGTTCGCCAGCCAAGATAAACTGAACGTATTCTAATGGCGCGGTAACGGAAATGTGAAGTGTTACTCCGGCGCTGTCATCTCTGCGTTGGTTTCATTGCACATCTGTAGGCCGCTTACTTACGAAGTCGTTCCTTATCGGTAGCACATATGAAGAAATTCTGGATCACGCTGTGTCTCGTCATTGTCGCAGGTGCGGCGCTTTGGACTTACCGGGAACGTCTTCCTTATGTTTCTGCCCTGCTTGGAAAGGGCTCCACGTCGCCCGCAAGCACCAGCACGGCCGAGAATGGCAATCGTAAGAAGTCAGGCGCGCCGGTCGTCGTCAAAACCGTTGCTGCGGTCGAGACGACACTGCCGATGGATGTGACGGCCACGGGATGGGTGGTGCCGGTCGATTCGACGACCATAGCCGCGCAAGAAAGTGGTGTGATCACGCAGATCATTGCGCAGGATGGGGCAACGGTTAAGGCCGGTGACCTGATCGCCAAACTCGATCCGCGCACTGCGCAGGCCACCGTCGACAAGGACAAGGCGGTGTATGCGAAGGACCAGGCAACGCTGGCCCAGACAGAATCAGCGCTGACCCGCGCGCTGAACCTTTTGAGCAGCAAGGCGGGCACCCAGGCAACGGCGGACGAGGCGCAGGAGGCGCGCGACGCAGCTGTGGCGACTGCTGCGGCCGACAAGGCGCAGCTTGCGTCGGATGAGGTGCTGCTGGAGCACACTGATATCCGTGCGCCTTATGACGGACGTCTCGGCGACATCTCCCTCAGCCTCGGCGCCTATGTGAGCCCCGGCACCGCCATCGTCACGATCACCAAGTACGATCCTGCTTTTGTCAAATTCAACCTGCAGGAAACCAGTCTGCGCCAGTTGCAGGAGGCGCTCGCTGCTGGTCCGGTTCCCGTCAGCACCGTTCCGCGCTCCGCCAAGGGCAAGCCTCGCCAGGGAGAAGTCAGCTTCTTCGATAACACGGTTGATTCCGCCTCGGGCACAATCATCGTCAAGGCGAAATTCGACAATGCCAATGGGGCGCTGTGGCCCGGAAGATCGGAAAACGTCTCCGTGCACTTCTCGGACAAGGAGCCGCTGATCGTGGTGCCGACGGTCGCCGTGGCACCAGGCCCGGACGGCTTTATTGCCTTCGTGGTCGGCAAGGACAGCAAGGTTCACGTCACGCCGGTAACTGTCGCGCGCGCCAACGGCGACCGCACAGCCGTCGCCAAGGGTCTCGCCGTCGGCGATCACGTCATCATCGAGGGCCAGTCGCAGGTGACGGACGGCCAGACGATCAAGGAAGAGTTCAGCGACGGTGCGGCACAGAAGGTAGCATCTGCCGCTGACGGCAAGACCGAAAACTTTACGGTCGGAGCCCAGCCATGATCCCGCTTTTTTGTATCCAGCGTCCGGTCGCAACTACCCTTATCGCGATCGGCGTGGTTCTGGCCGGCCTTGCCGGCTACCAGCTGATCCCGGTCGCAGCCCTGCCGCAGGTCGATTTCCCGACTATCAACGTTTCCGCCCAGCTGACCGGCGCCTCGCCGCAGACCATGGCGACATCGGTGGCGACGCCGCTGATCAAGCAGTTCGAGACAATTCCGGGGATCAGCGAAATCAGCTCGACCAATTCGCTCGGCAACACCAGCATCGTCCTGCAGTTCGATCTCAACCGCAGCATCGACGCTGCGGCCGCAGACGTCCAGGCGGCGATTTCCACAGCAACGCGGCAGTTGCCGAACAATTTGACGACGCCTCCGAGCTATCGCAAGACCAACCCTGCAGACGCACCCGTCATGCTGATCGCCGTGCAGAGCGACACCCTGCCGCGCAGCAAGCTCGACGATATCGCCGAGAACATCATTTCCCCATCGCTGTCGACATTGCCGGGCGTCGCTGAAGTGACGGTCAACGGTGCTCAGACCTATGCCGTGCGGATCGGCGTCGACCCAGACAAACTGCTTGCCCGGGGCATCGGCATCGACACCGTCAACTCTGCGGTCGTGAACGCCAACAGCCAGGTGCCCGTCGGCACATTGCAGAACTCCGCCCAGAGCATGACCATCAATGCGGATACGCAGCGCACCAACGCCGCGCAATTCCGCACTCTGGTCATCGCCAATCCCAACGGTGCGCCTATTCATTTGAGCGATGTTGCCAACGTTCAGGACAGCGTCGAAAACCAGAATGTCGGTAGCTGGTATGACGGCAGCCGGGCCATTATCCTGTCGATCCAGCGCCAACCCGACGCCAATACCGTCGATGTCGTCGACGAGATCAACAAGACGCTGCCGAAGCTGCATGCCGAGATGCCGGCATCGGTGAAGACGGTTGTCATGAACGATTCGGCCGCACCGATCCGGGAAGCGATCGGCGACGTCAAGTTTACGCTGGCACTGACAATCGGGCTCGTGGTCCTCGTCATCTACCTTTTCACCGGCCACGTGATGGCAACGATCATCCCCGGGCTGGCAGTTCCGCTGTCGCTGGTTGCAACATTCGGCATGATGTATGTGCTCGGCTACAGCGTCGACAACATCTCACTGCTCGGGTTGACGATAGCGGTCGGGCTTGTGGTCGACGACGCCATCGTCATGCTGGAAAATATCCTCAGGCATGTCGAGAACGGCATGCCGGTGCGCCAAGCGGCCATCCAGGGCTCGGCGGAAGTCAGCTACACCATCATCTCGATGTCGATCTCGCTGATCGCGGTGTTCATACCCATCCTGCTGATGGGCGGCGTCGTCGGGCGTATTTTCAACGAATTCGGCATGGTGGTGGCAATCGCTATCGTCTCGTCGGCAATCGTCTCGCTGACCGTGACGCCCATGCTAGGCTCGCGCCTGTCGAGCGGCCACAGTCATCCGCCGTATCCCGTTCGACTTTTCAACCGGGGTTTCAACTGGACTGAGCGTAACTACGACAAGGGCGTTGCCTGGTGCCTGCGCAACCGCGCCATAGTGCTCGGCAGCTTCCTTGCCTCCGTGGGGCTGTCGATCTACCTGTTCATGACCCTGCCGGCGAGCTTCTTCCCGACCGAAGACATTGGCCGCCTGCAGATTTCGACTCGCACCCGGCAGGACATTTCCTATGATGCCATGCGCGATCTCCAGAGCCAGGCTGCGGCACTGATCGAAAAGAACCCAGCTGTCGAACATGTCATGTCGATCGTCGGTGCCAGTGCCCGCCAGACGCTGAACAACGGCACGATGTATGCCCAGCTTAAGGACAAGAAGGATCGTCCGCCGCTCGACCAGACACTTCGGGAAATGCGGGCCGCCGTGGCGACCATCCCGGGCATCCAGGTGTTCATCAATCCGCAGCAGAGCCTGCGTTTTGGCGGACGACAGACGGCCAGCCAGTATCAGCTGGTAGTCCAGGCCCTCAGCGCCGACCTGACCAACACCTGGGCCAACAAGCTGCTCGTGGAGATGAAGAAGGATCCGCGCTTCACCGACGTGACGACCGACGCCCAGAACAATGCGCTGCAGGCCAATATCGTCATCGACACGGAGAAGGCCGCTGCCTACGGCATCAACAATGCCTCGTTGCGCACGACGCTGCAGGAGGCATTCAGCGACTATGCCGCCGCGCAGATCCAGTCTACCGGCGATAGCTACGACGTCATCATCGAATACGATGCCAACCAGCCCTGGGACGACCAGAAGCTTTCGCGCATCCGCGTCTCGTCCTCCTCCGGCGCGCAGGTTCCGCTATCCAATTTCGCCCATATCGAGCGCAATACCGGACCTGTGACGATCAACCAGACGGGACAGCTGGTTTCGACGACGGTGTCGTTCAACCTGCCGGCCGGGGAGGCGCTGGGCGATGCGACGGCGTTTATCGACCAGATCAAGAAGCAGATCAACATGCCGGCTGACGTCTTCACGTCCTATGGCGGTACGGCCCAGATCTTCCAGCAATCGCAGGGCAGCACGCCCTACCTGATCCTGGCCGCCGTGCTCACGATCTATGTCGTCCTCGGCGTGCTCTACGAGAGCTTCATCCATCCCCTGACCATTCTCTCCGGCCTGCCGGCAGCGGCGCTCGGAGCCTTGCTGGCGCTAAAAGTGTTTGGCTTCGACCTGTCGATCATTGCGCTGATCGGGCTCTTGATGCTGATCGGGATCGTCAAGAAAAACGCGATCATGATGATCGACGTGGCGCTCGAGACATTGCGATCGTCGGACAAGGTGTCGCCGGCCGAGGCTATTCATGAGGCGTGCGTCCGGCGTTTCCGGCCGATCATGATGACGACATTCTGCGCCCTGCTCGGTGCCCTGCCGATTGCCATCGGTGGCGGCGCGAGTTCGGAACTCCGCCAGCCGCTTGGCGTCGCAGTCGTCGGCGGCCTCGTCGTGTCGCAGATCCTGACGTTGTTCATCACGCCCGTCATCTTCCTGGAGATGAACCGGCTCGACAATTTCGTCAGGCGCCTCGGCCGCAGGAAAGAGCAGCCGCAGCAGGAGAACCCTCCGACCGCGATTGCGGCGGAATGACCTCTGGCCTGTCCGGAGAGATTTCAGGGCCTTCACCATCTTGCGCAGCCTGATGGCCTATGCGATGACGCGCCCTCTTCGATCAGAGGGCGTTTCGCTTTGGCGCGGGACATCGCCCCATCCAGACATTTTCGGCAGACAGGAGTGCGAGCATGGCTCAGGCGCTAGGTTTCGACTTTGGCACGACGAACAGCGTGATGGCGCTGGCAGACGGAGCGGCCACGCGCTCGGTCTCGTTCACCAGCGCTGCCGGCTCTGCAGACAGCATGCGCACCGCCCTCTCCTTCATGAAGGATCGTCACCTCGGTGCGGCGGCACTGAAAGTCGAGGCAGGCAACGCTGCGATCCGCCAATTCATCGACAATCCCGGCGATTGCCGTTTTCTCCAGTCCATCAAGACCTTTGCAGCCAGCGCGCTGTTCCAGGGAACGCTGGTGCACGCCAAGCGGCATAGTTTCGAAGACCTGATGGAAATTTTCATGCGTCGCCTGAAGGCCTATGCCGGCGACGACTGGCCATCGGATATCGGCCGTATCGTCACGGGAAGGCCTGTGCATTTCGCCGGCGCCAACCCGGATCCAGCGCTGGCGACAGCGCGTTACAACGAAGCGCTGACGCGGCTGGGTTTCCCGGAAATCCACTACGTGTACGAGCCTGTCGCGGCGGCTTTCTACTTCGCGCAGAACCTCAAGAGCGACGCCACGGTGCTGGTGGCCGACTTCGGTGGCGGCACGACCGATTATTCGCTGATACGGTTCGAGACTGCGGCGGGCCGGCTGACCGCAACGCCGATAGGCCATTCCGGCGTCGGCGTCGCCGGCGACCATTTCGACTTCCGCATTATCGACAATGTCGTCTCGCCACTGATCGGCAAGGGAAGCTACTTCAAGAGCTTCGACAAGCTGCTCGAGATGCCCTCCTCCTATTACGCCAATTTCGGCCGCTGGAACCAGCTGTCGATCTTCAAGACATCGCGCGAATTTCCGGAGTTGCAAAAGTTGGTCCGCACGGCCATCGAGCCTGACAAGCTCGAAACCTTCATCGAGCTCATCGAGCATGACGAGGGATATCCGCTCTACCAGGCGGTTTCCGCCACCAAGATGGCATTGTCATCCGCGGAAGAGGCCGAGTTCAATTTTCCGCCTCTCGGCGCTGCCGGCAAGACATCGATCCGGCGCAGCGATTTCGATGGCTGGATAGCGCCGGAACTGGCGCGGATCGAGGCGGCCCTGGACGAGGTGCTGGAAAAGACCAACACACCGGCTGCCAGCATCGACAAGGTGTTCCTGACAGGCGGGACGTCCTTCGTGCCCGCCGTGCGCCGGCTGTTCACCGAGCGCTTCGACGTGAGCCGGATCGAGACCGGTGGCGAATTGCTGTCGATCGCGCACGGTCTGGCGCTGATCGGCGAGCGCGACGATATCGCCCAATGGACCTCCTGAGCCGGGGATGGTGGGGGCTTTGGCCCTTCCCTTGCCCGACCGGCTTCGCTAGAGTTCAGCAATGATCTCCGTTCAAGACCTCTCCCCGGCCGAACTTGCCGCGCTTTTGCATTTCCATGCCGACGCGGGCATCAGTTGGATGCTGGAAGAGGATCCGGTGGACCGCTTTGCCGAATTCGAGGCGCTGAAAGCGGCGAGACAGGCGGGGCGTCCGGCGCCGGCACCCTCGCCTACGCCGGCAAGCCCGCTCGCCAGCGCTGCCGAACGTCGGCCTTCGGCACAGGCGGTTGCGACTGCGCCACCCGCTGCAGCGCGCGCGCCGGCTATTCCAGACGAACAGGCTATCGACCAGGCGCGCTTTGCTGCTGAAAGCGCTCGCTCGCTGCCGGAACTGAAAGCCGCCCTGGAAGCCTTCAACGGCTGCAATCTGAAGAATAGCGCGCGCTCGACACTGTTTGCGAGCGGCAACCCGGAGAGCGGAATCATGGTCATCGGCCCGATGCCGGGCGCCGACGATGACCGCGAGGGCGCTGTGTTCGCCGGACGGTCCGGCCTTCTTCTCGACCGGATGCTGGCGTCGATCGGCCTTGATCGTGATGGCATACTACTCACCAATGTCATTCCGTGGCGGCCGCCGGGCAACCGTGCGCCATCCATTCCGGAAACGGATATCTGCCGCCCCTTCATCGAGCGACAAATCGCTTTGGCAGAGCCGAAAGTCCTGCTGTTGCTTGGAAATTTCACCGCGCGCTTCTTCTTCGGCGGTAACGAGACCATCCATGCCCTTCGCGGACACTGGCGTGAAATCGGCGCCGGAGCCGGCTCTGTCCCGGCGATTGCGACGCTGCATCCCCAGGATCTGCTGACCGCGCCGATCAACAAGCGGTTGGCGTGGCAGGATCTTCTGGCTTTTCGCCGCCGGATCGATGCAGTCTGATAAACGACTATTTTTTTGGCACTATAATGAAATTATGAATTTAGCCATGTGATTTACGCATGACTGCCATGGCGGCAACATGCGTTGTAGAATCGATGCTGCATTGCGATATTAATCGGGCGTCTTGGGAGGAACCACGATCAGGATCCAAGGCAATGACCATTCGTTCGCGTCCTATACATTGCGGGTTTGAAACCCTCCGTCAGGTAAATGCTTCTTTGCGCGGGTCACAAGGCTATCGCCGCCTCGAGGCGACAAACGAACAGATAACGGCTCGTGGAACCGGCACATCTTCCCGTCTTGTCCGCCCGACCACGATGTTCGCGGAATTTCGCGCCTCCTGAAAAGCGTGCAGGGTCCGCATAGCTGAGGTGCCTCGGTGAACGTGGCGATGCGAGAGCCTTGAAAGAGCAAGCCGGGCAACAGCCTCAGCGGCACGAGAACCTCAGCCGCCAATTCACATTCAAACGGCAATACGATTTCGCTTTCGGTGACGCGCTTTATGCGCCGCGCAGTGTCGCGATTGATTGCGCGCTTATGGTGGGATAGAGGACAATACATTCTCTGCCATCCACCCCTGCCAAGAGCGGAACAGTGCCATGCTGGCAAGCCTGATCTCTATCGCCAGCCTGATGCTGTCGACCCTCCTGATGATGGTCGGGCTGGGGTTGATGAACTATGTCGTGCCGATCCGTTCGGTGGCGGAGGGATGGTCGACATTCACGATCTCTTTCATCGCAACCGGCTATACGCTCGGATTTACCATCTCCTGCATCATCACTCCGCTGTTTGTGAAGCGGGTTGGCCATGTACGCGTGTTCGGCGCCCTGATTTCACTGCTCGGCGTCGGCATCCTGCTCTGCGCGCTGCTGGTGGACTGGCGGGCCTGGGTGGCGTTCCGCTTCATCAGCGGCTTTGCCATCGCCGGCAGCTACCTGATCATCGAAAGCTGGCTGAACGAGCGCGTCACCAATGCCAACCGGGCAACGATCTTCTCTGTGTATATGATCACCTGCCTGGTAGGATCGATCGGCGGGCAATATCTTGTCCCGCTCGGCGATCCCAAATCGACGTCTCTGTTCATCCTGTGCGGCATCATCTTCGCGCTGGCCATGCTACCGACGGCGCTGTCGACGGCCGCCTCTCCGACACCGATAGCCCAAGCCAAATTCAACCTTCCCAAGCTCTATCAACTATCTCCCGTTGCCTTTGTCGGCTCGCTGCTATCGGGCGCCCTGTCCGGCACCTGGAATAGTCTTGGCGGCGTCTACACCCAGATCGTCGGCATGAATACGGCGCAGGGGGCGACACTCCTCGCCTGCGTGCTGGCAGGTGGGGCGATCTCGCAAATGCCGATAGGCAGGGTATCCGACTTGATCGACCGTCGCATGGTGATGATCGTTTGCGGCATCGTCGGCGTCGTCGCCTGTGCGGTCATGACCCTATTCGATGTCCGTTCCATCGTCTCGCTCTATATCGCCGCCTTCTTCGTCGGCACGGTGCTTTACCCGATTTACGCGATCAACGTCGCGCATGCCAATGACCGCGCGGCCCCGGACGAATATGTGACGATCTCCAGCGGCATCATGATCCTCTACGGCCTCGGCACCGTCGTCGGTCCGCTGGCTGCTGGTGCAATGATGCAGGTCTTCGGCACGTCGGGACTGCTCTGGTTTCTGGCGCTGGTTTTTGCGTTCTATGCTGGTTACGCGGGCTGGCGCACTGCGCGGCGAAAAGTTGGTGAGGGGCGCATCGACAAAACTGATTTCAAGGCCATGCCGATCCCGGTGCGCGGGACGGAGACATCCGTCCGTACTGCTTCGCCAGACGACCGCCTTGCCTGATCGCCGGTAAATTCTTCTGTTATCAAAGAATTTCGGACAGCAATTGCAAATTGCGGTCGAAGAAATACATGGCTTTAGCTTTGGTTCAGATTTTAATGTAATCATATTGAATAAAGCTGTTTCAAATCGACGCTCGCGCCCGCTCGGCCACCGTCCCTAACGTCTACCTAGGAACCCCCATGCGCACTGATATCGGCCAGATCGTCCATTTGGCGGACTACCGTCCCACAGATTTTGTCCTGGAGCGCGTAGACCTCACCTTCGAACTCGATCCGACCGCAACCAAGGTGGAAGCCAGGCTGATCTTTCACCGCCGCGAAGGGGTCGATGCAACAGCGCCTCTGATCCTCGACGGCGACGAATTGAGCCTTTCCGGCCTGCTGCTTGACCAGGAAGAAGTTCCGGCGTCGCAGTATTCAGTCACCGACAAAAACCTGACTGTGCGCGATCTACCATCAACGCTGCCTTTCGAACTGACGATCACCACGATCATCAACCCGGAAGCCAATACCCAGTTGATGGGCCTTTACCGCACCGGCGGCATCTATTGCACCCAGTGCGAGGCCGAGGGTTTTCGCCGCATCACCTATTTTCCCGACCGCCCCGACGTGCTGGCGCCATACACCGTCAACATCATCGGCGACAAGGCTGCCAATCCACTGCTTCTGTCGAACGGTAACTTCCTCGGCGGTGCCGGGTATGGCGAAGGCAAGCACTTTGCCGCGTGGTTCGATCCGCATCCAAAGCCGAGCTATCTCTTTGCGCTGGTCGCCGGCGATCTCGGCGTCATCGAAGACACGTTCGTCACCATGTCCGAGCGCGAAGTGACGCTGAAGATCTATGTCGAGCACGGCAAGGAGCCGCGCGCTGCCTATGCCATGGATGCGCTAAAGCGCTCGATGAAGTGGGACGAAGAGGTTTTCGGCCGCGAATACGATCTCGATATCTTCATGATCGTCGCCGTCTCCGACTTCAACATGGGGGCAATGGAGAACAAGGGGCTTAACGTCTTCAACGACAAGTACGTTCTGGCCGATCCGGAAACGGCGACCGACGCCGACTATGCCAACATTGAAGCGATCATTGCCCACGAGTATTTCCACAACTGGACCGGCAACCGCATCACCTGCCGCGACTGGTTCCAGCTCTGCCTGAAGGAAGGCCTGACGGTTTTCCGCGACCACGAGTTTTCAGCCGACCAGCGCTCGCGCCCGGTCAAGCGCATCGCGGAGGTCCGGCATCTGAAATCCGAACAGTTTCCGGAAGACGGCGGACCGCTGGCGCATCCCGTCCGCCCGACGAAATATCGCGAGATCAACAATTTCTATACAACGACGGTCTACGAAAAGGGCAGCGAAGTCACCCGCATGATCGCGACGCTCCTCGGCAGCGATCTGTTCAAGAAAGGCATGGATCTCTATTTTGAGCGTCATGACGGCGACGCCGCGACGGTCGAGGATTTCGTTGCCTGCTTTGCAGAGGTCAGCGGCCGCGACCTGACGCAGTTCTCGTTGTGGTATCATCAGGCCGGTACGCCGCTGGTCACCGCCTCCTGCGCCTACGATGCTTCCGCCAGGACCTTCACCCTGTCGCTCGAGCAGATGGTACCGGCGACACCCGGCCAGTCTGCCAAGGAGCCGATGCATATTCCGCTGCGGCTTGGCCTGCTTTCCGAAGACGGAAAGCCAATGACACCGGCGAAAGTCGAGGGTGCGGAGTTCACGACGGACGTGCTGCATCTGGTCGAACGCGCCCAGACTGTCGTCTTCCACGACATCCCGTCACGTCCCGTGCTCTCCCTGAACCGCAGTTTCTCGGCGCCGATCAACCTGCACTTCGACCAGAGCGCAGCTGATCTTGCCCTCATTGCCCGCTTCGAGTCCGATCATTTTGCGCGCTGGCAGGCGCTCACCGATCTGGCGTTGCCGATCCTGCTGCGGGCAGTCCAGGACACCCGCAATCGTGCGCCCGTCGCCTGCGACCAGACGCTGATCGACGCCCTTTTGACGGCTGCCGCAGACGAAACACTGGAGCCGGCCTTCCGCGCTCAGGTGCTGAACCTGCCGAGCGAGGCCGACCTGGCTCGCGAGCTTGGTGCCAACAACGACCCGGACGCGATCCACGCCGGCCGCCAGGCGATCCTTTCGCAGATCGCCGACGCCGGAAGGGATATCTTTGCGGCGCTCCACGAGGGCATGGCAACACCGGGCGACTTTAGCCCCGATGCCGCCAGCGCCGGCCGACGCGCGCTCCGCAACGCCGCGCTCGGCTTTTTGTCGCTGTCCGACAACACGCCGGCGCGCGCCAAGGCCGCCTTCGACGCTGCCAACAACATGACCGATCTGAGCCACGCGCTGACAATCCTGGCGCATCGCTTTCCGGAAACGGCGGAAGCCAACGAGGCACTGGCGACCTTCAAGACCCGCTTCGAACACAATGCACTGGTCGTCGACAAGTGGCTTGCAATCCAGGCTTCCGTTCCCGGCGCTGCAACATTGCAGCGCGTCCAGGCGCTGATGCAGGATCCGCTGTTCACGCGCGCCAATCCCAACCGGGTGCGGGCGCTGGTCGGAACCCTTGCTTTCAACAATCCGACGGGCTTCAACCGCGCCGATGGCGGAGGCTACCGCTTCCTGGCCGAGGAAATCCTGACCATAGACCCCCGCAACCCGCAGCTTGCCGCCCGTATCCTGACATCGATGCGTTCATGGCGATCACTGGAGCCGGTCCGCGCCGATCATGCGCGCGCGGCGCTGATGCAGATCGAGCGGGCGGAAGAGCTTTCTACCGACGTCCGTGACATCGTTGACCGCATTTTGAAGGAGTGATTTGCGGCGACGCAACAGGTGATTTGCGCGACAAGAGCAACGAAGACTGGGCATTGCCTCCGACGCGCGCAATCTCGACTTCTAAAAAACCTGCAATAGCAAATAGTTAAGAAAGTTTTATCACGCCCTCTGGACAAGCCGAATCGCGAATGATTCATTGGCGCAGGTTCGGGCGAGCGGCGCCGCGAATCACACGAGGTTCAGGGCGAGATATGGTGGACGTGCGGCGGGCGACTGCGGCCGAGGGGCGGCTGCGTGTCAATTTTGACGATCTTAAATCTTGGCATGACGGTCTTATCGACCGTGCGGGGGTAAGCGTCGGCAACGTTTCACGCAATTTTTCCAAGGCAGAAAACATCCTCAAGCGGGCAATCCCGATCCTGATCCTCGCCTTTCTCTCCGTCGTGGCTGCCTCGCATATCGTAGCGATGGTGATGGAGCACGGCCGCATGGAAACAGCGGCTCGTCATTCCACGGTTCTCTCCGCGTCTGTCGCATCCGCCGCTTTTGCCCATGACGTGACATTGTTCGATGTCGGCGACAGGGATGCGGCCGAAGCGCGGCTTCGCACCTTCCTGCCGCAGGACAGGCTCGACAGCGGCGACTTCGTGCTGCTTGTGCAGGCAAGCGGCCGCGTCTTTGCCTCTTCCATCGACGGGGTCCGGTACGTCGGCCTGACGATCTCGGACTTCTTTCCTGAAGTCTCAACCATTCGCCGGTTCGGGGACGGCGGCGGCGTGATCGAAACCACCATCGGCGGCCTGCCCTACTACGCCTCGATCGCGCTTATCGGCGACAAGGGCGGGTTCATCGTGTCGGCCGTGTCGCTGGAACAGATCGGCCGCCTGTGGCGCGACGAGCTCACCCTGAACGTGACGCTATTTGCCGGGATTTCATCGATCCTGCTGGTCATCCTCTACGCCTACTACATGCAGGTCCGGCGAGCCCGGGATGCAGACGAGACTTTTCTGGAATCCAACCTGCGCGTCGAGACTGCCTTGTCGCGCGGACGGTGTGGCCTTTGGGATTTCGATTTTGCCAACCGCGAATTCTTCTGGTCGCGCTCGATGTACGACATGCTCGGCCTGCCCGCCTCGGACAAGACGCTATCTTTCGGCGACGCGGCCCGCCTGATGCATCCGAACGACAACAGCCTGTATGAGCTGGCGCGCGCCGTCGCCAAAGGCAAGGCCGGCCAGATCGACCAGATCCTGCGTATTCGCCATGCCGGCGGTCACTATGTGTGGATGCGGGTCCGTGCCCAGGTTATCCGCACCAATTCCGGCCAGGAGCACATGATCGGCATCGCGATGGATGTCACCGAACAGCACCGGCTGGCGCAGCGCTACGCCGAAGCCGACCAGCGGCTGGCGGATGCTATCGAATGTACGTCGGAAGCCTTCGTGCTCTGGGACAAGAACGACCGCCTGGTCATGTGCAACGCCCACTATCAGCAGGCCTACGGGCTTCCAGACAGCGTCCTGATGCCCGGTACCGAGCGTTCGGCCGTGGCGGCAGCCGCAGCCCGTCCTGTGATCGAGCGGCGCATCGCCGATGCGGACCGCTCTGGCTACTCCGTCACCACCGAAGTGCAACTTGCCGACGAGCGCTGGCTGCAGATCAACGAGCGCCGGACGCGCGATGGCGGCACCGTTTCCGTCGGCACGGACATCACGCTGCTGAAACGCCACCAGGAGCGCCTGCGCGAATCCGAGCGCCGCAACAACGCGACCATCGACGACCTCTCCGCCTCACGGCAGACTCTCGAGCGCCAGAAAGCGGAACTCTCGATTGCCAACACAAATTACCTGGCCGAAAAAGACCGCGCCGAAGCGGCCAACAAGGCTAAGTCCGAATTCCTCGCCAACATGTCGCATGAGCTGCGCACGCCGCTCAACGCCATTCTAGGTTTTTCGGAAATTCTGCAGAACCAGATGTTCGGTCCGCTCGGATCGGAAAAATACGACGAATATGCCCGCGATATCCACGACAGCGGCAAGCATCTCCTCAACGTTATCAACGATATTCTCGACATGTCGAAAATTGAGGCCGGCCATGTCAAGCTGTCATGCGAGACAATCGACCTGGTGCCTTTGATCGAGGAATGCCTGCGCTTTACTTCCGTGCCCGCTGCTTCGAAGAATATTCAGGTGGAGCAGCGCTTCTTGACAGGCAGGACGCTGACAGCCGACCGTCGAGCCATGAAGCAGATCCTGCTCAACCTGCTCTCCAACGCCGTCAAGTTCACCAACAATGGCGGGCGGATCGCCGTGCGCCTGCGCGATGTCAGCGAGGGTGTCATGCTGACGATCGCTGACACCGGTATCGGCATCCCGAAATCCGCACTCGGCAAGATCGGCCAGCCCTTCGAGCAGGTGCAGAACCAATACGCCAAGAGCAAAGGTGGGTCCGGTCTCGGACTTGCCATCTCTCGCTCACTGGCAACGCTGCATCAGGGCACCATGAACATCCGTTCTCGCGAAGGCGTCGGCACCGTCATCTCCGTCTATATTCCGGACCAGCCAACCTCGACGGGTGCCTTACCGCACGAGGACCGCATGAAATATGCGGCGCGTCGCGTCGCCTAGGCGGCGGAGTTCAGCTTCCAGTGTCACCACATCCGGGCAATCGCCGGCGTGGGCCACGAGATCGATCAACCCTGCCGGCGCTTGTGCGGGATCGAAGACACCATCGATGCAAAGCCGGATCAGCTGCGACAGCTCGGTATAGAGCGCCAGCGCCTGCCGGCACCTGGCGAGATCCTGCTCGGGGATGAGACCGGGGCCGAAGCGCGCAAGCGCTTCCGCGGTAGTAAAGCCCCGGTTTTCTTCCGCCGTAACGGCGAGCGGCGACACCAGCCGCGCATATTGGCTGAGGAACTCGATGTCGATCTGGCCGCCCGGCATGTGCTTGAGATCCCACACTCCGGCGGGCGGCTTCTCGGTATCGACGAGTGCCCGCATGTCCGCCACGTCAGTGGCGATCTTTGGCTTGTCTGCGGGCGCTGCGAGAATGCCGGCGATGATCCGTTCGGCATGCGAGACCAGTGTCGGGTCGCCGCAAACCAGCCGGGCCCGGGTCAGAGCCATATGCTCCCAGGTCCAGGCTTCCTCGCGCTGATATTTCTCGAAGGCATTGATGCGGGTTGCAACCGGCCCCTTGTTGCCCGAGGGCCGCAGCCGCATGTCGACCTGATAGAGAATGCCCTCGGCCGTCGGCGCAGACAGGGCGGCGATCAGGCGCTGGGTGATGCGGGTGAAATAGCGGGTGGCGTCGAGCGGCTTCTGACCATCCGAGCCGGTTGCGCCATCGTCGTAGTCGTAGAGCAAAATAATATCGACATCGGATCCGGCTGTGAGTTCGAAGCTGCCCAGCTTCCCCATGCCGACGACGGCGATGCGGCCGCCGGGGAAATTGCCGTGCGCCAGGCTTACTTCGGTTTGAACAGCATCCAGCGCCGACGCGATGACGAGATCGGCCAGATGGCTGAACGCCCGTCCCGCCATCTCTCCCGATATCGCACCGGTGAGCAGCCTGATGCCGATCAGGAAGCGCTGCTCTGCGGCAAAGATGCGGAGTCGGTCGAGTGTGTCTTCGTAGTGCCGGGCGGGCTGCAGGAAGCTTTCGAGGCGCGAGGAGAGGTAGTCACGCGTCGGCAGCTCGGTCATGATGCCCGGATCCAGCATGCCATCGAAGACATGTGGGCGCGCGGCGATGATATCGGCTAGCCGTGGCGCCGCCGACATGATGGTAACGAGAAGGCCGAGCAGCACGGGATTGTTGCCGAGCAGAGAAAAGAGCTGGATGCCGGCCGGCAGTCCAGCGAGAAACTGATCGAAGCGCAGTAGCGCCTCGTCGGCCCGCGTACTTTCCCCGAAGGCGCGCAGCAATTGCGGCATCAGTTCCGTCAGACGCTCCCGTGCCTCGACCGATTGGGTCGCGCGATATCGGCCGTAATGCCAGGTGCGGATGATACGGGAGATATCGGCCGGGCGGGTAAAGCCGAGACGCTGCAGGGTCTGGAGTGTCTCGGGATCATCAGCCTGGCCGGTAAAGACGAGATTGCCGGCCTCGCCGGATAATCCCTTCTCGTACTCGAAAAGTTGGGAATAGCGCTTTTCGACTGTCTTCAGCACGGACACAAGCCGCTCCGAAAAGCGCGGCAGGTCCGCAAAGCCCATCATCAGCGCGATGCGCCTCAGTTCGGGGTCTGTCTCGGGCAGCAGGTGGGTCTGCTCGTCACGCACCATCTGGATGCGGTGCTCGACATCACGGAGGAACCAGTAGCCCTCGGTCAACTCGTCGCGCGTTTCCGCATCTATCCAGCCTGCCCTGGTCAGTTCAGCAAGCGTTGCCTCCGTTGCCCGGCTGCGCAGCGACGGCATGCGTCCGCCGGCAATCAACTGCTGGGTCTGGGCGAAGAATTCGATCTCGCGAATGCCGCCCCGCCCGAGCTTGACGTTGTGGCCCTTCACGGTGATCGCGCCGTGGCCCTTGTGGACGTGGATCTGCCGCTTGATCGAATGGATATCGGCGATGGCGGCGAAATCCAGATATTTGCGGAAGACGAAGGGCACGAGATCGCGGATGAAGGCTGCCCCGGCCTCCCGGTCGCCGGCCACGGGGCGGGCCTTGATGAAGGCGGCGCGCTCCCAGTTCTGTCCCCTGCCCTCGTAATAGATCATCGCCGCATCGACAGGCATGGCAAGGGCGGTGGCGCCAGGATCGGGTCTCAGGCGCAGGTCTGTGCGAAACACATATCCGTCGGCCGTGCGCTCCTGCAGGATGCGGACGAGCCGCCGCATCAGTCGCGGGAAGATCTCTATCGCGTCGTCGGGATCGGCAACGATGCCGGCCATCTCGTCGAAAAAGATGACCAGATCGACATCGGATGAATAGTTCAGTTCCTCTGCCCCGAGCTTGCCCATTCCGAGAACGATCAGGCCGGAGCCCTGGCTTGGCGCCGTGACGTTCACCAGCGTCAGCTTGCGGGCCTCGTGGGCCGACAGCAACAGGAAGTCGATTGCTGCGGAAATGGAGGCCTCGGCAAGTCCGCTCAGCAGGCGGGCCGACGTCTTTGCATCGAACAGCCGGCCTAGGTCGGCGAGCGCGATCAGAAATGCCGTCTTGCGCTTGATACGCCGCAGCCGGGCCATCAGCTCGGTTTCGGAAGGGGCGACGCCGTCGACGGGCCGCCACGCCTCCCGGGCATCGGCAACCAACCGGTCGATCTGCGACAGCAACGGCACATTGATCGCGGATGCGAGCAGAGGCGCGTCGAGCTCGGCGGTATCGCGGAGGTAGGGTGAAAGCGTGAAGACCGCGACGATAAAATCCCGCAACGCCGTATCGCCGTCCAGCAACGCCGCTATTGTCGGCTCGGTCTTGCCAAGGGTCTTCAGTCTGGCCAGGGCAGATTTGGCTTCGGCCTGGCTCAACGGTCGCAGAAGGCCGGGAGCCACGGTATCCAGTCGATCTGTCGATGGGGTCACACAGCACTCCGGCCTGTTCAAGCGGTCGTGGTCAGACGCCCCGGCCAACAGGCGCGACGCTGATTGCCAGCCAATCTAGGACGAAGTGCACTCCCCGCCAATAGCGTTGATCGCGATGGTTCGCGACAAGGGCATGGCAATGATTTTCTCTTACACACGTTCCAGAGGGCGGTGCGGCAACGGAGGCAGGTCGGCCGCGATCTGGTCGCCGGGCTGCACTCTGCCGCCAGAAAGCACGATGGTCATGACCCCGGCCTTGCGGACGATGTTGCCGTCTTTTCCGGTATAGACGACCTTCTTCAAAAGCCCGGTCCGGAAGTTTTCGATCTGGGCGCAGGGATTGCGCAGGCCGGTCACCTTCAGCCTCACGTCGGGTCCGATCTTCAGGATCGTATCGGTCGGCAGTTCCAGAAGCGAAATTCCCTCGGTCAGGATGTTTTCGCCCAGATCGCCCGGCTGCAGCTCGAACCCCTCGCCTGCGAGTTCATCGAGCAGTTCACGCTCGATCAGGTGGACCTGACGGAGATTGGGCTGGTTCGGATCGACAGCCACCCGCGAGCGATGCTGCACCGTGACGCCCGCATGGGCATCGCCCTCAACGCCCAAATTCTCGACGATCTCGATGCGATCGACCACAGCCTTGGAGAACTGGTGCACCTGATCACGGGCGACGGAAATGACTGAAGCCATGGCGTGAGGTCCTCATTGAAGTTGTTCACAGCGGTAATATGGGTCGATGTCCGATTTGTGAAGGCCGCCCTACGCCTTGCCGGCGTTCGCAAACACCATCGTCGCGGTCAGGCCGCGGGCCTCGCTGCTGTCGGGGTCGGTATCGGAAAGCTGCAGCTTGCCGCCGTGCAGTTCCATGACAGCTTCGACCAGCGACAGGCCGAGGCCGGTGCCCGGCTTCGAGCGGCTTTCGTCGAGACGGAAGAAGCGTTTCACCACGTCTTCGCGCCTTTCTACCGGCACGCCTGCACCACGGTCAGCGACACAGAGCGTTACGCCATCGGCACCACGGCTGAGCTTGAGAATGACCTCCGGCTGACCATTGCCGCCAGGCGCGTATTTCAGAGCGTTGTCGATGAGGTTGAACAACGCCTGGCCGATCAGTTCGCGATTGCCCTGGATTTCAACGCCGGGCTCTATCTCGGCCGTGAGGACAAGCCCGGCATCTTCGGCGACCGGCTCGTAGAGTTCGGCGGTGTCGGCGACAATGGCGGAGAGATCGACCGTGGTCATTTCGGCTGCAACCGCGCCGGCCTCAACACGGGAGATCATCAAAAGAGCGTTGAAGGTGCGGATCAGTTGGTCTGATTCGGCGATGATGCCTTCGAGTGCGCCGCGCCGGCGATCCTCGTTGTCGATGTCGAGCGCGTCGACCGCCTTGTTGCGCAGACGAGTCAACGGCGTCTTCAGGTCGTGGGCGATGTTATCGGAAACCTGGCGCAGGCCTTCGTTGAGCTTCTCGATGCGCTCCAGCATGGTGTTCAGCGAATCCGACATGCGGTCGAACTCATCGCCGGAACCGCCGACCGGAAGACGCTGCGACAGGTCGCCGGCCATGATCTTGCGGCTCGCATCGGTCATCCGGTCGATGCGGCGGAGCGCATTGCGGCCGATGCCGAACCAGATCACCAGTGCCCCGACACCCATGATCGCCAGCGCCAGCATCAGCGCCTGGCGTACGAGCAGACGAAACCGCTCGGGCTCGCCGAGGTCGCGGCCGATCAGGATGCGCAGGCCGTTGTCGAGCGTGAAGATGTTGGCGATGGCGAGGTGGCGACGCTCGGCGCCGGTATCGGCATATCGCTCGTAGGTGAAGGGGACTTCGGTCCAGCCCTGGTCGTCGAAGGTGCCGGGCTGTACGGACGCGACGTTGCCGGCAAGAATGACGCCCGTAGGGCTCGCAATAACGTAAAGATTGGCTCCCGGTTGGCGAGCGCGGCGCTCCATCGTACGCAGCAGAAGGTTAAGGCCGCCGCCCTCATAGGCGTGCTTGACCTGATTGACTTCCTGGCTGACGGCATCGCGGATCTGGCCCGTCATCAGCCGCTCGGACATGGATGTCACGTAGAACACCAGCGTCGCAGCGCAGAGCGCGAAAAGCAGGATGTAGAGGGCGGACAGGCGGACGGCGGTGGACTTGAAGAGGACGCGGAAGCGACTCATCCCTCGTCCTTGATCATGTACCCTGCCCCGCGAATGGTCTTCAGCAGCGGCATGTTGAAATCCCGCTCGATCTTGGCACGCAGGCGCGAGACGTGGACATCGATGACGTTGGTCTGGGGATCGAAGTGGTAATCCCAGACATTTTCCAGCAGCATGGTGCGGGTCACCACCTGGCCGGCGTTCTTCATCAGGTATTCCAGCAGGCGGAACTCGCGCGGCTGCAGGACGATCTCCTTGCCGGCCCGGCGGACCTCGTGGGACAGGCGATCGAGTTCGAGATCGCCGACGCGGTACAGCACATCCTGATCCGGCGTGCCCTTGCGGCGGCCCAGAACTTCGACGCGGGCGAGCAATTCGCTGAAAGCATAGGGTTTCGGCAGGTAGTCGTCGCCGCCGGCGCGAAGGCCTGTGACGCGGTCGTCGACCTGGCCGAGCGCCGAAAGGATCAGCACAGGCGTATGGATCGCCTTGCGGCGCAGTTCGGCGATGACCGAAAGCCCGTCGCGTCGCGGCAGCATACGGTCGATGACCATGACGTCGTAGGTGTTTTCCGAGCCCATGAAGAGGCCGCTCTCGCCATCGCTGGCGTGATCGGCAAGTATACCGGCCTCGCGGAACGCCTTTGTCAGGTAAGCGGCGGCCTCGAGATCGTCTTCGATGATCAAAATCTTCATGTGCGTGACATTACCCGCCGGCGGTACTGCTGCACAACCGGAATCGGCGGCGTTTGATTTTGGCTGGCTACCGGTGGTCATGATTTCACCCATGGTTGCTTTGAAAACAAGGAAGCCGTGCAGGCGGGGGCTTGCACGGCTTCCTCCACGTTACTTTCTCCGCGATCAGCCCTGGCTGAGCGGCAGAGCCACGAAGCGGCTGCCGTTGTCCGACTGGATCTGGAAGAGCGCGCGGGTGCGGCCGTCCTTCTTCGCCTGGGTAATGACCTTGGCGATATCCTGGGCGTTGGCGACCTCCTGGTTATTGACCGAGGTGATCTTCTCGCCTTCCTTCACGCCCTTGTCGGCAGCGTCGGAGTCCGGATTGACGCCGGTGATCGCGACACCCTTGCCATCGTCGGACGGACCGACGGTGAGGCCGAGATCGGTAAGCGCCTTTTCCGAGGCTGGCTGCTGCGGTTCTGCCTGCGGCGCATTGTTGCCGTCGGCCGATGCCTTCTGCTCGGCAGGCAAGGTTCCGAGGTCGACGGTGACAGACTGCGACTTGCCGTTGCGCCATATGGCGACCTCGACCTTCTTGCCCGGCGCCATGGCACCGATGCGGCGTGCGAGATCGCGTGGGTCCTTGATAGGTTCGCCGTTGACTGCGGTCACTACGTCGCCGTTCTTGATACCGGCCTTCTGGCCCGGCGAACCTTCCTGCGGCGAAACGACAAGCGCCCCGGCTGCCTCGGAAAGTCCGAGCGATTCGGCAATGTCCTTGCTGACGGGCTGGATCTGCACGCCAAGCCAGCCGCGCGAGACGGAGCCTGTCTTGATGAGGTCGGCGACGACGTCCTTGGCGGTCGTCGAAGGGATCGCGAAGGCGATGCCGACGCTGCCGCCCGATGGCGAGAAGATGGCCGTGTTGATGCCGACGACTTCGCCGCTGAGGTTGAAGGTGGGGCCACCGGAGTTGCCCTTGTTCACGGCCGCATCGACCTGGAGATAATCGTCGTAAGGGCCGGAGCCGATGTCGCGGCCACGGGCGGAAATGATACCGGCGGTGACCGTGCCGCCCAGACCGAAGGGATTGCCGACAGCGACGACCCAGTCGCCAACGCGGACCTTCTCGTCGTCGGCCCATTTGACGTAGGTGAACTTGCGCTTGTCGTCGACCTTGAGCACGGCAAGATCGGTACGCGGATCCTTGCCGATCAGCTTGGCATCGAGTTCTGTGCCATCGCTGAGCACGACGACGAAGGCGGCACCGTCGGAGACGACATGGTTGTTGGTGACGAGGTAGCCGTCATCGGAGATGAAGAAGCCCGAGCCCTGGGCAACCGGACGGAGGCGACCCTTGTCGGCATTCGGCTTCTGCTGCTCGCCCTGCATGCCCTTGCCGTTCGGCTGCTGGCCGAACTGCTTGAAGAACTTCTTTAGCGGATGATCGTCCGGCAGGTCGTCAAAACCGCGACCGAGCCCGAAGCTGTCGTCCTCATCGGCAGCCGCGGGGTTGACGCGGGACTCGACACGCACCGACACGACGGCGGGAGACACGGCATCGACGACATTGGCGAAGCTTGGAACCTGCGGCGCCTGGACGACCACGGCGTCTGCATAGGAATTGGAAATCATGGCTGGGACGCCTGTCGCCAGGGCAGCAACAGCAATGCCGGCGACAGCGGAAGCCTTCAAGGCAGTGCTGCGCGTCAGGCGGCCTTTGATGGTCTCGAACATGTGCGTTACCTTCTCTTTCGTCTGGACTGGCGCCGTGGGGTCAGCGGCGATCAGTTGATGGAAAGGATATAGGATCTTGCACGTTACGGTGAACTGTCCGGCCCATGAAATGTTGGTAATGTTGCAGAATGTTTCCGCCAAGGTGAAGAAACCGAAACGTTACTTGCCGAGCAATTCCTCGAGACGCGCTTCCTCGTCGGGAGTAAGACCTGTGCCAGTCGGCTTACCGCCACGGCGACGGACGAAAAGTGCCATGGCGAGGCCGCCGACGGCCAAGAGGACAATAGGGGCGCCCCAGAGCACATAGGTCTTTTCACTAAGCCGAGGCTTCAGCAGCACGAACTCGCCGTAGCGGGAAACGATGTAATCCAGCACTTGCCGGTCGCTGTCGCCATCCATCAGCCGCTTGCGCACCAGCAGGCGAAGGTCGCGGGCAAGATCCGCGTTGGAATCGTCGATCGACTGGTTCTGGCAGACCATGCAGCGCAGTTCGGTCGAGATCGCCCGCGCCCGCGCCTCGAGACCTGGATCGGGCAATACCTCGTCCGGATTGACGGCAAGGGCCGCCACGGGGAACAGCATGAGGACCAGGAGTATCGCGATTGCGGCGAGAGCCCCCCTCTGTCCCTTCGGGACATCTCCCCCACAAGGGGGGAGATTAGCCGAGACGTTAGAGCCAAATAGGGAAAAGAATGATCTCCCCCCCTGTGGGGGAGATGTCGGCGCAGCCGACAGAGGGGGGTATAACCCCCACGCTCTCATTCCGCCGGCTCCATCGCCACGCGCACAGGCTTGGCACGGCGGCTGGGGGCGCCGATGCGCAGGCGGCGGTCGCTAAGCGAGACCATGCCACCGAGTGCCATGATGATGGCGCCGCCCCAGATGCAGACGATCAACGGTTTCCACCAGATGCGCACGACAATGCTGCCATTGGCGCCGGCATCGCCGAGCGAGACGTAGAGTTGGCTGAGGCCGAAGGTCAGGATCCCGGCTTCGGTGGTGGCGCTCTTGCGGGCGGTGAAGATGCGTTTGGCCGACGAGACGGTGGCGACCGCGACGCCGCCGCGACTGACGGTGAAGGTGCCGCGATCCTCGGTAAAGTTGGGACCGATGCCGGGCTTCATGCCGTCGAAATGCAGGCTGTAGCCGCCGAGTTCCGTGGTTGAGCCGGGCTTCATGTCGAGGATGTTTTCAGTCTGGAAGGTGCTGACGGCGACGATGCCGAGAACGGTGACGCCAAGTCCGGCATGGGCGAGCGCCGAGCCGAAGGCGGATCGCGGCAGGCCGGCAAAACGCCGCCACGCCACGTCGGCGGCAACCTTGCCGATGCCGGCCCGGAACCAGAGGTCCGTGGCCGCGCCGAAAATCAGGAACAGGCCGGCGGCAAGGCCGAGAACGGCCATCACCGGCCCGCCATGCTGCACATAAAAGAGCACCAGCGCCGCGACGAAGGCAAGGCCCGCCGCCGTATAGAGCCGCTGGAAGGCGCCCAGCAGGTCGCCGCGCTTCCAGGCGAGCAGCGGTCCGAAGGGAACCGCCAGCAGCAGCGGGATCATCAATAGGCCGAAGGTCAGGTTGAAGAAGGGAGGGCCGACAGAGATCTTGTCGTCGGTCAGCGTTTCCAGCGCCAGCGGATAGAGCGTGCCGGTGAGCACCGTTCCGCAGGAGACTGTGAGAATGAGATTGTTCAGCACTAGCGCCCCTTCACGCGAGATCGGCGCGAACAGCCCACCGGACGTGAGGCGCGGGGCGCGGAAGGCGAACAGCGACAGCGCACCGCCGATGAAGATCAGCAGGATGCAGAGAATGAACACGCCGCGCGTCGGGTCGCTGGCAAAGGCGTGCACGGAGGTGAGAACCCCGGAGCGCACGAGGAACGTGCCGAGCAGCGACAGGGAGAAGGTCAGGATCGCCAGCAGCACCGTCCAGATCTTCAGCGCATCGCGCTTTTCCATGACCAGCGCCGAATGCAGCAGCGCGGTTCCGGCAAGCCACGGCATGAACGAGGCGTTCTCGACCGGATCCCAGAACCACCAGCCGCCCCAGCCGAGCTCGTAATAGGCCCAGTAGGACCCCATGGCGATGCCTGCCGTCAGGCAGATCCATGCCGCCAGCGTCCACGGCCGCACCCAGCGCGCCCAGGCCGCGTCGATGCGGCCCTCGATCAGCGCGGCGACGGCAAAGGAAAAACAGACGGAGAAGCCGACATAGCCGAGATAAAGCAGCGGCGGATGGATGGCGAGGCCGATGTCCTGCAGCACCGGGTTGAGATCCTTGCCCTCGGCCGGCGCCGGGTCGAGGCGGATAAAGGGATTGGAGGTCAAAAGGATGAAGAACAGGAATGCTACCGAAATCCACGCCTGAACGGACAATACGTTGGCTCGCAGCGTGTCCGGCAGATGGCGGCCGAACAGGGCGACGAGGGCGCTGAACAGGGCGAGGATCAGCAGCCAGAGCATCATCGATCCCTCGTGATTGCCCCAGACGCCGGACACCTTGAAGACCATCGGCACCAGCGAGTGGGAATTTTCCCAGACATTGGCGACCGAGAAGTCGGAGACGACATGGGCATAGGTCAGCACGCTGAACGAAAACGCGACCAGCGCAAACAGCAGGATCGAGCCCGGCCGCGCCACGTCCATCATTGCCTGATCGAGCCTGCGCGCACCGACCATCGGCAGTGTCGCGACAATGATGGCGGTGGCCAAGGCCAGAACCAGTGCGTAATGGCCGAGCTCGATGATCATTTGCTGGCTTCCTCGCCTTTCCAGACGCCGTCCTTCTTCAGGCGGTCGGCAACCTGCTTGGGCATGTAGCGCTCATCATGCTTGGCGAGCACCGTGTCGGCAACGAAAACATCGTCGCCCGGCTCGAAACGCCCCTCCGTGACGACGCCCTGCCCCTCTCGGAACAGATCGGGCAGGATGCCGGTATACCGGACCTTGATGGCGTCGCTGCCGTCGGTGACGGCAAACTGCACCGTCGTCCCCTCGCCGCGCACCACCGACCCCTCGCCGACCAGGCCGCCGAGCCGGATCAACGTGCCGGGCCCGACCGGCTTCTTGGCGAGGTCGCCGGGCATGTAGAAATAGGCGACTGACTGGCTGAAGGCGAACATCACCAGCAGCACGGCCGCGATGATGAAGCTCATGCCGCCACCGATGACGGCCAGGCGTTTCTGCTTGCGGGTCATGGCGTGGCACCTTCAAGAGGAAGACCCAGCTGGGTTGCAAGGGCGGCGAGTTGCTGGCCCTTCTCGCCGCTGGCCGGGAAAGCCACCAGTCCGCGTTTCAGCGCATCGGCCGCCCGCTCCCTGTCGTTCAGCACGGCATAGGATCGTATCAGCCGCATCCATCCTTCGAAATTGTACGGGTCCTGCCGGAGCTTGGCATCGAGCGTGTCGACCATGCCCCTGATCATCTGCTGGCGGTCGCCGGCGTCCATGGTCTGGGCAGCAGCAACCTGCGCGGCATCGGGGCCGCCGGGCGCCTTCGGGTCGGCACTCTTCGCGTCCGCAGTCTTCGGGGTTGAAGGCGTGCCGCCGTTCTTGGCGATATGCTCGTTGACAACAGGCAGCCAAGGGGCATCCGCCGGAGATTGGCTGGCGAGGGCGGTGAAGGCATTTCTCGCCTCTTCCGCCTTGCCTTCCTGCTCGAAAGCCAGCGCCAGGTAAAACTGGGCGCGCGGGTTGTCGGGCTGAAGCTGTATCGATTGCTGCAGCACTTCGCGGGCTTGTGCAGTGACCATGCCGTCGGAGGCAGCCATCAGTGTGTCGGCAAGGTTGCCAAGCCGATCGGGTGTCGGCCCCAGCAGCCTGATCGCGTTGCGATAGGCAACCTCGGCATCGAGCAGGCGCATCGTCCTGAAATAGATCGGCGCCAGAACATCCCAGCCTTTTCCGTCATCCGGGTGTTCTGCCAGATGGCGCTCGGCCTTGGCCACCAGAATGGCCATGTCGTTGCCGGGATTGTCGAGCCTCGCCTGGAGCGGCTGCGACGGGAGACCGGGATCGCCGGTCCGCAAGTAAAGACAGAGCCCGAGGGCAGGCAGAAGAACGATGATGAAAGCCTGCGCCAGCCGGTAGGTCTTGCGTCCGGTCTGTGCCGGCCGCGTCTTCTCGGGAGCAGCCGAGACTGCGAGCAGGCGGCGGCCGATTTCCGCCCGGGCGTAACCTGCCTGTTCGGCGGTAATCGCCCCTCCTGCGAGATCGCGGTCGAGTTCTGCAAGCTGGTCCCGGTATACGGCAGCTTCGCCCTCGCGGCCAAGCGCTACCGCCTGCGCGCCGCGCAACAACGGCCTGAGTAAAACAGCCCCGACACTGGCCGTCAGTACGGCGACGATGATCCAGAACAACATGGATTTCCAATACTTGAACGGCCAAGACATTCCAATCACCAAAGCGATAATCGCAGAGATTTGAGGCGATTGGTCGCAAGCATCCTAGAGGCGCAGTGAGGCGCAATCATGCCGGGATTTTGCAGCCGCTTGCCGGGCCGTATCATCGCCGCTAAGTCTTGTGCATCATTCGACGCGACGGGAGATACCGATGGCCGTCATCCCACCGACGCTGACGGTTGGCGACAGGGTCCGGCTCGTTTCGCCAGCCAGCCCTCCCGAGCGAGAAAGTGTGCTTGCCCAGACCGCGATCCTCGAAGGCTGGGGGCTGCAGGTCGAGTTCGGCGACCACATCTTCGATAAAAAAGGATATCTTGCCGGCGAAGACGACGACCGGCTGGCCGACGTCAACGCAGCATTCCAGGATCCTGGGATTCGCGCCATTTTCGCGACGCGGGGTGGCAAGGGCTCCTACCGCATCGCCGACCGTCTCGACTTCGACGCCGTCCGCAGGGATCCGAAATTCATGGTCGGCTTCAGCGACATCACCGCGCTGCATCTCAGCCTTTATCGCCACTGCGGCCTGGTCGGGCTTCACGGTGCCGTCATGCCAAATGCCGACGGAGCCTTCGATGCAGAAAATTGCGAGGCCATGCACGAGGCGCTGATGCTGCCGGGTCATGCCTCCATCTTCTCGCGACCGGACGAGTTGACTGCGGCGCTCACCACATCCGGCCATGTAAGGGGTCCGCTTATCGGCGGCAATCTCGATATGGTGGCAACGACTGCGGGCTGGGCACTGCCACCGCTGGCTGGCGCCATCCAGTTGCTAGAGGCAGTCAACATGATGCGTGGGCAGTTGGATCGCCAACTCACAATGCTCCGCAAGGCGGGACACCTTCAGGGCGTGGCCGGAATAGCGCTTGGCCAGTTCACCGGGTTCGAGACGCCGCGTGTAATGTCAGCCATCGATATTCTAAGGGAGCATCTCGAAACGCTCGGCGTTCCGGTTCTCGGCGGACTGCCGCTCGGGCACGGCATGTCGCCGCTCGTCGTTCCGATCGGCCGCGACGCTGTGCTGGACACAGAGAGCTTGACGCTCTCATTTCCCGACTAGACCGAAAACCTATTCCAGCGGTGTCCAGGTGCCGTTGTCGTTGCGGCAGGCGGAGCCGCGTGCGACGGTCTGCTTGCCGTCGACAGTGACAGTATGGGTGTACTGGCGGCAATTCTGCGATCCCACCTGGTAGGGCGCAGCGGCGACCACCTGGCCGCTCATCGTACGGCCGCTCCAGACCACCGGCTGGCCGCCCGGGGCTGCCTCCAGGGCGCGATATTCCGCTTCCAGCGCGCGCTGCTTGTCGCTGTCGCTCATCGTCAGCCCGGTATTGCCGATTATGCCACCGTCGAGCGCAGTAATGAAGGTCGCCGAGGAGTTGCTCTTGATCGGCGACAGGCGCGCCAGAGCGCCTTTTCCAGCTGTAGTGCTGCAGCCGGATAGGGACAGGGCGGCCAGGAGGGCGGCAGCGGTCAAAGAGGAAATGCCAAGCTTCATGCAACCGAACCAGAATTAACTGCCAAAAAAATAAAATATCGTTCCGTGGTCTCCACAGGGCATCCCCATGGCGCGTATGATCTTTCTGTCATCATGCCGTCTCTCACGCAACATCCTTTACGATGCCCGGCAGAATTAAGGCTGCCTGCAAACCACCCGCGCTGCCGCGCGAGAGGGTCAGCACTCCCTGATACTCCGCGGTGATCTCGCTGACGATCGACAGGCCAAGGCCTGTGCCGGGCTTCGTCTCGTCGAGACGGCGGCCGCGTTTCATCGCCTCGCGGATCTGATCGGGCTCCAGTCCCGGACCATCGTCCTCGACGGTAAGCGCGACCCAGTGGCGCCGGGCGGGATCGAGACCCTTCACGTCCGGGGCGGCCTCGCTGGCTGTGACAATCACCTTTGTCTTCGCAAAGCGGGCGGCGTTCTCGAGCAGATTGCCCACCGTTTCCTCCAGATCCTGCTGCTCCATCGCCAGCGCCAGACCGGGGGAGACAGTGAGCTGGAACTCGATCTCGGTATTCAGCCGCCGCATCACCCGAACCAGGCGCTCAAGCGCCGGCTCTACGTCGGTCCGGGCAAGTACCGATTCCCGCTGGGCTGCGATGCGGGCGCGGTTGAGGTAGGACTGCACCTGGCCCTGCATGGCCTCGGCCTGACCTTTGACGAGATCGCCATGCGACTGATCCAGCACGCGCGACTCGTTCAGCAGCACGGCGATCGGCGTCTTCAGCGAGTGGGCGAGATTGCCGACCTGCATGCGGGCCCGCTCGACGATGCGGCGATTGCTGTCGATCAGCGCATTGACTTCGTTGGCAAGCGGCAGGATTTCGCGTGGGAAATCGCCCTGCAGCCGCTCGCTTTCACCCGCCCTGATGCGCTCGAGAGCACCACGCGCCTCGTCGAGCGGCCTGAGGCCGTAAAGAATGGCAAGCGCGTTGACAATCAGGCTGCCGATCCCGAAGACGCCCAACGCTAGATAGAGGCTGTGGGAAAAGGTTTCGACATCGGCTTCGATGACGCCGATATTGCCGGTCACCCGGAACCGTGCCGCACGGCCATCCCCTTCGACGAACACGATCTCCGTCTCTGCCACCTGGACCCGGTTGCCGACGCTGTCGGTGACGATGTAGTACCGTTCGTAGGACTTGTTGAAAGGCGCTTCCATCACTGACAGGACCGGCAGGTTGACCGAACCCAGCGAGGGGGACACCAACGGCGCTGACGTGAAGGTGCCTAGCGGCTCAACGATCCAGTACCAGCCTGTCTTCGGCTGGGCATAGCGCAGGTCGCCGAGTTGTGGGTTGCCTGTCAGCGTGCCCTGTTCGCCGATAGTGACGGAATTGATGACGTTATTAAGCTGCGCCCGCAAGAGGTCTTGGAAACCGCGCTCCGCGCTATTTCGGTATAGGGTCGAGATGACGAAGCCGATGGCCACCAGCGCCATGGCAGACCAGATCGTGGTCAGCAGCAGGACGCGGGCGGTGAGAGACTTAATTATCATTGGTCGGCGCTTGAATACGATAGCCCAACCCCCGGACCGTTTCGATGAGATCAACTCCCATTTTCTTGCGCAAGCGGCCCACAAATACTTCTATGGTATTGGAATCGCGGTCGAAATCCTGATCGTACATGTGCTCGACGAGCTCGGTGCGCGAGACCACCTCGCCCTTGTGATGCATGAGATAGGCGAGCAGGCGATACTCGTGCGAGGTGAGTTTCAACGGCTTGCCATCGACGCTCGCCTTTGAGCTTTTGGTGTCGAGCCGCACCGGGCCGCAGGTGATTTCGGAGGAGGAATGGCCGGCAGCCCGCCGGATGAGCGCACGGATGCGGGCGAGCACTTCTTCCACATGGAATGGTTTGGCCACGTAGTCGTCGGCACCGGCGTCGATGCCGGCGACCTTGTCGCTCCAGCGGTCGCGGGCCGTCAGCAACAGCACCGGCATTCCCTTGCCGGACGCACGCCATTTTTCCAGCATGGTGATGCCGTCCATTTCCGGCAGGCCGATGTCGAGGATGATGGCGTCGTATGGCTCGGTATCGCCGAGATAGTGTCCCTCTTCACCATCGAAAGCGACATCGACGACGTAGCCGGCCTCTTTCAGCGCGTCGGCAAGCTGCCGGTTCAGTGTGACGTCGTCTTCAACTACGAGAATGCGCATGTTTCCGCCCAATTCCTAACGATTCGCGATACCTGACGAGGCTCCTCCTACATCGGAACCTTTACAGTCACCTTACGCGGGCGCTCCCCATTGCCCTGAACGAGAACTGTTATGACGCAGCTGTCGCCGGACGGCTGGACGGACAGAAGCTGCCCGCCGGTCTTCTCGACCACCTGCGACGCCGCATCGCTGCAATCCGACTTCGCTCGCGCGACAAGCGTCGGCGTCGTCACCGGCAACACAGCCGATCCCGCCATGATGGCGAGTACCGCTGCTACGCTCAAGGATGATGCCATGCTCATTAACTTCCGTGGGGGACAATAACGTGAGCGAATAGTTACTCAAAGCCGTCTGAATGGCAAATGAATGGGCATAGATATCCTGTGCCCATCCTGTATGGGGAACGGCATTCCCCGAAAGCAGCGTTGGCTAGCTGGCTTTGATCGCGGTGCTGGCAGCGATGCGGCCGTAGACTGCCAGCAATCCGCCCACTGCGCCGGCGATCGAAACGGCGGAGTTGACGATCGTCGCCTGGTCCGCCTCGCCAAGTTGAAGCCCCTTCATCTGCAGGACGGACGACCCGATCGCCAGCAACGCGCCCCAGATCGTCTTCGAATAGTACCAGTGTTTCCCGTCTTCCATGCTCTACTCCTCTGGTTGAAAACTAGACTGCCACGACGGCAGCGGCCGGAATGCCGATCGGCACCCGCTGGCCCATCTGCGAAATGACAATCTCAAGATGGGGCTGGGTCGCGCCGAAATCGGCGATCTCGTCGCCCGCCGAATAGGTCCATCCGGCCGTAACGACCTCGACCCGCCGTTTCAGCACCCCGCCCTGCATGAGATCGACACGGTAGCGCTCGGTCGGCTCGTCGAGGGCAATGTCGGACGGTATCCAGTTGTCCGCATCGATCCGCCCCCGGCGTATCCAGGTGAAGACAGCCGCCCCTTCCGCATTCCGGCTCCCGGCGATGTGGACCGGCGACAGCGGCGTCTCGGCGCGGATACCGCCTGCAAAGACGATGGGTCCTGCCCGGTCGTTCGATCCTGGCGCCTCGGCGATCCAGTTGAGGTGCAGGCCCATCTCGCCGCTGGCAAGGCCGAGCGGTTTGACGGCCGCGTCGAGTATGACGAACGGAGCATGTGTGGCAATGCCTGCCGCCGTAGCATCCTCCGTTCCCGCCAGCCCGCGCAGCAGGCCTGACAGCCGCCAGCGTTTAGCCGCAATTTCCTCCGCCTCGATGAACGCGCCGATTTCCCACATTCCCGGGACGCTCTGCACCGCAAAGCGATTGGCGCCGTTGAGCACCGAGATCTTCAGTGCCGACTCCAGCCCGCCATAGGCAAGATCGACGGTAAGCGACTGCGACCAGTCGAACCGACCGCTGACGCCGGGAAATAGTGGCGCCACGACCGAGCCTATCTTTGCCGGACGGTCGAGCATCACGCGCCGGGCAAACGCCTCGGTGGATGGTGACGAGGACAGGACGGTCGTGCGCCACGGTCGGGCGTAGACGGCACCGCATGCAAAATCGCTTGGCGAGCCGCTTTCGAACTGCGGCAGGTCCATCAGTTCGACGACAGGGGCAAAGACATCAGAGGCCGCCCCGCCGCCACTCGCCTTTACCGGCGTCGAGGCTGCGATCGCGCCGCCGCCAAGCGATGCGAACTCGCGCGCTTCGATACTTCGCGCGGCACCGTCCTCAATGCGGGTCACCAGGAAGCGGCCTTCGGGGCCATCTGCCATGGAAATCACATCGCCCGGCTGGAGGTGACTGGCTGTCGGCGAAAGCGACAGGGTGACCGAGCGGCGCGAGGCCCTGTTGTCGCGCAACAGATTTTCGGCTGCCTGCAGCGCCGCTTCCTCCGGCACGACGGCGCCGAGATCGTTGCGGAGCACGCGATTCGATGCAGAGGGTGCCCGCCTCGAGCGGACGCTGGCCTGCTCGTAGTCGGCCAGGGGGTCGTAGAAAGTGACGATGGCCTCGGCGGCGAAATCGCTGTCGTGGCCGCGCGTTTCCTGCCAGAGCGGCTGGCTTTCGACATCGACGACGGCGGAAATAAGAATGGGAGCCAGGCTGGCCGCAGCCCTCGAGCGAAACCGTAGCACAGGACCGTCCTCGATCACGTCGATCTGGAAGATCTCAAGGAGCGGCGTCAGCATGTCGCGAGCGGAGGTGACATCTCCCTGGGCATAGCCGGAGAGGTCTCCGCTCACCTCGGAAACATCGAAATCGGTGAAATTCTGATCCGTCAGGATGGCAGCGATAACGTCGGCTAGGGTGCCGGCGCCGAGCCGTCCGTTCAGCCAGTGCCCCGTCCGCCAGTTACTCCCATCGCTCCAAAGGCCGGTATCGACAGGGAAAGCAGGATAAGGCCGCGCATCCCAGGTCCAGACGAAAATACGATTGGGATCGACGACGCCGGAGCCGGCCCAGTGATCGTGGTGGGCCTCGAGAAAGCGGCGCTGAACGCTGTCGGCACGCATGCAGTTGGAGAAATAGGGCGCGGCAGATTCCACCGATTTCGGGTCGAGAAAGACGTTCGGCTGGTTGGCGCCCTTGTCCATTGCCGGGCATCCAAGTTCCGTCAGCCAAATCGGCTTTGCATGGGGTACCCAGGCTGTCGGCGTGGTGCGCTCGACACCCCCGACGCGCTCATAATGAAGGCTGCTCCACCAGCTACCGATATCCTTGTAGCGAAACACCCAGGGCTTTGCCGCAAGGCCGTCCGAAATCGCCGACCGGTCCCGCGCAATCCTGTCAGCGGCGCTTGAGTAGTACCAGTCGAAGCCTTCACCGCTGTCGATTGCCGCCGTCATGCCCGCAAGATCGTCCTGGATGCGGAAGCCGTCGGGATTGGCCTTTGCGAGGTCATCGTCGCGCCAGTCGGACAACGGCATGTAATTGTCGATGCCGACGGCGTCGATATCCGGCGAGGCCCACAGCGGGTCGAGATGGAAATAGACGTCGCCGGAGCCGTCGTCTGGATGGTAGCCGAAATATTCGCTCCAGTCGGCGCCATAGGTGAGCCTTGTCGCGGGGCCGACGATGGCACGGATGTCTGTCGCCATCGTCGCCAGAGCCTGTACGAAGGGAAAGCTGCCGCCGGCATCGCGCAGTTGCGTCAACCCACGAAGTTCCGAACCGATGATGAACCCGTCGACGCCACCCCCTGCAACAGCCAGATGGGCGTAGTGCAGCAGCATGCGGCGATAACCTTCGTCAGTGCCGTGATAGGCGACCGCCGCGCCGTCCATGGAAAAATCGGTTGAGGAGGCCGCGCCGCAAAAAGCCGCAACCTGTGCGCCCGCCACAGCTGTCCGGTCCACCGTGCCGGGCCTGCCGATCGCCGGGAAGGCGGTGATCCGGCCGCGCCACGGATAGGCCGCCTGCTCCCCTGCCCCTTCCGGATCCGGGAGCCCGTTGCCGAGCGGAATATCCATCATCAGGAACGGGTAGATGAAAACGCCCAGCCCGCGCTGCCTGAGATCGGCGATTGCCTGCAATACGCTGGCGTCATCCGGGGTGCCGCCATAAGCAGGCGTACCCTCGCTGAGGCTGATCAGATGGGCGTCCGCGCGGTTGATACCCGACACGGACCACCGACTGCTCTCGCTGTCACGGGCCAGCGTCTCCACGCCGGGAACGATGCGGCAGTGCCCGGCGCGCAGATCGGTGCCGAACCAGGCAACGACGAGTGCGACGCTTTTCAGATTGGGACATAGTGCCGTCAGTTCGTCGAGCGAGGCCTGCCAATCGGTCGTCGCTGTCAACACGTTGCGGTTGATGGCGCGCATGCTGCCGGCACCGGTTTTTTCGGTTACCCGGGTCGTGCTGTAACCGTGCTCTGTCGAGCCCGGAATGATCGTTACCGCGCGGATCTGCCGCTCCAGGCGCCCGATCGGCCGCACCACCTCGAACTGGAACAGCGGAATGCGATTACCGAATGTATCGAGTGGCAGTCGTTCGAAGACGACGTAGGCAATTCCCCGGTACGCCGGTGCATGGCCTGCGCCCTGCTTGGCCTCGATCAGCGGATCCGCCAGTTGGTCTTCGGAGCCTCTGTAGACGCGCATCTCGATCTGGGTCAGATCCACCTCCTTGCCATCCGCCCAGACGCGGCGGATGCAGGCGATGGGTCCCTCGCAAAGGCCGACGGCGAAGTTGGCGAAATAGCGGAATGTCTCGACACGCGACCCGGTCGACTTGCCGCCGGAGCGCTCGGTGGAGACCTCCTCCTCGAAACGGGTCGCCCATATCAAGGTGCCTCCCAGTCGTGCAGTGCCGTAGAGCCAGATGATTGCCGCCCCTTCGTCGGCACCCGGAATGCGCGCCGTCGCCATTCTCGCACCCGAAACGGTGCGGCTGCCGTTGATCAGCGCCTTATCGACGACGCTGCCCGCCAACGCACCTGCGGCCCTGCCGATCATCGCGCCGACCGGTCCGAAAACACTACCGAGAGCAGCACCCGCCGCCTGAAAGAGGATGGTTGCCATGAACATCTCGCTGAGTTGGACAAGGGAGGTCAGCGCCGGGAAATCCCGCGCTTGAAAATACCCTTTTAAATTGTATTGTCGTCAAAGATCGGGAGCAGAAGCAGAAAGCGTCGTACCAGCCGGCGCGTCGGCGAGCATTGGCTACGCCGGCATTGGCAAAGGCCTTGCTCTCGAACATGGAGGTGAGGTTATGTGGTGGTTTCCACTTAGCATCACGCTTACTGTGAGAAAAACCCGGACGGGCTGGTTTGTAACCGTCCGGGTCCACATCATAGCGTAGGCAAACGGTGAGCGAGGTTAGCGCTTCGCTCACCACTTCAAAATACTAAAGGTTGCGCCCTTTTGCAAGTGACCGCCCTTGTCTAACGCGGCGGGAAGCGGAACGTGGCGGCCACCCGTCTGCGCCAGGACGGTACGAATGGCGAGCGGATCACGGCTGCCTGTTCGTAGGCGTGGATGAAATGTCCGGCATGATCGAGAATACCGGCATGCTTGGCAGCATGCTCCGCTCGCCAGCGAAACAGGAGGAGATCGCCCGGCTTTGCATTTTCGAGGCACCCGGATGGTCCGAAATGCCGAAGCGCTGCGTTCAACAGACGGTCTTCGCCGCTGCGCTCCGCCCAGTCCTGCGCGTAAGCAGGAGGCAACTCCGGATCTTCACCGTAGAGTCCGCGCCAGATACCCCTGACGAGACCAAGGCAATCGCACCCCACGCCTTTACTGGCGCCCTGGTGCCTGTAGGGCGTGCCAATCCAGCTTTCGGCAATCTCCAGCACCTGTCGTGCAACATCTTCGCTCATGGAAACAACGGGCTCCCGTCGTGCAGGCTCGTCCCGTCCGCGTAGGTGTAGGCAAAGTCGGCGCCCGGCATGTGCGGGCAGCCGCGAAAATTGGCAGTATTGGCAAACTTGGCGCGGCAGGTGGTGAACGCCTTGTCGCAGCCGGCCGTCAGCGCAACGCGGGTGCCGATCTCGGGCGCGTCTGACAGGGGCAGCCAAAGGGTCAGTTGCGTTACCGCGCCGCTGGTCGAATGGCTATCGACATCGGCGGCCGTGCCACTGTTTCGCCCATCGAGAAGAACCATGCTGCCTCGCGCGAAATAGCCGTCAGCGAACCCGGCAATGCCGGTTAGCGTCATCCTGGTTGCATCTTCCACGGACGCGACAAGTCCCTCAGCGCGGTATTGCGGCAAGGCGAGATCGATGCCGCACCTGGGGTCGCCGACGATGGCGTCGCAGCGGCGGTTGTAGATGCGTCCCTGCGGTTCGGAGAGGCGGGCGGCGAGACTGCGCAACTCCGCCTGGAACTGGCCGATCTGGCGGGTGACAGCGCCGATCTCCTGCACCTTCAGGAGCAGATGCTGGTCGGGCGCGGACCAGTTGACGAGATAGACCTCAACACGAGCCGCGTCGTAGCGGCCGGCGGCGAGGTCCGCCTCGGAAATGGCATCGCTTGAGAAGCCTCCGGTGACATCGCTGGTGGTTGCTGGCAATCCGGCCTGTTCCTCGCCGTCGCTGGCTGCAAAGCCGCTTGCCGCGAGAAAACGTGTATCAAGAAAATTAAGGTCATGGTCGTGGTCGGTGAAGCCAAGAACGATATCGTCGCGGCGGATGACACGCCAGCAATGGCACAACGTTGTGGCGTCGCCGGCGAGATGGGCAGCCAGCGCCGGATCGATCGTTCTCATGGCAAGATCTCCACCAGGGGAATGGAAGGGATGCGGCCCGCCTGAAAGGCGGACAGGCTGATATCGATGCGGTCGATGGCAAACCTTACGGGGACATCGAAGGCAAAGCCGGCGGTCACTAAAACACCCGCCGCCGGAATGGCGTGGCTTGCAAAGACGACAAGGCCTGTCGCCGGATCGCAGGAGACGTCGCCTGCCGGAACGGCGATGCCTCCGACGGCCACCAGCACAGAGCCGGCCACCGGCTTTGCGATCCCGCGCACGGACTGCCCGGCCATATCTGCATAGGTCTTCGTAAGCGGGAAACTGGTCGTCGTGCCGTCACCCGTGCCGATCGGCTGGTCGAGGGCCGTCACCGGTGCGCCGGGCGGTGCGGATGCGAAGTCGATGGGATCGCGAAACCTGAAGCCGGAAAGCTGGCCGCTGCGGGCCTCGAAGAACGCCAGTACCTCATAGAGATCGGCGACAGAGCGGACGCCAGAGCCGGCGTCGTAGCTGCGGCGGGCATCGCGCCAGCGGCTGTTGCGGCTTTCGCGGCCGTTCGACAGGTTGACAATATCGGTGCGCCGCACCGGCCCGCCGCTGGTGGCCAGCGACAGGCGCAGCGGAAAGCGGATATCGTGGAATGCGAGGGTCATCGGTAGCCTCAAAGATTGCGCTGGCCGCGCAGTGCCGTGCGCGCCAGCATGGCGGAAATCTGCGCCTGGCTTTTCTGGAAGCCCTGGACATCCGGCGTGGTGATGTTGACGACAACGGACGAACCGCCGCCGCCTGAACTCGCCACTCCGAGCGAGCCGTCGGAGCCGCGCTTCAGCGGCAGGATCGCTTCGGAGCCCGCCTTGCCCATAAGCCCGAGATCGCTGCCCATCGGAAAATAGGTTGGCGAGGCTACTACACCGCCGTCGGCAAAGGCCGTTACGTTCCCGGGTACGCCACCCTTGGCAAAGCCGAACAGCTTGCCGATGCCGCTGCTCAGGCTGTCCGCAGCGCCGCCGAGTGCCGTTTCGAGCGGCTTCAACCCGGCCGACAGGGCGATATTGGTCAGCCGGCTGGCAAGGCCCTGCAACACGCTGTCGAGCCCCTTGCCGCCTGTGGTCGCAGACGTCAGTGCGCTGCCGAGCGCCGAACCGAACGACCGTGAGCGGCTGTCGAGATCGTCGAGGGTATGCTTCAAGGCCTGCGCCTCGGTGTTGGTGTCTGAGAGATCGGTTGTTTCGGTCATCGGGTTCCTGCAGCTCGGTGCAACGTTTGATGGGATCAGTCCGGAAAGAGCACCATCATTGCGGCCAGTCCGGCGCGGTCGAGCGACGAACTGTGCGGCGACAGGCCTCCGGCCATGGCGTGGAATTCAATGGGCGTCATCGCCCAGAATATGCCGGGGGGAAGCCGCAGCAGGCAGAGGCCGACATGCAAGGCACGATGCCAGGGAAAGGCTGTTGGCCCTGCCCTGTCGGCCCCGTCAACTGCCTCGCCTGCTGCGGCTAGCGAGGGCCCGGCGATGCCTGCTCCTGATCGCCGAGAAACGTTGCCGCCAGCAGATTGCCAACGATAGCCGCCGTGGCAGCGATGCCGCCGCCGATGCCGGCCGCCGCGACGTCGTCGTCGGAATAGACGTTACCGCCTCCCCGCAGGCCGGCACCGAGGATGCGGATGAGATCGGCCGCCTTAAGGCCGCCTTGCGAAAATCTTGCCGCCAGGCCGGCGAGATCGTCGGCAGCAAACGCGGTCTCGAGTTCGGCCAGTGCGCCGAGCGTCAGGCAGAGGATGCGGCGCTCGCCGTCGATTTCCGCCTCGATCTCGCCGCGGCGACGATTGGCGCGGGCACCTGTGCGCGGGCGCAGCATCACAGCACCCCGAAGGTGATGACGCCTGCCGATTCCAGTGCGATATCGAAGGTAACCTCGCCATTGTGCTCGCCGCCATAATCGAGCGCCGATACCTGGAACGCACCGCTGACGGTGCCGAAATCGGGAATGACAATCTGCCAGGAGAGGATCGATCCGTTGAAAAAGGCGGTTCGGATCAGGGCGTCCGACGCATGATCCTTGAACAGGCCCGAACCGGAAAGCCCGGCGCGCTGGACGCCGGCGCCGCCAAGAAGCTCGCGCCACCGCCCGGCGCTCTCGGCATCGGTGATATCCACCGTCTCGGCGTTGAACGACAGCTTTTTGCTGCGCAGGCCCGCCACCGTCTCGTAAGCGCCGCCATTGTCGATCTTCAACAGCAGGTCCTTGCCTTTCTGCGCGACCATCGGGATATCCTTTCAAGGAAAATGCGCCGTAACCGGCGCTTGCAAAACCGGAATTTTCTGCGCGCCGGACATCGGCAAAAGGCAGCGTCCGGACGTCATCGAGATGTCACTTTCAACGCCTCGGCCAAGCTGCTACGCAAGGTCACAAACAGGTCACAAAGCACCGCTTTTCATGCCCAAAGCCTTCTCACCGCGCTCGGCCCAGATCGTTGCCGTCCTCAGCATCACGCAGCTTATCAGCTGGGGCACCAGCTTCGACATGCTCGGCGTGATGGGGCGCATCGTAGCGCCCGATCTCAGCCTTCCCAACGAGGTGGTCTTTTCCGGCCTGACCCTGATGATGGTAGTCAGCGGCCTCTGCAGCCCGGTCACCGGTCGCTGGCTTGGCCGCTACGGCGCGGCGCGTGTGCTTGCAGCCTCATCGATCGTCTTTGCAGTCGGCCTGCTGCTGCTTTCGGCGGCAAACGGTATCGTCGTCTACGGGATCGCCTGGCTTGTCATCGGGTTCGGCGGTGCGCTCGGGCTGAATGCACCGGCCTATGCCGCCGTCATCGAGCGCGAGGGGATGAACGGCAAGCGCATCATCACCATCATGATGCTGTTTACCGGCCTCTCGGCCACCCTTTTCTGGCCTATCCTGACCCTGCTCAATGCCCATCTCGGATGGCGGGGAACTTATGTCGCCTGCGCCGCCCTGCACCTTTGTCTCTGCCTGCCGCTTTATCTATTTGCCCTGCCGAAGCCTGTCGTCGTCGAAAGAGGCGAGCCCGGACACCTGACGCCGCCTGTACCGCTGTCACCGGCGGGCCGGCGCAAGGCCTTCCTGCTGATAGCATCGGCGACGACGATATCCACCTTCGTGACCTTCGGGCTGGCCCCGTCGCTGCTCGAGATCTTCCGGCAATACGGCGCGTCGCCGGCACTGGCGCTGCAACTTGGTTCGGCACGCGGTGTCATCGGTATTTCCGCGCGGCTGATGGACATGCTGCTTGGCCGGCGCGGCAACCCGGTGCTGAGCGCCATCATCGGCATAGGCCTCATGGTCACGAGCTTCCTGCTCCTGCTGCTTTTCGGAGCGTCCACGGCGCAGCTTGTCATTTTCACGCTGCTGTTCGGGTTCGGCTCCGGCGTCATGGCGGTCGCGCGGGCGCTGCTGCCGCTGGCGCTGTTTTCGCCAAGCGAGTACGGCCTGCATTCCGCACGATTATCGCTGCCGCAGAACCTCGCCAATGCCACTGCCCCTGTAGTCTTCACCGCCGTCCTCGATTACGCCGGAGCGCCGACTGCGCTGGGCGTCTGTGTCGTTCTCTCGTCGGGCGCACTCATGCTGATCCTGGCGCTCGGACTATTGGTGCGGCGGGCAACGGCGGTGGGTGCCGTGCTGGCGCAAGCGTGAGAGTCATAGCCGGTCGCTGCCATCTCTACTCGGTCACCGCCCGAAACCGCATCTCGGCGCAAAACAGCCGCGTCTTCGGCTCGCGCCTTGCCTTCGTTGCGAGATGGCGGAAATTGACCAGCGCGTATGTGGCAAGTGGCAGGGACGCGTCCTGCAGGAGACTGCCGACGATGGCGGCGATCTGCTGGGCCTGTCGCTGGCCGGCAGCATCGGACCAGACCTGCAGCGTCAGAAAATGCTCCTCTCCGGGCTCGGTGGATGTCGAATAATCGTTGCTGGCGAGTTCGGAAACGACGATGCACGGCAATTGCCGGCCGGTGACAAGCCGATCGCGAATACCGTCGCTACCGATCGTCTCTGTCAGGGATATGCTGCCGGCAAGCGCGGTGTGGATGGCCTGCAACAACTCGTTGGCAGCGGATCTCATCGTCGGGTCTCCTTGCCTGCCGGGTGCCGAAAAGGCGCGTTGCCGGAAGCCAAGAGCTTTGCCAGCACTGCCGCGAGGTCTGGCAGGGTATATGTCGAAAGGGCGGTCATACCGACTTCTCCTGGCAATGACAGATCAGATACCGGCGGCTATCGTCGGGGTCCTGCGTGCCGCCGATAGAGAACAGCCGGTTGCCCTTGCGAAGCCGCATGCCGGGCACGACATCGCTGCGCCAGCGCAGCCAGATCAGGTGCGTGCGCCTGAATATCTCGCTCGACGCTTCCTCTTCCACCGACCCGCTGACCGGCTCGATCAGCGCCCAGCACGATGCCGTCTCGACGAAGGTCCGGGTAACGCCACCCTGGCCGTCTGGCGTTTCGAGCGGCGCCTCCAGATTGAGCCGGGCGGTCATGCGGCCGGGGTCGAAGAAGGTCGAGCGCATGGTCAAAGGCTCCGGAGCAGGAAGGGCGCAACCAGCCGGTCGTAGCCGGGCGGGATCAGCGCCGGCTGGTCCTCGATGCCGATGACGCCGCGGCACGAAAACATCTGCGCCACATGGGTCAGCATTGCCCGCTTCAGCGTGTCCGGCACATCGTTGGCGGTCGGGCCGAAACCGGCGACGAAATCGATTTCGATACCGTTGACGGCGCGACCGGACGACAGGCGCTGGCGGAGCATAAGCCGCGCCGGTTGCCTGATGCCATCCAGCACATAACCTTCGAGCGGGACTATCGAGGGCTGGCCGAGCTCGTCATAAACGGTAATGGCAACAATGGCTTGCACCGGGCCCCTGGCAATCGGAATCACGCCGTCTTCACAGATTGAATCAAGATAGAGACGCCAGCGCTGGGTCATCAGGCAAAGGCCTGTGCTGCGCTCCAGATGCTCGCGGGCAACCGCGATCAGGCCGGCAACAAGCTCGTCTTCGTCGGACGTATCCAGCCGCAGATGGGCCTTCACCCCGGCGAGCGTCAACGCCTCCGCTGAGGGCGGAGTGATCTGGGCATAGGTCATGGGACATCTTTCATATGAGATCGAGTAGGCGGCCCGCGCCCTCACCCTGCCCTCTCCCCGAAGGCAGAGGGAGATGGAGCGAGAGGCGGTGCCGGCATTCCCTTCTCCCCTCGGGGAGAAGGTGCAGTCAGGCGGATGAGGGGTGCTTCAGCTGACCGAGAACTTGATCAGCTTGATCGCCTCGAAATCCTGCACGCCGCCGCCGACGCGCTTCGTATGTATTGTACACAACGCATTAAGGGTGCTGCGCTAGGATCGGGTCAAGGAGCAAGCATGGCGATCAAGGCATACTCGTACGTTCGTATTTCCACCCCCGAGCAACGCAAGGGACGAGGCGAAGAACGGCAGTTGGATGCAGCGCGTGAGTATGCTGCCAAACATGGCCTCAATCTCGACGAGTCTCACATTGATCCTGGTAAATCAGGCTTTCATGGCGATCACGTTAAATCGGGTGCGCTAGGTGTGTTTCTGGACCTTGTGGCACGCGGCAAGATCGCGGTCGGCTCGTATCTGCTGGTGGAAAATTTAGACCGGCTATCTCGACAAGCGCCAATCGACGCGCAGGCTCAGTTCATCGCGATCCTACAAGCGGGAATCAAAATCGTCACTCTCATGGACGGTCAAGTCTACGAGCGAGGCAGAGATTTCACCCAAATGATTGTCTCGCTGACGATCATGTCGCGAGGTCACGAAGAAAGCGCGAGAAAGTCCTACAACAGCAAAAAGAACCACGACGCTAACCGCAGAGATATGCTGGCTGGCCTACCCCGCTTCCAGTCGGGTTGTGTTGGCTGGATCGACCAGACGCGGATCGAGGGCACCAAGGACTGCAAATTCTCGTTAAACGCTCATGCGAAGTCGGTGCAGCGGATTTTCGAACTGGCCGATCAAGGCGTTGGTCCCCTAAGCATCGCCCGCATTCTCAATGAATCAAATACTCCACCCCTAAAAGCGATTGGCACGAAATGGTGGGAGAACACGGTCGCTCGTATCCTCAAGAACGAGACCGCTATCGGCACGCTACAGGTTCATGACACGGTCAACGGCAAACTTGTGCCAATGGGCGATCCACTCCCCAACTACTATCCGGGGGCGGTCAGCGAAGAACTGTTTTGGCGCGTACAACGCAACAAGCCAAAGGCAGCAAAAGCCGGTCGCAAAGGGCTTTCCTACGCGAACCTGTTCCAGACGATAACGCGCTGCGAGCACTGCGGTGGTGGGTTGGGTTTGGTCAGATCGACCACAAGCGAATACCAATATTACCGCTGCAAACGGCGATATCAGGACGCTAATTGCCCGGGTCCATCCGCATTGTTCCCCTATACCGCACTGGAAGCAGCCGTTCTTGATAACGTCAGCGAATTCTATCTGGACAGCGATCTTTCTCGAAAGGCTGGCTCAACACCTCGTGACGAACTCCTCGCCGCGATATCAGTGATTAGTGAAAAACTGGCCAATCTGGAAAAGGCACGCAAGAACACTCTGGCCATGTCTCAGGCCGTCGAGGAAGACGAAGACAGGGCCGAGTTGGTCCTAGCGCTGCGAGAGTTGCGGCCACAGATCGATCAGGCACGCGCAGAGTTAAGCGAGCGCCAGAGCGAACTACGCGAAATCGATGACAAGCAAAGCGAGGCTGTTGACGTTGTGGACATGATCCGCAAGGAACGAGCCTTATGGGTCTCTGGCTCTCCCGAAGAGGTTTTCCTGAGCCGAAGCCGAGTAGCGCAGGCCATCCGCAACTTTGTTCACGACATCTGCGTGGATTTCCACGCGCAGACCGTTCGAATTCAAGTTGGCGGGGCGACCAAGTCCTACGACTTCGACCGCACCGGGAAACTGATCAACGTTTGGCATTGCAAATCGGATACCGATGCAATGCGCGAAGTGGTTGAGTTCTTTTATCCCGCAGATCGGGTTGATGGCATTATGGCAGCGCATGAGAAAGTGAAGGCTAGCAACTCGTAGCCTTCACTCAGAGTGAAGCATTAGGAAGCCAAAGCCTGCTCCCACATCTCATCGATCTGGTCATCCGTGATGCTTAGAGCAGCTGCCACAGCCAGTAGCGTAGGGTTGAGACGTTCAAAGGACTCGGCAAATTCCCAGTCAATCTGGGCCTCGTCTTTTGCCGGTCCTTCTGGCATCCCATCGATAGCCGATTGGATCACGGCGAGGCTATAACCCCTGCGCACAAGTGTCTTGCGCAATTGCGCTGGGCTCAATGGAACAAACTCGTCACGCGAGAGCACAGGATCGCCCAGCGCAGTGCCATTCCATTGCTTGCCATAAACGTTACCGCCTTCGCCACGCGTATAACCGCTGGTTTCAGCAATTGTGAGGCCGACGATGCGATGGCCTGCGATCTGAGAATGTTCTGGATCGGCTTCCATGGACACTACGCGGCTCTTGCTGTCCAATGCTACATAGTAATCGCATGTTGGGCTGTCGCGGAAAACATCGTGCCACTCCACCCCATCATTATTATAAAGCACGGAGATTTTTACCGCTGTGAGGCTGCCATCGGGCAGTTGCATGTCAACGGTTTCTGGTCGTGCTGTGAGAATACCAAAATCGTACATATGAAAATCCTTAAAATGGGAACGCTGCGAACCAACCACGGCTGGGAACGTAAAGTTGAAGTTGGCGGCTTGCCGCGTTGATCTGCTCTGTGCCGCTCTTGTAAATTCGGCAGATGTAGTAGCCGCCGTTGTTGATATCGCCACCACCGCCCGAGCCAGTCTTGATCGATGCTTCCACGTAGCCAGCGGCCTGCGACTGCTGAACGCAGTTGTTGGAATAGGCGACTGCGCGATCTGTTGCCCAAGCCTGGGCACGGTTTTCAATTTGAGAATTCACGTCACCAAACTGACGGCACCAAAGTTCACCACTCGGACCAACTCTGAATGCCTCTGCACCAGCACTGGCATCTACAACTCGAAAAAACGCATCGCTGTTGGCCTGCAAGTACCACTGACGAACGCCACTGGCGGTGAAGAATAGCCCCGGAGATGCGCTCGCCCTTGTCAGGTTAAGATCACCACTCATCGCATCGCCGGTTCGGCTTACCGGTGCGTATCCCAAGTTGTTCTGCTTGGTGTTGAGCGCTGCCTGAACGGCGCTTTGATACGAAACGTAACTTGATTGCGGTACGTACGTGGCTGCGGTGAAATTTGCCGATGTCAAAACCGGCGAACCCGCCACATTCAACGCAGACGCGTTCATATTGCCCAACGAGGGATTGAACGATGGGCCTTTGAGGCGGAATGCGGTGCCGTCGTAGACAACCGAAACTGACGCGCTGGCCAGCAAATCACCACTGGTCAAAGCACCACCACCTTGAGCAAGGAGTGCTTTCGTACCAAGCCCGTTGATGTTGAGTGTCGCAGGACCGGTATTCGTCGCGTTGACGAAAAACGTGTATTCCTCACCTTTCACGTACCCATCCGGGGCAACCGAATACGTCAGCGTGTAGTCGTTGCCGGTGTTGGCGACCACAGCCACGTTGTTGTGGCGGTCGAAGAAACGCTTGAGCGCTCCCATCATCATGCGAATGACCGCTGGAATGTTGGATGGAAGCGAGCCGGTAGCCAAGCCGTTGGGGCTTGCTGCTGTGTTCTGGGAATCGTTCTCGTTCCAACTGTTGTTGGTTAGGTCTGCCATATGTGCACCACTTTATTTTTCTTGTTATTGGGTGACGCCTGATCGTTGTCGGGCGCAGTTATTTTTTGTCGTCGTATTTTAGTTCACGCTTGTAATCGTTGATCGCCGTGGCCAATGCCTGATCCGAGGTGTTCGCAGCGATTTCGCCCAACTTGGCCATGTGTGCTTTCCATCCACCTGAACGCATTGACGCCGCGCTTGCACCGGCAAGCCAGTTGACGGTTTCGGGGTTGGTCAGCATTTTGACCTGCATCGCGCGATACGCCTTGTTCGCAACTACATCACCCACTTTACCGGCGACCATCGCAGCACCAGCAACGGGGTTGCTGAACAACACGCCAAGCACAGTTGCATTCGAAATGATGTTCGAGGTCTTGAGGTTTTCGCCAAACTTGGCCGTGTTGGAATGATTGTCCATGCGGCGATAGTTCTTCAAATTCTCTGCAACACGAGCGATGCGATCCAAGTTCTGACGGTACTGAACACGATCTGTGCCCGCGAATAGTGCGCTCTTGGCCTCAGGCGACATCGCGTTCCACTGTCTCGCCATCTGGTTTGGGTTGAATTCCGCGTCGGGTGCACTCTTGCCCATGCGCTCGACAACCGAGCCTGTGACCTGATTCCACACGTCGCGACCGCCATCCGAGTTTTCCACCTGACGACGCACAGCCTGCAAACGCGTGCCACCCTTGTTGGCTTGCGCTAGAACCCAATCCGCTGCCTGTTCCGGCGTCTTCGCCTTGATGATGGGATCGATCGCAGTCTTGGGATTGAAAACGCTGTCGGGCGTCATCGTGCGACGGAAACGATTGTTTGCCTTCTTCCATGCGACCAGCGCGTCATCACCAGCACCAGCAGCGGTATCGCTCATGTCCGCTGTGAGAGCCGCATACAGATCGTTAGCATGGCCCTTTAGAACAGCGTCAGTAGACGGATCGTTTGCCAGCGCACCAATGCTAGTGCGGGCATCCTTCAACGTGCTGAACGTAGCATTGCCACCACTGATGTCTCCGTGGATCGCACGTGCCTGCGCTAGTGCCTGCTCGAAAGCGGGACCTTTGTTCAGAGCAGCGGATTGACCTAGGCCAGCACGTTGACTTTCCAATTTGGTCAAGAACTCCTCGACATTGTTGCCCGTAGCGGGTGCATCACCTGCTAGCGTGCCAACGCGACCATACAGCTCATCGCCTCGGGCCGCGCTTGCGTCCTTGGCAACCTGTGCCTGAGTTTTGAGGGCATCGCCCAGTTCCTGACGGCTCAACGTCTGTGGGGTCAGGCCATCAACGGTCTGATTGAACAATCTACCCTGTGCATCGAATGCCTGGGCAATGCGATCCTGAATTGGCTTGCCGCTGCTAGTCGAGGCCAAAGCCTGTTCCTTAACAGCGGTTGCCGGATTAGCGTTGACCATACCAGCGGTTGGCTCAACACCAATGTCTCTGAGGTCGATGGCACGAGCAGCCGCAGCATCAGCATTATCAGCTGCTCCAACAACGCCGCTCTTAACGCCGCCCTTGATGCCCTTGTAAAGTGCGCCTGCGCCTTTGGCCACGGCCAAGCCAGCGCCTTCACCCGCCGCATTTAGCGCGAATGTTTTTGCGGCATCGCCAACCTGTTCACCTGCTGTTCGTGTGTCGTCGTTGCCGAACAGGTAGTTGAGACTGCGCTGTGTAGCCTCACGGCCAGCGGTTGCGCCAGCACCGGCACCGGCAATTGCTCCACTGACACCGCCAGCAGCTGTTCCCACGATAGGAACGGCCGTTCCTGCGGCTGCACCGCCAACACCACCACCAACAGCGCCGAGAATGCCGCCAATGCCTTCGCCGATTTCCGGCACAATGCTAGCCACGTCACCGGCATTAAAAGGCGACCAATTCGGCTGGTTGTAAATGATCGTCTTTTTAGTCTCTGGATCGGTCATGATGAAGTTGTCGCCGCCATAGGGCTGAGCGTCTGGATAGGTCTTCTGCAAAGCCTTCAAACGGTCTTCCGGCTTGTCGAGTGCACCAACCTGCATTCGCACCATTGCCGGGGCTTCCATGGTGTGATCGATCTGGTTTGCGTCGGGACCAGTGCTCATCGGAATAGCATCAGCCATCCAATCAGGGGTGTCATCAGCGGGTGCAGCGGCATCGACGGGAATTGCGTCGGACATCCAATCCGGCACCGCACTATCTGTAGCGGGTTGTGGATGAGCCAAAAGACCGAGACTTTGAGCCATTATACGACCCCTCTGCTAAACATGTTCATGATCTGCTGTTCCCACGGCTTGAGAACAGGAGTGGGAGCCACATTGGCTGCGGCCTGAAAATTCTGGAGTGGTTGCGACTGGAGCAATCCACCGCGTGGTGTGCTGTCGTCGGTTGGTTGAGGTGTTCCCGCTGCAATCGCACTGGCCGAAAACTTCAACAGGTCAGGCAAGCCCTTGGGGACGTTTATGCCCAAAATGCTTGGCTGCGTGGTCGGCGAAGCATCAGGCGTTGGCGCTGGTGTTGCAGTCAGATCGGTTGGCGCAGAAGCAAAACCCATCGTGGGGTTGCCTGCTGCGGCCATCACATCAGCGACGGGATCGGCTGTTTTCGCCTGGACCTGCGCCATCATCTGATCCGGCGTCGATGCAGCCGGGGCACCGCCATTGCGAAGCCCTGCGGGTTCGACGTGCCAATCCTCGTTGGATAGCGGGAAGTTCAAGCCGTATTTGGGTGCGTTGTCGTGTGCCCACTGGGTCGCAGATGGATCGAGATATTTGAAGTCAGCGGCATCGCCCTTTTGGTGATTCGAACCACCCGGAGGTGCTACCCACTTGGTGATACCCTCGCTCTTGAGCCATGGACGAGCAGCCTGTCCCGCTGCAACCACGTCGCCGTTATTTGCCGCGACGTAACCCTGCCACTTGGCAACCGCATCCGGTCCAAGTCGCTTGCCTAGGCTCTGTTCGAGAATTTGGGCCTGTGTTTGTGGGCTGCGAAACCCGCTGGTAATCTGCAACTGAGATTGGACATTGGCAGGAGCCGATGCAATCATTTGCTGCAAGGCATCGCGGAATTGCGGCTGCATCCCTGAAATAGAATCAGGACGGCCAGCCGCTCCACCAGTTAGATATCGTTGCCAATTGAAATCGGCCAATAGTCACCTCGTCCCCTTTTCGGGGATCTTTTATTAGGGCTTACGAAATTGCTTTCCGTTGCGAGTGAACACCGCACCACTTGGGAGTGCATCGTAATCCGCTTTAGTAGTTACCGTTCCAGAGGGAGCGCCTTGTTTGCCGCTCCCATCGATGCTTGAAATCACCGAGTCAGGTACGCCGATCTTGAGCGTTTTGATGGCCTGCTCGCGCATGTCCTTCTTCTGCTTGATCACTGCCGGTGGATCGTTGGGCTGCGGGAAGTACGTTTGATCCGCGCTGCGGTACTCGTCCTTGCCGATGGCTGCGCCTGATTCCTTGCGGAGCAATGCGCGAATCATTTCCTGCTTGGAGTTGTTGGCCAACTGGTATCCTTCGCTGGTCACAACCGGACCCATGATGGGGACACCATTGGTCGCGTAGCCAGCAGCGGAGTTTAAAGCGTCGTCACCACCTGATTTGTCGTAGTTGGCCAGCGCGTTGCGTGCGCGGGCATAGAATGTAGCCGATGCAGTCTGGCCCTCGTTGAGGCCAGCACCGGATTTGCCCACACCCTGTGTGACGGTCACGCCGCCCTTGCCATCGCTGGTGACGGTTGTGTTTGGCTTCTGACTTTCCTGATACTGCTCCAACGAGAGCGATGGTTGGCCTGCCGCCACACGCTGCTGGTTGATCACGACTAGGTTCTTCATGTCGCCGGTTGCGCCATCTGGACGCTTTGCTGCGAGATAATCGCTGAGAGCGAGAGCAGGCTTGCCGTTCGCAGCGTTCTCTTCGTTAATCGCGGCGAGTTCCTTTTGGTCGTTGGTCCATTCCTTGCGGTTGCCGATAGACGTGCCTGTGGCCTCTGCCTGCTTGATTGTGCCCAAGCCTTCGGCGTAACCCGGAGCGACCGCGAAACCGTTAGGACCAGCAATGAGACCCTGCGAAGCGCCCTGCTGCTGTAGTTTCTGGATCATGCCAAGGGCATCGTTTGCACCGGCATCGTTCTTGATGGCGATGTTGTAGGCGTAAATCTTCTTGAGTTTGTCCATGGTGTAGCCGAACTGACCGGCATCGCCATTTCCGGCCTGCGCTGTTTGAGCAGGCGTAGCACCACTGCCCAACACGCCACCAACTGCGCTGGCATCAACTGGAGCGTTGGTAGCGCCAGCGTTGCTACCTCCGTTAAAAGATCCGACGCCACCAAGGCTCTTGAGGTACTGTAGACGTGCCTGATCGGCCTGCTGTTCCTGCGATGTCTTGTAAAGGTCGGCATTGGCAGCTGCTGTGGCCTTCAGTGTGTCAGCGCCTGCCTTTGCCAGTTGAGCCTTGTTCTGACCGTAGCCATCGTAAGCGCCGGTTCCAGCCTGCAATGCACCACCGACAGCGCCACCTAGGCTCTGAGGATGATCTGAGGGAGCGCCGGCCTGCAACATGCTGCCGGATGCCGAGAGAAGACCACGCAAAAATGCCTGCTTGTTGTCGTCGGATTTGAAATTCAACAGACCACCAAATGTGCTTGCTCCACCTTTGCCATCGTTAGTGCCGATTGCCTGACCAGCACCCGCTAGCAAGCCAACACCGGTATTCGGTGCAGTTCCTCCGGTTGTCGTAGGATCAACCTGCTGAGCCATTGGCGCTGGCAAGCCGGGACCATTGGGATTGGCCGTGGGGATTGGAATGCTGCCGTCAGTAGGGCCAGCCTGACCAGCCAAGCCTCCCTGCTTTAGCATATCTAGGAATTGGCTAATACTATCAAACATATGCGGGGCCTCCGATTAGGGCATCATTAGAAATGCGCTTGAAGCCATCGATCTCGCGAACCGCATATGGACGGGTGATTTCAACTTCTTGTGCCATTGGACCCTCATAGACGGTGCCGGTGGGGTCGTTTTTGTAGGTGAATTCGTAAAGACGAGTGCCGTTGAGCATCCAGCCGCTTTCACGGATGATGTTCTTTGCACGCGTGTCGCAGAGCATACCGAAGATGCTTGCGATGGAGCCCAGTGCACCAATGCCGGTCGAAAGGCCGTTGGAATAGACGGGCTTGGTTGTGGTCTGCGCGTTGTATCCGCCGTTGTTGAGCAGCGAGATTTCATTCGCGATGTTATTGATGGGCTGTTGCTGAGCAGTGTCCCACTTGCTGATTTCGGCCTGCTTCAACAGGTCCGCATACGTGTCCTGTGCTGCGCCGACGCCTGCAACCTGCGAAGCATCGTAGTAATCGTTTGCACGCTGCTGGCCTGTCATGCCTGCGCCGGTCAACTGTGTCTGTGCCTGTGCGTTCTGTACGCCGGATAGAGCACTCGCAGCCGCGTTTCGTGAATCCTGCTGTGCCTGATTGCCCGATGTGACCTGGCCTGCTGCTGTGAGCGCATTCTGTGCGTTTGCGTTGTACAGGTTGCCAATGCTTGTGCCCGCTGCAACCTGATTTTGGCGCTCGTTCGCATAGTTGGTGTTCATGATGTTGGCGGTCTGATCGGTCAGCGCCTTGGTAAACGTGGTGTCAGCGGTGTTGCGGGTTGCCGCGTAAGCGCCGGAGCCAGTACGACCACCAGCGGCAAACTGACTGTCGATACCCGGAGCAACCTGCTGAGTGTATTGGTCAATTAGGGGCTGATTTGCCGATTTGATCGCGCTTTGCAGGTACGGATTGCTGTTGAGGTAATCGCCATTTGCCGTTCCCTGCAAACTCGTCTGGCCGGGATTGGTCGAACCGCTGAGCGTGCTGTAGAGGCTCTGCGAATTGGCAATTCCACCATTCGTATAGTTGGTGCCTCTTGTCAGCGTGTTGCCCGCTGTGGGCGTGAATGCTGCTCCAGTGGTTACGTTGTTGACGGCGTTCTGGCCGTTCTTGATCAACGGTGAACCATCAGCCGCTGTATTCAACACGCTCTGCTGTGCGGATTTCGTAGCGTCGGACTGGTCGATAACCGTCGAGCCCTGATACGGCAACGGAGCGCCTGCCGAGTACAAGGAATCCAGTTTCGCGTATTGGTCTGTGAGGTACGGCTTTGCACCGCTCCACGGCTCTGTGGTCGTAGTTGTGGTTGATGGAGCGGATGACTGTCCCATTTTTAAAATTCCTTAAACATGACGATGGATGAAAATTTGAAATCACGAGCCTCAAGCACACGTTTCCAACCGGTGCGGCCCATGAGGACAAAACCCTCGCAGCCCTTTGATTTCGCCCATTCCTCTATTGTGTTGATGCCCACATTGAGGATCTCATCGAGATCGCCAGCGGCCAGATAAACTTGGCAAACCAAGCGGTTATCCCAGACAACATTATGGGTTACAGCAGCTGATTTCTCACCGATCCAAAGCAGGTATTGGCGATCAATAAGGCCCTGCAAAAGGGCCTGCTCGTCGGGATTTGTGGAAGTTTCGAGGGCTGAAAGCAGCATGGATCGGACGCGTGGGTATTCGGTTTCGAATTCCTTGCCGTCATCAATCCTGCGTACTGCCATCCACGTCCTTCTCTCTTATGCTGTGACTGCTAGACCTGTGTCGCAAGCGATCCACACGCCTGTGTTGTCCAAAAATACCATGACGCCTGTGCCTGCGTTTGCTGCCTGTCCTGCTCTGCGGCCGTTCTTCGCATAGGCGAGTTTGGGCGCTACAAGGCCGGTCAACGCGGTCAATTGCGCTACGGTGTAAGAAGCCGGGGTGATGATGCCGGTGGTCTGATCAACCACGTTGGAGACCAACTTGATTTGGTCGCCCAGTTGGTCGGTCACTGCCTTGACCTGTGTGGGTGTAAAATTGCCACCCGCTTTTAGACGTAGACCTGCCATCGCCCCTGCTCCGTTTCTAGCCTTATTTACCTAAAGCCAGCGGGCACAGCGTCGTACTGGATGCTCTGCACCTGATCGAAAAACCCTGTGCATGTAAGACGAACGCGATGGAAACGACCGGGTTGTCGGACGTTGGCCCAGCCCGTTGTGAGATCGCGAGGACATGGCAATGACCAACTGACATCGCCCTGACTGAGCGTTCTGCTGCCCACGCTGACCATGATTTCGCCGCTGCCATCGGCAACCGGACGAACCCGCAAGACCACGCTGCGATCACCCTGAATGTTGGGGTTCAACTGCTGAAGGAATTGGATGAGGTATTGCTCTGTGGTCTCGATGGTGCCCACGGCATTCACGCCGTCGAATGTCCAGATCGTACCGTCCTGTTTGACGCCTGCGAGTGTTGGCGCACCGCCAGCCCATACATCGGAATCGAATGGCGATGGGACGTTCTCGATTGTGCCGTAGCGGTCGAGTTGTTCGATGGTATACGGCAGACTTACGCTGTTGAAGATGAAATCAACCTGCGCGTCAGCAATGGACCATTCCTTGAGCGCGTAGTTGTAGATTAGTTTCTTGTCGGGCTTGCCTGCTACGGCGTCGGTGCTCACGTAGTTCCAGTAAATCAACTTCTTACGTGGATCGGTTGCCACGCTCATGAAAGCGAACTGGTTAGGATCGACGTTCTTGTAGAAGAAGTTATCGACCTTGCCCTCACCGATACGTTCGAGGGTCTGACTGCCGTTGAAGCAATAGAAGCCATCGTTGCTGAGAAAGAACGTTAGGCCTTCCGCCGTAATGATACTCTCTGGAACTGCGCAGCCTTTGCCTTTGATGATTTCGTCAAACTGCCAGATCAAAGGCGTGCCCACGTAGGTCATCTTGACGATGCTTTCCTTCATGAAAATGGTCACGTCTTCGCCACCTACAATGCCTTGCACGACGCCAGCGCCCCCATTGAGGTCCTGAAAGTCGGCCTGTGTGGTCAGGGAGAAATCCCAACTCTGAGGCTGGGCAAGACCGCTCCAACGAATGCGATACGGCACGTCACCATCGAAGGCGTCGTTGGTATTCGCAATCACCACGAAGTCACGAGCCGTGGTGATATGGCGGCCTTTGACCAGCGTGGTCAGGTCGGCAAAACGAACGTCCACGTTCATGTCGATGTATTGGGGGTTGTTCAGAATATTTGTGGCAACCACCCAAGTGCCAAACTTGGTGAATTTCCAATGTTCAGTACCAGTGATGTATGCGGTTCCTGTTCGCGCAACGCTGGTCCAAAGCAGTGTAGCCGGGGTGAGTTTCAACAGATTGCCGCTGATGCCCACGTACACCTTGCCGTTTCCGGCTTTGTCCTGACCGCTAACCGCGCCCAGTGGACGGCTGGCAAGCGTGCCGCTGGAATACTGGGTGGCAAGTCGAACCGGCTCATACGAGATCGACCCACCCTGCGTACCCGGAGCGGGACTGACATTGTTGGCAGTGGTCACGCCGGGATTATTGAGGGCGGGCAAGTCTGGACGCCATGGCCCAAACAGTTGATCAATTACCATCCAGACAACTCCTCAATAATAGTGTTGCCGTACTGGGTGGTGCGGGTGTGATCTCTCGCCATGACGGTCAGGCTTTCGCCTAGCAGGCTCTTTTCCTTTGCTTCTGCGTCCGAATCCTTTGCCCAGTGATACAGCTGAGCAAGCGTCGCGTGGAGGTACACAGAGGCGAAATTCGCCATCAACCAGTTGGTCTGGTTGGCGTCTGTGAGAGCCGGCAAGCGCTGATAGTAATAGAGGTCGATCGTGTAATCATCGGCGGGAGTTGGTAGAATTTGCAGGGTGTTGCCGGTGATCACGTATCCGGTTTCCGAACACGCTTTGGATGTGCGGTAAAAACTGACGGGCTTGATCGGATACCCGTTATACAGGACGGCGCGGATTTCCTGATAGTCATCGGGCAGCGTTGGAGACGAACCGCCAACCACGCTGAGCGTGATTGTGGTTTCCATCAGACGATGCTTGAGCACCGGACGGATTGCTTCTTCGGCAAGCGCGATAAACATGGGGATTGGAGCGTTCGGCCACAGCGAGAACGACGCGACGGCACTGGTGAGATCGGCATACGTTTGCAGGGCCATCGTTAGACCCTCAACGTGTTGGTGCGAAGTTTCGCAAAGTCAGGATCATTGAGCAGGCGAGCCATCTTGACCGGGTCTTCGGTGTAGCCCTTGGCTTTCCAGTCGTAGTGGAGACCAATCGGAACCGATGCAACCTTGACCAACTCGCTCAATTTGCCTGTGCGGGAAAATTCTTTGGCTTCGGCTAGATTGGCTTCGAGCACTGCGGAAACGTTCTTCCAGCAAGTAACTTGCTCGATCTTGTCACCCGAGCGCTTCCAGTAAACGGTTTTAGTTTCGTCATCCTCGACGCAAATTGTCGCTCCATCGGGAACCACTTCATTCATTGTTAAGGCTAGAAAAGTATCTTCATTCATCAGTCGCCTTCTTTTTGTTTTTATTATTTTGGCGATTTGCAAATGGGCCGGAGTACACCGCAAGATGCTCCGGCCCATTTTCTATGTTAGTTTACGTCAGCGATCTTACCGTTACCGGCTTCGTTCATGCACTCTAGTGTGAGTTCTGTGACCAACTGCTTCTTGTCGGCATCACCGGTCTTGGCGATATCAACCTTCTTCATCGAGCGAAGCGTAGCAACTGCCCAAAGTGTTTTATCGAAAGCCAAAACAGTGGTTGTGCTCATCCAACGGTGTGGGATGATGTTGTGCTTGCCGAAGTCCGAGACGTAATAATCGACGCCAGCGTAGATGGTCTTGCTGTCGGCCTGCTGGTACTTTGTTCCGTTGCCTGTGAAGCCAGAAATCTTCTGCTTCAACAGTGGAGGAGCAAGAACCAAAGTAGGATCGCCACCAGCGTTCCAAACCTGCTGTGCCATTGTGTTGAACATCACTTCTGTAAGCGGACGAGCAGTACCAGCGACAACTGCGCCAACCTGACCACCGACATAACCAGCAGTAGAACCGCCTGTGCCGCTCTGAACGTTGGATGCGATCCACGCTTCTGCACCGCCGAGTTTACCAGCAACGGAGCCAGTACCAGCAACCGATGCGTTGCTCGAAACGAGAGCCGCTTCGATGTCGCGATTCATTTCCGAACCAACCTTGGCGATCTGACGGGCGAATTCATCCTTGGAACCAGCAGTGTCAACAGCCTGTAGCGTGCCGGAAACGACAACGTTGCCTGTGAAGATCTGCGTCTGGTTGCTGATGCGGTCTGGAGTTACCAGCGTGCTTGCAGCGGCGTCAGCGCCTTCAATTGCAGCGTTGTTCTTGTTTGGAGCAGCTAGTGCGTCCTTGAGGAACTGGTGATTGGTTGCGGTTGCCTTTGTCGTGCCGATCTCGGTCTTGAAAGGTGTCTTTTCTGGCGAGATACGGGAAATAACGTCGCCAAGGTCTTCGCGAATATGTGTCGCGGAGTTAGTGATTAGTGTGGGCATTTTTGCCTCTCCTTATTAAAGTAAATGCTTGAGAACATTGGCCGCGTCTTCACGTGACCCAGTGCGTTTGAATTTGCCCATTTGAGTTTCGAAAGCCGTCTTGCTTGCTGTGCCGGTCTTTGACAGGCTACTGCCAGGCGTGGTCAGCAAAGGTTTCGCGTCTACCTTCTTGACTGCTTGTGCCTTTTGGCTTTGCATCTGACGGTACAACATGGATTCATAGGCCATGCTGAACATCGTTGCGTTCGTCTCTTTTTCGATCGCTTCCCTTGGGATTCCGCGTTCTTCCAGGTATGCGGAAAGTTGGGATGCTTTGCCCGTTTCCGGCTTTGCTAGTTCAGGATGCATCTGCGCTAGGTTACGACGACCTTGGGCCTCGTTCTGTGCGTGGATAGCTGCCTGCTTTTGCGCGGCCTGCTGCTGAAGAACGTTCTGTTCCTGTCGCAAACGGTCACGATGGGCGTTGATCTGTTTCCACTTTTCCAACTCCTGCACGTATGTGACAGGATCATCCTGCGACAGTTGTGCCCAGTTGGGCTCATGTGGCAGCACCATTGCGATTTCACGTTCCAAATTCTGGAAGTATTGCAATGAGGCTTCGCGCAGTTGCTCCACTCGGGAGTCTTCGAACTTGGCCTTTTCGGCTAGTTCCTGAGTTTTGCGCGTATAATCGGCGTGGCGAAGATGACCTTCTTTCAACTCCTTGAGCGTGACCTTCTGACCGTTTAATTCGATCTCTGCGTCATCTGAAAGGTACGCATCCGAGCTGAACCGGATTGCGGATTTGAGTGATCGTGTGGATGCTCTGTCTATATAGACGGCAATATAGACGGTGCTTTCATGGACATCACAAGCGATCACTCGGGGCGTTTCAGCCGGATGGAGATTGTCGATAGCGGGCGTCGGCGGCGTTTCACGGATGAAGCGAAGCTGGCGATCGTGGCTGAGAGTTATGCTGGCCCGCGGCAGGTAACAGTCACGGCGCAGCGTCACGGGATCACGCGTTGGCAGTTGAATGCCTGGCGCAGGGCCGTGCGGGAAGGACGCCTTGTCCACCGCTCGACGAACGAGTTTGTTCCGGCGATTGTCGTTGCTGCCGAGCCTGTTTTTGCGAGCACGCCTCCTGCGGAAACTGTCGCGGTGCCGTCTCCCATCACCGACCGGGGTCGCATAGAGGTGGTGAGTGCGAACGGCCGGCGTGTGATCATGGGCCAGGATATCGATGTGGACGTTTTGCTACGGATCATGCGTGGTTTGGAGACATTGCGATGAATCCGTTTCCGATGGGGGCGGAGATCAAGGTGTGGCTGTCGACCGGACATACCGACATGCGGTGTGGCTTTCCATCCTTGGCCCTTCGGGTGCAGGAAGTTTTAAAGCATGATCCGCTGGGCGGTCATTTGTTCTGCTTCAGGGGCCGCCGCGGTGACCTGATAAAGTTGATCTGGCATGATGGCCAGGGCGCATGCCTGTTCACGAAAAAATTAGAACGCGGCCGGTTTATCTGGCCGAATGTGCAGGGTGGCGCGGTGGCGATCACACCGGCGCAGCTTTCCTATTTGCTCTCTGGAATTGACTGGCGAGCTCCTCAGGAAACTTGGCGTCCAACACGCGTTTGAGTTTCTTCATCATTGAATTTGTTGAAGAAATATGCTCTTATTCTGGCATGTCGTTACCACCGCTTTCCTTTCCTGACGATCTTGCCAGCGCCCACGCCGCGCTGCTGATAGAACGCGAGGCACGGTTGCGGGC
>NZ_SCFL01000059.1:0-3007 GCF_007000305.1 Rhizobium sp. rho-13.1 | reverse complement strand
CGAGCTGTCTAGCCAGGATCGGCGGAAAAATGGGGGATATTTCCGCGACCTGTTAGATGGCCGCGGCACGCGCCCTCCAACCGCAGGGCGGGCTGCCATCGGTCGTGTTCGAGGCGTTGATCGGATTGATCGCCGCGACCGGGCTGCGCATTTCGGAGGCGATCAACCTGCGCTGCCGCGATGTCGATATCGAAGCCTGCTGTGCAACGGTGCGTATGACCAAGTTCCGAAAGTCTCGGCATGTGCCGCTTCATCAGTCGGTCGCCAGCGCGCTTGATTCATATCTGCTGGTCCGAGAGCGTTTCGCCAGGAAGGAAGAGGAGCAAGCCTTCTTCACCATCGCAGGCGGGCAACGCCTCAACAAGCGAACCGTCCACGGCGTCTTTCAACGGCTGCGCCTCGCAGCCGGAATCATGCCGCGCGGTTCCTATCCCCACGTTCGCATTCATGATTTGAGGCACACCTTCATTTGTCGACGGCTGGAGCGCTGGCAAGCAGACGGATGCGACATCGACAACGCCATCGCGGCGCTCTCGACCTATGTCGGCCACGCCAAGGTATCGGACACCTATTGGTACATGACCGGCATCCCCGATCTGATGGCCACCGCCGGATCACGCTTCGAAGGCTTCGCACTCCGGGAGAACGACTATGTCTGATCGCAACGCGCCGTCCCTCTCTAACCTTGTTCAGCGCTTCTTTCTTGAACATCTTGGCCAACACCGCGCCGTCAGTCGTCAGACGGTTGCCGCCTATCGCGACACGCTGAGGCTGCTCCTGGGATTTGCCGCACAGCGACTGCACCGAACACCAAGCGCGGATGACATAACGTGTCATGAAACTTCCCTTTGACTAAAACGCTCTACCCGGTCCTATTTGGCGACTGAGTTAGATCGATGTTTGTACGCGATGCGAAGCGCAACGGCATTATGCGCCTTGCTACTGTTGCGGTGTGTCGTTTGTTATTGGGAAATGTTGCACCGATTTTACGGATGAACTGAGCCGGGACTTTCTTCAGAAAAGTGGAGAAGCTTTCTTGAGTTGAAGGGAAACCGGAATGCCAAAGCAGAAGAAATCTACCAAGGAATTTGGAAAGGAAGCGGTGCGCTTGGCGTAGACGAGCGGACGACATTGTGCCGGGCTCGCGTCTTCCCCGGCGCTTGCCACGCGAGATTTTTTCTGCGTTGGCAGAGTCGAAACGATAGCTCCTCGTTGAAAACGACTGAGGCATTGGCGGTATGCGACCAAAAGCTGCGGGCTAAATTATGAGACGCGTCATCGCATTGTCATGTAGAAAATTAGTTCCGAGCCTGGCGGGGCCTTAGATTGCGTTAAGGCCCGTGAAGTTGAACTTAGCATTCCGGATTGGTGGGAAAATTTAACAAGCGATATCGCCATTATCGCCGGCCCCCTCGTCACGAAACAGCGCCGCCCTGAATTCGCCGTCACGCGTTCTGCTGGCAAGCCTGATCGGCACCACCATCGAATTCTTCGACTTTTACGTTTACGCGACGGCTGCCGTCCTCGTTTTCCCGACGCTGTTCTTTCCGACCAGCGATCCGACCACCGGCGTCCTGCAATCATTCGCGACTTTTTCCATCGCCTTCTTCGCCCGTCCAATCGGCGCCATCGTGTTCGCCCATTTCGGTGACCGCATCGGCCGCAAGGTGACGCTCGTTGCAGCCCTAATGACCATGGGCATCTCGACGTTACTGATCGGCTTCCTGCCCTCCTACGCCTCGATCGGCGTGGCAGTGCCTCTGCTGCTGGCCATCTGCCGCTTCGGCCAGGGCTTCGGTCTTGGTGGCGAGTGGGGCGGCGCGGTGCTGCTGGCGACGGAGAATGCCCCGGAGGGCAAGCGCTCCTGGTACGGCATGTTTCCGCAACTGGGCGCGCCGGTCGGCCTGTTCCTGTCGTCGGCCGTCTTCTGGCTGCTGCTGCACTTTATCTCCCAGAAAGACTTCATCACCTGGGGGTGGCGCGTGCCGTTCATCGCCTCGATCATCCTGATCGGCATCGGCCTCTGGGTCCGCCTGTCGATCACCGAAACCCCGGAGTTAGGCGAAGCCGGCGCCCGCAAGGAGCGTGTTGCCGTTCCCGTGGTCGAAATCCTGCTTCTCGTACAGATCGTGGCCTCGGTGTTCTTCGGCATCTTCTGCCCGATTGCCGGCAAGCTGTCGGACCGCTTTGGCCGCCGCACCGTGCTCGTTGCCACGACGGTCGCGATCGGTGTCTTCTCGTTCTTCCTGCGGACCCTGCTCACCGGTGGCCTCACCGAGATCTATATCTTCGCCGCTGTCAGCATGGCATTGGCGGGGATGACCTATGGTCCGATCGGAACTGCGCTGGCAGCCCCGTTCCCGGTGGCAGTGCGCTATACCGGCGCCTCCATCACCTCCAACTTTGCCGGGATCTTCGGCGCCTCGCTGGCACCCTTTATCGCCACCTGGCTCGCCAGCAACTACGGCCTTGCCTATGTCGGCTACTACATGGCAATCGCCGCCTTCATCACGCTTGTCTGCATCATGCTGTCAGGCAACGAAGAGATCTGATCCAAACGATCGCATCAAAAAAGGCCGCGAAACACATGTTTCGCGGCCTTTTTTTCTAAATACACATCAGCCATTCACCGGGGTACAGACGCATATTGTGCCGTCATCGCTTCAACGCGAGGCCCAGGCGCCCCGTTGTTTAGCTACTCTGTCGTCGCACCATGAAACGGGCGAACCTCGCGGCCATCCATGAAGGTTCCGAGCCCCGTGCTTAAGCGAGAGCGGACCTTGGACAACGATAGCGTCGGTAACCCGTCGGAAGTCTATTGAACGCTTTCTCGCGGACAGTCGCATTGAGATCGACGTAAAGCACGCCCTCTTGGGCGCGGCGAGGCTTGGGCATTTTCGGCCGCCTTGCCGTCATCAGCGCGGATTTCATAATGTCCCTTTCATCTCCCAGTGCTGAGGCCATAAATTCAATGCTGAGGCATCGCCACGGCGGGTCCGCGCTGAAT
>NZ_SCFL01000058.1:0-3135 GCF_007000305.1 Rhizobium sp. rho-13.1 | reverse complement strand
GCAAAATCACGATATCGCCCAAAACTCGCAAGGCGGTCCACGCCGGAGCGATACGATCTTCGGCACTCAATCCCTCTTACAATTGTAAGGCAAAATTGGTTGAAATTCGTACTTCGGTCGATAACCATGCCTGTCTCTAAAATCAAAGTTCACGTGTGCTTCCGGTGACGCAGCTCGGAAAGGAAATATGACGATGAAGCGATTGAATGCGGAAAATCCCGGTAAGATCGATAGTAGCGAAAGTTCCGGACTCCATAAGAATATGAACACAGATTCAGTCGCAGATATATTCTCCAGGCTGGTTACTCCCGATCCAGTAAAAACAGCCGCCGAGCTCGGAAGGTTCGAAAAGGCTGGCCGTGAAGCGAGGCAAATGCTGAAAGATGGGCCTACCGGCGACTTTAAACATAAGCTTAATCGTCTCGGGACGTCTGCAAGCAGGCTGTTTGAAAACGTCGTGCCGCGCGATGACCAGGCTGTGACGCCGCCACGGCTCAAGAGTGTCATTCCGATCATCGATTTCCAGACGTCACAGCGTAGAACGAAACTCGTTGACCAAGTCCTCCATCTCCCCGAACAGCAAAAGCAAGCTGAGGCTCTGCAATTACTCAAAGAGAAGCTCGGCTTATTCGATGCGAATGATAAAAATCGTTTAATTGATCACGCGCTCCATCTGTTTGACAGAGCTGACCATTCTGACGATCAGGGAAGTGCCGCCGAATTTCTCGTGTGTGCGCAGAATTTCCTCTCAGATGTACATCGTAGTCGTATTGATGAGCTTCGAAGTGGTGATGGCAACCACGAAGACTTGTATTGGAACATAGAACACGATTTCAAAAATTCTCAATCACAAGAGACACGTTCATCGAACAATCCGGCAACTCGAAATGACACCGAGTTAGGTGAACTCGAAGCAGCCGTATTACGCATAACATCATCAAATATCGTATCCGACGGTAAGTTGGGCGAGGTGGAAAAAGTAAGCGAGAGACTAGCAGAAAGCTATCAACGTTTGCGCCAGGAACTCTATTCAACCGATCGCTCGAGAAACAATAGCTCCAGAGCTGGATAGAATCGAAGCGCCAATGGACCTATTGGACCGCACCATGCGTGTCATCACCACGAAGCTTCGCGCGCTGCACCACTAGCAGCCAGTGTGGGTGGACCCTGACAACTATTTCTCGCGTGCGACGGTAGTCGGAGGTCTCGCCGCCCGTCAGGACGAAGCATGGAGGGCGTCCCTTACATCGCTCTAGGTGGCTTTTCCTGACTGATGGGCGCATCGAGATCAACAATAACAGCGTCGAGCGGACCATCCGGCCGATAGCCGTCAATCGCAATTATGCGAAGCTCGGGATTATGTGTAGGCTTTCTGGATCCTCGGTAAAAAACCATTGTTTTACAGCGATTGCGAAAGCAGCGTGACGATTCCAACTGCGCATAATTTCATTCTCCCTGCTCCAATCACTGGAAGGGGAGATTTCCATGAAGCCCATCATTTTGCAGCCTGGACCTCAAGCATGGCTATCGTCCAGCACTCTATCATCCTATCAGGACCGCTATGTCGCTCGTCTTCGGGAAGACCGGTACGCGCACAATGTGATCCGCGTCTATCTCGCGAGCGTCGCCCATTTCGCACGCTGGCTCGGCGAGCAGGGCATTGGTCTTTCATCGCTGAGCGCGGCGGTGCTGGATCGCTTTCTTAACGATCACCTGCCGATCTGCAGTTGTCCTGAGCCAGTTCGCCGGACGCGGTATGAACTGCGAACCGCCATTCGTCACCTGCTGAGACTGCTTGAGGCCGAGGGGGCCATTTGGCCGGATGACGAGCAGGATGGGCTAAGCAAGGAGCTGGCCACGTTCGATGCCTATATGCGTGACGTCGCAGGCTTAGCGGAGACCACACGGCGGCAACGTGGTTTAATTGTCGGCAGATTCCTCGCTCAAACTTTCGGCGCGGGCTCTGTCGACATCACGAAGATCGATACCGGAGCAATGAGGCGGTTCGTCCTGGGTGAAGGTCGCGATTGGGGCGCCGGGGCAGTGCGCGTCGCGGGTAGTTCGATAGGCGGCTATCTGAAGTACCGACAGATGTGCGGCGACAAGGTCAGCAAACTTCTGCCGGCCATCCCGCGCGCGGCGCACTGGCGTCTGGCGTCACTACCCGAGACATTGTCACCAGCCCAGATTGACGCGCTTCTGGCATCGTTCGATGCGAATCTACCATCTGGTCGACGGGCCTATGCCATGGTCAGATGCGTCACCGATCTTGGCCTTCGCTGTGCGGAAGTGGTCAAGCTGCGCATCGAGGACATTGATTGGCGGAACGGAACAGTCAGGATCGCTCGCTCCAAGACGCATTTCATGGACTGCCTGCCGTTGCCCAGGGCAACCGGCGAGGCAATCGCCGAATACCTCAGGCACGAGCGGCCCGAGACGGTGAGCCGGGCGATCTTCGTTCGCCATGTCGCGCCCTATGATCGTCCGGTCCAGACAGGAGTAGCCAAGCGTGCAGTCATCGCCGCGTTTCGCCGGTGCGGTTGGGATCGGTGCGACCCGCATGTTCTGCGCCACAGCGTGGCAAGCCGACTGCTACGCGAGGGCACACCGATGAAGCACATTGCCGATATCCTGCGCCATCGCAGCCTCACACATCAAAGATCTACACCAAGATCGATTTCGAGCGGCTGTCGGCTGTCGCTCTTCCCTGGCCAGGGAGGGCGTGATGGCGATGAAGACAACAATGACGGAACATGTCGCAGCCTACCTGGCGGAACGCTCTCTGCTAGGCTTCAACGTCAGCGGCCCCGACGCTCGGCTGCTGAGGTCCTTTGCCGGTTTCGCCGACGAGCAGAACTGCGGCACACTGACCAACGACCTTGTCATCCGCTGGGCAAAGGACCGGTCGCGGATCAGTCACCCCTTCACCTGGGCTGGACGGCTGGCAGTTGTGAAGCCGTTTGCAGCATACATGACGCGCCTGGATCCCGTGACAGAGTTTCCAACAGCGCCGATATTCCGCAAGTCGCGGCGGAGGTTGACGCCCCATATCTATACCGATGACGAGATCCTCGGCTTAGCAGGTTGCGGAAAAAGGCCCTTGCTGTGAGCGGACTGGCGTGATTCCATGCCTGG
>NZ_SCFL01000057.1:0-3143 GCF_007000305.1 Rhizobium sp. rho-13.1 | reverse complement strand
GACAGGGTCGGCGCGAGTTGGGTCTCTATCCAAGCCTCGAAGCTGCGGCTATTCAGTACGCGTCCGAGGAGGGCCGCCTTGCTAAGAAGTGAGGCGAACTGGATGTTCTGTCTATATGGACGTCAATATAGACAGTGTGAGAACCGTGGATTTAACGATAGAGAAGCGGCCGCAAGTTAGCCGTATGGAGATTGTCGATAGCGGGCGGCGTCGCCGTTTCAGCAACGAGGCCAAACTTGCGATCGTGGCGGAGAGTTATTCCGCCCCGCGTCAGGTCACGGCAACAGCACGTCGCCATGGGATCACACGCTTTCAGTTGAACGATTGGCGTAAAGCAGCTCGCGAGGGACGGCTCGGCAGTGGCCGTGGGAGTGAAGGGTTTATTCCTGCACTGTTGGTCCCGGAGCCAGGCATTCCGGTTGTTGCGCCGACCAATTCTTCGACGGCACATAGTGGGCTTATGGAGGTTGTCAGCGCCAATGGTCGCCGTGTGATTGTGGGACGCGATGTCGACGTTGAAGCGCTGCTTCGGATCCTGCGCGGACTGGAGGCGCTGAGGTGAATCCGTTTCCGATGGGAACAGGGGTCAAGGTCTGGCTTTCGACAGGGTATACTGACATGCGCTGTGGCTTTCCTTCTCTGGCGCTTCGGGTGCAGGAGGTTCTGAAGCATGATCCGTTGTCAGGGCATCTCTTCGTCTTCAGGGGTCGCAGATCGGATATTTTGAAGATCATCTGGCACGATGGTCTGGGCGCCTGCCTTTTTACCCGGCGGCTGGAGAAGGGCCGGTTTATCTGGCCGAATATGGAGGGCGGCGCGGTCGCGATCTCACCGGCACAATTGTCTTATTTGTTGTCCGGGATCGACTGGCGCAATCCGCAGGAAACCTGGCGTCCGACACGGATCGGATAGCATTATTGCATTGAAAATATTGAATGAATCTGATCGAATGGCTTCATGACTTCGAAGCCTGTGGACCTTCCTGCGGACCTTGCGAGCGCCTATCTGGCGCTGCTTTCCGAGCGTGAGATGTTACAGGCTGAACGTGATGTCGTTGTTGCCGAGCGCGACACCGTCGTCACTGAACGGGACATTGCGGTGGCGCAAGCCGCCAATGCGCAGGCCATGCTGTCGGACAGTGAGGCCTTGATTGCCAGTCTGGAGCTGGCGATCGAAAAGCTGAGACGCGAACTGCGCGGAAAGCGATCTGAGCGCACGGCGCGCCTGATCGACCAGATGGAATTGCAGCTCGAAGAACTGGTGATGGCGGCGACGGAGGATGAAGCCGCAGCGCAGGCGGCTTCCGCCAAGACCTCGAGCGTGCGTTCGTTCACGCGCAAACGGCCGGTCCGAAAGCCGTGGCCGGAGGATATCGAGCGCGAGCGCGTGGTCATCGATCCCCCGGCCACTTGCGCATGCTGCGGTGGATCACGGCTTTCCAAGCTGGGCGAAGACGTCACCGAGACGCTGGAAGAGATTCCGCGTCGGTTCAAAGTGATCGAGACGGTGCGGGAGAAATTTACCTGCCGTGACTGCGAAGCGATCAGCCAGCCGCCGGCGCCGTTCCATGCGACGCCGCGCGGCTTCATCGGTCCTCATCTGCTGGCGACGATCCTCTTTGACAAGTTTGGAATGCATAGCCCGCTGAACCGCCAGAGCACCCGGTTCAAATGCGAGGGCATCGAGCTTTCGACCTCGACGCTGGCCGACCAGGTCGGGTATGGAACGGCCGCGCTCCTGCCGATCTTTGATCTGATCGAGGCGCATGTCTTCGCGGCCGAGCGCCTTTTTGGCGACGACACCACTATTCCCATCCAGGCCAAAGACAAATGCACGACCGGGCGAATATGGACCTACGTATGCGATGACCGTCCCTACGGCGGCGCGGCGGCGCCGAGCATCCGCAGAAGCACCTGGCCGGGTATGGCGGCATTCTGCAGAGCGATTGCTACAATGGCTTCGAGCCGCTCAGTGTCGCCGAAAAGAAGGTGGTACCGATCACCTTTGCCTTTTGTCATGCGCACGCGCGGCGCAAATTCTTTGAACTGGCTGACATCCAGAAAAATGCCCGCGACCGCAAACGTAAAGGCAAGCCGATCTCGCCGATCGCGCTTGAGGCCGTCCAACGGTACGAGGCGCTGTTTGAGATCGAACGCGAGATCAATGGATTGAGTGCCGAAGAACGGTTGGCCGCGCGGCAGGAAAAGAGCAAGCCGCTGTTTGACGACATGCACGAGTGGCTGAAACGCGAGCGCGCCACGCTCAGCAAATCGTCCGAGGTGATCGAGCCGATCGATTACATGCTGAAGCGATGGGATGGTTTTGCGCGTTTCCTCGACGATGGCCGGATTTGTCTCACGAACAATACGGCCGAGCGCGCTCTGAGAGGAATTGCACTCGGGCGTCGAAACTGGACCTTCGCCGGTTCCCAGCGTGGGGCCGATCGTGCCGCCATCATGCTCTCCGTTATCACGACCTGCCGTCTCAACGACGTCGACCCAAAGGCGTGGCTCGCCGATGTGTTCGCCCGCATCGCCGATCTTCCTGTCTCCCGCCTGCACGAACTGCTGCCTTGGCACTGGAAGTCACACAAAGGAACGGCTATTGCGGCCGCCGCGTAAACAGCTCCCGGAACAATGCTTCCGAACGCTCCAGGCCTTCATCGGTCAGGATCAATGACTTCGACTTGTTGACTGGGTCGCCGATCATGCCCTTCTTGTGAAGCCGATCCGTCGTCGCCCAGTCGAAACCCTTCCAGGCCCAACGCTCGTTATGCAGCGTCAGCCATAACAGCGCCAAAACCGCCTCGTCGATCTTGTCCTCATCGATCTCCATCAACCGACATTACCACGCGCGCTGCTCAAAATCCTGCGGCCCTGCTCGGATGGATACGCTATTCATCGGCCTATCGACAATCCAGGGGGCAACCATTCCATAGGATCGTAGCCCAGCGATGAACGTTTGGGATTTCCACGACCCGAAGGGGGCGTGCGTTCGATATCGCTGGCCTCGGGGAGACCAGCCCGTCCGCTTTGTCAGCTTTGTGTTCGTCGACGTCTCGTCAATAAAAACCAGTCGTGCCAATGCCTTGTTGAAGAAAGGCTTTCGCCGCCCGGTCCACAGTTCACGCGCCCGCGCGATCT
>NZ_SCFL01000056.1:0-3149 GCF_007000305.1 Rhizobium sp. rho-13.1 | reverse complement strand
CACGCGTTTTGTGGGCCAAACGAAGTGATACTCGTTGAATTTAAGAGGTCTGGCCCGTTCTGTTGGATGCGTGGAGGGGCACTATTAAGACTGTATGTAATGCCGCTATGGCGACGTTAGAGATGCTGGCGGCTTAATTGGCGGTGATACCCCCTGACAAACGAATTATAAACTATCATTACTAAGGCGATAAGCTATTTTATTTCGTGGAATTTCTCTTGTTGATTAAATATGTATCTCAAATATTTGATCTATATTTTTTTGTCTTACGTAAGTGCTTACGTATTTAGGCTAGCAAAATGCTTTGTTTGATCGGACGGTGGACAATAAATTTAATAATTTAAGAAGAGTCGGTAAATCCTCTTCCAACTCGAACCACCTTTGAAGCTATTTAAGTCCCTTTTCGCATTGGGTTCAGCACGAGAACAAATGTCGTTTCTTTGGGTAGATCTGCGCGGTTATGCGAAAAATAAAATTCAAGATATGCTCAGGCAGCAGGCTATTCTGGTGAGGGAGACTTATGGTTCCACTGTCCTATGGGGGGGTGAGACAATCATCCACTCTGGTTCGTTATATTTCATCTATGGCCCGAGAACGCTCCAGAATGATCTCAACGAGCACAACGGCACTTTGGTGATAAAGAACGAGGAACTGGTCGGCCTTTCTGAGACTTATCCCGATCAACTGCCGGCAGGGTTCGCAAGAGCAAATGGCTTCACGCACTACGCGGCAATATACAAAAGCGACTTGTTCGTACCTGTGGAGGGTGAATTCGTGACGTGGAGCCGCTCTGGCCCAGCCGTGGATTACCCAATCGTGGCTTTTGGAACTTTACCCCAATGAAGTTACTCGTCATAGTAATATGTTATTTCAATACGAGCATGTAACGTTCTTTTTGAACTATTCCGTGAGGGCGTTTTGTATCAATAATTCTATTTAATAAAATATTCGGGTTACCTAATTCCTTTCATATCAATAATTTAAAATTCGATTTATGTTCAACATAAATAATATAAATCTATTAAAGTGGGTTAATAAATGGGATATAATAATACAGGCCCATAAAACTGATATTATAACGTTAGGTTGTGAATATCATTGAAATATTCAAATAAAAAATCTTTTAATTTTTAAAGAGTCTTAGCTAAGCATAGATCGATATTTTCGAAATCTAAATTAGTGGTCATAAAAAATTATGATTCAGATCGTAGCGGACCGTCATTTCAAACATTATTTCCTTTTCACCATGACCCCAACCCACCAAGAGGGTCGAAGAGGCTCCGTGGCGCTGATCAGATCGTAGGTCGACAGATCTTTTCCGATATAATTCGCCATCGCACTTCAGGAATGGTAATATTAATGACCGCCTTAAGTCACATAGCTCTCGTTATGAATATATATATTAATAATCGTGCCCGCAATTATTGAAATTGTTTGTCATTCCTTTGAATAGTCCCAATCACTCCTTGATTTTCGCTGATTGGAGTAATCGCGGCACATTTGTGACTTTACTAGGGGCGGCCGAATCTGTTCACATCGTGGCACGTTTGATTTAAACCTTTTGTCAAAGGGCGGTGCTGACGCTTTCAATAAAACCCGACACACTACCGGCTCTGTCACCGAAAATTGACAAATCATCGATGACACCTGGTCCCACAAGAATCTAAAGTCCGCTGAGCCATTGTCAATTAAGGCGGCGATGCGTGAAAATAGGGAGATGATTGCTATAGTACCATAGGAAAGATATACGGCTCCGTTATCTTTACGAATTGCCAACAAGGGCGTCAGCGCTTCTATAAATTCGAGCATGAACCGTAGTGCTATCTCAAGGCATTTAGTACCTTACTATGGCGGTACCTAGATGGGCGGTTCGTGACCTGACTCAAATTCTGAATGCTCAGGAACTCTCACTTCGCTTGGAGCAGGCCCGTAACGATTTCCGGACCACTGTAGGATCAGTCTGCTACTTCAACCCTTCGATACGTACTCCCGGTCAATCTGACGATGAATACATAATGACCGATCAATCTTTGACTTACGTGTATGCTGATCAAGCGACTGCTCAAAGATGCGCTATGAACCGCCTTCTACCCTCTAGTTCAAGCAACTTCGGCGCTGCGGCAACGGCCATACCCCCGTGGCTGTTAGATCCGCGGCGGTTGAACCGCCTGCTGCAAGAGGGTACTGACCAAGGGGGCCTGGTCAATTACTATGAGGGCCCACATAAAAACGCTTTTTTCCTCGCCATCATGCGAAGCAACATATTTGTACGCCCTGGGGCTGATGAGATAAATGGCGTATCTTACGACTTCTTTGCGAGAGGTGGCAACTACACCGACGGAGGAGAGGATGAAGATGAAGATGAAGATGAAGATGAAGAAGTCCAGGACCGGGAGTTTCGGTTGGGTGACCTAGTCAGTTATCCGATCATTGCCTGGGGCTCATGTCCGCGTTCTGCTTAATCAACGGTCCGGATGACGTGCGACGCTCTTACGTGTGTTATGCTAAATAAATGGTTGATAACCATATTTCCGTTGAAATTTTAAATGAAAAGTGTCTGTCGCAATTTAATATATGTCAACTGTGTCTTTCTTTAGAGAATGTTGTAAAAATATTATGTCGAATAATATTACGTTACTGTTCCCATATATGTTATATAGTTGAAATTTTAAATCATTCATCTCCCATATGATTCTCCATAATACGTCTTCACCATGAAGCTGGCACTCGACATCATTTAGGCCATTGGCATTTTTAGATAAATTAAACTGCATCAACGTGGATTGAAAAATGAGTCTAATCCAATTGTCAGATTGAGCTAGAGGCTACACTGATTGGGTCCTCTATGTGTTTAGTCCCAACATTTCACAGCTTAGGCTTTGAATGAAGATTTCTGGCTTTTATCGTTGAGTTGGCGGATGACTCGGACGGTGTTTTGAAACGTAGCGCTTTGAGCCGCTTTGCGTAGTGGTTGGCGCGTAGCCAGTCCCGGACATGACAGAAACAGCGGCTCATTAATTTCTTGAGTTCACACAGAGAAAGACAAATTTTGCGATAACATCTGACTTTTAGCGTCTGTCATAGGAAATTAGTATCATGGGGAGCCCCACCTAAAAGTTGGCTCAGTTCCAATTTTCAACATGTGGGGT
>NZ_SCFL01000055.1:0-3671 GCF_007000305.1 Rhizobium sp. rho-13.1 | reverse complement strand
AATCATGGAGGCCTATAGATTCAGAACTTGTAAAAATACGCAACTGTAATGCTAGCCGAAAAGGTAAACTCTCCTACTATTCCCACAGTTCAAGGCAATCTATTGCTACCAATAGGAAAGCTGCTGGAAAGCGACGCAGGTACGCAGCCCATGTCGTAGCGTCGATTTATAGAGGTAAAGGGCATGGCTTAGATTAACTTGCCGACGATCTCGTGGGAACTGATACATCAAGGTACACAGAATGGTGCCTCATCGTGAAGCTGGTCTGCCCCAAAATGACACCAGCCGAATGGACGTCATCGCAATTTAGGCGTTGTTTAATAAGCGAAGGGGCATATTGACGGAAAGTCAACGAGTATGCCCTCTATTCATTCGTCGTATTTGACATCATGAAATCTCCAGCGGTTGAAGTCAGCCCAAGGTTTTTGAAAGCGACTTCACAGGGTCTAAAGCACATGGCATTTTCAATTGAACGATACATCGAGCGAGCGTGTGCGACGGATCGCTTTGAAAGCCGTGAGCAGGTATGGTTATTTGCCGTTCGTATGACGGCAGCCGTTACTATTACTGCCGATCTATTGAACTTGGTCGCACATTTTTCGTTAAATGCTCTTGGGCTTCTTCCCTACGATGTAGTGCCAGCTGCTACGGTTGGGTTCATAATATCAACAATCGTCGCCTCTGGCATCACGTTTCCTGTTGTCTATGTCGTCGGATTGGCAATCCATCATCTGACCATCTCAAGAGCGACTTTCGAAAGATTGAGCCGCACCGATATGTTGTCCGGCTTGTTGAACCGGAGAGCTTTTCTCGACGAAGTTTCGCTGGCGCCGCGCAGCTCATCGCTAGTTCTCTTCGATATCGATAAATTCAAAGCTATCAATGACCAGCATGGGCATGCCTTCGGCGATCAAGCAATTATCGCCGTCTCCAATCAACTCGCGGAGTTTTTTGGCGCTGATCACCCGGTAGCGCGCATCGGCGGAGAAGAGTTCGCGGTACTGATCTGCAAGCTAACGCCATCTGAACGGTTGGCGCTAGCGAAACGGTTCGGCGAGATGGTCGCTGCGCGCGGCGTTATGTCGGGATCTGGACGCGTCGCAGTCACGGTTTCTGGGGGTGTCGCGGATCAGGAGGACTATGGTTCCTTCGAGATGCTCTTCAGCGCCTGCGACCAAGCGCTGTATCTGGCAAAATCATCGGGCCGTAATTGTGTCATCCACAGCGGGCGTCTTGCAGCATCGTTGGGATAATGAATCTGGTCTGGCATCGGTCCAATCGTCTTCTAGAGTTTACAAAGCGCGTCGCGGGAGGCGGTCAGGAAACCAGGCCCGAGACTGAGGAAGGCTGTGTTCCATGAACACACTTCTTCCTCTGACGAAACAAGGTTAGCCCTTGAATGCCGATATACCTGGATCTCGGCGGTGCAAACGGACAGCACATCTCAAGACGCCAGCGCCGACACCGGCATCATGGGAAGCTAACCGACGCCACAAAGGCATAGCGCCAAGCTATGCGCCTTTTTTTGATTGCTGACGACGATCAGTGCTGATCGTTGGTCTGATTCGGCCGTCCGATGCTCGAATATTCGAAGCCGTGCTTTGTGATTTCGTCGCGTCGGTAGATATTCCTGAGGTCGACGAGGACAGGTGCGGCCATGACCCGCTTCAGGCGCGCAAAATCGAGTGCGCGGAACTGGTTCCATTCGGTGACGATGACGAGAGCGTCTGCGCCCTCGGCGGCCGTGTACGCATCGGCTGCGAACGTCATGCCCTCGATCAGGCCGCGTGCGTTGTCCATGCCCTCGGGATCGTAACCGACCACCTTGGCGCCGGCATCCTGCAAGGTCTGGATGATCGAGATCGCAGGGCTGTCGCGCATGTCGTCGGTGTTCGGCTTGAAGGTCAGACCGAGGACCGCGACGCTCTTGCCGCGAACGTCGCCGCCAACTGCCGCGATCACCTTGCGACCCATGGCCCGCTTGCGGTTATCGTTGATCGAGATGGTCGTTTCGATGAGGCGCACCGGGCTGTTGTGATCCTGGGCGGTCTTTGCCAGAGCCAGCGTGTCCTTCGGAAAGCAGGAGCCGCCATAGCCCGGGCCCGCATGCAGGAATTTGGCGCCGATACGGCCATCGAGCCCGATGCCGCGGGAGACTTCCTGGACATTGGCGCCGACTTTCTCGCAGAGATCGGCCATCTCGTTGATGAAGGTAATCTTCATGGCGAGAAAGGCGTTTGCGGCGTACTTGATCAGTTCCGACGTGCGGCGCGAGGTGAACAGCAGCGGCGCCTGGTTGAGGTAGAGCGGCCGGTAGACTTCGGTCATCACGGCCCGGGCACGATCGTCGTCGAGGCCGATGACGATGCGGTCCGGCCGCTTGAAGTCCTCGATGGCGGCGCCTTCGCGCAGGAATTCGGGGTTGGACACGACGGCGATGTCTGCGTCCGGGTTGGTGTCGCGCATGATCCGCTCCACTTCATCGCCGGTGCCGACAGGAACAGTCGATTTGGTGACGATGACGGTGAAGCCCTTGACGTGCGTGGCGATTTCGCGGGCAGCTGCATAGACGTAGGACAGGTCGGCATGACCATCGCCACGGCGCGAGGGGGTGCCGACGGCGATGAAGACGACATCGCTGGCTGCGACGCTTTCTGCCACTTCCGTCGAAAACGACAGGCGGCCCGAGCGCACATTTTCCGCCACGAGACTTTCGAGCCCCGGCTCGAAGATCGGGATCTCGCCGGCCCGCAAGGCTGCAATCTTCTTCTCGTCCTTGTCGACGCAGATGATGTCATGGCCGAAATCTGCAAAGCAGACGCCTGACACCAAACCCACATAACCAGACCCGATCATCGTGATACGCATCGATTTTCCTCTTTTCAGACAACGTCAACGCGACACTGGATTTTATTATTGGTGATTTCGCTGCAATGCAACGCAAGCGAAATCTTGATTTGTGACCTACTATTGTAAGCTGCGAACGATAACCAGTGTGACTGAAGGTCGTACCCTGCCAGTCAACATTAAAAACTACGGTAACTGCGGCACCTACATTTCCACGCTTCGAGCGGCGAAGGAGGGTGATGCATGGGCCATGTTTCGCGAATAGGGCCCGTTCGTCAGTGTGGTAGATGCCGACGTGAGCAGATCGGATGCGAGGCCGGCTAGAGGTGGGGCTTTGCACCTCCACACGTTCCTCCATTGCACGGTTATTCGTGGGATTTCTATCGCTGGTAGCCTATTCCGGGCGTTTGTGGCTTGGCAAATCCAAAAATCCGGTTTGAGCGCGGTGATGTATAAGTCTAAAACGATAATATTTCGTGGTGCCAATACAAGCGGGCTTTGGTTGCCCACAAGTGCAATAGAATAGGAAGCTAAAGACGATTGCCGGATAGGTGCCGAGACGACTTGCTAGCTCTGTGCCGCAAGTGTGCCAGTTCAGGCGGGTACTTTATTTTTCTTGTTTCAGGAAAGTTGAGTTTGACAAACTGCGTCCCAAAACTCTTTACCATGCTACTAGGCCGCAGATTCTATTTGCCAAATCGTAGCATTTTTAATTTAGCCATGTGGTCGCTTTCAATCAACGAGGGGCGGCGGATCGCCCAGGAGGTAAGTGTGGGACTGCATAAGAAAGTACGTAAGGCTGTGTTTCCGGTCGCTGGCCTTGG
>NZ_SCFL01000054.1:0-3813 GCF_007000305.1 Rhizobium sp. rho-13.1 | reverse complement strand
CAAGCTGCCGCACGACGCGCTCATTTGAAACTAAAACTGCAACTGTAATGCTAGGCCGGCGACGTCACATCACAATCGATTCATTGATCACAGCATGTGCTCTAATTCTTCAAGCCTTACTTATAGCTTATCACTTTCTCGAGACCCGTGGCAGCTTCCAAGAGGTATCGATCTTTCCCACATGCAGCATCAAAGCTTAACCCTACTGGGAGAGCGCCTTTAGGAGCAACCGGGATAGTAATCGACGGAAGCGCCGCGTTACTGGCGAGGTCGGTGTTTCTGATGCACTCAGCAAAGATGTCTGGGTGCGCGGCCTCAGAAACAAGCGGTACCGCTTGGGGGACCGTCGGATAAGCTAGCAGATCAATATCGTCCAAGTCAAAAAGCGCATTAATTTTCCGCCGCAATCGTCCGACATTGGAAATTGCCTCAGCATAATTCGCGGGCGTAATTAGCCCACCACCCAAGTGCGCATGAATTATACCGCGAACGTTCTCGTCGCGAATATCCTCGAAAACCTCAGAAATTTTTTCTTCCCAACCTAGCGAGACTAATGTCCTTGGGAAGTCCAAGAAGAATTCGTAGAGCGGGACCGTAAAGGTGATCGTCCGGCTCAGTTCAAGTATCGAGGTATCGTCTACCTCCAGGCATTGATGTTCGACAGACTTTAAGCTATCAATTGCTGCACGGCAAACCGACTTGACGTCGGCGTCGAGCCCGGTCCATAGTGAAGACGGCAGGCCTATTCGCAAAGGCGACTTATCAGGAGCCGTCATCGGTTCGTCCGATGAGAGATGGCTATAGACAAAAAGGGCATCTGCCGCACTTCGAGTCAGCAAACCGGGCGAATCTTTGGTTCTCGATACCGGAATGATGCCGGACGATGACCATCTCCCGCTTGTGGGCCTGAAACCGGTGATGCCGCAAAAAGATGCAGGTATCCTTACCGAACCACCAGTATCGGTACCAACTGCCAACAACACAATTCCTGCAGCCACAGCGGCGGCACCCCCACCACTGCTACCTCCAGCGCAATAGCCAGGCGCTGCCGGGTTTCCTACGGTTCCCCATTGGGCATTTACCGACGTGATACCAAAACTCAGCTCGTGCATGTTGTTCTTGCCGGAGACCACCGCTCCCAAGGCTTTCAGCTGCCTGACAATTTCAGCATCACGCGGAGCGATGCAGGCCGCCATTGCTGACGTCCCGACGGTGACCGGTTGCCCTTCAACACAGATGTTATCTTTGAAAGAGACCGGTATCCCAAAAAGTGGAGCGTCCACACAGGCCGCATCCGGCTTGGTAAAAGATTGCTCAATGCCACGTTCTTGGATGAAACAATTGAGCTGACTGTGTCGCAGCATCGCTGCTAATGTCGATTCTCTGATTTCCAACACCGAAGTTTCCCTGGCGTGTATTTGATGGCAAATCTTCTCGATATTAGACGTTGCAAACATTTAAGTAGCCTTATTTAAAGGAAGATAAATCTACCGGTTCTCAATATCGATAAGCGGAATCCATCTCATCAATAGGGTTCCCCTGTAAGAGTTGGCCGCCACAGCTGCGTATGACAGCACACGCGGCATTCAAGCCCGTTTGTACTGCGCCCTCAACCCAGCCACCGGTAAAGGAGCATCCACATCCTGCTAGATAAAGGCCCGTGTCTTCTTCCGGTCTTTTTGCGGTAGCAAATTGGAAAAATAGCCGCTGTGAAAAGATGTCTTCCCCAGGATAATTGAGCTTAAAAGCACCTACTGCATAGGGATCCATTAGCCAATCGTGCTGCAGGACGTGACGTTCATAGTCACCTTTCGCCGGAACTAAATGGCGGGCGAAATCACCGCAAACTGTGGCCAGATCATCGACTAGACGCTGGCACCTTTCTTTTTTGTCCAGGATGGAAAGCATTTTGTTTGCATCATCTTCCCATGTGTAGCTTAACAGGACCACGCCCTTACCATCAGGTTTATCTGGCTGATAGTCTAAGCAGTAGACCCCCCTAGCAAGGCCGTCAGACAGGATAGTTGTCGGCAAGCCCTCTTTTAACCAGAACTTGTTTTCCGTAAGCATAAACAGCTTGGAAGATCCGGTAAGGTGGGTCCGTCTGACCGCTCGCAAAACCTCATTGTTAAGAAATGTTTCATCCGTCGTAAGACGATGGGCCAGTTCCATGGTCCGATTGCTTGTGGTGACGATGACGCGGTCAAAGGGCTCGACCTGCCCTCCTGAGCATGTCACAAGTATCTGGCCACCCTGTTTGGAGATACCGCTGACATGACCGTTGCGCACACGCTGCCGCAAACTCAGACCGTGAAATTCCTGTTCAGCAAACCGTTTCACTAAAAGGGAAATCCCTCCAATAATCATGCGCTGGTCGTCCTCGTACCCGTTGATCACCAGACGCAGTATCTCGGTAAAGGCGGCTTGGTACACAGGTAAAAAGCCTCCAGATCCAATCCCCAGAGATCCGAAAAGCTCAAAGTCTTCTGGCCTTTTCCAGGGAACGCGCCCTGGCGGCCGCGGCCCGGTAAAGATGGCGACCAAGGCTGAATAAAAGGAGGCGTCGCGAAACGAATCCAGCCAAGCCTGCCAAGCCTCACGAGCCTCGTCAAAGCGGCGCGACCGAAGCAACTTTGTGATTTTAGCCGGCGCGAGCAGTTGAATACCTTCGTGCACGTAACCGTCGTTTATCAAAGCTTGCCATCCTTGATCAACGCGCCTGAACAAAGGCGGCGGAGGCCCGCCAGCCTGCCATAGGTAACGCTCACCTCGGTAATGTATCTCAGTATCCACGATGCCCGGATCGGGAAATGAAGCTGCGGTATCTATCCTGAATTTGTCCAGATAATAAAACAGACAGGTCGCGCTGGAAGGAAAGCGCATAGCACCCATCTCGGCAATGAGATTCGGTTCGAGCGGGTCGAAGATTTGTGACCAAGCCCTTCCACCCATGCGATCTCGCGCCTCAAACAGCACGAGATCTGTTACCCCGGCCCGCAAAAGTTCAGTCGCCGCCACCAAGCCACTGATGCCAGCGCCCACAATGCCGACTCGGGGACGGCGGCTGTTTTGGGCAACGCTCCCAATACGACCTTCACAATCCCTCAATCGCAAAAACGATCCATAATCATAGAGAAGATCGATACTCGGTAATGAAGCTACTGGGATGGTACTGTTCAGCATATTGCTCTCCGATGATGACAATGTTTTCTCGAAAGCCAGTTTCGCCTCGGAATGCCTGCCCCTTAAATCGGTACGCCGTGGTTACAGCTTAAAGGTGCCTGCTCATACGGCGTCACAATCAGCGACGTGTTTCCAGGAAGAAGCTTGCCCCCTTGCCTACTTAGCGATAGCGGATCTCGCTAACCGAAGTTGCCACAGCGCATGTATTGATCAGTCGCAATCGTAAACGTAGACGTATTCGAACTAGACAATACAGTATATGTGGAATTAAATATAGCAATTTGTCTCTCAGACACCATCTCAGAGGGCGTACTGGATTGCAATACGAATAACGCTATTGATATTTATGCATCATTAATATAATCTTATTGATTTTTATCCTTAATTCAAGAGATTTCCTTTTACAATTTTGTTTCATTTGACATCGGTTCGCCTGCCTGTCGGTCGAAGCGATCGGCAAGGCAGGCAGGCGAACCGATGTCAGAGTCGGACTCGAAAAGTCGTCTATGATCTCGATACCTTGCAAGTGTCTGGGTTATCAGGCGAATGCGGGCAATCAGAATCCATACCTCTGGGGATGCACGGATGCACGGATGCACGGATGCACGGATGCACGGATGCACGGATGCA
>NZ_SCFL01000053.1:0-4013 GCF_007000305.1 Rhizobium sp. rho-13.1 | reverse complement strand
CACTAACTGCGTATCTGCGTTGGCAGTGGCTGCATTCTGTTGTGAGGTACAAGATTTTGGAACGCGGATACTTTCCCTGGCCAACGGCGAAAGAAGGCGTTGCGCACCTGACGCAGGCGCAGCTTTCGATGCTTGTGGAAGGGATCGATTGGCGTCGACCGGCGTGGACTTCTGCTCCTGGCCGAACGGGGTAAAAGCTATATTTTGCAAGGGTATCCGGGCTAAAATGCTAGCGCTTTCGCTGCAAATCGGCTATGTTTTTGGGCATGGAAGCACCACCTCTGGACAGTCAGAACGAGCTATTGGCATTGCGCGCGCTCGTCGCTGAACAGGCGGCGAAACTTGAGAGCCAAGAAGCCGAAGTCAACAAACGCGACACCATCATCGGTCTTTTGCGCGCGCAGTTGGAGCTGCTCCGACATCGGCAGCACGGCGCATCTTCAGAGAAGATCGATCGGAAGATTGAGCAATTTGAACTCATGCTGGAGGAGATCGAGGCCGCCCGCGCCGAGGCTGATGCTTGTTCTGGAAAAGGCCTGCTGCCCGATGTGGATGATGCCCCGGACAAGCCGAAACGCAGACCTCTGCCGGATGGCCTGCCAACTGAAGAGCGGGTGTATGCAGCGCCCTGCAATTGCCCGACCTGTGGCGGCACCTCCTTCTTGAAGGCGGCTGACAAAGTGGTCCAGGTGATGGAGCATGTGCCGGCTTCTGTAAAGATCGTCCGGCATGTCGAGAAGCGTATGGTCTGCAGGGACTGCGATACGACCGTATCGGGTGAGATGCCGACTTTGCCGATCGAGCGAGGCAAACCCGGACCGGGCTTGCTTGCTCATATCATGGTCGCCAAGTTCGACGATCATATCCCGCTCTATCGTCTATCCGAAATGTACGATCGGCTGGGAGTAGATATCTCGCGCTCCGTCATGGCGGACTGGGTGGGCCGTGTGTCCGTTCTTCTTGCCCCGCTCATTTTGCTGATCAGAGCCCATATCGCGGCGGTCGATCGAATACACACGGACGATACCCCGGTGGATGTCCTCGACCCTGGACGAGGAAAGACAAAAACCGGCAGGGTCTGGGTCTATGTCTCCGATGGAAGCGGTTACCAGGATCCCACTCCCGGCGCGATCGCCTATTACTATAGCCCCGACCGAAAGGGCGTGCATCCGGCTGACCACCTCGCAAACTTCAGCGGTGTGATGCATGCCGATGGCTATGGGGGTTACAAGAAGCTCTACGGCAACCAAATCATCGAAGCCGCCTGCATGGCGCATGTGCGCCGCAAGTTCCATGATGTGATCAAGCTGAAGCCATCCCCGATCGCTGACGAAGCGCTGTCGCGCATCGGTGCGCTCTACGATATCGAGGATCGTATCCGCGGCATGTCGGCTGACGAGCGGCGTACACTGCGCCAGCAACACGCCAGGCCCATTCTGGCGGACCTCAAGAGCTGGATAGAAGAGACGCTTTCGACGCTGCCACAAAAGCAGAAGCTGGCCGAGGCAATGCGATATGCCCTCTCGCGATGGCAGCATTGAGCGTTTACATCGATGATGGCCGTGTCGAAATCGATAACAACGCGAGCTCGCAGCTCAAAGTCAATTCGGCCTGCCCGCTTCTTCGCACTCCGACGCCCCTGTCCCGACACGACAATTCTAACATGACAGGATAGAATCTTCCTAGCGTTCGTGGGGCGCCGATGGCAACATACCCGATAACAATATCGCTGAGCGTGCCATGCGTCCGCTTGGAATCGGTCGTAAGAACTGGCTCTTCGCCGGCTCGGACAAGGGCGGCGAGCGCATCGCCAACATCCTGACCATCATCGAGACCGCCAAACTCCATGGCCATAATCCGGAGGTCTATCTCACAGACGTCCTGACCCGGATCCAAAGCCATCCAAAGGACCGGCTCCAGGAATTGCTGCCGTGGCAGTGGGCGCCGGCGAAAGACCGATACGAGGCTGCGTGATGGCACGCTCGAGGTTCATCTATACGCTTAAAGAAGTCGCCGGCATGATCGGCGAGAACCTCGAATTAATCGAGGAGGTGACCGCCAACTCGGACAATATCGCCGAGGGCGAATTGGTTTATGTCCGCAACGGCAGTGAAGATGGCACAAAAGGCCTGACCGAAAAGGGAATTGACGACCTTCAAAATCTCCTCGCCGACATCAGGACGTGGGATGGTGGAATCCGCCAGTTCCTCGTCGATGAACAATGCGATCCCGAGATGATCGAGCGCGTCATGGCAGATGAGGTGAAGCGCGGCCTATAGCTTCGACCGCTCGACCAAGCGAAAATGCTTTCGCCGGACGCTCACGAGCAACCCTCGGAAGTCCAGTGTAGGATGAGCCACCCCAGGCGAGAAGAAGGACATACGGTCTTACGATCATCAGCAGTATATACTGACTGATACTGAGAGCCGTTCCCGCAGCGAAATTTTCTTCCACCATGTTGAACTATGACTTGACCCGAAACGGAACTCCGTAAGTTAGTACTACAGTTGCGTTTACATTCAAATTGTGATTCACTTCCGATGTTTGATGGGAGGGATTTCGATGTCTGTCGCGGGTTGGTCCGGTTCAGTGGTGGCATGGCAGCAGGAACTCGATACACTGAAGCAGCGGCTAGGCCCGGTCTTTGGTCGACGTGAACTTCGGGCATCGGCCAGTGCTTTCCTGGACGGTTTGTTGTCCGGAGTTGAGCGCAAGACCGGCTGGTTGATGGCTGAACAGGCAGGTCTGGAGAGCCCCTATCGAATGCAATCGCTGTTGGGGCGCAGCCAATGGGATGCCGACAAGTTGCGCGACGTCGTTCGCACGTATGCAACAGAGGCACTTGGCGATGAGGACGGCGTCCTTGTGGTCGATGAAACAGGATTTCTGAAAAAAGGCACACACTCGGTCGGCGTCGCACGACAATATTCGGGCACGGCTGGACGTATTGAGAACTGCCAGGTCGGCGTCTTTCTTGCCTATGCAAGCCGTTTTGGTCAAACCCTGATTGATCGGCAGCTTTATTTGCCCAAAGACTGGAGCGAAAGCGAAGCGCGTCGTGGTGCGGCTCATATCCCACAGCAGCAAGCCTTCGCGACCAAGCCGACCATTGCAGCCAAGCTCATTGCCGATGCGCTCGATGCTGGCGTGCCTTGCGCATGGGTGTTGGCTGATGCACTCTATGGATCGGATTCCAAGTTACGCCATATGCTGGAAGGCCGCGGCCAGCCGTATTGTCTGGCAGTTCGTTCCAATCATCGCCTGCGCTTTGTCCGTGAGCAACACTTCGAGCAAACTGATCCGGAAACAATGGCTGCGGAACTAGACGCGGGAGCCTGGTCCAGTCATGCAGCCGGAGAAGGTGCCAAGGGCCTTCGGCTCTACGATTGGGCACGTATTCCTTTGAGCTCTCGTCCTGATGGGCAATGGCAACGTTGGCTTCTCATCCGTCGCAACCGGCGCGAACCCGACGCACACGCCTATTATTTTGTCTTTGCGCGTGCTGGTACAGAACTGAGCGAGTTGGCGGGTGCCGCCGGGCTGCGATGGACAGTGGAGGAGTGCTTTCAGCGCGCTAAGGATGACCTCGGCCTGGATCATTGCGAAGCACGCTCGTGGCATGGCTGGAACCGACACATGACACTTGTCATGGCTGCCGCAGCTTTCCTCGCCAAGCTCGGCGCTGATCTACGCCGCGCGGCTACTGGCAAACCGAACGAAAGGAGTCCAAATCCTCCAATCGCCGCCTGACCCGGACACTCGCGCTACTGCCGACCGTCGCAGAAATCCGCTATCTGATTACGCGACTACTGCTGCCGCCGCCCATCAGAGTTCGCCACATCCTTGCGTGGTCACTATGGCGACGAACCCATCAGGCTTCCGCAATGACATCACATTACAAAACACGCCATCAAACGCAACTGTAGTATTAGAGCGGTTCCCTGACTGATTGAATCTGTGGGGCTTTGCAAATCGGTCCGGGTCTGATTCAAGCTATCTGCCGATGGAGGTCG
>NZ_SCFL01000052.1:0-4783 GCF_007000305.1 Rhizobium sp. rho-13.1 | reverse complement strand
AATGCAGAATCATCTTTCCCGCCCTACGTCATCTCAAAATGAGGGGATGCCTGAGCTTCAAGGCAGCAGGATATGAGTGCGATTAAATGCGACACGCTTTAACATGCCATTACGTGACGGAGCAGAACGCAACACCGCAGATCATCATTGAAAGCTTGGGCCATATTGCCTCCAATCAAAGGTGTTCTGCTTCAAATGCAATAAAATAATGTTTGTTTGGCTCGTTTTAGCCCTGCCATTATACCACGAAATTTGCCCATTAGCGACTTACTCGAGCAGATATTTAAGGTACCAAGTTAATTATGGTGCATTGAGGAGGTCTGTTCGAGCCAGCTTTTGAGGTGACGGTGGGTGCGAGGGCCTGAATCGACCGGATGGATGTTCATGGATGCCGGGCAAATATATTAATCCCCCAGAGATGCGTAGCCGCGAAATATCAGGCGCTCTGAAAATAAAAACCCTCAACAGGGAATGATACCTACAGCTAATTGCACGGTTCCAATTGGAAAAGTGAGGAGGGGGTATCCCTGAGATGCACGGCCACTACGCTCAGCAAACGATAGAAAGTGACGCCTTGCTTATCGAGGATCGTGTCCCAGCGAGTGGTGTAGCTGGGTTCATAGCCATCGGTGTTTTCCGGTAGGGTCGGGTTGCTTATGACCAACCTGAAGGACACCACCGATGACCGACGATATGATGAACCTGCGCTCGCTTGTTGAGAAGAGCGCCGATGCCGATTTGCTACGCGAGATGATTGGTTTTGCCGCCGAGAAGCTTATGGCGCTGGAGGTAGGGGCTGCGACCGGTGCTGGCTATGGCGAGAAGACAGCGCTTCGTCTAGCCCAGCGCAATGGCTACCGCGACCGCGATTGGGAAACACGGGCTGGAACGGTGGAGTTGCGCATTCCCAAGCTTCGAACAGGCAGCTATTTCCCGAGCTTCCTGGAACCACGCCGCATGGCCGAGAAGGCTCTGACGGCCGTCATACAGGAGGCCTATATCCAGGGCATCTCGACCCGGTCCGTCGATGACCTGGTCAAAGCCATGGGGATGAGCGGCATATCTAAAAGCCAAGTCTCGCGGCTTTGCGAAGAGATCGATGTGAAGGTCAAAGCCTTTCTCGACCGTCCCATCGAGGGCGAGTGGCCATACATCTGGATCGACGCCACCTATCTGAAGGTGAGGCGCGGTGGGCGCATCGTGTCCGTGGCTGCCATCATCGCAGTCGGTGCCAATACGGATGGACGCCGGGAGGTGCTTGGGCTGGAGATCGGCACATCCGAGGCCGAGCCGATCTGGACAGAGTTCCTACGAAAGCTGACGCGTCGAGGCTTGAGAGGTGTGAAACTCGTGGTCTCGGTTGCCCATGAGAGCATCAAGACGGCTGTCAGCAAGGTGCTGAATGCGACCTGGCAACGTTGCCGCGTTCACTTCATGCGCAATGCCCTGGCACATGCAGGAAAGAGCGGGCGGCGCGTCGTCTCCGCCTTCACGGCGTTCGCCCAGGAGACGCCGGAGGCTGCCAGCACACAATGGCGCAGCGTCTCTGATCAGATCAGGCCGAAGGTGCCGAAGCTGGCCAATCTGATGGATGAGGCCGAGAACGATGTGCTGGCCTACATGACCTTTCCAAAACAGCATTGGGCCAAGCTTCACAGCACCAATCCTATCGAGCGTCTCAACGGCGAGATCAAACGACGCACCGAGGTCGTCGGCATCTTTCCTAACGAGGATGCCATCATCCGTCTCGTCGGTGCTCTGCTGCTCGAACAGAACGACGAATGGGCGGTTCAGCGATCCCGTTACATGACACTGGAAACAATCGCCCAAATGAGCGATGATCCCCTTATCAGCATGCCAGCCGTGGCACGCTGATATTCCCTCCGGCCATCACCGGGAGGCACCGTGGATGTCACAAGCTACACCATTCTGCGGGACACGATCTTATCGAGCGATAAAAAATCTGAATAACTTTAGAGCCAATCAATGAGTAAGTGAAGGATGTAGTCATCCATGTCCAATATTTTCGTTCCAGCATTGTTTCGGGTCTTCAGTTCAGAAAAATCTAAGCGTTCGATCAAAGCTCCCCCAAGAAGACGGCTGTTCTCGAATATTTGCCGACCTCTTACACAGCTTGTTCAGCCGCAATGCGAAGTAGGACTCATCATAGTTCTCATAATTGTTGCCGTATTCTCGGCCGTTCTGGCAACAATTGGTTGGTGCGACAATGACAGCAACCAGGCGATCCTCACTGAACTTCGGACGATTGAGATTGCGAGTGCAATGCTGCAGCGTGACGTCCTCAGTGTTCGCACAGATTTCCTGCGCGACCTGAACCCTGCTTTCGCTAATTTGAAAGCGCTACGGGCGAGCGTTACGAAATTGCAAAATATGTTCGGCACTATTGCTCATTATCAGGCTGACGGGCTTGGGACAGTTCTGATGCGGGTTGACGCCTCGGTCAGCGAAGCTGAGTTAGCTGTCGCTTCGTTCAAAGCCAAATGTGTGGCCCTGGAAGAATCTTATGCACGGTTCGAACGCTCTCTAGAAGAGATGTCAGCGCCCTCTCAAAACTTCCGCGCATCAGATGAAAGGTTAATCAGTCAACTGAATAGTCTCATGCCGCAATTTGTGCTCCATCAAAACAAATCAATGGCATCGAAAATCACTACGTATCTTGACGCGTTAGAACGCGTGGAAGTCGAAAACGAAGATTTGAAAAACAGCACCGTGCGCAACGGCAGATTGATCATTTCTCAAATTGATGAGATCAACGAGTCGTTTTCTGTCATTCAGTCTTCAAATATTGTCGACACAACGAAGGAGTTAGAACAGAAGTATCTAAAACTGTATCGATCAGACCACATTAAGGAGCAAATTTCCCGCATATTTGTTGGCATTATCTCGTTAAGCCTGTGCCTATACATTTTCTTCTTAATTCGCGAGTTTCAAAATCAAAACCGGAGATTGTCGCGCAGGTTGAAGTTCGAGGAAATGATCAAAACCGTCGGGACTTGTTTTAACGATCATCTTTATACGCAGCGATCATTGGAACAATCAGCCCAAACCGCTTTAGTATTGGTCAAGGAGTTCTTTTGCGCAAAACAGTGCACACTGGTGTTGATCGACATCAACGGCGATCGAATAAAGGAAGCCTTCTCATCCGACAATAGTGACCTCGTTCTGGACCTCAAGAAAATTTGCGACATTTCCAAACTGGTCTGTAAAAATTATAACGATCCATTATTTCGTATTATGCCCTCTAAAGAGGTCGGTTGTTTAAGCAATGAAAATGCCGGCCTGTGCTTGTTGCTTGCCTTGAAGGTTTCCAATGATACGCTGGCTATCTGCTCTGCGGCTTACGATGCGGATCGCCTGGTGGTGTCTCCTTGCGAAATTCAACTTTTTGAACTCGCGGCGAGGTGCGTATACCACTACGCAGACATTATGCGCAGGCAGACTGAATGCAAAAACCTTGAGAGACGGCTCGCGCACGCCGAGCGGCTGAAAGCCATGGGGACAGTCGCGGGGGGGATTGCACACGAGTTCAACAATATTCTTAGTTCCATTCTGGGATACGCGCAACTATTGCGGGAAAATATAATTTCATACTCTCTAATCCGCCAATATTCAGAACACATTCTTTTTGCTGGCGACAGGGCGAGGCTGATAATAGATCAAATCCTCGCCATGAGCCGAAAAGTTGATCGGACGACAATGCCTTTCAATGTTTCCGATCTGATCATTGATATCTTGCCGCTACTCCGTATGCAGCTTGGGAAGGGCATCGAACTGGATGTCAATCTTGAACAGAGACACTCCGTTATCGATGGCAATCCACTGGAGCTACAACAGATCTTGATGAATTTATGCAAAAACGCCTCCGACGCGACAGGAGCCAAAGGGCAGATCTACATTAACGTGTCACGCATTCTATTGCCGGAGCAAAGGATTCTGTCCCACAGTGTTATACCGGGCGGCGAGTATATCCTGCTGGGCATCTCGGATAATGGATCCGGAATCGCGAAGACAGCTTTACCCCGTATTTTCGATCCCTTTTTCACCACGCGCACGCGTTCAGGGGGTACGGGTCTGGGACTTTCCGCTGTTCATGCGCATGTCAGCGCACTCGGGGGATATGTCGACGTTACTTCGATTGTGGGAAAAGGTACGAACTTCAATATCTATCTCCAGCCGTCCCTCGAAAAACCAGTCGCGCTTCACAAACATTTTGGGTTTCACGCAACGCCCCTCGGCAGAGGCGAGACTGTTGCCATAATAGATCCAGATCAGGCAGCCTTGGCTCTTTACGAAGAGAAAGTCGCCGCCTTAGGATACGAACCTGTCGGTTTTACAAATATGAGGGACCTTGTCGATTGGACTTCGAGTGGACAAAAATTGAATTTGATTCTGACCACTTACGACATGTTTCTTGAGGGTCGAAGTATGGAAACTGCGGATTTTGTTTTAAAAACGTCGCCCACAATCGTCATCATAAAAGACAGTACAAACATATCGGATGCTTACGCTGAAGATGGGACGACCTGCTTTTTATTAGAGCCTGTGTCGTCGCGCGCAATGGCCCGCGCTCTCAACTTGAAAATAGCTGAGTAGTAAGTGCTGACCGAGTGAGGTCTGCATAGAATTCGCATGGCGAAACAAACCGTGTGTCCTACCAGAGCTCAATGAAATTAGAGCGTTTCCCTTTCATTCTGGATCATATCCACAGGAGGTGAAGAAGTTTCGGGCTTCTTGAGGTTCAATGAGGTCGATCAGTTTTCCA
>NZ_SCFL01000051.1:0-5584 GCF_007000305.1 Rhizobium sp. rho-13.1 | reverse complement strand
GAAACGCTTGTCCGCGACTTGCTGAAACCGCTGTCCCGATTTAGCGAAATCCGCACAATCGTCCGCAGGGCGCTTTCCGATGCGTTGGTGTGCAGCGGAATGTCGGGATAGTCGAGCACCTTCAGGAGTTCGTTCTTTCTTCGATGCAGCCGCTCAAGAAGCTTGTCGAGGGCCTCATAACCGGTGCGTAGAGTGAAGATCCGATCGAACCGTCGTCGGAATGCGGGAGCGGATGCTGGGGTAGGGTTCTGCTTGTAGGCTTTCAAAGCTTTGTAGTATCGCCAGATGAGATCGCGGACGACTGTGGCCCATCGCTCCTCCTTTGCGGTTGCCGGCATCAACTTTTGCACCAGACGTTCTGCATGCACCCAACAGAGGGCATGATTGCCGACGCGGAACTGGCCGGCATCGTCGGACACGATCACCATGTCACCCACCAAACCATGATGGCGGATGGCACCCCAGAGCCCGGCTTCGGCAAGCAGGCCAACGGCTTGCGTATCAAAAATGTCGACGCCATCTTGCCAGCCAGATGGCCCCTGAACATTAAACGGGCACAGATATACGGTAGTGAGATCGACGTATGGTCAGCGGGGCCAGAGTCGAGTGGACAGCGATTTTCCCTATTTATCGCGGCCGTAACTACGGTGTCATTTTCACTCTGCGGAATGTGTCGGGATAATCGAGCACGAGACCTGTTTCGTCGATTTCAAGTTCGGCTGTAAACGCTCGAAACAAACCTTCATAGCGATAGCGGCGATCTGGCGTCAGGCAGGTGTAACGCTGCTCCGCCCGCTGCGGCAGAAAATCACCGTTGATCTGATCGAGAAGGGGGACATAGGCGACCGTAATATCTTGGCTTGCCTCTGCCTGTAGCTTCAACCGCTTGATAGGCAGCGTGTTTGTAGCCGGAGTGATCCCGATATCAACATCGATGCAGCCATCCAGGTCGGGGAGCGGCCTGTCCTTGAGGGCGTCGCGCCAGTTTCCTTTGCCATCTGCCTCCACATGCAGATATGGCCCGTCGACATATCTAACGCGCACCTCGCGCGTCCTGAACGCTGAGTCGGTGCGGACGAAGTAGTATCCTCCATAGGCCCCGTGCCGGGTCCCCGCGACAACACCTTCCAGGATGAGGCCCTCGCCAGCATCGGTACAGACGCAATGCTCCAGCCCATTACCATTCCAATCCTCCCATCGGACAACAGCCATCGCGTAACCTTTCACCTTCTATGCGGATAATTACCGCGTTTTCTTTTTCAGCATTTTTTCGCCATCGGCTCGTAGCTCGCCTTTCGGCCCCACAAAACGGTAAAGCGTTTGTCGCGTGACGCCAAGCTCGACGCATAGGTCTGCCACCTTCGTTTCCGGCTTTCCCATTGCTGCCTCAGCAAGGCGCAGCTTTGCCGGCGTCATCTTGAACGGCGCTCCACCATTTCTGCCGCGAGCGCGGGCTGCCGCTAGGCCTGCTTTGGTCCGTTCGACGATCAGCGCCCGCTCGAACTCGGCAAGTGCAGCGAAGATACCAAACACCAGTCGACCATTGGCCGTCGAAGTATCGATTGATGCACCTTCGCCTGCCAAGACCTTAAGGCCGATATTCCGCTGGGTAAGGTCGCCGACCAGATTGACGAGGTGGCGAAGATCGCGGCCGAGGCGGTCTAGCTTCCAGACGACGATTGTGTCGCCACGGCGCAGCGCCTTCAAGCAGGCGGCCAGACCGGGACGGTCATCCTTCTTTCCTGACGCGGAGTCCTCATAGATATTGTCGGCCTCGACCCCAGCTTGGGTCAGCGCATCGCGTTGCAGATCGTGGACCTGACTACCATCGGCTTTCGACACCCGCGCATATCCGATCAACGTTGTCATTTATACGTCCGTCTGTGTGACAATTTTCATTTCGCGGCGGCAAAGCCTGTAGATTGTCACATAACCCGTCTTGCAATGTAAGCTCTGTGAACGGTTATCTCCGGTCTTTTTGTGACAGATGGAGTGCCGATGCCTCGCCGCATGATTTTGACGGATGCCGAACGGCAAAGTTTTCTCGCCCTGCCCGCCGACGACGACACCCTGATCCGCCATTGGAGCCTCAATGACGAAGACCAGCGTCTTCTCGAAACACGCCGGCGTGACGATACTCGGTTGGGTTTGGCCCTTCAGCTCTGTGCCCTTCGCTATCCCGGACGACTGATCCAGCGTGGGGAGGTGATCCCGGAAAGCGCGCTCGCCTTTCTGGCCGAGCAGCTCAGCATCGAACCAGAGGCGCTGGCAAGTTTCGCACGAAGAACGCCCACGCGCTACGAACAACTGGCCGTCCTACGTCAACACTACGGGTTCACCGAACTGAGCCACCCCCTGCGAGCTGACCTGCTTGCCTTCGCGCGAGGTGTGGCGATCGCCTCGACCAAGGACAAGTTCGTTATCACAGCGCTCGCCGATGAGATGCGCCGTCGGCGTATCGTCATTCCCGGCATCACGGTGATCGAACGGTTGGCAGGGCAAGCCTGCACCGAAGCGGAGGAAGCGCTGTTCGCAGATGTTGCCGCGAGACTGCCTCCAGATCTGGTTGTCAGGATGGAGGCCTTGTTGGGTATGGGACCGCGTATCCGTCAAAGTGGGATCTCCTGGTTACGCGAACCGCCCGGAAAAGCCGGCGAAGCCGCCATGCGAGGATTGATTGATCGGCTTGAGGCCGTGCGTCATGTCGGGCTTTCCAACGATGTGCTCCAGGTCGTCCCTGCCCACCGTGTGCGTCGCATGGCACAGGAAGGTCGCCGCCTGACAGCCCAGAATTTCGAGCAAATGCGGTCAGGCCGCCGATATGCAACACTTGGAGCCTTCCTTCTGGAGATGGAAATTGCGCTCACTGATGCAGCGATCGGCATGTTCGAGGTCCTGATTGGCAAGACATTCCGGCGGGCAGAGGCTGAGCGCGACAGGCAACTACTGGAAAATGCCTCATCGGCGACATCGGCTCTGGATTTCTTCGTAAGCTTCGGAGAGGCTATTTCCACCAAACGCGAAACCGGGCTTTCCCTGGATGAGGCAGTCAACGCTGTCAGCAGTTGGGACCAGTTGATGCAGGCGACCGCAGCTGCAAAAGCGGCCTCTCGTACCCGTAAAGATGACGATCTGATCGCCTACCTGCCGGCCCAATATGCGCGCATCCGGCGGTTCTCAGCTCCGTTCCTGACAGCGTTCACCTTCGAGGGGAACCGTCAAAACCGCGACTTCATCGGCATAGTGATGCAAATGAAGGTCGCAGGAAAAGGTCGCCGTCGCTCGACAAATCCGCCCTGGATTGAGAACGCGCGCGATTTGGTCGACAAGCGCTGGATCAAGGTGATCCTGGCAGCGGACGGCTCGATCGATCAGAGAATGCTGGAACTCTTCATCCTTGTCGAACTGAAGAACCGGATTGCTGCCAACGAGATCTGGATAAAAGGGTCGCGCACCTACCGCGCGCTCGACGAGGACATGATCTCGCACCAGACCTATGCCATCATCAAGGCCGAGGCCCGAATCCCCGTCGCAATTCCGATCGATGTCGAGATCTATCTTGCTCAGAAAGCCGAAGCGCTGGACCAGAAACTGCGCGAGGCAGCGAACCGTTTGGAGACCGGTCGTGGCGACACGCGCATCGGCGCAAAGGGGTTGCGAGTACCCGCGGTCAAAACCGCCGAGACCGAAGCTGCACTCGCATTCGCAAAACGAGTGGCAGCAGCCATGCCGCCGATCCGGCTGACGGACCTCGTCGCCGATATTGATCGAATGACCGGCTTCAGCTCCCTGTTTGAGCATCTTCAGACCGGACGGACGCCGAACGACATGCGTGTGTTCTATGCAGCGCTCATCGCCGAAGCCACAAACCTCGGCTTTTCGAAGATGGCGCTCGCCTGCCCCGGCATAACACGCCGCCAGCTACAGCAGATGGCGATATGGCACTTCAGGGAGGAGACGTTCTCCCTGGCGCTTGCCAAGCTCGTCGAGGCCCAACATGCCGCCCCGTTCGCGGCCGTCTTTGGTTCTCACACCGTCTCCTCCTCCGATGGACAGCATATCCATCTTGGCGATGGCGGTGAAGTCGCCGGCGGCGTCAACGGCCATTACGGAACCAACCCGATCATCAAGCTCTACACAGCGATCTCGGGCCGCTATGCTCCGTTCCACACAAAGATCATCGCTGCGACGGCGAGCGAAGCGGTCCATGTTCTCGATGCTCTTCTTGAAACCGATGTAGGTCTCAACATCGTCCGCCATCACGTCGATGGCGGCGGCGTCAGCGATCTCGTCTTTGCATTTTGCCATGCGCTCGGCTTTGCTTTCGTGCCTCGCATTCCCGATCTCGATGGGCGATGCCTCTATGGCTTTAGGCCTGCAAAACAGTATGGCATTCTTCAGAATGTCATGGGCGACCGCATCGACGCCGACCTGATCCGGGCGCATTGGGACGATATTTTGCGCCTGATGACCTCGCTGCGCACGCGCACCGTCAGTGCCTCGCTCATGCTCAAGCGATTGTCCGCAACCACGAGGCAGAGCGGTCTCGCCCAGGCGCTACGTCACATGGGCCGGATCGAGCGGACCCTGTTCACGCTCGACTGGATCAATGACGAGGATCTTCGGAAGACAACAGCTGCAGAGCTGAATAAAGGGGAGAGCCGCAACAGTCTCGTGCGTGCCGTCAATCTCCACCGTCTCGGCCGGTTCCGTGATCGAAGCCAGGAAAACTTGTCAATCCGAGCATCGGCCCTCAATCTGATCGTCACCGCTATCATTCACTGGAACACGATCTACACGGGCCGTGTCGTCGATGTCCTTCGAAATACCGGGCAGCCAGTCGCCGAGCCCCTGCTTGCCAGCCTGTCGCCGCTCTCATGGGAACACGTAAATCTTACCGGTGATTACCTATGGGAAGAAAAGCCCGCGCTCGACGATACCGGCTTCCGAAATTGTCATATTTTGTGTCGCGATCAGTTTTCGCTTAGCGCCGAAGCCGTTGATGTATGCCGTCGGGGTCAGCACAAGAGCAGCCCTCCCGTCCTTCCGCGAAAGGTGCCTCGGCGGATGGAGCAAACCTCAACGTCTCGATCATGGGGCGATCCTAACAGATAGGATATTGGGCTTGAGTCCCTGCCTCGACATCACAGGTTTGATGAAGAGGTGCTGCGCTTCGAGTTGATGATAAACGTGGTCATGTGAGAACAGCCACAAACATCAATGGAAGGAAGCGCAGCATGAAGTATTTTGCAGGCCTTGACGTCTCGTTGCAAGAGACATCGGTATCTATCGTTGATGAGACCGGTCGGATTTGCCGGGAAATGAAAGTCGTCGGTCACCCGGACGATCTCGCCGTTCGTCTCGAACTTGCTCTTGCCCCCGAGGGGCGAACAAACGCTGGTGTTATTATCCCAGCAGTTCTAGGCGGACGCCAACCAACCCAAACGTAAGCGGTGAGGAATTATCGAATCGACGGGCTCTTACTGTGGTGGAGTTCGTTCGATGTTATGAAATTGTTGCTGTGACAATCTGCAAGCCTGTCAGGTTGCGGGCGGCAGCCGGATATCGGCCATCAGTCCTTTCG
>NZ_SCFL01000050.1:0-6615 GCF_007000305.1 Rhizobium sp. rho-13.1 | reverse complement strand
CGCATCAAGCTGCCGCACGACGCGCTCATTTGAAACTAAAACTGCAACTGTAATGCTAGGTAGATGCGCGCAAGACCTAGAAATTCGTGTTAAAGATCGGCAAGGGACAAATATGATCAGTTAGAGAAGCTATAATTGCAGCGGGGCTGGTCTCTTCACGCACTCTCGCGTCAGTTGGAAAATACGACGCTGTTTGCCAGGAATGTTTTTCGAACTCGGTTCTTTGACGGAGGTGCCGGCTTTAGTGAGATCTGCGCGAGCTTGTTCTTGTGCGAACCTTGCTCAAAGCGTGGACACCACGCCCCTGATGGTGGGCTTTCAACTCCCTCGGGGTGATTTTCGCTGTTGCAGGGGCTTCTGGGGTTTTGGAGACCATCATTGTCGCTGGCCGGCCTGTTTTCAGCCCCACCCATTGCTGCGGACCTTGTTCCGACTGAAACATCACCCAGCGCAGATCTGTCGAGAGCCAGTCTTTAATGCGGCCCGTCCGGTTATCCAGCACAAGATCGCCTTCTGACGTCTTTGCGATCAGCACGGCATGGCCCTCGCCAGACGGTGTCCGTGCGACAGCGATCCGAAGTGCTCGGGAGGACCATCCCAAAGCCAACAAGTGCTTGCGTTTTGTCAGGGCAAAGTCTTCACAGTCGCCCTGTGCAACATCAACGCTCCAGATATCGGTGCCGGGCGGGTCGTTGACCGGACGGATCGAACGGTTGACGGCGGAATTAACGTCGGTCAATTCGCGCCTGTGGGCTTCGTCTAGCATGACGACATCGGCACCCCCAGTGTCTTTGCACTGGTCAGGCTGCTGAACACAAAAAACGACACTTGCGAACGGTGCCAAGGTGCGTTCACCTTCAAGTATACGGGTTATGGCGGTGCCACTGCCCTTCGCTTGGCCGGCGGGCCCTGCAGCATGCGACACTGCTGGCATAGTGATGATGGAAAGGAAAATGCCGACCGGCGCGATGAAAGATGATGCGACTTTGTTTGTAAAAATTGCACAAAGCATCCGTTTCATCTCCTTTGCAGATGACGCCTTTTAAAAAAAGCCAGTGGAGATCTTGTAGGACAAAACGGTAAAGTTTTACTTATGCAGAGAAATAGGAATGTAGCTGCCCTTCAAGATCGCGCCCGTATCATCGCTGTGACGTACCGTGCGCGAGATGAGCAATTACTTTGAACGGCAATCCGTTTGTGTCTTCGACGGTCGACATGGGCTCAACCCATGGAGCATCGGCGACAGGTCTGCCGGATGTGCACGCTAGAGTGATCGGAATGGGCTGCTGGCGCGGCCGCCCATGCAAGATGACTAGGAGAGGGGGGCATTTAAGTGGCAGATGAAGAGAGCAAAGGAGATTGCTGTCGGCCATGTATTTGATAGCGTCCGTCTCGGGTCCGTCAGACGCACGCAGCCAGCCCAGGAGTGAGGCCGACTCCGACTTCCCTGGAGGATATCGGTAGGCATGCAAACATTAGATGGCTGGGCAGCAATCCCAGATAGACAATATTTACCATGCCGAGCTTCAAAAGCGTATCTTGCCGAATGCCATCCCATTCTACTCAATCAGCTAATCTAAAATTAACGCGGCAGCGTCTTACTTGCTTCAGTAGAAAATTGGTGTAGCCGATGTCGACGCGGATAAAGTACATTTTCATTGCCTTCGTGGTTTCGATCGGCCTCTGGAGCAGCCTGATTTCAGGCGCGGTCTGGATAAGCGGAAAATCCATCGACGGCATCGATATGAGCACCACAGCTGCCGTCTCGGACAAACGCTGATGGCACCCCACCAATTACTTGTCGTGAGGCGGCGGATTGGTCCCGGTGATGATGCCAGAGGGCGGAGGATCAGTGATGATCCATAGGCCTAACGCGACTAGGCCAGCCCACATCATCAGTGAAATCAAGATCGCAATGATCAGATATTTTAATCGATTCGTCATATCACGAGGCTAGTTCAGCCCGGAAAATGTGTCTCGATAAGGCGTTGGACTGAGCTAACAACCCGTAAACGCGTCACATGATCTGATCTATTTTCAAACAGTTTGCCTCGCTCGAACTGATATTTGTAACACTCTGGCACATAGGGCTGACGTAAGACCCCTTATGGGTCTTTGGAAGCACAAGTTCTTGCGGTCGGCCCTGGGCGAGCCGAACGCGTGAGATTATTGCTTGGAGATCTGCGCACCCAAGTTTGCCCATCCCCTAATATTGAGCGCTAGACAATACGGGAAGTAGCCGTCTTGCCGGCTTGGCCGGCACTAATCGATCTTCAAACGGCTCAGAGCATCTCTATCAAAGGCCGGAACCGACTTTCTCCTGCCAGAAAACAGTCACTGCCCACGGAAGGCCGACGTGCCGGATTGGCTATGCCTGGGGTGATCCGTAAATGATCGGTTGGTCGCCGTCGAGAAGAGGGGCAAAACTTTGGATGCCCATAGAATGGCGGCAACTGATTTGTGCCCATCTCGCGCTGCCTTCCCGGTCTTCGCTGCAGCCCATAAGCCGCTATTGACCGGTACAGCGAGCGCGAACCATCTCGATGTAGGGAGAACAAGACCTTGGGACGCTGCCACCACGAATCCGCCTGCGTCAACAGGCGAACTTGCCAATCGGGCAGGGTAAATGTTCAGCGGATGTTGGTCCGCTTGCGCAACGCGCGTTAGCCGGTTGACTGAATACCGTTTCAGTCGGCGCCGCTATAGAGTCCGAACTTATCCTGATCCAGTAAAGCCCATGTGAGGCGAAGGCTTTGTGGTACACCCGAAAAGGTCATATCACAAATTAGATGGTGCTCGAAGGACCGAGCTTCTCGCAATTGCGAAGAGCCAAGGTAGTATTACCTCCGCCTAGGTTTAAATGACGGCGGCAAAACTCTTTACCATTGGGTATGGAAATATAAGCCCTGGCCAGCTGCATTCCGCTTGAACATACCCTATAGCATAGCCGACCCCATGTGGCTTAAAAGAGAGTCTAGCGAAAGCTTCTGCGGTCGGTTGCAAGTCTGCTGTGCCTCTCTTGCCACATTGTTTCGTAAATCTGCGTGTCATTAACAATATTTCCGATCATATCGACGGACCTTCCGATTGACATTGCAGTGGATGATCGCGCAAATGGCGTTAACTTTAACGGCAGATACAATGCTGGCGATAATGTTACTGATACTAGTTTTTTACATCAGGCGTGCTACTGGTTTCAAGCTTCTGACATAGAGGCAGTGATTATCCTTTGGTGCAGAAGCGACTGGGTTTTAGATGAGCAAAATTGTAATTTCGCGTACGAGCCTCGTCTGTTTAAGCATTTTATTGCTTTCCAGCTGCACATATCTGCCCCGTTCTGGGCCAGATGCGAAATTGATAGACACTCAGGCCTCGATAAAGGTCTCATCTCCTGACCGTAAGGTCGGCATTGACTACGCTATGATTGATCTGAATCAGAACACGTTGAGATTTTTCGACCAGAAGTCCATCGCCTCACTGAAGCAAAGTTTTGGCGGCGGCCGCGGTGGGGCTCCGGATGTTCCACTCGGCTACGGCGACGTAGTCCAAGTCTCGATCTTTGAATCTCAGTCCGGCGGCCTCTTCATTCCAGCCGATGCGGGTAGCCGCGCTGGCAACTTCGTTACACTACCAAATCAAACCATCGACCGCGGCGGCACGATCAGCGTCCCCTACGCCGGACGTATCGTGGCGGCTGGAAAATCGAAAGAAGAAGTCGAGCGTAACGTCGAAGACAAACTGGCGAGCCGAGCGATCGAGCCGCAAGTGGTGATCTCGACCGTAAGCTCAGTGTCCAGTCAGGTTGCCGTGCTCGGGGACGTCAACAGTCCGAAGAAAATTGAAGTAAGTCCTGCCGGTGATCGTATTCTTGACGCGCTGTCCGAGGCGGGTGGCCTTGCGACCCCTGGCATGGAAACAAATATAACCCTTCAAAGGCGCGGCAAGACGGCGACCGTGGCTTACGAAACGCTTCTCAAGAACCCGATCGAAAATATTTATATCGCGCCCGGCGACACGATCTTCGCCGACCGTCATCGCCGCACATTTGTGGCCTTTGGTGCGGCGGGGACGAACGGTCGCTTCGACTTTGACGATACCGATCTCAGTCTCAATGAAGGTATCGGCAAGGCTGGGGGGCTTTCGGATACGCAGGCCAACCCAGGCCAGGTTCTGCTATACCGCTTGGTGGATAAGAAGATCTTGCAGGACATGCAAATCAACACAGCGTCGTTCCGCGATGAAACTGTTCCGGTGGTGTTCCGAGCGAACTTGCGGGATCCAGCTGGCTTGTTCGCGGCGCAGAAATTTGCACTTCAGGACAAGGATGTCTTGTACATTTCCAATGCGGGTTCGATCGAACTGCTCAAGTTCCTGAATATTGCAAACTCGATCACGTCGACCGCATCGGGGACAACTTCCGACGCCGTTACCACACGAGACGCAATCCGAACGCTCAATTGAAGTAAAGAAGACAGAGCGCCTCAGTGAAACCCTATGTTCTCAGGACTTGATGGTGACCTGGTCTCCGCGCTGAAGTCGGAAATTACGAGCGCAGCTTGCCGATACTTGATCGGCGAGCCATATGAGATCGGCTCGGACGGTCAGATGACCTCGCAATTTTATGCCAGCCTTTCCGGCAGCGCATCCATGCGGTGCGGCTCTGTGGCACGACGCCTACCGGCGGCACTTTGGGTCCAGCAAGTCCTCTGCCGAACCTTGAAACCCCCTATCCCCGACGAGCTGGGCAAGAATGTAAAAGCCCCGTTGGCCACTTCTCGACGAGCCCCCTACAACGCCAATAGCAATATCTTGCATGTTTTCGCGCGCGCCTGGTACATCTTCTGCAACAATGTGAAACGGATTGATGTCACTCAGGTTGTCAGCAGCGTAGAACTTCACCCAGAATGAACGCCAGGGGGTATTTGTTCTTATTTTCCTGAAGGAAAGGTCATCGATCTCGTCTTTTTTTCCGTTCAGTGCGAACTTAAAGCGCGTAGAGACGCATCCTATGTGAATATGGAGGTGATCCTGCGTGCGGTTCGTTGCAGCGTTTATGGCCAGGGCTGCATCCAGCCACTCGTCCTTTTGCGGATAGGCATCCAGAATGATCGATCTTTCCTTCCAGGCATCATCGAAATAATTCGGCCCATTTGTCACCATAAGGCGCGGATCTTCTATGCCGCTGATGGCGTCAAGGGGAGTGAGGATGGTCCGCTCTTTGTGCGTCGGCTCCCGCAATATTGCATAGGCCGCCAACGGGCGAGGAGACTCTACGATTTTCAAACAGGGGAATGTAGAACCCGTCACGGAAAGATTGAACTTACAGCTGTCGATCACAAGGCCTAATGCCGAGCGGCTCGCGAAAGAGCTGGTAAGGACCGCGACCACAACGATACTGGCCGATAAAAAGAGACGGCGATAGTTCATGAACAGTGCGAAGTCCTGGGTGTCGAGCAAACTTGGCTCAATTTGGTGTAGATAGCTGAGCTCGACCGTTACCCCATTTTCGTCGAGAAAGCATCTAATAACTTGGTATTCCGCTGCTCAACCTATATCGAGAACTAGGCCCATGATCGCAGTCAATGCCAGTGAGATTTTGTTACGATGATCAGAGAGCTGCATTAAGTTCATCGCGATTCTTGCGCACGCGACCGACGTTCGCACCAGGCACTCCGTTTTTTTCCAAGTTTTCGAGTGCATGTGCTATCGCATATAGGAAAGTAACTCCTTGGCCTCTCTTAATGCAGCTTCTTGCGTCGGAAATTTCCGGCTTGGCCTACTTTTGTTTTCACTCAAACGAATGACGTAGACCCATCTACCGAAGCTTACCGCGCGGGTTTCGATCGCGTACTTAAACGATGATGTGTCAGCAGGCATTGTTAATTTCCTCTTCACATGTGCCACTGACTGTCTACCGAGCTATCGTGACCTTGGCCAGGAAACGCTTTCGTGATGGTTTATTGAGACGGTTAACGACCGCCGAGGAAGAGGGGCACTCGCAGCCTACTGTTTACAAATCCGTCTTCCGCGGCCGTCAATGTAGCAGCGACCGGTCTTGTGGTTTAGCCTGTTAATGCGATCGGAGGGGGTTTTTCTAAGATAGGCGCCCGGTCGATTGCTTTGGGTGATTCCGCAGTCTGACCCGATGCAGCCAGGCCGCGCAATGCGGGTGTCGGTTTGGGCTTGGGCCGCCGGTGCAGCAAGGATCACTATCGCTAAAAGTGCATATTTCATCTGTGCTATTTCCCAGCTGGTGAAAGACGTGCGTGAAAATGGAAATATTCGTGTGAATAGTAACCTGTCCTTAAAAACACGGATCAACGGAAAACTATTGCCAATACCGCCAACTCCTTGATGCGTTGAACACTAATTTCTGCGAGGGCAGCATCGAGTTCGTTCTGGTTGTCAGTGTGATCGTCGTTGTTCTCGCGAAACTCTTTCCACTCAGTTTCGAGGCGCTCGAAAGTGTCCTGCACTGATGTCGGCATGCTTTCCTCCGGTTTCATGACAAGAGCATGCCATAATCGCAGGGCTTCGCAACCGCAACCCGTCTTTAATCTTAGGTTCTGTTGACAAAGTTGGATTGGGCGCTTGTGAGTGATCGCGATCTGGATA